>NZ_MBDT01000005.1:0-935416 GCF_001702295.1 Pseudomonas sp. S3E12
ACGAGAGATCGCAAGCGCAAGTGGTTGAAGTTGTTGAAGAAATCTTCGAAAGCTTCTGAAAATAATCACTTGACAGCAAATGAGGCTGCTGTAGAATGCGCGCCTCGGTTGAGACGAAAGCTCTTAACCAACCGCTCTTTAACAACTGAATCAAGCAATTCGTGTGGGTGCTTGTGGAGTCAGACTGATAGTCAACAAGATTATCAGCATCACAAGTTACTCCGCGAGAAATCAAAGAATAACCAACGATTGCTGAGCCAAGTTTAGGGTTTCTTAAAAACCCAAAGATGTTTGAACTGAAGAGTTTGATCATGGCTCAGATTGAACGCTGGCGGCAGGCCTAACACATGCAAGTCGAGCGGTAGAGAGAAGCTTGCTTCTCTTGAGAGCGGCGGACGGGTGAGTAATGCCTAGGAATCTGCCTGGTAGTGGGGGATAACGTTCGGAAACGGACGCTAATACCGCATACGTCCTACGGGAGAAAGCAGGGGACCTTCGGGCCTTGCGCTATCAGATGAGCCTAGGTCGGATTAGCTAGTTGGTGGGGTAATGGCTCACCAAGGCGACGATCCGTAACTGGTCTGAGAGGATGATCAGTCACACTGGAACTGAGACACGGTCCAGACTCCTACGGGAGGCAGCAGTGGGGAATATTGGACAATGGGCGAAAGCCTGATCCAGCCATGCCGCGTGTGTGAAGAAGGTCTTCGGATTGTAAAGCACTTTAAGTTGGGAGGAAGGGCCATTACCTAATACGTGATGGTTTTGACGTTACCGACAGAATAAGCACCGGCTAACTCTGTGCCAGCAGCCGCGGTAATACAGAGGGTGCAAGCGTTAATCGGAATTACTGGGCGTAAAGCGCGCGTAGGTGGTTTGTTAAGTTGGATGTGAAATCCCCGGGCTCAACCTGGGAACTGCATTCAAAACTGACTGACTAGAGTATGGTAGAGGGTGGTGGAATTTCCTGTGTAGCGGTGAAATGCGTAGATATAGGAAGGAACACCAGTGGCGAAGGCGACCACCTGGACTGATACTGACACTGAGGTGCGAAAGCGTGGGGAGCAAACAGGATTAGATACCCTGGTAGTCCACGCCGTAAACGATGTCAACTAGCCGTTGGGAGCCTTGAGCTCTTAGTGGCGCAGCTAACGCATTAAGTTGACCGCCTGGGGAGTACGGCCGCAAGGTTAAAACTCAAATGAATTGACGGGGGCCCGCACAAGCGGTGGAGCATGTGGTTTAATTCGAAGCAACGCGAAGAACCTTACCAGGCCTTGACATCCAATGAACTTTCCAGAGATGGATTGGTGCCTTCGGGAACATTGAGACAGGTGCTGCATGGCTGTCGTCAGCTCGTGTCGTGAGATGTTGGGTTAAGTCCCGTAACGAGCGCAACCCTTGTCCTTAGTTACCAGCACGTCATGGTGGGCACTCTAAGGAGACTGCCGGTGACAAACCGGAGGAAGGTGGGGATGACGTCAAGTCATCATGGCCCTTACGGCCTGGGCTACACACGTGCTACAATGGTCGGTACAGAGGGTTGCCAAGCCGCGAGGTGGAGCTAATCCCAGAAAACCGATCGTAGTCCGGATCGCAGTCTGCAACTCGACTGCGTGAAGTCGGAATCGCTAGTAATCGCGAATCAGAATGTCGCGGTGAATACGTTCCCGGGCCTTGTACACACCGCCCGTCACACCATGGGAGTGGGTTGCACCAGAAGTAGCTAGTCTAACCTTCGGGAGGACGGTTACCACGGTGTGATTCATGACTGGGGTGAAGTCGTAACAAGGTAGCCGTAGGGGAACCTGCGGCTGGATCACCTCCTTAATCGACGACATCAGCTGCTCCATAAGTTCCCACACGAATTGCTTGATTCATTGAAGAAGACGATAAAGAAGCAGCCCGAAATTGGGTCTGTAGCTCAGTTGGTTAGAGCGCACCCCTGATAAGGGTGAGGTCGGCAGTTCGAATCTGCCCAGACCCACCAATTTTGTGTGGGAAACGCCTGTAGAAATACGGGGCCATAGCTCAGCTGGGAGAGCGCCTGCCTTGCACGCAGGAGGTCAACGGTTCGATCCCGTTTGGCTCCACCACTACTGCTTCTGCGTTATGAAAGCTTAGAAATGAGCATTCCATCAGTATGATGGTGAATGTTGATTTCTAGTCTTTGATTAGATCGTTCTTTAAAAATTTGGGTATGTGATAGAAAGATAGACTGAACGTTACTTTCACTGGTAACGGATCAGGCTAAGGTAAAATTTGTGAGTGGCTCTTAATTGAGTATGATCGAATTTTCGGCGAATGTCGTCTTCACAGTATAACCAGATTGCTTGGGGTTATATGGTCAAGTGAAGAAGCGCATACGGTGGATGCCTTGGCAGTCAGAGGCGATGAAAGACGTGGTAGCCTGCGAAAAGCTTCGGGGAGTCGGCAAACAGACTTTGATCCGGAGATGTCTGAATGGGGGAACCCAGCCATCATAAGATGGTTATCTTGTACTGAATACATAGGTGCAAGAGGCGAACCAGGGGAACTGAAACATCTAAGTACCCTGAGGAAAAGAAATCAACCGAGATTCCCTTAGTAGTGGCGAGCGAACGGGGACTAGCCCTTAAGTGGCTTTGAGATTAGCGGAACGCTCTGGAAAGTGCGGCCATAGTGGGTGATAGCCCTGTACGCGAAAATCTCTTAGTCATGAAATCGAGTAGGACGGAGCACGAGAAACTTTGTCTGAATATGGGGGGACCATCCTCCAAGGCTAAATACTACTGACTGACCGATAGTGAACTAGTACCGTGAGGGAAAGGCGAAAAGAACCCCGGAGAGGGGAGTGAAATAGATCCTGAAACCGTATGCGTACAAGCAGTGGGAGCCCACTTTGTTGGGTGACTGCGTACCTTTTGTATAATGGGTCAGCGACTTATTTTCAGTGGCGAGCTTAACCGAATAGGGGAGGCGTAGCGAAAGCGAGTCTTAATAGGGCGTCTAGTCGCTGGGAATAGACCCGAAACCGGGCGATCTATCCATGGGCAGGTTGAAGGTTGGGTAACACTAACTGGAGGACCGAACCGACTACCGTTGAAAAGTTAGCGGATGACCTGTGGATCGGAGTGAAAGGCTAATCAAGCTCGGAGATAGCTGGTTCTCCTCGAAAGCTATTTAGGTAGCGCCTCATGTATCACTGTAGGGGGTAGAGCACTGTTTCGGCTAGGGGGTCATCCCGACTTACCAAACCGATGCAAACTCCGAATACCTACAAGTGCCGAGCATGGGAGACACACGGCGGGTGCTAACGTCCGTCGTGAAAAGGGAAACAACCCAGACCGTCAGCTAAGGTCCCAAAGTTATGGTTAAGTGGGAAACGATGTGGGAAGGCTTAGACAGCTAGGAGGTTGGCTTAGAAGCAGCCACCCTTTAAAGAAAGCGTAATAGCTCACTAGTCGAGTCGGCCTGCGCGGAAGATGTAACGGGGCTCAAACCATACACCGAAGCTACGGGTATCACGTAAGTGATGCGGTAGAGGAGCGTTCTGTAAGCCTGTGAAGGTGAGTTGAGAAGCTTGCTGGAGGTATCAGAAGTGCGAATGCTGACATGAGTAACGATAATGGGTGTGAAAAACACCCACGCCGAAAGACCAAGGTTTCCTGCGCAACGTTAATCGACGCAGGGTTAGTCGGTCCCTAAGGCGAGGCTGAAAAGCGTAGTCGATGGAAAACAGGTTAATATTCCTGTACTTCTGGTTATTGCGATGGAGGGACGGAGAAGGCTAGGCCAGCTTGGCGTTGGTTGTCCAAGTTTAAGGTGGTAGGCTGGAATCTTAGGTAAATCCGGGATTCTAAGGCCGAGAGCTGATGACGAGTTAACTTTTAGTTAACGAAGTGGTTGATGCCATGCTTCCAAGAAAAGCTTCTAAGCTTCAGGTAACCAGGAACCGTACCCCAAACCGACACAGGTGGTTGGGTAGAGAATACCAAGGCGCTTGAGAGAACTCGGGTGAAGGAACTAGGCAAAATGGCACCGTAACTTCGGGAGAAGGTGCGCCGGTGAGGGTGAAGGACTTGCTCCGTAAGCCCATGCCGGTCGAAGATACCAGGCCGCTGCGACTGTTTATTAAAAACACAGCACTCTGCAAACACGAAAGTGGACGTATAGGGTGTGACGCCTGCCCGGTGCCGGAAGGTTAATTGATGGGGTTAGCTAACGCGAAGCTCTTGATCGAAGCCCCGGTAAACGGCGGCCGTAACTATAACGGTCCTAAGGTAGCGAAATTCCTTGTCGGGTAAGTTCCGACCTGCACGAATGGCGTAACGATGGCGGCGCTGTCTCCACCCGAGACTCAGTGAAATTGAAATCGCTGTGAAGATGCAGTGTATCCGCGGCTAGACGGAAAGACCCCGTGAACCTTTACTATAGCTTTGCACTGGACTTTGAATTTGCTTGTGTAGGATAGGTGGGAGGCTTTGAAGCGTGGACGCCAGTCTGCGTGGAGCCAACCTTGAAATACCACCCTGGCAACTTTGAGGTTCTAACTCAGGTCCGTTATCCGGATCGAGGACAGTGTATGGTGGGTAGTTTGACTGGGGCGGTCTCCTCCTAAAGAGTAACGGAGGAGTACGAAGGTGCGCTCAGACCGGTCGGAAATCGGTCGTAGAGTATAAAGGCAAAAGCGCGCTTGACTGCGAGACAGACACGTCGAGCAGGTACGAAAGTAGGTCTTAGTGATCCGGTGGTTCTGTATGGAAGGGCCATCGCTCAACGGATAAAAGGTACTCCGGGGATAACAGGCTGATACCGCCCAAGAGTTCATATCGACGGCGGTGTTTGGCACCTCGATGTCGGCTCATCACATCCTGGGGCTGAAGCCGGTCCCAAGGGTATGGCTGTTCGCCATTTAAAGTGGTACGCGAGCTGGGTTTAGAACGTCGTGAGACAGTTCGGTCCCTATCTGCCGTGGACGTTTGAGATTTGAGAGGGGCTGCTCCTAGTACGAGAGGACCGGAGTGGACGAACCTCTGGTGTTCCGGTTGTCACGCCAGTGGCATTGCCGGGTAGCTATGTTCGGAATAGATAACCGCTGAAAGCATCTAAGCGGGAAACTAGCCTCAAGATGAGATCTCACTGGGACCTTGAGTCCCCTGAAGGGCCGTCGAAGACTACGACGTTGATAGGTTGGGTGTGTAAGCGCTGTGAGGCGTTGAGCTAACCAATACTAATTGCCCGTGAGGCTTGACCATATAACACCCAAGCAATTTGCGTCGAAAGGCCAGATTGCGGTGTGTGAAGACGCAATGAACCGAAAGTTCGAGATTTCACAAAACACCGACAGCTGTCACATACCCAATTTGCTGAAGCGAGGCCCGCTGGCCACGACTCAGTACCCGAATTTCTTGACGACCATAGAGCATTGGAACCACCTGATCCCATCCCGAACTCAGCAGTGAAACGATGCATCGCCGATGGTAGTGTGGGGTTTCCCCATGTGAGAGTAGGTCATCGTCAAGATTAAATTCCGAAACCCCATTTGCGAAAGCAGATGGGGTTTTGTTTTGGGCGGTCGAAAAGTGTGGAAAGACGCACGACAAATTTGCACAGTTATTTCTGAACCAGACCACTAGAATAGGCACCTAACCTTTTTTAGAGTCAGAGCCCTATCTATGCCGGATCCGGTTGATGCCCTTGAGGTGTCGGATGTACCACTGGACAACTTGGTGGCATGCCATGAGTGCGACTTGCTGATGCGTAAACCCGTGCTCGCCCTCGGTGAAAAAGCCCAATGCCCGCGTTGCGGTTATGAACTCTACGCTCACCGCCATAATGTCGTTGAGCGCAGCCTCGCCCTGGTACTCGCCGCGCTGTTGCTGTACGTCCCGGCGAACTTTCTGCCCATCATGCAGCTCAATCTGCTCGGGCAGTCCTCAGAGGACACTGTGTGGAGTGGCGTAGTCGGTCTATTCGATACCGGGATGCAAGGCGTCGCCGCCGTGGTGTTCCTATGCAGCATGGGTATTCCGCTGCTCAAGCTGCTTTGCCAGCTGGCGGTGCTGCTCAGTATTCGTTGGAAGATCGGCCGTAGTTACGGCCTGCTGCTGTACCGCATCTACCATCATATGAAAGATTGGGGAATGTTGGAGGTCTACTTGATGGGCGTACTGGTGGCGATCGTGAAACTCGCCGACATGGCCTCAATCACCATCGGCCTGGGTCTGGCCTGCTTTGTCAGCCTATTAATGGTTCAGGTTCTGCTTGAGGTGGTGATGTCGCCGCACCAGATCTGGCAAGCACTGTCAGGGGAAGATGATCATGCGGGCGATTGATGCGGGCATTCTGATTTGTACTGAATGCCACGAGCTGAACAAACAAGAGCCTGATACCGATGAGCAAACCTGCACCCGATGCGGTGCGCTGATCCATGCCCGTCGCCCCAACAGCCTCACCCGTACCTGGGCCCTGCTGATCACGGCGGCCATTCTGTATATCCCCGCCAACCTGTTGCCGATCATGACCGTCAACTCTCTTGGCCAAGGCGAGCCCAGCACCATCATGGCCGGAGTCATTCAACTGGTGCAGCACGGCATGTTCCCGATTGCGGCTGTGGTGTTTATCGCCAGCATCCTGGTGCCAACGTTCAAGCTGGTGGGCATTGGCCTTTTACTGTTCTCGGTTCAGCGTCACCAACCGCTTTCCGCGCAGCAACGCATTATCATGTACCGCTTTATCGAATTCATTGGCCGCTGGTCCATGCTGGATATCTTCGTGATCGCCATCCTGGTGGCGGTCGTAAACTTTGGACGGCTTGCCAGCGTCGAGGCCAACCTCGGCGCCGCAGCGTTCGCCAGTGTGGTGATCCTTACGATGCTTGCCGCAGTAACTTTTGATCCCCGACTGATTTGGGATAACACGGAGTCGGACGACGACCATGAGTGATTTGCCTAAAGCTAAAACCCGCCCGGCCTCCAACTGGTCAGCCATTTGGGTTCTTCCCCTGATTGCCTTGATCATCGGCGGTTGGCTGGGGTGGCGTGCCTATTCCCAGCAGGGTATTGAGATCCAGGTGCGCTTTGAAAGCGGCGAAGGCATCCAGGCCAACAAAACCGAAGTGGTCTACAAAGGCATGTCCGTGGGTAAGGTCAAGACCCTTGCCCTTGACGACGAGGGCAATAATCGCGGGGTGATTGCCACCATCGAGATGAACAAGGATGTCGAGCAATACCTCAAGACCAACACGCGTTTCTGGCTGGTCAAGCCCAGTGTCAGCCTTGCCGGTATCACCGGCCTGGAAACCCTGGTCTCGGGTAACTACATCGCCGCCAGCCCCGGTGACGGTGAGCCCACACGCAAATTCAAGGCGCTCTCCGAAGAGCCGCCTTTGTCCGACGCCAAGCCTGGCCTGCACCTGACCATCAAGGCTGACCGCCTTGGCTCGCTCAACCGTGGCAGTCCGGTGTTCTATAAGCAGATACAGGTCGGCCAGGTCAAAAGCTACTTGCTCTCCGAGGACCAGAGCACCGTCGAGATCAAGGTCTACATCGAGCCGACCTACGCCAACCTTGTGCGCAAACACACCCGTTTCTGGAACGCCAGCGGCATCAGCATCGATGCCAATCTCTCCGGCGTGAAGGTGCGCAGCGAATCTCTCTCCAGCATCGTCGCAGGCGGCATTGCCTTCGCCACGCCGGAGAATCGCAAGGACAGCCCGCCGACCGATCCGAGCCTGCCGTTCCGCCTGTACGAAGATTTCGATGCGGCCGCTGCCGGTATCAAGGCCAAGGTCAAGCTCACGGACTTCGAAGGCCTGCAGGCCGGTCGTACACCGGTGATGTACAAAGGCATTCAGGTGGGCAGCCTGAAAACCTTGAAGATCGACCCGGACCTGTCCAGCGCCAACGCCGAGCTGACCCTCGACCCCTTGGCCGAAGACTACCTGGTTCAGGACACCCAGTTCTGGGTGGTCAAACCTTCCATCTCGCTGGCTGGTATTACCGGCCTGGAAGCCCTGGTCAAAGGTAATTACATCGCCATTCGTCCTGGCGACAAAGGCAGCGCCCCGCAACGCGAATTCGTCGCCCGCGCCAAGGCGCCGCCGCTGGACCTGCGTTCCCCAGGCCTGCACATGGTGCTGTTCACCGACAACCTCGGCTCCCTGGATGTCGGCAGCCCAATCCTCTACAAACAGGTCAAGGTCGGCTCGGTGCAGAGCTACCAGTTCTCGCGCAAGAACAAGCAACTGGTGATCGGCGTTCATATCGAGAAGGAATACGAAAACCTGGTTAACGGTTCGACACGTTTCTGGAATGCCAGCGGCGTGACCCTGACCGGCGGCCTTACCGGTGGTATCCAGGTGAAGAGTGAGTCCCTGGCCAGCCTGATGGCCGGCGGTATTGCCTTCGAAACACCGCAGCCGAACGTACCACTGAAAAAGCGCATTCCACGATTCCGCTTGTTTGCCGACCGTGAGGCGGCCAATCAGCATGGCACCCTGGTAACCATCAAGGTCGAGCGTGCTGACGGTATGCGTCCAGGCACACCGGTACGTTTCAAAGGCCTGGATGTGGGCAAGATCGAGAGCGTAGACCTCAGTGCCGATATGCAATCGGTGTTGCTCAGCGCACGTATTACCCAAGTAGCGGATCGCATCGCGCGCGTCGGCAGCCAGTTCTGGGTGGTCAAGCCAGAGCTGGGCCTGATGAAAACCTCCAACCTGGAAACCCTGGTCACCGGGCAATACATCGAGGTGCAGCCGGCTGCGAAAAACGCCGGTCCGCAAAAGAGCTTCGTCGCACTGGCCCAACCCCCTGAAGCTGTCCGCCAGGAGGCCGGCCTGAGCCTGACACTCAGCGCCGCACGCCGTGGCTCGTTGAAGGAAGGTGTGCCGGTGACCTACCGTGAAGTCACCGTGGGCAAAGTGACCGGCTACGAGTTGGGCCAGACCGCCGATCGGGTGCTGATCCACATCCTCATCGAGCCCAAGTACGCACCGCTGGTACGCAGTGGCAGCCGCTTCTGGAACACCAGCGGCTTTGGCCTCGACTTTGGCCTGTTCAAGGGGGCGACGGTGCGCACCGAGTCCCTGGAGACTCTTGTGGCCGGCGGTATCGCATTTGCCACGCCAGACGGCGACCGCATGGGCAACGCCGCGCGGCCGCAGCAAACCTTCCCGCTGTTCGACAAATTCGAAGAGGAATGGCTGACCTGGGCACCGAAAATCCCACTCGGCAAATAAAGCTACAAAAAAGGCCGCGATCCATCGGATCGCGGCCTTTTTACATTTCAGCGCAAAACGTCAGACCTCATCCAGCTCCGGCTCATCCGCCTGCACATTCACTGTTGCCTTCACCACATCATGGCGACGGATGTACTTCCAGTCCGCCTCATCGATGTAGATCCCGTTCGGCCCGCTGCCGCCTTCCAGGTCGATTGCCACCTGGGCAGACACCTGCGGCTTCACACTGGCGAGGATCGGCACAAAGCCCAGCTGCAAACTGGTTTCCAGCAACGCCGCCTGGTTCTTCTCATCGATATCCGCTGCTTCGTCGAGGTAGTACGGCAAGCGCACACGCCCGGCCTGGTCACGGTCCATCAAGTGCAGCAACAAGTACATGTTGGTCAGCGCCTTGATGGTCATGGTGGTGCCGTTGGACGCTGCGCCATCGATGTCGGTGTGGATCACCGGCTGACCGTGCACCTTGGTGATCTCGAAGGCCAGCTCGAACAGGTCCTTGAGGCCCAACTGGTTATGGTTGGCGGCCACCAGGCGGGCCAGGTATTCCTTGGCCTCTTCGTTCTTGTTGTCCTGCTCGGCACTTTGGCTGAGGTCGAACACCGACAGGGTTTCGCCTTCTTCGTACTGGCCGGCACTGTGGATGATCTGGTCGATATGCTTGAGGGCTTCCTTGTTCGGCGCGAGCACGATGCGGAAGCTCTGCAGGTTGGACACCTGACGCTTGTTGATCTCGCGGTTGAACAGCGCCAGCTGGTGTTCCAGGCTGTCGTAGTCGCTGCGGATATTGCGCAGGGTCCGGGCGATATCGGTGACCGCCGCGCGGCGCGCCTTGCCCAGTGTCAGCGCCTCATCTGTACGGTGCGCATAAGCGTTGATCAACAATTGCAGACGACGCTCTACATCATCCTCGCTGTCGAACTTGGCCACGCCCTTGAGGCGTACCTGTGCGTACAACGCCTCGATCTGCCCATCGGCACGCAGCAAGCCCTGCCAGCTGTCCTGATAGTCATTGAGCAGCGGCAGCAGGTTGTCCATGGAGTCATCGACCGGGTCCATGAACGGCGTGCCGAACGGCAGGTCGGCCGGCAACAGCTGCCGGCGGCGCAAGGCGTCATCCAGCGTACGTTGCTTGGCTTCCATATCGCCGATCTGGCGGCCCACCAGTTGCAGCTTGGCGGACAGTTGCTGGACGCGTTCGGTGAACGCATCGCTGGAACGTTTCAATTCATCCTGGGCCGCTTCCATCTGTGCCAGGTTTTCCAGTTTTTCGCCTTCTTCGGCACTCAGGGTTTGCGCGCGACGGAAGTCTTCCAGCGCCTTTTGCGCGTCCAGCACCTGCTGGTACAGCGCTTCGGTCTGGGTCTTGCTCGCCGCGCGGTCGGAGGCCACGGCTTGCTGGGTTTTCAGCTGCTTGAGTTCTTTCTCCAGGCGTTCCTTTTGGTCGCGCAACGCCGCGCGATCCGCCAGGGCCTGCAGCGCCGGTGGTTCGATGTGGGAGATGTCGATGGACAGCCCCGGCACTTCAAAACGCTCGCCCTTGAAGCCATCGAGGATCTGCTCCAGGGATTTGACCCACTGGCCGTCCTCGTCCAGGGTGATGCCGTGTTCTCCCAATGGCAGGCTGAACAACGAGCTGTTGAACAGGCGCATCAGGCGCTCGACGTCCTGCTGCGAAAACTCTTCGCGCAGCTTGGCATAGCTGTTGTTGTCGGCGTGATCAAGCTGCTGCTTGACCGACTTCAAGCGTTTTTCCAGGTCACGCAGACGCTCGTCCAGATCCTCGGCGCTGAACTGCCGCGACTGCGCCAGGGCGCCCGCCAGTTCATCGTGAGCATCCTTGGCCGCCAGCAGTTGCTGCTCCAGGACCTTGACGTCATCCACCAGGGCAAAGCGATGCTTGAGCACCGACAGCTCGCCCAGCCAACGCTGGATACCGCTGATTTCCCGTTCCAGGCGCATCAGCTCCTGGGTGCCGCCGCGCTGGTCGTTCTGCAGTGCGTCCTGCTCGTTGCGGTAGTGCTCGGCCTGGATGGTCAGCTCTTCCTTGCGCGCACTGGCATAGTCCGACCAGGTGCCGAGCAGCGAATCCAGCAGCGGCGACAGGCGATGCAGCTTGCCGCGCAGGACGTCGCGCTGGCGAACGCCGTTGGCCAGGGCTTCCACCAGCGGGCCGGCTGCGACCAGGGAATTGTAGTCCTGCTCCATACGTCGTACGTCGCGGAAGGCTTCTTCGCACGCTGCGATGTAATCCACACTACCCGAACGCAGGCTATGCTCGAACGCATCCAGGAACAGCTGCTTGAGCTTGGCCGCGGTGATTTCGCGCATGTGCAGCAGGTTGATAAACAACGCGCGGAAGGTTTTCAGGCTTTGCTCACTGGTGGAGCGCAGCGGGATCAGGGTCAGGTCAAGCGGGATCGACGTATGACCACCCACCAGCAAACGGCGCAGTTCATCCGGCTTGAGTTCGTAGGCTTTCAGGCCTTCGCGCTCAAGGTTGGTGAACAGCTCTTTCTGACGCAGGCAGGTGTCGTTTTTCTGATAGTGGGCCAGGTCCAGCTTGCCGGCGTAGGCAAAGAACTGGTGCCCGAAACCGCCGCCCGGGCCACGCCCGACCACGCCGATTACGTGGGGGCCATGGGGCAGGGACACCTCCACCAGGATGTAGCTGGTGTCGGTGGCGAAGTAGAAGCGCCGCGATTGCTCCAGGGTGTACTTGCCGAAACTCATGTCCGACATGCGCGCCAGGATCGGGAACTGCAAGGCGTTGATCGACGCGGATTTACCCAGGTTGTTGGCGCCATACACTGACAGCGGCTCTTCCAGCGGGAACAAGCCCAAGCTGTAGCCGGCGGTGTTCAATAGGGCGAAGCGGCGGATGCCGTAGCGTTCCTTACTCATGCGTCGGTCTCCTGTTCTTCGGCAATGGCACGGGCCAGGGCGTCTTCTTCGCTTTCTTCCGCGAAGTCACTCAAATCCAGCGGGTCATCGGTTTTCAGCAGCTTCTCATCGCTGTCTTCGTCGATGATCACCGGTGCCGGCAGCGGCAACACGCTGTGCACGCTGGCCGCGAGGTCACGGTCTTGCTGCACCGACAGGCACACGTCGAGGAAGCGGTGCATCGGCGGCAGGAAGCGGTAGATGCCGTTGTCTTCGCTGGCAAAACCCAGCTGGGTCATGCGGCGCATGATTTTTTCTTCGAGTTCTTCCTGGGTCTGCACTTCGGCCTGGATAAACAGGTCGCGGTACTTTTCCAGCAGGGACGGCAGTTCATCGCGACCGAGGCTGCCACCGTCGAGCACGGCGATCGGGTCGCGGCCCTGGTCGGCCAGGTGCTCGACAATGATGAAGGTGAACAACGCCAGGCGCTGGGCGGTCTTGTTGACCTGCGCACTGGCAATCGCGGAGTCCGGCACGAAGTAGTAGAAGCCACGGGTATCGCACACCAGCTCAAAGCCCAGGGCCTTGAACAGCGTGCGGTACTGGTCCTGGAAGTTCGACAGTTGTGTGTACAGCTCGGGGTCGCGGCGGCTGACGTGGTAACCCTTGAACAGCTCGCGAAAGATCGGCGCCAGCTGGGACAGTTCGGATAGATCAAGATGCATGAGGTGTACTCGCAGAATGCTCGGCGGCGTCGGTGCCGGCCGGGAGCAGGGCGAATGAGCGCAGGCTGACCTGGTGCTCGTGTGTGTGGTAGTCGCGGCGTTCCAGGCGCTCGCGCTTGAAGCGTTTCTCCCGCGAGAGCCGCGAGAACCAGTACAGCAATTCGTCGGTGGCACCGTCCGGTTCCTGCTCCAGCAGCCAGGTCATCAGGTCCGGCATCGGCAGTGCGTCTTCGCAGCGCTCGAGCATTTCCTTGACCGTCCGTGGTGCGCGCTGGGCTTCGCCCTTGTGGGACTTGTGCGCCTTGGGGAACCGGGCCGGTTTCGGCTCGAAGTTCGCCAGGGCATACACATAGGCCTCGACCTGGCTGGCACTGCCGAGGAAGGTGCTTTGCGGTCGGGTAAACATCGGCATCGCCGCCTGCGGCACCGCGTCCAGGCCCTTACGGCGGATGGCCGACAGCGCCAGCGCCGCACCGCGGGTCACGGCGTTGTGCCGACGCGCTTCTTCGCGCAGCGGCAACAGCAGCTCGCGGGCATGCCGCAAGGTCAACTGGGCGCTGGTCTGCATTTCGAGGATGCGCGCGTGGGTGCGCAGCAGCATGTCGTCGTCCACCAGGTGGCCGAGGCGCTGTTGCTCGGTGAGCATGCGCAGCAGCACGTTTTCCACCTTGCGCACGCCTTGTTCGAAGGCACCGTCGGCGTTCACCAACTGGATCATCGGTTCGACGTACTCGTCCCAGGTCGCCAGAACTTCAGCATAACGCTGGCGCAACGGGATCTGCCGGTCGCTGGTCTTGGCACGGTCGGCCACGGCCGCGAGGGCCTGTTCGTCGTTGGCGAGTTTTTTCAGTACGTCGCGTACGCGCATGTCGAGCAGGCGCAGTTGGCGGGCCAGGTCGTGACCATCACGGATGTCGAAGGCATCCTGGATATAACCGGCCAGGCGCTCCAGATGGCGCAGGTAGGCTTCGATTTCCAGGCACAGGCCAAGCCGGTGCTCCTTGCGAAGATAAGCCAGGAAGTCGTGGATCTGCGCGTTGAGCTCGAAACGGTTCGGGCTCTTGGCGACAGGCACCAGGATATCCAGGCGAATCCACACGTCCAGCAGGCTGGTGATGTCCTGGGGCGTGCTGTCCAGTTGTTGGGCGGCCAGTTGTGCGCGCAGCTCGCCGAGGCTCAGGGTGCCTTGGTCGAAGTGTTCGCACAGTGGCTCAAGTAAGGCCCAGTGTTCGGCGAGGGCGCGCAGGACGCGCTTGGGTTCGATCATGGGAATGGCCGGCTGGTTGGCGATTAAAAGTCGCGATTGTACTGCATCAGGCGCGGGATTTATCCACAGCCGGTCAGTGCACAGTGGGCGATTGTTACCGAACAGCGGTAGAATCCCCGCTCTTTACTTATCCACAAGTGGCCGAGCTGTGCTTATCGAGTCCCGACGTCGCGCTTACTTGACCGCCATGCAGGTGGTCAACTGGCTGCCCCGCACCGAACTGCCGTTCGCCGCCCCGTCGCGGCCCGAGCTGTTAGAGGCGCTTGAACCCTATGAGGCGCTCGAGGTTTCGGGGGAGGAGGCGGCTGCACCGGTGGCCGTGGTCAAACCCGTACTGGAAGCTCGTCCTGCGGTTGAACGCGTCAAGGTCGAGGTGCCGCGCCCGGGGCCAATGGCCAAGCCCGTGGTGGCCGAAGCGGCTGCGCCGGTTGCCAAGGCGCCAGTGGTGCCGCCGCCACGCTTTGCCCTGCAGTTATTGCGGGCCGGGCGTTGCCTGCTATTGGTGGAGTTACCCACCGGCGAACGCTTCCAGACCCGCGACCCCGCCTACATGCTGCTCAAGGACATGCTGCGCGCCGCCGGCCTGCCCGACAGCCCGCAAATCGTCGGCGACCCGGTCCGTTGGCCGCTGCTGGTACGCGGCACCATGGACCAGGGCCCGGAAGCGGCGCGGGATTTCGTGCAAGGCTTCGTCTCGGCACGCCTGGAGGACGAACCCTGCGTGTGCCTGTGGCTGATCGGCCTGCCCGCCGTACGGTTTGCCGGTGAAGCGAACGCCGAAGCCTGGTACCGCGAACTGCAGGTCGAGGGCCTGGGTTCTGTATGGGCCCTGCCGGGCCTGGAATTATTAATGGAAGAGCCACAGCGTAAGGCTGATGTCTGGCAAGCCATGCGCCGGCTGATGGCGCGCTGGAAAACAACCGATGAGTGAGGCTTTATCCTTCCGCCCGATGACCGAGGCCGACCTCGACGCCGTGCTGAAAATCGAATACGCGGCATTCAGCCACCCCTGGACCCGCGGGATCTTTCTCGACGGCCTGGGCAAGTACCAGATCTGGCTGATGTTCGAAGGCGAGCAGCAGGTAGGCCACGGCGTGGTGCAGATCATCCTCGATGAAGCGCATTTGCTGAACATCACCGTCAAGCCGGAAAACCAGGGCCGTGGCCTGGGCCTGGCACTGCTGGAACACCTGATGTCCCGCGCCTATGCCGCCAACGCGCGGGAATGCTTCCTGGAAGTGCGCGACAGCAATACCGGCGCGTTCCGCCTGTATGAGCGCTATGGCTTCAACGAGATTGGGCGTCGTCGGGACTATTACCCAGCCGTGGGGGGGCGTGAGGATGCAGTCGTGATGGCCTGCACCCTGGTCGATTAAACACACAAGCCAATGTGGCAGGGGGCAGGTCGAATCATCGCACCGCCCCTCCCATATCTGGATTTGCGCAGTGTCAACGGTTTCCGTCTACCGGGTCCAGATCAGCCAGTTCCGCTTCATCCAGGCCATTGCCGCCGCCAATGTCATCTTCATCGACAATGCTCAGGTCAAAATCCGCCGGGTTGTCTTCGCCCGCCTCCCGAGCATCCCGCGCACCGTCTTCATGGATCAGGGTTTCCGGGCTCATATCATCATCGGTCGACTCATGATCAGCCGTTGAAGCCCCGGTCAGTCCGGCCTCGCGCACCCGCTCGTTTGGGATCAGGTGCTCGCGCTCGCCACGAGGTATTTCATCACCGATCTCCGCCGTCGGCTCGTCTTCGTCAAAATCCAGCTCGCGCATCGAGCCCATGCGATCTTCGTTGTCGTCAATCGGTTCGGGCTGTGTAGCGCCGTAGGGACGTCGTGATTCAGTCATGGCCAATCCTCATACTGTGGGGCTTATAGTGTGTGGACAGGCATGGCCCCCCAAGATTCAAGTAATTGGCCGCCGGCTATCTTTATGATCGGCGTGACCCGGACGGGCGGTCGTCTGTCAAAGCTGCGCATCATTCCTGAGGCTTTCCCTGATGAACGAACTACAAGACCTGCTTGATAACAACGAACGCTGGGCGGATGCGATCAAACAGGAAGATCCCGAATTCTTCGCCAAGCTCGCCCGCCAGCAGACCCCCGAATACCTGTGGATCGGTTGTTCCGATGCCCGGGTACCGGCCAACGAGATCGTCGGCATGCTGCCCGGTGATCTGTTCGTACACCGCAACGTGGCCAACGTGGTGCTGCACACCGACCTCAATTGCCTGTCAGTGATCCAGTACGCGGTCGATGTGCTCAAGGTCAAACATATCCTCGTCACCGGCCACTATGGCTGCGGCGGCGTGCGCGCGTCGATGCAGGACCGCCAGTTCGGCCTGATCGACGGCTGGCTGCGCACCATCCGCGATCTCTACTATGAAAACCGTGACGTGCTGGCCCAACTGCCGACCGAAGAGGAGCGTGTGGACCGCATGTGCGAGCTGAACGTGATCCAGCAGGTGGCCAACGTCGGCCACACCAGCATTGTGCAAAATGCCTGGCACCGTGGGCAGAGCCTGTCGATCCACGGTTGTATCTACGGCATCAAGGACGGCCGTTGGAAGAGCTTGAACACCACCATCAGTGGCTTCGAGCAACTGCCGCCGCAGTATCGCCTGCGTCCGCTGGGCGAAGCCTAAGGCCGTTTGCGTTCGCGCCAATGGGTCATGAACGCCTGGCCCTCGGCGTTCAAACACTCTGTGCTGCCGGTGATCCAGCCCCGGCAGTTCAGCTCGCCGCATTGGCAGGCGAACTGTCGGAACAAGGTGTCCTCGGTACTGGCGTAGTCCAGGGTCAGCGGGGCGCCGGCGAGGATGGGCTGTACGGTCCAGAGTTCCAGGTAAGTGGTGTCGAAAAACACATTCGGATTGCAGGAGTGTCGCAGCAGGCCGCAGAACCAGCTGTCATACAGGTGGATGCGGGCCGACAGCTGCAGCGTACGTGGGCGGCGCTCGTTCACGGCGTAACCGGACACCCGGGCAATGCGCACGCGGCCGTCAAAATCCACGCGAGCCCTGACGCCGCCGTCGCGCTCAACCTTAAAGTGTTTGGCCGAGGGATAGCCCTGTTCAACGAGCAGTGTCTTGAACGGGTACAAACCATCACTCACAGCGGTTTTAGCCTGGTCCATGGCTTGAGTTTTCATAACTCTCCTTGGTTAGGCTGCATCGACCTGCGGGTGGTGGCTGACTACCAGTCTTGCAGCGGATGGGCCCGGCTCAAGACTCGCTGAACGTGGAGCCGATTGCTACTGTCAACTTTGACAGTAGAAATCGGATTTTTTTGCTGTCTACAGCGCAGGCGCCGTGATGCTGGGGGCGGGGGCTGCGTTCTTCAGCTGCTTGAGCTGCGTCTTGATCGAAGGCGTGGCGCATTTGGCGTTCGCCTGTTCCGGGGTCAGGTTGCGCACCGAGGTGTAGAACAATTCGCAGGTCTGTTCTTTGCGCGTGACCTGCCAGGTGTTCATGCAGGCCTTGAGCAGCACATTCGGATCGCTCGCGGGTTTCTGACCCATTCCGGCCTGCCAGCAGGCGGCGCTCAAGTCCTGGCCCATCACTTTCAAGCCGGCTTCATCGGCTTTCTGCTCGTTACCGTCATAGGTGTCCGGGCTGGCCGCGTACCAGATGTAGCTGGGGTGGTTGGCGCCCAGCACCGAGACGGTCTTGCCCGCGGCAGGGCTGATCTGCGCCAGGCCCAGCACACCCACGGTTTGCCCGTATTGCTGCTTGATCCAACTGCGCACCGGCGCGCCGAACGCGACCATTGGCAGCGAGCCGTTGGGGTGCAGGCTCAGTTCGCTGACCATGCGGGTCTGGTAGTCGGTGAAGTAGCCGTAGACGTTCTCCAGGTCCTTGCCCGCATTGGAAGGTGCGGCAATGGGGGCGATATCTATGATGGTCTGGTAGGCCGGGGTTTCGGTGGCCGGCACGCCGTTATCGGTGAGCAGGCTGGCCCATCGGTCGGTGGTGGCCGACTCCAGGTAATCCTGGGCCTGGGTCAGCGAATAATCCGGCGGGAAATGCAGCAACTCGATGCTCTTGCGGTTTTCCAGGGCCATGCCCAGTGGCAGGAACAGGTACCAGTTGTACGCCCACTTGCCGTCGCTGTTGAGTCTGCTTGCGCCCTGGTAGGCCAGGTCAGCGGTATTGAGCAGCGCGGTCAGGGGCTGGCCGTAACTGTCGGGTACACCGCTGAAGGTCGCGGCGAGCTGCCCTTCATGGTTCTTGACGCTGACCTTGGCTCGGCTGTAGCCATCGCGCTGCAGGCTTTGGTTCAGGTAGTGCTCGGCGGTCTGCTCCAGCGTCCATGGCCGAAAGCAGATCACATTGCAGTTATTGGGGTAGGCGAACAACTGGGTAACCCGTTGAGTGCTGCCCAGCGGTACTTCGATGTCGGCGTGTACGACCGCACTGGCCATCAGTGCGGCCAGGGTGAAGGACAACCTGGTCGGTTTGAACATACTTGATTCCTTGTCAGCGAAAGCCCGTCTGCGCGGGGTGAAAGCCCACCTCCTCACAGTAGCGGTTGGCCAGGAAAACCGCGTGCTAAATCGCCAGGCATGTCGCTATTGGATAAGCGTCCTACATGCTGAACTGCAACGCGTTGCTCAAATCCCCCATGGGTTTCTGGCCGCGGGCAATCATGGCGTCATCGCGTTGCTTGAGCCCGTCCAGGGTCTCCAGTTGGAAGACCCGCGTAATCAAGCGCAGGATCGACGCGGTGTCGTACACCGTATGGTCCACGGTGCCTTTGCGCGCGAAGGGCGAGACCACCAGCGCCGGAACCCGTGTGCCTGGGCCCCAGCGGTCGCCTTTGGGCGGGGCGACGTGATCCCACCAGCCGCCGTTTTCATCGACGGTCACCACCACCACCATGTTTTTCCACTGCGGGCTTTCCTGCAGCACCTTCAAGGCGCGGACGATATGGCGGTCGCCCGACGCCACGTCGGCGTAACCGGCGTGCATATTCAGGTTGCCCTGGGGCTTGTAGAAACTCACCGCCGGTAGCTTGCCGGCCTGGGCATCGGCGAAGAACTTATTGGTGCTCGCCTCATCGCCCAAACCGCCATCGCGCAGGCGCTTGTCACGCTCGGCACGGTTCTCGGGGCCCTGCTGCTTGAAATAGTTGAACGGCTGGTGGTGGTACTGGAAGTTAGGGATCTTCGGAATGCCGCCCGAATCCTTGAATTGATCCAGCGTCGCCTGCCACGCCCCGGCGTACCACGCCCAGTCGACGTTCTTTTTCGACAACTTGTCGCCGATATGTTCGTGGGTTTGCGGCACCAGCACGTTGGGCAGGTCGGCTTTTGCGTAGTCCGGGTTTTCCGGGTCACGAATCCAGGTCGGCCAATACGGCGGTGCCAGGGTGTTCACACCGTAGCCGTCCGGGGTCAGCGCGCTGGGGCCGAACTGCGGCGGGCCGGTCATGGCGCTGGCCGGGGATTTATCCAGCGGCTTGAGACGCGGGTCGGTGGGGTCATCGCTTTGCAGCGTGGCGATCTGCGCCTTGGCCACCGACTGCGCGGCATTCGGGTAGAACGGCGCGGTGGCGCTGATCAGGTATTGATGGTTGAGGAACGAGCCACCAAACGCGCCCTGGAAGAAGTTATCGCAGAGCACAAACTCCTTGGCGACATCCCACAGGCGCAGGGAATAACGGCTCTGGGCGTAATGGCCCATGACCAGGCCGCCAGCGTCGGCCCAGGCGACGAAACCGTCGTTCTTGCCGTCGTTGATCTGCATCTGGTTCTGGTAGAACACGTGCCACAAGTCGCGGGTGACCAGGCTCAACGGCAGGTCCTCGGCGTTCGGGCCCTTGAGGGCGAACGGGGCGTTGGGCAGGTTTTCCTGGAATTGCACTTCGCTGGGGTAAGTCACCCCGTCCACGCTTTGCGGGCCCACTTGCAGCACACCGCCCCAGGCCGGGGGCAGGGTGGTCAACAGGCTGCCGTCGCGGTCGCGCTGTTGCGTGTCGGCGGCGGAAAGCCCCGACAGCGGTTTCTCAACGCCTGGGAAGTCCGCAAACAGATTGTTGAAACTGCGGTTCTCGGCATAGATCACCACCACGGTCTTCACCTGGTCGTGCAATGCCTTGTCCAGCTCCTGGGGCGTGAGCGGCCGCGGCACCGGCTTGCCGGGTGCCTCACTGCTATTGCCGCAGGCACTCAACGTCGCGCCAACCCCCAAAACCGCCGCCCCCCCCAGGAAGCGCCGACGGCCGGTGTCTACCGGGGGTTGGGCTATGGCATCGGGGGAAGGGCGGTCTTCGTGATCATCACTCATTGCGGGGAGTCCTTGCTGACGAGATGTTGCAAGATATTTCGCAGGACGGTAGCAATGCAATGTGACGGAATTAAGGCAGCTGCAAGCTATGAGCTTCAAGCTTCAAGCTTCAAGCTTCAAGCTTCAAGCTTCAAGCTTCAAGCTTCAAGCTTGAGGCTTGAGGCTTGAGGCTTGAGGCTTGCAACTGATCCTACGGCATGACGGGCGGCAGATACTTCAATGTCGTCCCCAGCGCCCACAGCAGGAACAGCACCAACGGTGTGTGCACCAGCAACTGCACAAACGAAAACCCGATCAAATCCCGCGCCTTCAACCCCAGCACTCCCAGCAACGGCAGCATGTAGAACGGGTTGATCAGGTTCGGCAGCGCCTCGGCCGCGTTGTAGATCTGCACCGCCCAGCCCAGGTGGTACTGCAGGTCATTGGCCACTTGCATCACATAAGGCGCCTCAATGATCCACTTGCCGCCGCCTGACGGAATAAAGAAGCCCAGCACTGCCGAGTACACGCCCATCAGCAGGGCATACGTGTCGTGGGAGGCTATGGACGTGAAGAAGGTCGAGATATGGTGCGCCAGGGTCTGGCCGTCGCCGCCCTTGACCACGGTCATCAGCGCCGCAATCGAGCCGTACAGCGGGAACTGGATCAACACCCCGGTGGTGGTCGGCACTGCACGGGCCACCGCATCGAGGAAGCTGCGCGGGCGCCAGTGCAGCAGGGCGCCGACCATGATGAACAGGAAGTTGTAGGTGTTCAGCCCCGAAATCGCGCTGATCGCCGGCTTGGTCGAGAACTCATGGAACAACCAGCCCGCCGCCAGCAATGCCAGCAGAATGGTCAGCAACGGGCTGTGTTCCAACCATTCGCCGGGGCGGCTCGGTGGTTGCAGCTTGGGCAGGTTGAAGGCCGGGTCGACGCCACAGGCCTTGGCGTCACGGGCGCTGTTGGGGCCGGGCGCGGTGGCGTAGGCGATGATCAGCGACACCACGATCAGTGCCAGCAACAGCACACCGGATTGCCACAGGAAGATGGTGTCGGTAAACGGGATCACCCCGGTGATCGACAGGATCGACGGCGGCAAGCTGGCCGGGTTGGCCTGCAATTGTGCGGCTGACGACGACAGCCCCAGCGCCCACACCGCGCCCAACCCAAGATAGGCCGCCGCACCCGCAGCACGGTAGTCCATGCGCAAATCCGTACGACGGGCCAGCGCACGCACCAGCAAGCCACCGAACACCAGGGACAGGCCCCAGTTGAGCAATGACGCCACCATGGAGATCAACGCGACCCACGCCACGGCGGAGCGGCCGTTCTTCGGGATGCGTGCCAGGCGGTCGATCAGCTTGACCGCCGGTGGCGAGCTGGCGACCACGTAGCCACCGATCACCACGAAGGCCATCTGCATGGTGAACGGGATCAGGCTCCAGAACCCGTCGCCAAAGGCCTTGGCGGCTTCGGTCGGCGCGGCGCCCATGCCCAGGGTCGCCACGGCGACGATAATCACGGCGAGGGCGGCGAACACCCAGGAGTCCGGGAACCAGCGCTCGGCAAAGTTCGAGCAGCGCAGGGCAAAGCGGGCATAGCGGCTTTCTTCGATAGCATCGGCCACGAGTCTTTCCTCTTGTAGTTATTATGGTGTCGGCAATTTTTCGGCATGTTCCTCCACGGCCATTGATATGGGAATGCAGTTATCTTCATCGATCCATGAGGAAAACAAATATATCTGCCGCGATTGCCATCAACCGGCTCAGCTCATAACCTGCACGCCATTTTGTTTGTCTGCCGAGCCTCAACATGACTGCCACCTCTGTTCCACAGGCGCAGCGTTTTTCCCGCTCCGACTACAAAACCCTGGGCCTGGCCGCCCTGGGTGGCGCCTTGGAAATCTACGACTTCATTATCTTCGTGTTCTTTGCGCTGACCCTCAGCCAACTGTTCTTCCCGCCGGAAATGCCCGAGTGGCTGCGCCTGCTGCAAAGCTTCGGCATCTTCGTCACCGGTTACCTGGCGCGTCCGCTGGGCGGCATCCTGATGGCGCACTTCGCCGATCACCTGGGGCGCAAGCGTGTGTTCAGCCTGAGCATCCTGATGATGGCGTTGCCCTGCCTGCTGATCGGGATCATGCCCACCTACGCACAGATCGGTTATTTCGCACCGCTGATCCTGCTGGTGCTGCGCGTGCTGCAAGGTGCGGCGGTGGGCGGTGAAGTACCCAGCGCCTGGACTTTCGTCGCCGAACACGCACCGCGCAACCATCGTGGTTATGCCCTGGGCTTCCTGCAAGCCGGCCTGACCTTCGGCTACCTGCTCGGTGCGCTGACTGCCACGCTGCTGGCACAGGTCTTCACCCCGACCGAAATCCTCGACTATGCCTGGCGCTTCCCCTTCCTGCTTGGCGGTGTGTTCGGCGTGATCGGCGTGTGGCTGCGGCGCTGGCTCAGCGAAACCCCGGTCTTCCTCGAAATGCAGGCCCGCCGCCAGGCCGCTGCCGAGCTGCCGCTGCGCACCGTACTGCGTGACCATCGCGCCGTACTGTTGCCGGCGATGATCCTCACCTGCGTGCTCACGTCCGCCGTGGTGGTGCTGGTGGTCATCACCCCGACCATGATGCAGAAAACCTTCGGCATGAGCCCCAGCCACACCTTTGCCTTGAGCGCCCTGGGCATTGTCTTCCTGAATATCGGCTGCGTCCTCGCCGGCCTGCTGGTAGACCGCATCGGTGCCTGGCGCGCGGTGCTGGTCTACAGCCTGCTGCTGCCGGTGGGTATTTTCCTGCTGTACGCAAGCCTGATCAGCGGCGGCATCTGGCTTGGCGCGGCGTACGCGCTGGCGGGCTTGAGTTGCGGGGTGGTGGGTGCGGTGCCGTCGGTGATGGTCGGCCTGTTTCCGGCGCAGGTGCGGGTGTCGGGCATTTCCTTCACCTACAACATCGCTTACGCACTGTGGGCAAGTACCACGCCGCTGATGCTGATCGCGCTGATGCCGACCAGCCCGTGGATTTGCGTGGGGTATTGCGTGGTGATGGGCGCGGTTGGGGTGGGGTGTGTGACGCTGTTTGGCAAGCGCCACACCTTGGCGGCCTGAAGATCAGGTCAAGAAGTGCCACAGCACCAGCGTACCGACCAACCCGACCACCGAAACAATCGTCTGCAACACCGACCACACCCAAATCGTCTGTTTCAGCTGCAAGCCAAAGTACTCGCGCACCATCCAGAACCCCGCATCGTTGACGTGGCAGAAGAACACCGAGCCGGCGCCGATCGCCAGTGCCACCAGTGAGCTTTGTGTCGCCGCCAACCCGGCCATCATCGGTGCGAGGATGCCGGCGGTCGTGGTGGTGGCGACCGTGGCCGAGCCGGTGGCCTGGCGCAGCGCCACCGCGATCAACCAGGCCAGCAGCAGGTACGGCATGTGCGCGCCTTCGGCGACTTTGCTGATGGTCTGGCTGACGCCGGCGTCGAGCAGGGTTTGCTTGAGGCCGCCGCCGGCGCCGATGGTCAGCAGCAACACGGCGATGGGCGCGAGGGCCTTGCGCAGGGTGTTGCCGACCTCAGCGCGCGGCATCCCGGCGGCCCAGCCCAGGCAGATCACGGCGGCGATCACTGCCAGGCCCAGGGCGATCAGCGGTTCGCCGAGGAATTTCAGGGTCAGGCCCACGCTGCTTTCCGCTGGCAGCGCGACTTTGGCCAGGGTGCTGCCGAGCATCAGAATCACCGGCAACAGAATGATCAGCAATGACACGCCAAAGCTCGGCTGGCGCGGGGCCTTGGGCGGGGCGCTGAACAGCGCGCCGATGTCGGCCGGCTCATCCACATGCAGGCGCCTGGACAGCCAGTTGCCATAGAGCGGCCCGGCGAGGATCACCGCCGGCACCGCCAGGCAAAAGCCCAGCAACATGGTCAGGCCCAGGTCGGCGTGCAACGCGCCCACCGCAATCAGCGGCCCCGGGTGCGGTGGCATCAGGGCGTGTAAGGTGGTCATGCCCGCCAGCGCCGGGATGGCGATTTTCAACAGCGGCTGGTTCGAACGTTTGGCCATCACAAAGATGATCGGCACCATCATCACCAGGCCCACTTCAAAGAACAGCGGCAGGCCGATCACCATCGCCACCAGCGCCATCACCCATGGCAACGACTTGCCCTTGCCCAGCCCGAGCAGGGTGGTGGCGATGCGGTCGGCCGCGCCGGATTCCGCCATCAGCGCACCCAGCATCGAGCCCAGGGCAATGATGATCCCGGCCTCACCGAGGATCGCCCCGGCGCCCTTGCTGAAGGCCTTGGCCACTTCTTCTGCTGGCAGCCCGGCGCCGACCCCGGCGATAAAGGTGCCGATCAGGATCGACAGGAACGGCGGCAACTTGGTCGCGCTGATCAGCACGATGATGCTGGCGATGGCCAGCAGTACGCAGAGCATGAGACGGGTGTCGTGAACCATCCACGCGGCAGTCGATAACGCCAAGGCGAGACTCCTTATCGAACAGGTTGGGAGAATTGTTTCTTTTTGTTTCCTGCCTCAAAAGCATACCTGATAACGCCCGCCCCAGAGCCATTGCTGTCGGATTTGTAATCTTTGCTCCACCGCCCTGATAAGTCGCGCCCGCTACATTCTCCCGGCTTTTACTTTATGGGCGTGGAACTCTCGTTATGGCAATTTCCGTTAGAAAGCTGCTGGGGGCGACGCTGTTGTGGGGCGCCGCCAGCATTGCCCAGGCACAAACCCTCACCCTCGACGCCGCCCTGCAGACTGCCTTCGCCAACAACCCTGACCTGGCGGCTGCGCAATGGGACATCGAGATCGCCGCGGGCGGTCGCCAGCAGGCCGGGTTGATCCCCAATCCGGTGGCGTCCTGGGATGCCGAAGACACACGTCGCGATACGCGCACCACCACCCTCAAGCTCAGCCAAACCCTGGAACTGGGTGGCAAGCGCGGTGCTCGCATTGACGTGGCGACGCGTGCCCAGGACGCCGCCGCACTGGCCTTGGAACAGCGCCGCAATACGTTGCGCGCCGAGGTGATCGAGGGCTATTACGGCGCCCTGCGCGCCCAGGAACGTCTCGACCTGGCGCAACGCTCCCTGGCGTTGGCCGAGCGCGGCCTAGTGGTCGCCAACGGCCGCGTGACTGCCGGCAAATCCTCACCGGTGGAAGCCACGCGTGCCCAGGTGCAGCTGTCGGAAATCCGGCTCGAACTCAACCGCGCACACATGGGCCTCACCGACGCCTATCGTCGCCTGGCCGCCAGTACCGGCAGCGCGGCGACCGACTTCCAGGCCCTCGCCACGCCAAGCCACTCCACACCGCCGTTGCCGTCCGCCACGCACCTGTTGGCGCGCCTTGAACAGACCGCCGAACTGCGCCTGGCCGAACTGCAGATCGTGCAGAACGAAGCCCGCGTGGGCCTGGAAAAAGCCCAGCGCATCCCCGACCTGGATGTGTCCATCGGCAGTCAGTACGACGCCAGTGTGCGCGAGCGGGTGAACCTGGTCGGCGTGTCGATGCCGATTCCCTTGTTCAACCGCAACCAGGGCAATGTGCTCGCCGCCACGCGCCGTGCCGATCAGGCCCGCGACCTGCGCAACGCTGCTGAATTGCGCCTGCGTACCGAAACCCGCCAGGCCCTGGACCTGTGGCAAACCGCGAACAGCGAAGTGCGCGCATTCAACCAGCAGATCCTGCCCGCCGCCCAAAGCGCGGTGGACAGCGCCACTCGCGGCTTCGAGATGGGCAAGTTCAACTTCCTCGACGTGCTCGACGCCCAGCGCACCCTGATCGCGGCGCGCACCCAATACCTTGCGGCCACCGCCCAGGCCACCGATGCCTGGCTGCGCATCGAACGGATTTACGGCGACCTCGCCCGGTTTTGATTTTTTCTGGAGTGCCTTATGAACAAACGACACGGCGTGGCGCTTGCCGTCGCCTTGGGCCTGATGCTGTCCGGCGTGGCCAACGCCGAGGAAGAAGAAGGCACCCTCGAGCTGACTGAACAACAAATCCAGGCCGCCGGCATCGAGCTCGCCGAGGCCCAACCCCGGTCGATCAGCACATTGCTGACGCTGCCGGGGGAGGTGCGTTTCGATGAAGACCGCACCTCGCATATCGTCCCGCGCGCGGCCGGTGTGGTGGAGTCGGTGAAGGTCAATCTTGGCCAGGCGGTGAAGAAGGGCGAGCTGCTGGCGGTGATCGCCAGCCAGCAGATTTCCGACCAGCGCAGTGAGCTGGCGGCCAGCGAGCGTCGGGTTGAACTGGCGCGTATTACCTTCCAACGTGAACGCCAGCTGTGGCAGGACAAGATTTCCGCCGAGCAGGATTACCTGCTGGCGCGCCAAACCCTGCAAGAAGCCGAAATCGCGCTGAACAATGCCCGCCAAAAGATGACCGCGCTCAGCGGCAACACCGTGCTGGCCGGCGGCAATCGTTACGAACTGCGTGCGCCGTTCGCGGGCGTGGTGGTGGAAAAGCACCTCGGTGTCGGCGAGGTGGTGAGCGAGACCAGTAACGCCTTCACGCTGTCTGACCTGTCCCAGGTGTGGGTCACCTTCGGCGTATTTCCCAAGGATTTGAACAAGGTCCGGCTCGGCAAACCGGTGAAAGTCAGTTCCACGGAAATGGGCACCGACGTGCTGGGCACCGTGGCCTATGTCGGCAATTTGCTCGGCGAGCAAACGCGCACCGCCACCGTACGTGTGACGGTGCCCAACCCCGACGACGCCTGGCGCCCAGGACTGTTCGTCACCGTGCAACTGGCCACCGACACTTACCAGGCCAAGGTCACCGTGCCGCAAACGGCGATCCAGACCGTCGAGGAAAAACCATCGGTATTCGTACGCACCCCAGACGGTTTTATCACCCGCCATCTTGAGCTTGGCGCCAGTGAAAACGGCTACGTCGAAGTGCGCCAGGGCCTGGAGGCCGGAGCCCAGGTGGCCACCACCGGCAGCTTCATCCTCAAGTCCGAATTGGGCAAGGGCTCGGCCGAGCACGCCCATTGATCCTGCGAGTGATTTCCCATGTTTGAGCGCCTTATCCAATTCGCCATCGAGCAGCGCATCATCGTGCTGCTGGCGGTGCTGTTGATGGCCGGTGTCGGCATCGCCAGCTATCAGAAACTGCCCATCGACGCGGTGCCCGACATCACCAATGTGCAGGTGCAGATCAACTCGGCGGCGGCCGGTTTTTCGCCGCTTGAGACCGAGCAGCGCATTACCTTTCCCATCGAAACCGCGATGGCCGGCTTGCCGGGGCTGCAGCAGACCCGTTCGCTGTCACGCTCCGGCTTGTCCCAGGTGACGGTGATCTTCAAGGACGGCACCGACCTGTTCTTCGCCCGCCAGTTAGTCAACGAGCGCCTGCAAGTGGCTCGCGAGCAATTGCCTGTGGGGATTGAAACGGCGATGGGGCCGATTTCCACCGGCCTCGGGGAAATTTTCCTGTGGACCGTGGAGGCCGAAGAGGGCGCACGCAAGGACGACGGCACGCCCTACACGCCGACCGACCTGCGGGTGATCCAGGACTGGATCATCAAGCCGCAACTGCGCAACGTGCCTGGTGTGGCCGAGATCAACACCATCGGCGGCTTCGCCAAGGAATACCAGATCGCCCCCGACCCCAAGCGCCTGGCGGCCTATAACCTGACCTTGAACGATCTGGTCACGGCGCTGGAGCGTAACAACGCCAACGTCGGAGCGGGCTACATCGAGCGCAGCGGCGAGCAGCTGTTGATCCGCGCGCCGGGGCAGGTGGCGTCCATCGACGACATCGCCAATATCGTCATTACCACGTCCGACGGCACGCCGATCCGCGTGCGCAATGTCGCCCAGGTCGAGATCGGTCGTGAGCTGCGTACCGGCGCCGCCACGGAAAACGGCCGCGAAGTGGTGCTGGGCACGGTGTTTATGTTGATCGGAGAAAACAGCCGCACGGTGTCCCAGGCGGTGGCTTCCAGGCTCGAACAAATCAACCGTTCGCTGCCCGAAGGCGTGGTGGCGGTGACCGTCTACGACCGCACCAACCTCGTCGAAAAAGCTATTGCCACGGTGAAGAAAAATCTCTTCGAGGGTGCGCTGCTGGTGGTCGCGGTGCTGTTCCTGTTCCTGGGCAATATCCGCGCGGCGCTGATCACCGCGATGGTGATTCCCCTGGCGATGTTGTTCACCTTTACCGGCATGTTCACCCACAAAGTCAGCGCCAACCTGATGAGCCTCGGCGCGCTGGACTTCGGCATTATCGTCGACGGCGCGGTGGTGATCGTCGAGAACGCCATCCGCCGCCTGGCCCATGCGCAGCAGCGCCATGGCCGCCTGCTGACCCGCAGCGAGCGCCTGCACGAGGTGTTCGCGGCGGCCAAGGAAGCGCGGCGTGCGCTGATCTTCGGGCAACTGATCATCATGGTCGTGTACCTGCCGATCTTCGCCCTTACCGGGGTGGCCGGGAAGATGTTCCACCCCATGGCATTCACCGTGGTGATCGCGTTGTTGGGGGCGATGATTTTGTCGGTGACCTTCGTGCCTGCGGCGATTGCGCTGTTCGTGACCGGCAAGGTCAAGGAAGAAGAAAACCTGGTGATGCGTACCGCGCGCCGGGCCTATGGGCCGGTGCTGGATTGGGTGATGGCGCGCCGGCCACTGGTGTTCGGCTTGGCCGTGCTGACCATTGTTGCGTCGGGCGTGGTGGCCAGCCGCATGGGCAGTGAGTTTATCCCCAGTCTCAGCGAGGGCGACTTCGCCCAACAGGCCCTGCGCGTGCCCGGCACCAGCCTGACGCAATCGGTGCAGATGCAGCAGCAACTGGAAAAAACCTTGATGGCCCAGGTGCCGGAAATCGAGCGGGTATTTGCACGTACCGGCACGGCGGAAATCGCCTCCGACCCGATGCCGCCGAATATTTCCGACAGCTACGTGATGCTCAAACCGAAGGCGCAATGGCCGGATCCGAACAAATCCCGCGAAACCCTGATCGCCGATATCCAGCGCGCCAGTGCGATTGTGCCGGGCAGTGCGTACGAGCTGTCGCAACCGATCCAGCTGCGTTTCAACGAGCTGATTTCCGGGGTGCGCAGTGATGTGGCGGTGAAGGTATTCGGCGACGACATGGCGGTGCTCAACACCACCGCCGCAGACATTGCCGAGACCCTGCAAGGCCTCGATGGCGCTTCGGAAGTGAAGGTCGAACAGACGTCCGGCCTGCCGGTGCTGACCATCAATATCGACCGTGACAAAGCCGCGCGCTTTGGCCTGAATGTCGGCGATGTACAGGACACCATTGCCGTCGCCGTCGGTGGGCGTCAGGCCGGTACCCTGTATGAAGGTGACCGGCGTTTCGACATGGTCGTGCGCTTGTCCGACGCACTGCGTACTGATATCGACGGCTTGTCGCGGCTGTTGATTCCAGTGCCGGCGCTGGCCGGGAGTGCGGCGGGGCAGTTGGGGTTCATTGCGTTGTCCCAGGTCGCCAGCCTGGACCTGGTGCTCGGCCCGAACCAGATCAGCCGCGAGAACGGCAAGCGCCTGGTGATCGTCAGTGCCAACGTGCGCGGCCGGGATATGGGGTCGTTCGTGGAAGAGGCCGAGGCTGCACTCACGGCGCAAGTGAAAGTGCCAGCGGGTTACTGGACCACCTGGGGCGGCCAGTTCGAACAGTTGAAGGAAGCCGCCGAGCGTTTGCAGATCGTTGTGCCGGTGGCGTTGCTGCTGGTGTTCGGGTTGCTGTTCATGATGTTCAACAACCTCAAGGACGGGCTGCTGGTGTTTACTGGGATTCCGTTCGCGTTGACCGGCGGGATCATGGCGCTGTGGCTGCGCGATATTCCATTGTCGATCTCGGCAGGCGTGGGCTTTATCGCCTTGTCCGGCGTGGCGGTGCTCAACGGCCTGGTGATGATTGCCTTCATCCGCAACCTGCGCGAGGAAGGGCGTTCGCTGTCGGTGGCTATCCACGAGGGCGCGCTGACCCGCCTGCGTCCGGTATTGATGACCGCACTGGTGGCCTCCCTGGGGTTTATCCCCATGGCCCTGGCCACCGGCACCGGCGCCGAAGTGCAGCGTCCGTTGGCGACGGTGGTGATCGGCGGGATCATTTCTTCTACCTTGCTGACCTTGCTGGTGCTGCCGGCGTTGTACCAGTGGGCCCATCGCAAGGAAGAGGAAACACCAGGCTGAACCGTGTAAACCGGCCTGGCTGGCTGCTGACGTCGGCGTGCCCCTGATGCAGCTGCATGATCGACTGCACAATGGCCAGCCCCAGCCCCGTGCCACCTTCGGCGCGGGTACGGCTGCTGTCGGCGCGGTAGAAACGTTCGAACAGATGCGGCAGGTGGTGCGCTTCGATGCCGCGCCCGGGGTTGCCCACCGACAACGCCACGCTCTGGTCGTAGGTCTCCACCAGCAGCAGCACGCTGGAGCCTTCGGGCGTATGGCGGATGGCATTGGACAGCAGGTTGGAAATCGCCCGCTGGATCATCAGGCGATCGCCCGTCACCCAGGCGTCGCCGCGCAGGCTGAGGGTCACGTGTTTGTCTTCGGCGCTGAGGGCGAACAGCGCCATCACCCGTTGTGCTTCTTCACCCAATGACACCGGGCCAAACCCGGCCCGCGCCGCCGGATGGCTGACCTGGGCCAGGAACAGCATGTCGGAGACGATGCGCGACAGGCGTTCCATTTCCTCGGTGCAGGATTCCAGCCCCGCCTTGTACTCCTCCGAGGGCCGTTCGCGGGACAGGGTCACCTGGGCCTTGCCCATCAGGTTGGTCAGCGGCGCGCGCAGTTCGTGGGCGAGGTCGTCGGAGAACTGCGACAGCTGCTGCACACCGGCGTCCAGGCGACGCAGCATTACGTTGATGCTTTGCGCCAACTCGCCCAGCTCCTGGGGCAGGTTGTCGATGGATAAACGGTGGGTCAGGTCCTGGGTCGTTACCTGGGCCGCGACATGGCTGAACTGCTTCAACGGTTCCAACCCACGCTGCACCAGCCACCAGGCGCCCATGCCAATCAGGATCAACAGCATCGGCAGGGCGATGAGGGTAGCGCGCAGGTAGGCACTGAGCAGCGCCTGGTCATCCCTGCGGTCCAGCGACAGCAACACCCGTACGCGCTCGCCGCTGGCCAGGCGCATCAGGCTGGAGGCGCTGAGTACCTGGTTGCCGTCCTGGTCTTGCCAGTTGAGGTAACCGAGGGTTTCCCGGGGGGAAAAGTCGGTCAGCAACGGTTCCTGGGGTTTGGCACCGACACTGAGCAGCACCGCGTTATCGGGTGCGGTACCGACGATGGTCAGGTAGAAATTGTCGTGGCCCATCACCAGGTCCAGCAACGAGTGGGGGCGGGCTTTGATTGCGTGGGTGTCCAGGCCCAGCGCGAGGCTGTGCTGGAGCTGTTCCATCTTGCTTTCCAGGCCTTTGCGCGCGAGCTTTTCCAGCTCATGGGTCAAGGCCAGGTAGGCCAGGGTCGCCAGCAGCACCACCAGCCCGGCGCCCATGAGGCTGACCGTCAGCCCCAGGCGCATCGACAGGCTGCTGGTCCTCATTGGCGCGCCTCCAGCACATAACCCACGCCGCGAATGGTGTGGATCAATTTGACCTCGCTCTGGTCATCGACCTTGCCCCGCAGGCGGCTGATGGAGACCTCGACCACGTTGGTGTCGCAGTCGAAGTTCATGTCCCACACCAGCGAGATGATCTGCGTGCGGGTCATTACCTCGCCGGCCTGGCGCATCAACACGTGCAGCAGGGCGAACTCCTTGGTGGTCAGGTCGATGCGCCGGCTGCCGCGATAGGCGCGATGGCGACGCGGGTCCAGCTCCAGGTCCGCGACGCGCAGCACATCCGGCAGCGGGATATGTTCGCTGCGGCGCAGCAAGGTGCGCACACGGGCCAGCAGCTCGGGGAACTCGAAGGGTTTGACCAGGTAATCGTCGGCGCCCATGTCCAGGCCCTTGATCTTGTCGGCCAGGCGGCCACGCGCGGTCAGCATCATCACGCGCTGGTTGCCGTCCCGGCGCAGTTGTTCCAGTACCTCCCAGCCGTCGGTGTTGGGCAGGTTCACGTCGAGGATCACCAGTTCGTAGGTGTGCTGCCGGGCCAGGTGCAGGCCGTCGATGCCGCTGGCGGCGCAATCGACGACGTAGCCACTTTCGGTCAGGCCTTGCTGCAAGTAATCGGCGGTTTTCTGCTCGTCCTCAACCACAAGGATACGCATGGGGATTTACCTTCAAGGAAAACGAAAGGAGATGGCCTCATAGAGGCTTGAATAGGCTGTAGGAAAACTCTGAAGCCTGGAGTAGCTTTAGGGTCAAGCCGCGTCAGGCCGGTGCGACGATTCGTCACTGACCGGGCACGCAAAAAAAACGCCCCGGCTGGGGCGTATAAAATTCATCTCTGTTCCAAAGGAGCTACACAAAAGCCGCAGAGATGAGAGGTGTTCGATGCGCAGTATAAAAAGTGCAACTTAACGAGAAGGTGAGGCCGATATTACAGTTCTGACAGACTTCAACCTGTGAAGAGATGTAGGGCATCGGCAAGTGAATGTAAGCGCGTCTTAAAGCACCGCCAGTGGGTATTCGATAATGACGCGGACTTCTTCAAGGTCGGACTCGAATGAACTCGAGCGCACGGTGGCCTGGCGCAGCCGCAGCGATAAGTCCTTCAAGTTGCCGCTTTGCACCACGTACTTGGCTTCGATATCCCGCTCCCAACGGCGTTGGTCGGTGAGCGGATCGCCGGCGGCATCGCGGCGCATATACACTGCGTTGGCGTTGCTGTAGTCGGCGCCGGTGCCCTTGCCGTAGCGGGTCATGAACGACAGGCCGGGAATGCCGAATGGCTGCATGTCCAGGTCGTAGCGCAGCATCCACGAGCGCTCCTTGGGCGAGTTGAAGTCGCTGTACTGGATCGAGTTGTTGAGGAAGATCGAGTCCGACTGACGCAGGTAATCGAAGTCGTCATCGCCGTTGTTGCGCTGGTGCGACACAGCCAGGCTGTGGGCACCCACCTTCACGCCGAGCCGGGCGCTCCAGATGCTGTTATCGAATTCACCCAGCAGCTTTTTGCCTTCGTCCACGGCCTTGTAGTAGTTGATGTCGCCGAACAGCGAGACGTCTTCGTTCAGCGGGTAACTGGCGGCGCTGCCGACGTAGTACTGGTCCCAGGCGTCCTTCAGGCGGCTGCTGTACAGGCTCAGGCTGAGGTGTTTGTTGAGTTGGTAATCACCACCGGCATAGCCGATCCAGGGCGAGTCCACGGGGCCTGCATAAAACGTCGCAAAGCCCTTGTTCATGCCGCTTTCGTTGGGCTGGCTCATGCCGCTCAGACGCCCGCCCTGCAAGGTCAGGCCTTCCAGGCTGGTGTTCTGCAACGTCACGCCACGGAAGCTTTCCGGCAACACCCGCGAATCGCCGTAGGCCACCACGGGGGTCAGCGGGAACACGTCGCCGGCCTTGATCACCGTGTCCAATACCCGCAGTTTCGCCGCGCCGCCGACCTTGCTGTAGTTGTCTTCGGGATGGTTGTTGCTGTCCACCGGCAGCACGCCGAACGAACCCTTGCCGCCGCTGCGGCCGGTGCCCGAGTCGAGCTTCACGCCGACCATGGCGAAGGCGTCCAGGCCAAAGCCTACGGTGCCTTGGGTGAAGCCGGATTCGAATTTACCGATCAGTCCCTGGGCCCAGGCTTCGGAATAGCCGTTACCGGTGGGGCTGGATTGGCCCTTGCGGTCATCGCGGTTGAAGTAAAAATTGCGCGCCAGCACGTTCACGCTGCTGCCTTCGATAAACCCTTCAGGTTTGTCTTCCGCGGCCACGGCTGCCAGGGGCAATGTGGCGATCAGTGAAAGGGGAAGGGTGTAGTAACGGATCCGCATGTTTCGCTCCTCGGTGTTGGCAGTTATCAGCTTCTTATGGAGGCGGGCGTTCTTATTGATCTGGCCCGGGCTGATAGTTGCAAACCGTGGATAACGATTGGGTGGCGTGAACATTACAATTCTGGAAGCTCGTCGCCACCTAACAAATAAGTAATGTTCTGGTGAACATCGCGTCAGGATTGGTTCGTTAGTCTCGGTACTGAACTTTCAGTCGAGGAACAGGTGATGAACTTTTCTACCGCAGGCGTAGGTGTATTAACGGCCGTCCTGTCATTTGGTGCATTGGCCGAAGGCGGGGGTGACCGGACCTTTGCCCTGATGATGGAGCGCAATGAAAAAGCCATGGCCGCCTACGCCGAGAAAAACGGTAAGCCGGCGCCCCAGGTCCAGGTGTATCGCTATGGCATGGACCTGGACATTGCCAAGGTGGTCAACGTGACGCCGCCGATCCGCGCGTGCAGTACCGTGCCTTCGCGCATGACCTATGAAGACTCCAGCGGCAAGCTCACTACGCTGGAGTATCAAGTCATGGGGGTGTGCCGGAATAACGGCAGTTAATGGCGTCAAAAAAAAGAGTGGGGTGTAGCACCTGAGTTCGCTTCAGAAACAGCCAATAGGGCCGATGCAGCTCTGATACTTCTCTCCCATCGACCTCGGTGCCCTATGTTTAACACCCGCTTGAAGCAGGAGCTGTCCGCTCTTCGCGAAGAACTGTCCAGCTTGCAACAGGTCAGGGAGAGCCTGGAAAGCGAAATGCTCTGCCTGACGCTGGACGCAGAAGGTCGGGTTGAATGGGCCAATGCCAACTTTCTGCAGGAACTGGTCTACCAGAGTTCCACGCTGCTGGGGCGCCCTATCGAAGATCTGGTGCCCGCCCATGTGCGCCAGGACGAATTCCAGCAGCGCTTCAAGAACGCCCTGCTGCGCGGTGAGCATTTCGCCGGCGCCGTACGCCTGATGCGCGGCAACGGGCAGGAAGCCTGGTTGCGCTCGATTGTGCAGCCGGTGCGCAGTTCCGATGGGCGCATCAAGCACTTTTCGATTTACTCCAGCGACCTCACCCGCACCATCGAAGCGTCGCGCGAGCATGAAAACCTGATCACCGCGCTGGTGCGTTCCACCGCCGTGATCGAGTTCGACCTGGATGGGCATGTGCTGACCGCGAACGACCGTTTCCTCAGCGGCATGGGCTACAGCCTGGCGCAGATCCAGGGCAAGCATCACCGTATCTTCTGTGAGCCGCAGGAGTACAACAGCGCCGAGTACCAGCATTTCTGGAAACGCCTGAACGCCGGAGAATTCGTCGCAGCGCGCTTCAAGCGTGTGGACAGCCATGGCCGCGTGGTGTGGCTGGAAGCCACCTACAATCCGGTGCTGGACGCCAATGACCGTTTGTACAAAGTGGTCAAGTTCGCCACGGTGATTACCGATCAGGTCAATCGGGAGCAAGCCGTGGCCGAGGCCGCGAACATTGCCTACAGCACCTCGTTGCATACCGACGACAGCGCCCAGCGCGGTACCACCGTGGTGACGCAGGCGGTGGAGGTGATGCGCGACCTGGCCACGCACATGCAGGCGGCGGGTGAAGGCATCGAGGCACTGAACGCGCAATCCCAAGTGATCGGCACCATCGTCAAGACCATCAGCGGCATTGCCGAACAGACCAATTTGCTGGCGCTCAACGCGGCCATCGAAGCGGCACGTGCCGGCGAGCAAGGCCGGGGCTTTGCGGTGGTGGCCGATGAGGTGCGCCAGTTGGCATCACGGACCAGCAAAGCCACCGAGGAAATTGTTGGTGTGGTGCGTCAGAACCAGGATATGGCCCGCGACGCGGTGGCCCTGATGACCGACGGCCGCCTGCAAGCCGAGCAAGGCCTGGCCCTGGCGGCGGAAGCGGGCACGGTGATCGTGGAGATCCAGGACGGCGCACAGAAGGTGGTCAGCGCCGTAGGACAATTCGCTAACCAACTGTCGAGCTGATCCATAGGGCTGATGCTTGAGGTATCGTAGGTTTTTTCGTTTGAAGAGCCGATCCTCCATGAGCCCTACCCACTGCCGCCCCGTTCCGTTGCCCAAGGCCTACCGTTTGCTCAATCACGGGCCAACCGTACTGGTGAGCGCGGCCCACAACGGCCAGCGCAATATCATGGCGGCCGCCTGGGCCATGCCGCTGGATTTCGAACCGCCGAAAGTCGCCGTTGTGCTGGACAAGTCCACCTGGACTCGCCAATTGCTGGAAGGCGCCGGCAGCTTCGTGCTGCAGGTGCCCTGTGTGGCCCAGGTCGACCTCGTGCAGACGGTCGGCAATACCACCGGTACCGAGGGCGACAAATTCGCTGCTTATGGCCTGCAAACCTTCAGCGGTGAACACAGCGACGCGCCCTTGCTGGAAGGCTGCGTAGCGTGGCTGGAATGTCGCCTGCTGCCCGAGCCCCACAACCAGCAGACCTATGACCTGTTCCTCGGCGAAGTGGTCGCAGCCTATGCCGATGAGCGAGTATTCAGCGAAGGCCGCTGGCACTTCGAAGGGCATGATCAGTTACGCACCTTGCACCATGTAGCGGGTGGGCATTTCCTGAGCATCGGCGAGCCCATCGATGGGCATTCGCTATAAGCGCACTCAGCGCCCGAGCATCTTCACCCATCGCGACGGCGGCATACCGTAGGTGCTGCGAAATTGCCGGGTCATGTGGCTCTGGTCGGTGAAGCCGGCGGTCAGCGCCGCGTCCACCAGCGACTGCCCCTGCGCCAGCAGACTGCGCACCAGGTCCAGCCGGCGCATCGTCAGGTAGCGATAGGGGCTGGTGCCGAACAGCACGCGAAAATCCCGCGACAATGCCCAGCGGTCGCGGCCGGCGTGGTCGGCCATTTCGTCCAGGGTGATGCTGCGGCCCAGGGCGCTGTGGATAAACTCCCGGGCGCGCTCGGCGGCGACGTAATCGAACGCCTTGCGGCTGACGATGGCGCCCGCGGCGTTGCTCAGCGCGTGGGCCAGGTCGAACATCGCGTCCTGTTCCTGCAACGGGTCGATGGGGTTATCCAGGTTTTGCAGCAGCACATCGCTGGCGCGGAACAGCCTGGGGTCAGTGGACAAGCCGCCGGGGATAAACGGCAACGGCTTGCCGCCAAGGATCTGCTGGATCAGCGACGGCTCCACGTAAATCATCCGGTATTTGAAACCCTCGTCACTGCCGGCGTGGCCGTCGTGGGTCTCATCGGGATGAAGCACCATGGTGGTGCCGGGCAGGCTGTGGATCATGTCGCCGCGGTAGTGAAAACTCTGTACGCCAGACAAGGTACGCCCGATGGCATAAGTGTCATGGCGATGGGGGTCGAAGGCGAAACCGGCGAAGTACGCCTCGATACGGTCCAGGCCGCTGGCATGGGGGGCACGGTGCAGCCAGTCGAAGTTGCGGGTCGGTTTGCCCATGGTGGCTTGTCACAAAAAGAGGTGGAAACACGTTAACCCAGTCTGCATCCCTTGTCTGCCGGGGTCTTGTACGATTGTGCAGGTGGCGGGCGAGGTCTATGCTCCCTGCTCGTGCCCTGCGCTGATGGAACCGCCCAATGGAATTTATCAACCCCACCTATGTAGCGCCTCTGGTCTCGCTGGCCCTGCTGTGGACGGTGGCGGTGGTGACGCCGGGTCCCAACTTCTTCAACACCGCGCAGTTGGCCGCCAGTTGTTCGCGCCGTCATGGCGTAGTGGCGTCGGCGGGCGTGGCCACCGGCACGATCATGTGGGGGCTGGCGGGTGGGCTGGGCATCAAGTCGCTGTTTACCGCCGCCCCCATGTTGTACCTGGCGTTCAAGATCATCGGCGGCTGCTACCTGATTTACCTGGGGCTGAAACTGTTCAAGCGCTCGACACCGGCGATGGGCCAGAGCCTGTTGCCGGACGAAGCGCGCCGCTCGTTGTTTTCCGCCTGGCGCCTGGGGTTGCTGGGCAACCTGTCCAACCCCAAGGCCGCGTTGTTCGTCGCCACCATCTTCGCGTCCACCATGCCACTGTCGCCATCCCCCGCGCTGCTGGCCCTGGCGGTGATCACCATGGCCAGCTTGTCGTTCAGCTGGTATGCCTGCGTGGCGCTGGTGTTTTCCAGTGCGCACATGGCCAACCTCTACAGTCGTTCGCGCAAGTGGCTCGACCGTTTTGCCGGCGGTTGCTACGTGCTGTTCGGCGCCCATCTGGTAGCGAATCGCTGACCGTCCGTGGTAAGAAGCCTTACTTTCAACAGTGAGGCCGGGTCATGAGCAAGGTGCGGGTAGGGATTATTTTTGGTGGCCGTTCGGCCGAGCACGAAGTCTCGTTGCAGTCGGCGCGCAATATTGTCGACGCACTCGACCGCACCCGCTTCGAGCCGGTTTTGATCGGCATCGACAAGGCCGGCCACTGGCACCTCAACGACACCTCGAACTTCCTGATCAACCAGGAAAACCCGGCGCTCATCGCCCTCAACCAATCCAACCGCGAACTGGCGGTGGTGCCCGGCAAGGCCAGCCAGCAGGTGGTGGAAACCTCCGGCAACGACCTGCTCGCACACATCGACGTGATCTTCCCCATCGTCCACGGCACCCTCGGCGAAGACGGCTGCCTGCAAGGCCTGCTGCGCATGGCTGACCTGCCTTTCGTTGGCTCCGACGTGCTCGGCTCGGCGGTGTGCATGGACAAGGACATCAGCAAACGCCTGCTGCGCGATGCCGGCATTGCTGTGACGCCGTTCATCACCCTGACCCGCAGCAACGCCGGGCGTACTTCCTTTGAAACAGCGGTGAATAAACTCGGCCTGCCGATGTTCGTCAAACCGGCCAACCAGGGTTCTTCGGTGGGCGTGAGCAAGGTTGGCAACGAGGCTGAGTACCACGCCGCCGTTGAACTGGCCCTGGGTTTTGATCAAAAGGTGCTGGTGGAGTCGGCGGTCCAGGGCCGCGAAATTGAATGCGCCGTGCTGGGCAACGAAAACCCTGTGGCCAGCGGCTGCGGCGAGATCGTGGTGAACAGCGGCTTTTACTCCTACGACAGCAAATACATCGACGGCCAGGCGGCCCAGGTGGTGGTGCCGGCCGACATCAGCCATGAATCCAGTGAGCGGATCCGCCGCTTGGCTCTTGAGGCGTTTGAGGTGTTGGGGTGCGCAGGGTTGGCGCGGGTCGATGTGTTCCTGACCGACGATGGTGAAGTGCTGATCAACGAAATCAACTCACTGCCCGGCTTCACTCGCATCAGCATGTACCCCAAGCTGTGGCAGGCAGCGGGCATGAGCTACAGCGAGCTGGTGAGCCGGTTGATCGAGCTGGCGTTGGAGCGGCATGCGGGGCGTAAGGGCTTGAAGATCAGCCGTTGATCCTCATGGAGTGGCCAGTAACGCCATCAGGCGTTACTGAGGACTTCCCGAAAAACGTCTGGTCTTATGGCCGCAATATGCAGCAGTGAGCGTGCTGCGCCGGAGGGGGAACGACGCCCCTGTTCCCACTCCTGAAGGGTCCTTACCGAAACCCCCAAAAGCTCGGCAAATTTGGGTTGCGACAGTCCTGTCTTGCTTCTTGCTTCGGCAGCTTGAGTGATTTCGATCTGCTGCACGGCGCCGTAGCGTCCTGCTTTAACATCCTGAATAGCGTTCAGTAATTCTTCGCCGATATTGCGTTTGGCGTCACGTTCCTGCAGTTGTTTATCAGTGAGAGGCATGGTTCATCTCCTTCGCAATTTTGTACAGAATGTGCGCTGGAATATTCTCCGTAGCGCCCTTGCCGTAAATCTCTGAAGACATGTAGAGGATTTGAGAAAGAGTGTTGTAGGCCTTCTCCTATCAGTCTGTGCGAGCAATCCACGAATAAATCAACGTCTTCGCTTCCTCCGGCTGATGCGTCCTTCTGCGGTAGCTGGCAAACGTCGGCGACGTGCAGTAGGTGCACACCTCGCTCACTTCGATCTGCTCACGCTTGATGCCCGCCGCTTGCAGCAGCAACAACCCATACCCGCTCAAGTCAAACCACGCACTGCCTGCTTGCCTTGCATGGGGCGGATTGATTTGCGGGGACCGCAGCGGTGCCGGTTGCACGAAGCGCCACGGTGCCTGGGCGTGTTGCCACAGGTGCCCTTGGTCACTCTGGAACTCGGCGATAAAGCCTTCGCTCACTTCATAACAGCACGGCTTGATCGAGGGGCCGATAGCCACTTGCAGCTGGTCGGCTGCAATCCCTTCGGCGGCAAAGCGCTGCATGACGTTGGCGATAATCCCGCGTTGCAGCCCCTTCCAGCCGCCATGGACTGCGGCCACCCGTTCGCCCGTTTTCGACGCGAACAGAATGGGCAGGCAATCTGCGGTGATCACCGCGATCGGGTGAGCGTGGTGCGTCAACACCCCATCGGCCTCGATCGTATTGGCCACCTGGCCCGCCTGCCATTCAATCACCGAGGCGCTGTGCACTTGCTTGCAGATGAACACTTCATCCGGGCGCAGCGGGTCGTCGATCGAACAGAAACCGTGGTCGATGCCAGGGATGGCAGCGAGATTTTCAGCCTGATGCAAGGGATCATCTCCGTTCAATAAAGTCAGTCGCCCAGCGCTTCGCCTTCGCGCCGAGGGTCGGCGCCGCCGCTGAGCGACACCTTACCCTGGGCGTCCCGCTTGAGCACGATGGCCTGGATGCCGCTGGTCATGTCTATCTCGCTCAGCTCATGGCCCTTGTCCTTCAGCACTTGCTTCAGGCCTGGGCTGAACAAGCCCGCCTCCAGCTCGGTAGCCCCATTGCGGCTGCCGAAGTTGGGTAGGCTGATGGCGGCTTGCGGGTCGAGGTTCCAGTCGAGCATCGCCACCAGGGATTTGCTCACGTACTCGATGATTTGCGAGCCGCCCGGCGAACCGAGCGTGGCCAGCAACTCACCGCTCTTGCGGTCGAACACCAGGGTCGGCGCCATCGCCGAGCGCGGGCGTTTACCGGGTTGTACGCGGTTGGCGACCGGCTGGCCGTTTTCTTCGGGGATGAATGAGAAGTCGGTCATCTGGTTATTGAGCAAGAAGCCCTGGACCATCACATGGGAACCGAACGCGGCTTCCACCGTGGTGGTCATCGACACGGCGCCGCCCAGGTCATCTACGGCGACGACTTGTGACGTGGAGATGCGCAGCGGCGAACGGTCCGGTGCATACGCGACTTGAATACCGGCCGGTCGGCCTGGCTTGGCGATGCCCATGCTGCGCTCGCCGATCAGCGTGGCACGCTGTGCCAGGTAGTTCGGGGCCACGAGGCCGGCCACCGGCACCGGTGTGAAGTCCGCATCGGCCACGTACAGCGCGCGGTCGGCAAAGGCCAGGCGACCGGCTTCGGCGATCAGGTGTACGGCCTCGGGCGTGGGCTCAAGCCCGGCAGGCGAGGCGCTGTTTATCGGTGTCATCGGCGCGATGGCCAGGTGCGGGTCGCGGGCTTCCAGGGCCTGCAATGTGCCGAGCATCTGCGCGACCGCAATCCCGCCTGAGGACGGCGGCGGCATGCCGCAGACTTTCCAGCGCTTGTAATCGGTGCACAACGGCGCGCGTTCCTTGGCGACGTAGCCCTTGAGGTCTGCTTGAGTCAGGCTGCCGGCATTGCGGTTGCCTTGCACCTTGCGCGCAATCTCGTCGGCAATCGGCCCGTGGTACAGGGCGTCCGGTCCTTCCTTGGCAATGCGTTTGAACACAGCGGCCAGCGCCGGGTTTTTCAGCCGTGTACCGGTGGCTTTAGGCGTGCCATCGGCATTCAGAAAGTAGGCTGCCATCTCCGGCGATTGAGGGATAAAGCGGTCAGCGGCGATCAGGCTGTGCAAACGCGGTGAAATTGCGAAGCCCTGCTCCGACAAGCGAATCGCCGGCTCGAACAACTGGGCCCATTGCAGGCGGCCGGTCTTCCTATGGGCCATTTCCAGGGCCCGCAGCACCCCGGGCGTGCCCACTGAACGCCCGCCGATCTGCGCGTCGGTGAAGGTCATCGGCATGCCGTCGGCGTTCAGGAACAACCGCTCGGTCGCCCCGGCCGGAGCCGTTTCCCGGCCGTCATAGGCGTGCACGTTTTTCCCATCCCACAGCATGATGAACGCACCGCCGCCAATGCCGGAGGATTGTGGTTCAACCAGGGTCAACACCGCCTGCATCGCAATGGCGGCGTCAATGGCCGAGCCGCCCTGGCGCAACATCTCGCGTCCGGCCTCGGCCGCCAGCGGGTTGGCGGCGGCGGCCATATGGCGCTCGGCATGGCGGGTGCTGAGGTCGGTGCGATAGCCCGAGCCCAACTCCGGTGCCGGTGGTTGGTCGTTGACCGGGGTGTGGCAGGCAGCCAGGGCAAGGGCTGCCGCCATGAGCGACAGTTGGCGGCGGGAAATCGAAAACACGTGCTGAACTCCGTTCATTGTGCGAATGATCTGTTGTCCGTGGGGCGCTGCGGTTTACAGGTAAATCGTGCCTTGCATGTACAACACTGCCTTGCCGGAAATAATCACGCGGTCGCCCTGCAGCTCGCAGTGCAACTGACCCTTGCGCTGGCCCCCTTGCTCGGCCGTCAAGTGCGATTTGCCCAGGCGCTCGGCCCAGAACGGTGCCAGCGAGGTGTGTGCCGAGCCGGTGACCGGGTCTTCATCGATCCCCACATTCGGCCCGAACCAGCGTGAAATAAAATCAAACCGGGTGCCCTTGGCGGTGACTGCTATCCCGCGCTTGGGCAGGCCCTTGAGCTGCGCAAAGTCAGGCGTCAGCGCGGCGACCTGGGCTTCGTCGTCCACCAGCACGATGTAGTCATCGGTGCTGAACACGTCGGCGCTCTCGATCCCCAGGGCACTCAACATTCCGGCGGGCGGTTCGCAGCGCTGTGGTTGCCGGGCGGGGAAATCCATCGCCAGTTCATCGCCATTGCGCGTCACCCGTAGCTCGCCGCTGCGGGTGGCAAAGCGCAGCACCTGGGGTGCATCCGCCAGTGCGTGAATCAACACCCACGCCGTCGCCAGCGTGGCATGGCCGCACAGGTCGACTTCGACTTGCGGGGTAAACCAGCGCAACTCGTAGAACCCATCGCGGGGCACGAAGTAGGCGGTTTCGGAGAGGTTGTTTTCGGCGGCGATATGCTGCAGTTGCTCATCGGGCAGCCACTCGGTGAGCGGGCACACCGCGGCAGGGTTGCCGCCGAAGGCATGTTGGCTGAAGGCGTCGACTTGGTAGATGTCCAGTTTCACCGTGAAGCACTCCGTGCGTGGGGGGAGGCTGGACACTAACAGTGGCAAGGGAGGGCGTCAAAAGCGGCCTACCCTCGGGATAGGCCGTGTGGCTCAGGCAATCAGAAGTCCCAGCGCGTGGTCAGCATGAAGTGACGCGGTGCGCCATAGATGGCGGAGTTGTAGAAGCCCACGTTGGTGTAATACGGCTTATCGAACACGTTATTGAGGTTCAGCGTGGTCGACAGGTTTTTCGTGAATTGGTAGCGCGTCATCAGGTCCACCACCCAGTAGGATTCCTGGGAAAATTTCTCGGTGGTGTCTTTGGGGCTGTTGTAGATGTCCTGCCACACCGTGTTCTGCCAGCGCAGGCCGCCGCCGACGCTGACTTTGTCCAGCTCGCCCTTGAGCTTGTAGATCGTGAACATGCTCACTTGATCCTCGGGCTCGAAGGTCGAGATTTTTTTGCCGGCGTCGTCGCGTACCACCTTGTGGGTGTAGCCACCCTGCAACTGCCAGCCTGGAGCGATTTCGCCGGACAGTTCCAGTTCGTAGCCCTTGGTCGTCGCGTCGGTGCCCTTGAAGGCAAAGTTGGGCGGTGTCGGGGTCTGGTTGTTGTACGCATCGTCGGGCAGGGAGCGGTTGCTTTCCTTCACCTCGAAGTACGCCAGGCTGGCGTTCAGGCGACCGCCGAGGAACTCACCCTTGAGGCCCACTTCATAGTTCTCGCCTTCGTCCGGGTCAATCAGCTTGCGGTTACGGTCGAGGTTGTAGCTTTCCTGGGGCATGAAGACATCGGTGTAGCTGACATAGGCCGACAGGTTGTCCGTGAGGTCATAGATGGCTCCGGCATAGGGAATGAAACGTCCGGTTTCACGGTAGGTATCGGTGCTGCCGGTCAGGGTGTAGTCGACCACGCGCCCGCCGAGCAACAGTTTCAGGTCGTTGCTGAGGTTCCAGCGGGTGGTGAGGTACATGCCGGTCTGGCGAATGGTGTCGTCGGTGACTTGGGAGGCCACGCCCCAGTCGGGCTTGGCCAGGTTGCCATGCCAGTTGACGTAGTCGACCAGGTTGGCGGTGGGGAAGGTTTCGTCCCAATAGCCCTTGCCCTTCCAGTGGGCGGTGCTGATGGATCCACCGATCACCAGGTCATGTTCACGCCCGAGGAAATTGAACGGGCCGCTGATATACAGGTCGGCCGAGTCGCTGGTGGTTTCGCCCTTGTAGCGCTGGGCGTTGATATTGGCGGTGCCGTCCGCCGCCGGCTGGTAGAACTGGATCGCACCCATCTGGGCGTCGTAGCCGTTGAGCTTGTGGTCCAGTTGCAGTTTGGTCACCCAGCCGTCGCCGAGGTCGTGCTCCAGGTTCGCGAACACCGTACGGGTGTATTGCTGCCAACTGCTCCAGTCAGTGGCATTGCTGAAGGAGCGCTTGGCATTGTTCAACTCGCCGGCATGGTTGAACAGCGGGAAACTGCCGGACCAGGTGGAGCCTTTGGGTTTGCTGTCCTGATAATCGGCGCCCACGGTGAGCAAGGTGTCGGGTGACAGGTCGAATTCGAGAATGCCGTAGAACACCGAGCTTTTGTTCGAGTAGCGGTCGATCCACGACTTGTTGTCCTGATAGGCCGCCACGGCACGCCCACGCACATTGCCGGTTTCGGTCAGCGGGCCGCTGACGTCCACTTCCGTGCGGTAGTGATCCCAGGTGCCCGCCGCCGTGGTGATGTGGCCGAGAAATTCCGCCGTAGGTTTCTTGCGCACCAGGTTGATGGTGCCGCCCAGGGAACCGGCGCCGCTGAGCAGGCCGGAGGCGCCCTTGAGCACTTCGACCCGGTCATAGATCGCCATGTCGCTCAGGGTGTTGCCCGCCGAATAGGCCACGTTGCGCACGGCTGAGGGAATACCGTCGTACTGGAAATTGTTGATCGAAAAACCGCGCGAGTAGTAATTGCTGCGGTCGGTGTCGTAGGCCGACACGGTAATGCCAGGGGTATGACGCATCACGTCGTCGACACTGTCGAGGGCGAAGTCATCCATGTGCTGGCGGGTGACGACACTGATGGACTGCGGCGTTTCACGCGGGCTCAGCACCAGGCGCGTGGCCGTGGCGATGGTGCCCGGGGTGTAGGAGCCGGTGCCTTCGGTGACGGTGCCCAGTTGGTTGCTGATCACGGTGGTGGTGCCCAGTTGCAGGGCCGCGCCGGGTTGTGCGGTGCGGGTCAGTATGACCGCGTTGGGACCATTGAGCTCGAAGCTCAGGGGCGTGCCTTTGAGTAACTGGGCCAGCGCCTCCAGGGCGGTCATGCGGCCGCTGACGCCAGGCGACTCGACGCCTTGGGCCAAGTCCGCCGCATAGGCAATTTGCAGCCCGCTCTGCACACTCAATTGATCCAGGGCATTGACCAGCGACTGACGCGCTATGGCAAAGCTGCGGGTATCTGCTGCTTCACGAATGGCCGGCTTGCCCGCCGGTTCCACGGCAACCGCAGTGCTGCACGCCAGGCAGACGGCAAGCGCAAGAATGCTACGGGCGTGGGTCGGATTGAGTGCTGGAAAGTGCATGTGAGCCCCGTTAGAAATAGGAATGATTTGCAAAGGCAAAGTTCTTGACGGGTTGAAGCTTCGAAAGCCGTAAAACTTTTTGCGACGGGGTCAGGGGCTCTGTATCAGCGAATAATCAGGATGCCACCCGGCAGGCGCTGGACGTGGGTGGAAGTGACTCTACTCAACGCCTGCACGATCGCCTGGGGGTCATCCAATTGGTAATTGCCGCTGACCCGCTCACCGGCAGCGGTATCGTTCAATAGCAGGATCGGTGAGGGATAATAGCGACGGATCTCTGACAACACCTGTGCCAGCGGCGCGTTCTGGAACGACAGCCGTCCGTTGATCCAGGCCATCTGTTGTTCACCGCCGTCCAGGGACAGCGGTTGCAGATGCCCACCCAGCAACTGTTGCCAGTTGCCCGCCTGCAACAGGCTCTGTTCGCCCTTGCGGTTGGCGAAGCGCACCTGGCCTTGTCGCACGGCGACGGTGACGCCCGCGTCGCGCTGGCTGACGCTGAATTGCGTGCCGACTACGGTCACGCTGGCCTCGGCGGTTTCGATGCTGAGAGGGCGCTCTGAGTCGTGTGCGGCTTCGACGTAGAGCTCGCCGCGCAGCAGCTTGATGCGGCGATGGGCGCCGTCGAAAGCGATGCTGATGGCGCTGTGGCTGCCCAGCACGATGTGCGAGCCGTCCTCCAGGTCAAAGCGTTCCAACTGCGCAACGTCGGTCATGTGGTCAGCCTGCAGGCGCATCGGCACATCGGTCATCCAACCGATGCCCAGCGTGATCAATACGGCAGCGGCGGCAGCCATAAAGCGTGTCTTGCGGTGCGTGGCAGCTTGCGGGGCAGGGGGCAATTCCAGGTCGCCGGCGAGGTTTTTCAAGGCTTGCTCGAAGGCGCGGCTTTCCCACAGCGCGGCAAGTTCCGCATACGCCGTGGCGTGCCGGGGATCCGCGTCGCGCCACTGCTCAAAGCGCTGGCGGGTGATGGGGTTGCGCACCGTTTCATCGCGCTGGGCGAACCAGTCGGTCGCCTGCTTACGTATGGCATCGGGGGTGTCGGCGCGATCAATCATGGTAGGTCGTTTGCTTGACGCAGGCAGTGAGGGCTTGGCGCAGATCTTTTTCCACCGTGCTCAACGACACCTGCAGGCGTTGGGCGATCTCGCTTTGGGACAGGTCATGCAATCGATGCAATACCAGGATTTGTTGCTGGCGTTTGGGCAAGGTAGCGAGCACCTGTTGAAACTGCAGCAGTTGTTGTTGGCCCTGGGCCTGGCTCTCCGGACCGGGTGCCGTGGTGGGCACCTCGACAACCAGGCTTTCGGCCAGATGGCACTCATAGCGCCTTTTACTGCGCACACTGCGCAGATGATCAAAGGCCAGGTACTGCGCAGTTTGATAAAGAAACGGCTTCAAGTGTTCGATAGGGCGAGCGTACAGTGCTTTCGCCACCTTCAGGTAGGTTTCCTGGGCCAGGTCCTCCGCCTGGCTCGAACAGCCGACGACGCGCGACAGCATACGGATTAACGCACTGCGCTGCCCGATAAAAACGGCGCTGAGTTTTTCCTGATCCCCTGGCGTCCCTGTCTCCATGGCCCCGATACCCTGATGCGGCGTTGCGCGAATAGCAGGCATACTAATGAGAAGCTGTCTCATTTAATAGGGTGGTGGGGGATTTGTTTGGTGGACAGTCCTGCCAGGCATCTCCTGGGTTCGACCGGCGCGTCAGCCCAGCCGCAACACCATAGCCCCGCCGGCAATGATGCACGCAGCCATGATGCGGCGGCGGGTCAGCCGCTCTTTGAGCACCAGTGCCGAGATCACCACGCCGAACAGAATGGAGGTCTCCCTGAGCGCCGAAACCGTGGCGATCGGTGCCGCCGTCATTGCCCAAAGTGCCAGGCCGTAGGACACGACGGTGCCGAAGCCACCGATAACACCTGGGCGCCAGTGGCGCGCCAGATAGCGGCAGAATTCGCGCCGCCTGACGGCAAATGCCCATACGGCAAGCGCGAGGCCGGTGAGCAGGAATATCCACAACGTATAGGCCGCCGGGGCGCCGGATTTGCGCACACCCACACCATCGATGAGGGTGTAGCCGGCGATGACCGCCGCGTTGACCAGCGCCAGGAGCATCCCTTTTCGCTGACCGATGCTGGGGGCGGCAGCCATGCTCAAAATACCGATGCAGATGATGGCAATGCCGAGCCAGGCGAATGAGGACAAGGATTCGGACAACAGTCCCACGCTCGCTGTCGCCACCAGCAACGGCGCGGTGCCGCGCATGATCGGGTAGGTCTGGCTCATGTCGGCAATGCGATAAGTCGAGGCGACCAGCACGAAATACACCACCTGCAAAATCACCGACGCACCGATGAAGGGCCAGCTTTCCTTGGCCGGCAGTTCCAGAAACGGAATGACCGTCGCTGCGATCAGCGATGCAATGGACGCGATCATGCAGGTGGTCAGGAGCTTGTTGTCACCGCCCTTGACCACGGCATTCCAAGTGGCGTGCAACGCAGCGCCCAGCATGATGATTGCGAACACATCAAGGCTCATGAAGGGACGTCCTATTGGCTAAGTTCTGTATCCAGGAGGGGGCTGCGAGTATGCCCCAGGCACTTTCTTCAAGGCATAAAAAAACGGTCTACCTTTCGGTAAGCCGTTATCAGTACCGGGTTACGCGTCAATTGAGGGCAAATGCTGTTCGATTACGCCTGGTCGCCCCATGCCCGGATATGTTTCAACGCCAGGCGTTATCGAGTAGCCCTGAATGAGATTGTTGCTCAGAACACCTGCAACAGTCGAACGTTGATGCGGGCGCTTTCCTTGAAGCCATTTTCCACCTCAAGGTCGCGCCCGAGCGCCACCAGCAGTTGCGTCTTCGGGCGGATGAAGTAACTGCCACCCACGCTGATTTTTCGTTGCCGAGCTTCGTCGTCGCTGTCAACGCCATTGACTCGGGTCTCACCGCCCCAGGTCTGCGACAGGCCGACGAAAGCGTTGGCTCCGGGGGTGAACTGGTAACGCAAATATCCCTGCCCCTGGTAGAGCTGTTTCTGCTTGAGCGTGTCGCCGGCAGCGCCGTAGTTGTCGTTCTTGCCGTGGAACATGACGTCGCCGGTCAAGTCGACATACCAATTGTCGGTCAGCCCTTTGACGAAACCTACCTGCAAATCAAACTTCCAGCGGTTTTCCCCCAGATTGAGCGGGCGGTCGTGGCTATAGCTACCCGTTGGAAGGTACAGATAGGGTGCTATGGCTAGATAAGTGCGAGACGCTGAGTCGTTGATCAACCAGACTGGTGCGGCCAGGATAACGTCACCTACCCCGCTGGTCTTGCCCAGTGCACTCGTGTCGCGCCCGGCATCCAGCCGGCCGAACGGTACCAGGATCTGGGGGCCTACCGTCAGCCCGCCAATCGTGGTGTAGTGCACCAGCCTCCCGATACCGACATCCGAGACCAGCCGAGGATCCCGCGCCGTCTGCCGTCCCTGGGCATAGAGTTTGTTGCGCTCGGCATGCTGCAGGTACAGCAACCCCGCCGTCGTACCCTCCGGCGCCGGGACGAAATCACCGATGTCCACATCGATGGCCCGCGCGGTCATCGGCACCATCGTGACCATCGGTAGACAGGCCAAGGCCAATACCTTGTTCATGCTGCTCAGGGGCGAGTGGGTACCGGCCTTTGACACGTGGCCGGTCCTGCGGGCGACGCTGGAGAATGCTTGGGTCATTACGGAAGTCCTCTCTCGAGTAGTCATCTGTCATTGATCGGTCGGCGAAGTGCGGCGACACAGGACAACGCGGCAGTGCGCATGACAAAGATAGGGGGGACGCGCCCCAAGTCGCTTTGTTGGGGCGGTCATTCGTTGTGCTGGGAAGGACAGCTGCTCGGCGCTTACGCCTCGTGGCACGGGGGCCGCTTCAACTGCGTGCCTCTGCACCGGCCATGGCGTCGTAGGTCGGCGAGCGCAGCAGCGCATGGAGTTGCCGGCGGCGGACCCCCATGTTGCCGCCGTCGTACAGGGGAAAACACAGCGCGTCCTGCATCAGGCCGGCCAACGGGTAGAGGTCGGTGTAGGCATCGACACCGACAACGCGCATGGCATCGTAGACAGCCTGAACGCACAGTTCCGAACAGTGAACCTTGGTGATGATGGCCAGTTCGCGGCTGCGTCCCTGGGTGATATCGAGCTGGTGACAGGCTTTCCAGGTCAGGTAGCGCGCGGCCTCGATGCGCATCTTGATATCGGCCAGCATGAAGCCAACGTTCTGGTGCTCAATCACAGGTACCGTGCCGGAGCGCTTGTCGGTGCGGGCAAACTTCAAGGCGACGTCGAAGGCCGCGCGCATCACACCTACGCAGGCCGCGCCGATGAGCGCCGCAGTCCAGGAGAAGGCATCTTCCACCATGGCAATGCCATCGCCCGGCTTGCCCACAATATTGGCCGCCGGCACGCGCACATTGTTGAAATGGATGCGCGGCGAGATCGTCGCGCGATGGCCGACGGTATCGAGAAAGCCCGCGATCTCGATGCCCTGGGCGCTGCCGGGCACCATGATGACCGCCAGCGATTGCTGCGGCGGCAGGGCCGCATCGGTGCGGCATATGACGCTGTACAGGTGCGCGCCCTTGCCGTCCCAACCGGTGCCGTTGGTGGTGTAGTGCTTTGCGCCGTTGATGACCCATTCGTCGCCTTCGAGACGGGCGAATGTCTGCACGCCGGCGGAGGGGTCGGGACTGTCGTAGTTAGCGCCTCCGGTGACCTCAGTGAACGCCAGGGCGGCCAGGCGCGAGCCATCTTCGACGAAGTCCGGCAGGAAGCGGCGCTTCTGCTCCTCGGTGCCGTGGTGCAGCACCGCGTGCAAACCCAGGCCGGTGCCCAGCAAGGCCGAAGGCAAGTTGACGTCGGCGGCGGCGAGTTCTTCGGCAGCCAAGGCAAAATCCAGCGTGGTCAGGGCGCTGCCGCCGAACGAGGTTGGCAGCAACGCCTTGATGAAGCCGGCGTCGACCATTGCATCGTAGAACGGCCGCGTGGCGTAGAACCGGTCTTCCGGTCGCGCGATTGGGGCGATGGTGGGGGCGACCTTGCTGAGGACTTCGGCGGCGAAGGTTCGCGCGCTTGCCTGTAAAGCCTTCTGTGATTCGGTGAGCTGGAAATCGATAGCCATGGGAAGCGACCTTTCTTGCGGTGGGTTAGGTAACGGACAACCCATCGTAGGCAGCTGGCCTGCCTCGGTCTCGCTGGAGCGTGCAAGCCCAATTGACGATTTGCGCAAGGGCACAGGGCTTTCCCGACTGAGGTCGTGCCTTCTGCAGAAAGAGCCTGTAGCGGGTGAATGCCCCCTTGGTTCTGGCGCGGACTTTGCGTCTTTCTGCCGCAGGTCACATGGGTTCAGTCCTGCGCCTGTTTATCCGGCGGAAACTGCACCGGCATGACGCATTCGCATTCCCGCCGTGCACAGCGCAGGCACAAGCGAAAATGCCGTGCCAGGGTGCCTGCAAGCCCATCAACCGACGACTTGCCTTTGCGTGCAAGACCAGTTGACGATCTGTGCAACAGGAGGGACCACATGACACGTCTGAGCGGCCCGCCATACCGTGACATTGGCTCAGAAATCAGTCGCTGGCTTGCGCTCGCGATGATTGTCTTTTGCGCCACTGAGGGGTGACCGCAGGATGCAAATCTGGACTACCGAAGCGTGCGTGCAGCGTGAAAGATTCAGCTACTGGCGTGAGGTCCTCTGCGAAGCCTTCGTCTCGCTCAATCCCATCCTCAAGCAAGAGCATGCAGGATCGGACTTCACGGGCGAGGTAAGCTCCCGGCCCCTCTCCATGAGCGCGCAGACCCGCGTGTTTTCCCGTGCGCAGTTCGTCCAACGACGCTGGGATGAAATCCGCCGCAACCCGGTCGAGTTCTGCTTCGCGAACTTCCAGTTGGAAGGGTCATGCGTGGTACGTCAGGATGGGCAGGAGACACTGGTGTTGCCCGGTGACTTCTCCGTCGTGGACTCCACGCGTCCCTACTTTCTCGATTTCAGGGAAGATTGGCGCGTGCTGTCATTCCGTATACCCAGGGAGCAACTGGTGTCCAGGCTCGCGGCACCGCGCCAGGCGACAGCGCGCTGCGTCAGCGGACAAGCGGGGCTTGGATTGGTCGCGGCTCGCTTCGCCCGCTCACTTGAACAGATGGACGCCAGCGTCGGCCTACAGGCGCAGCATGGGCTCAGCGCCGCGCTCAACTGTGTCATCGCCGTCGCGCTGGGCGCCACGCTGGAGGCGCAGGAGCAGGACCGGGTGCCGCTGCGGACAGCCTTCCGCCAGGCGGTCGAAACCTATATAGCCGATCATTTATCTGAGCCCGGGCTCGGGCCGGACCTGCTTGCGGCGCGATTCAAGGTCTCGCGCCGGACACTCTATGGCCTGTTCGAGGAAGAGCCATTTTCCGTCAGTGGCCTGATCCGGGAGCTGCGCTTGCGGCACAGCGCGCGCGATCTCTGCAGTTCCGGCCATCCTGGCGTGCTCGCCGTAGCGCTGCGCTGGGGATTTAACGATGCCTCGCATTTCTCGCGGTTGTTCAAGCAGCGGTTCGGGATCTCCCCGCGCGGACTTGCAGCCAGCGTCGAAGGTGAAGCCAAACCAGGAACGAACAGTTGTGGATCGGTCCAGGATCTTCTGATCAGGTGAAGACAAGGTTCAGGAACTACAAAGGCGATCAAGGTACGAGGTGCCGGGGTGGGATGGGATGGGATGGGATGCGGCGCAGGGTGACCTGCGGTCATCTGTTGGTAGTCCCCGTTCATCACGGCGCGTTTCGCCATGAATATGGAGCCAGCGGTACTCCCCGGACTGACTTGCGGGGGCTATTTCTGAAAAGCATCAACTACCTCCAGTTTTGCTCACGAGGTGTTGAGGTCGTTCTCGCTCTTGATGCCCCGAGCATCGCGGTCTTCGAATGCCCGGGGACAGTCTGGCTTGGACTGGCGTCTGTCGACTCAGGCGGCCTGGTACAGACGGCGCTCGACCAGCCTGCTGTTACGCAGGCGATGCGTTGCCTTGGCACCGGCCAGCACGGCCAGGTCCAACAGCGGTTCGAGGATGACGACGGTCATGTAGGCACTGCCGAAGGTCAGGACCGACAGTGCGTTCTCTGCCGTGAAGCCCTTCCCGTAGAAAGCCCAGAAGGCAACCCAGGCGACGATGCCTGACTGGAAGGCCGTCGACAGGCCCAGTGCCTGGCGATAGCCCAGATCAACATAGGGCGTGTTTGGCGCGATGATACGCCGCGCCAGGGCAGCAACTGCCAACAGCGGTACCAAAAGGGTGGTGACGTTCATGCCGTATTGCGGCAGGTCGAATGGGGCGAAGAACAGACCCTGGATTAACAGCCCCAAAGCGAGACCTACTGCTGCAGGTGCTGCACCGAACAACAGGAACAGCGTCGAGCCGAGTATGAGATGCACCTCCGAGACGCCAACCGGATGATGCGGTAGCAGTTCAAAGAAGCCAAACACCAGCGCCGTGGCGGCGACGGCGCGAACTACCAGCGAGACGGCACCGCGTTCGCCAATGGCGTCCGCAACGAGTTTGACGGTGTAGGTGCCGACGCTTGCGGCGGTAATATAGCTCAGCCAGAGTTTTCCGGCTTCCACGAGGCCAGGTTCGATATGCATGACGATGACTCCTTGGCCGCCTCTGCGGCTTGCTAGGTAAAAAAGGACAACAAAAAACTGCTCCTCCCTCAGTTAGAGGCTCGGCTGATCGCCACGGGCTCGCGATGCGGCAGATGCTCACCGGTGTGCCCGTGGGCCGGTGGACAACTTGCATTGAGCAAAACCACCGGTTGTCCATGGGGAGTATTCAGGTAGGCCTGCCTCCATTCCTCGCCCCGCTGGACGATGTCCTCCATCCCGGTCAGGCCGAGGGTGGTGACCATTCTTTCCATGGCTGTGATCCATTGCCGGTAATAGGCGTCATTGACGCTTTCTCCGGGTTGCGCCGGGGCAGCCTTGATCTCTTCGCTGAATACCTGCACCCAGTCCTTCCAGGGAAACACGCCGGCTTGGTGCAAGTGCACCAGCAGGGAAAAAGCCTGAGCCTGCCAAGGCTTGTCGAACAGCGGGCCTTCATCGTCGAGAGGGAGGCCGACGGCCTTGTAGTCGTGGTGCATGCTCGTGTTCATACGGCCTCCAGGTAGTTGTCCCATAGGTCGATGCACACACTGTCCGGTCGCCGTACTCCCCACAATTCTTCGGCACTGAAGCGTACGGCATAGACCTGCTGCGGCTGTTCGCCCAAACCATGGGCCATCGTGTCCGGGGTAGCGAACGCGCCATGTGCAATCACGATTGTGCCGACCTTACCGCGCGCGTAGCGTGGCAGCCGGGTGTGATTGGTTGGGTTGAGGCACTTCGTCCGCACCCGGTCACCGACTCGGAATTGGCCGGGGACATCTTCTTTTGCCCGCGACGAGGCGCCGCCGAGCACTACGGCGTCGACGATGTCCGGAGTTAACACCGTGACGGGCTGTGTCGGTGGGGTTGGTTTGGCCGTACCCAGCAGTTCGGCGGTGCTGATGATGCCCTTTTCTGTCAGCAGGGTCTCGAAGGCGTGCAGCCAGTGCTCGTAGTAGCTCGACTGCAGGTATTCGGCCGGCTTCATGCGTTCGATGGCGTGGCGGAATTCGTCGACGTTGAAGTACCCGCCGACGAAGAGCGAGGCGAAGAGCGGAAAAACCCTGCGCTCCCAATCATGATGGAAGATGGGTTCGTGCTCTTCCGTGAGCACTGGGCCGAAACCATGCATGCCGCCCAGGTCGTGTATACCATTCATGGGTTTTCTCCTTTTCAGGTTCAGGCTACTTGATTCGGATTCTTAGGCAGTCCGGTACCGATCATGGCGTCGCGAGTCACGAGTTCGACCAGTTGTTCCTCGTTCCAGCCATCAGTACCCGCCGGACGTTCCGGCAATACCAGATAGCGCAGCTCAGCGCTGCTGTCCCAGACGCGAACTTCCTTGTCATCAGGAATCGTCAGACCGAACTCCGCCAGCACGCCGCGCGGGTCAATGACTATCCTCGAGCGATAAGGTGCGGATTTGTACCAGACCGGTGGCAGGCCCAGGGTCGGCCACGGGTAGCAGGAGCACAGTGTGCATACCGTCACGTTGTGCACGGTCTGGCTGTTCTCCACGACCACCATGTCTTCACCCTGAACCCCAGAAAAGCCCAACTCGGCGATGGCTGCGGTGCCATCTTCCAGCAGCCTGTGTTTGTACAGAGGGTCGAACCAGGCTTTTGCTATGACCTGGGCGCCGTTTCTCGGGCCGACCTTGTGTTGGTAGGTGTCCACCAAAGCATCCATGGCTACGGGATCGACCAGACCCTTTTCCGTCAGCAGGGACTCGAGTGCTTTGACGCGTAGCGCTATGGCCTCCGGTGGCTCAGTGTGGTCGTGATCGTGATGATGTTCGTGCGTATGACTCATGTCTTTGCCCCCTCTGAAGTTGGTGAAATCGCTCCCTGCATTACTCGACGAGTGCAGCAATACCAGTATCCGGCGCCAGCTTTTTCACAGGTTACTTCCCTCGTTTCGGCCAAATTACCCCAACGCTTTTCATTCCTTTGGCGGGGTCCATTTCGGGGTGTGCGAGTACTACGTCGCGGTAGGAGGGGCTACCAATCACGGCGGGTTTAAACTTGATCAGAAAGTCATTGACCTCTTTGCGCAGGTCCGGTGCCAGATCGTAGTCGTTGTAGCATTCCTCAAGACAATCGAGCACGGCTTGCCAGTGCACCTCGGTAAGACCCATTCCGCGATGCGCGGTGACCATGTCCCTACCTCGGTATTTGGCGCTGCCACCCCAATGTTCAGAAAGGAAATCGACAAAGTTGATGTGTTCCTTCTGGAATGTTGATTCGGACATGTGGGCCCAGATATGGCCGATAGCGGGATGTCCCATGGTCTTCCTCAAAACTGCACCTGCGAACTGATAAATGACGTCGTAGCCCCCAAGACGCGCATAGAGGGAGGGCTGTTGTTCCACGGATGGTTGCTGGTCGGTCATGATGCGGTTTCTCCGTTTCGGCTGGGGACGATCTCATTCGCTCAATGTCGTGTTCCGCACGGTTGATAAAGGCGCGAGAACTGGCGACGAATCCAAATTAGAGCTGCTGTCGAGCGCACGCTTTGCTGGCAAGGACAATCGCTTGGTCTAGACGGACAACGGCTTAGAAAAACCGTGCTTGCAGCAGACGCAGAATGCTGACATCGGAACTGGTCCTGCGGCCATGGGTGTAGATATGGTCCGTGACTGGGGTTCCTTTATTTATGGTCCGTGACTGGGGTTCCTTTATTTCTGTCTTGACCGGACGGTTCGCTGTTCTAGATCTCCGTGGACGTTGGTGTTTTACGATTGCTCCCATTCCATCGGCGTTGCAGCACCAAGGTCCCGAGTTGCAGCAGGTAAGTGGCAAACTCTTCGGGTGCCATGTCCCATCTGTGTAAAAACCAGGATGAATCGGATAGTCGCTGCTGTTCTCGTAGACGCATGAGACACCTCGTCATTTGTGTTTGTAGGGACACGGCATGGAGTGAAAGTTATCTAGGGGAGATGAGGTGTGCTTGGTTCGAATGGACAACCGTTTGGTTAAAAAGGACAGGTATAGATGTCCGGCATGCCAGTGGGCAGCGATGGTGCGGGGGGAGGGGATAGGGATAGACAGAGATAAACGGCCAGACACAAGAAAGCCCGCACTAGGCGGGCTTCTTGATGTTGTTTAGAGACTCATGGAGACATCTGTAAACAGGTACTTGGTGGCTACACAGGGACTTGAACCCCGGACCCCAGCATTATGAATGCTATGCTCTAACCAACTGAGCTATGTAGCCAAGTGGCGCGCATTATTCGCGTAGAACGGGAATGCGTCAAGCATTTATTTTGAATTTTTATCTACGCTTTCAATTGTTTATCGGAAACGCGCGAGTTGGGCGACGAGTGGTTGATGATTCGCTGCTTCTGTGAAGAGACCCCCCTGGCGCCAGGCAGTCCCTCGACTACCGGGCAAAGCAGCTCATTGATCCTGCCTGCAACTGGACTGATCGCTCAAGAGGCTTGGGGCTGACGTTCGGTTTTGGCGGGATCGGTGCGGTGCTGTCAGGGTGATTGGTGATCTTCCTGGCACGTACGAAAAAGGTCTGTTCGGTTGGGCAGATATCCCTGTCGCCCAACGCTTGGCCAGTCAGCCGGATTTACGATTGAAACGGGTTCTGGGTGGTGCGCTTGAGCTGTTCGCGTGCTCGCGACAGGCGTGAGCGAACGGTGCCGATGGGGATGTCCAATACATCGGCGGTGTCCTGGTAGCTGCCGTCGGTTTCCAGCGAGGCGTACATCGTCCTGCGCATTTCCGTCGGCAGGTGGTCAATGGCGCTCAGGGTGTTCTCCAGGCGGCGGTTGATCTCAAACTCCCAATCCAGGTTGTTGTTTTCTTCCTGTCCATGCCACAACGACTCATCAAATTCGCAATGCACGGGTTTGGCATACATGCGCCTGAAGTGGTTGCGAATCAGGTTCTGTGCGATGCCGCACATCCAGGTGCTGAGCGAGGCGTTGCCGCAGAAACGCTCGCGGTTGCGCCAGGCTTCCAGGTACGTCAGTTGCAGAAGATCATCCGCATCTTCCGGGTTGAGTACGCGCTTGTGAATGAAGCGCCTGAGTTTTTTCTGCTGGTCGTCTGTCAGGTGATGCATGAATTGAGGCGAGCTGCCAACGAGGTGAGCTAAAGCTTCAATGGGGAGATTCATGTTTTTTTTCCTTAGGGTAGACGCAGTCGAGCGGGTGTCGACAGGTCCCTTTAGCACTCCCTGTGCCAAGCGGAAAAAATTCGTAACCTTATGATTTATATATATAAATATTTTGAATTGATGCGTTTTTGTGCAGTGATTTGCACGGAGCACTGAAGGCTTTTGCAAGTTTTTTCAAATTCGTATTGAGAAAGGATTTCGATGGAACTGCATGGGGAGCCGTTGCCACACAGGGAAACACTCTTCCTGTACTGGCGTGTCCATGAAAGTCGAATCCAACAACGATGTGCAAACAATCCGCCCCCTGGATCAGGCGGCTATCAGTCATGCCTCAGTTCCCGCACCCGCGAAGGGAATCGATGAGCTTGCACATCTGTTCGGCCAGGAGGTGGAGCTCAACAGCCGAGCGCTGAGCGGCCGGAAGATGACGTTGCGCGTGCCCCCCGTCGAGCAGCTTGCGCAACTTTATGATCAGTTGGGCCATCCGGCCAAGAAGACGCTGGCGTTCCTTTCGCTACTCTTCAGGCAGCAATTGCAGGGCAGACCTACTGTCGAAAAATTGCTGAAGCTTGCGGACGGGGACCCGGCGCGTGCGTTTGTGGTGCTCAAGCATGTGGTGGCCAAGGCTGGCAGCGAGGCCCGTCAGTCCGACGCTACGTTGGCGCGCGATGCCATTGCCAGGCTTGAGGCCCGTTTCAAAGGGGAGATCCAGGCAGGCCTGAACATTGCCTTGGCGTTGCAGTCGGCCGGGGTCGACCCGCAGGAGCGCCAGGCACTGCGTATGCTCTACTACGCCAATGTGGTCACGCGCCAGTCCCTGTCGACGATGATGCAGGCTTTGCTGGGTGTATACGGTGGTGAGCAGTTCCACGTCGGGCTCCAGGTGATGCGTAAGGCGTTGGCGGATGACATTGCGGCCAAGGTGTCGTCAATGCCCACGCCCCTGTTGCGCACTTTGCTGCAGGGCCTGCGAGACTGCGGGCAGTTGAGCTCCGTGTTGGCTGGGTGCAATGAGTTGATCGGGCGCTTGGGCATCGAACATGACGCGGTAGGCTTGTTGCAGCGTCTGCTGGCTTACGCCGGCGGTGGCATTGAGGCTGCTGAGGCACTGCGACTGGCGAATGATCTGGGAGGGATCTCATCCCTCCAGCAACTGCTAGCCCTCCAGGCGATTTACCCATTGTTCAAGCAGTTGCCCTTGGCCTTGTGGTCTGACAATCAAGTACGACGGGATACCTTGGCTCGGCTTGTGACGGTGGTGGATGAACTGGACCGGCATATGCGCGGGCCTACACGACATGCCGGTGAGCCGAGGACCATGACGTGACCGCTCTGTCGGCCATCAACCGTGTATTGCTCAAAGTGGCACAACGCGCCGAAGTGTTGGGCGCCGTGGTGGTCATGGCCATCGTATTCATCTTTATTGTGCCGCTGCCCACTTGGCTGGTGGACATTTTGATCGCCCTCAATATCTGCATTTCGTGCCTGTTGATCGTGCTTGCGCTCTACCTGCCGGGCCCCCTGGCGTTTTCGTCGTTTCCGTCGATCCTGTTGTTGACCACCATGTTTCGACTGGCCCTGTCGATTGCAACCACGCGTCTGATCCTGCTGGAGCAGGATGCGGGTGACATCGTCGAGGCCTTCGGTAATTTTGTGGTGGGGGGCAACCTGGCAGTGGGGATGGTGATTTTCCTGATCCTGACCCTGGTTAACTTCCTGGTGATCACCAAAGGCTCGGAGCGGGTTGCCGAGGTCGCGGCACGGTTCAGCCTGGACGCGATGCCGGGCAAGCAGATGTCCATCGACAGTGACTTGCGTGCCGGTCTGATTGACGGCACACAAGCGCGGGACAAGCGCGAGCAGTTATCCCGTGAGAGCCAGTTGTTCGGCGCGATGGATGGGGCCATGAAGTTCGTAAAGGGCGACGCTATCGCGGGGTTGATCATCGTCGTGGTCAACCTGTTGGGCGGCTTCTCTACGGGCATGTTCCAGCACGGCTTGAGCGCTGCTGAATCAATGACGTTGTATTCGGTGCTGACTATCGGCGACGGTCTGATTGCACAGATTCCGGCGCTGCTGATCTCTCTGACCGCCGGCATGATCATCACCCGCGTGGCGCCGGAGGGGCGTAAGGGCATCAGTAACATGGGTGCCGAAATTGCCCGGCAAATGACCAGCGAGCCCAAGAGCTGGGTCATCGCTTCGGTGGGCATGCTCGCGTTTGCGATAGTGCCCGGTATGCCGACCGGGGTATTTATCCTTATTTCGCTGATAACCGGCAGCCTGGGGTATTACCTGATGCGCCAGCGTCAGCGACAGGCAGAGCCCGCGGCCGCAGTCGCCGAAGCCGTGCGTCCCGAAGAGAACGGAAAAGAGGACTTGCGCGGGTTCGATCCGTCGCGCCCTTACCTGTTGCTGTTCCCTCCGGTTTTGCGTGGGACGCCTGAGGTGACGGAGCTTATTCATGGGATTCGTCAGGCCCGAAATGCACTGGTTGCCAATATCGGTCTGACCCTGCCGCCCTTCGAAGTCGAACTCGATGACTCGCTGGCCGCCGACGAAATGCGTTTTTGTGTGCATGAAGTGCCGATGGTCAAGGCCTCGGTTGTCAACTATCTGGCCGTTGAGCGTAACGCCTTGACGGTCGAGCCTGAGCACGGAATACCCGGGCTGGCTGAGCGTGATGAACAGGACTGGGTCTGGCTGGCACCGGATGATCCATTGCTCGATGACCCGCAATTGGAACGCTTTACCGCGACCAGTCTGATCATCGAACGCATGAAGCAGGCCATGATGCTCAGCGGACCGCAGTTCCTGGGGATCCAGGAGAGCAAGTCGATCCTCAGCTGGCTGGAGCACAACCAGCCGGAACTGGTGCAGGAACTGCAACGAATCATGCCGCTGTCGCGGTTTTCGTCAGTATTGCAACGCCTGGCCGGTGAAGGCGTGCCGCTGCGCGCCGTGCGGTTGATTGTCGAATCGCTGATCGAGTATGGCCAGCATGAGCGTGAGCCGGAAGCATTGGCCGACTACGCGCGTATTGCGCTCAAGGCGCAGATTTTCCATCAATACAGCGAGGCCGACGGCCTGCATGCCTGGCTGCTGTCACCGCAGTCTGAAAACATCCTGCGTGAGGCATTGCGCCAGACCCAGACCGGGGTGTTTTTCGCGCTTGACGACGACCACAGCGCCGCGTTGATCACCCTGCTCAACCAGGCCTTTACCTTAAGGGCCAAGCGCAAGAGTGTGCTGTTGGTGGCGCAGGACCTGCGTAGTCCCTTGCGTACCTTGCTGGTGGAAGAGTTCAACCATGTCCCGGTGCTGTCGTTTGCTGAGTTGGGGAGCACCTCCAAGGTCAAAGTGCTGGGGCGCATTGACCTTGGCCAGGACGAGCTGATGCGTGGTGCAGTGGAATGAGTATTGGGCCATGACCAGCGTGGAGGTCTCGCTGATGTTTGAGTTAAGGGTGCTTGACGGGCTGCGCCAGGGCGCTGCGTTGCCGTTGTTTGGGGAGCAGTGGAGCATTGGCGCTCACGCGGACGCCGACCTGATGTTGAACGACCCGGGAGTCGTCGAGCAGCATGCGCGCCTGCAGCTTATTGACTCCAACTGGTTGGTGCAGGCCGAAGCGGGGCTGTTGCGAGACCCCGAAGGCCAGGTACTGGCGCAGATCGCCAAGCTGGAACTGAATGTGCCGTTTTCAGTGGGAGGGGTGCGTCTGTGCGTCACCTTGGCCGAGGAGCCTTGGCCCCAACCCGCAGCCCCTGTGACGGTAGCGCCGCCGCCGGCCCATGAGCCTGCGCAAGCGATGAAGTTATCGTCAATCTCGCAGTCGCAGCAAAAGCGCCTGATCAGCCTGGTGTTGGTGGTAACGGCAATCCTCGTGGCCGTGGGCACGGTCTCCACAGGGGAGCGTGAAGCGCAGGCTTCGCTGATGCCGCCCGTGGTTCAGAAACAGGAGCTGGCTTCGCCTTTTGAAGTACGCCAGCAGCTGTTGAAGATGCTCAGCGAGCGTGAGTTGAGTCAGCGGGTCACCTTGCAAGTGATCAATGGCCAGGTGGCGCTCAGCGGAGATGTTTCCCAGGACGACGTGGAGCTGGTAGCGCGCATGCTCAGCCGTTTTGGTGAGCAATTCGACAGCTCGGTACCGGTGATCAGCCGTGTGCGTGCGCGCGACGGCACATTGCCATTTAGGATTGTGCAGATCGTCGGCGGGCCGAACGGTCACGTGGTCCTGGAAGAGGGCGGCCGACTGTTTGTGGGCGACGAAGTGGAAGGGCTGCGATTGGTGCTGATCGACAACAGCAAGGTGGTCTTCGACGGCGCGCAGCGTTACGAGGTGCGCTGGTGAGTGCGGATTTGCAAGCGCGTCTTGAAGCCTGGCAGCAGCGCCAGTCCCAGTCATTGAGCAACTTTGCACCGGTGACGATGCGTGGCCGAATCCAGCGCGTCAACGGCATGCTGCTGCAGTGCCGGCTACCCCAGGCGCGTATCGGCGACTTGTGCCAGGTGGAAAAAAGCCCGGGTGACTACATGCTCGCCGAGATCATCGGCTTCGATCAGCAGGATGCGGTGCTCAGTGCCTTGGGTAATTTGGAAGGCGTGCGGGTAGGTGCTGGAGTGGAGCGCCTTGGGGTATCGCATCGGGTCCAGGTCAGCGAGGCCCTGTTGGGACAGGTGCTGGATGGTTTCGGCCGGCCGATTGCGGGGCAGGGCGTGAGTGCGTTTGTCGAGGCTGACTTACCGGATACCAGTGCGGTGTTATGTGAAGCGCCGTTGCCCACCGAGCGGCCGAGGATTAACCGTGCACTGGCCACCGGCGTGCGTTCGATCGATGGCCTGATGACGATTGGCGAGGGGCAGCGAGTAGGCCTGTTCGCCGGGGCCGGTTGTGGCAAGACCACCTTGCTGGCCGAGATCGCGCGTAACGTCGAGTGCGATGTCATCGTATTCGGGCTGATCGGCGAGCGGGGGCGGGAGCTGCGTGAGTTTCTCGACCATGAGCTCGATGACCAGTTGCGCGCCAAGGCGGTACTGGTGTGCGCCACCTCCGATCGCTCCAGCATGGAGCGCGCCCGAGCCGCGTTCACGGCCATGGCATTGGCCGAAGGGTTTCGGCGCAAGGGGCAGCGGGTATTGCTGCTGATTGACTCCTTGACCCGTTTCGCCCGGGCCCAGCGTGAGATCGGCCTGGCTGCCGGCGAACCCCTGGGGCGCGGAGGTTTGCCCCCTTCGGTATACAGCCTGCTGCCACGACTGGTGGAGCGTGCCGGGTTGACGCGTGACGGTGTGATCACCGCGATCTATACGGTGCTGATTGAGCAGGACTCCATGAACGATCCGGTGGCCGATGAAGTTCGCTCGCTGCTCGATGGGCATATCGTGCTGTCCCGCAAGCTTGCCGAGCGTGGGCACTACCCGGCGGTGGATGTGTTGGCAAGCCTTTCACGGATCTTGAGCAACGTCGCAGAGCCGGAAGACATCCAGGCGGGTACGGCATTGCGACGGTTGTTGTCGGCGTACCAACAGATCGAGCTGATGCTCAAGCTGGGGGAGTATCAACCCGGCAGCGATGCCCTGACCGATCTGGCGGTGGACAGCCGTCAGGCGGTCGACGGGTTCCTGCGCCAGGACTTGCGTGAGCCTTCGCCGATGGTGACGACGCTGGAGCAACTTAAGGAGCTGACCGCCCATGTCCCATTCTGATGTGCTTCTCGGCGAAGTCGAGACGCTGCGGCGCCTGCGCAGGCACAGGGCTGACCGTGCCGAGCGCGCCTTGCGTGAGGCCAGGCGCGCCCAGCAGGCCCTGCTCGTGGATATCCAGCAGGCTAAGGATGCGCTTGAGCAGACTCGGCAGGAGGAGGCTCGGCAAAGTGCTGAATTGCTCAGTCAGCATCAGGGGCAGGTGCTGAGCCTGAAGGCCTTGAAATCCTGGGGCGCACAGGAACGAACGTTATCTGCCAGTACCCGGCGGGACCAAGGCCAGCTGGCGCAATTACAAGGCCAGCAAGACGAAAAGGAAAGCCGCGTCGGGAGTGCTCAGAAACACGTCACCGAGTGTCTGCGGCAGGTGGAGAAGCTTCAGGAGTTATCCCTTCTTCTGGCCCAGGAGCCGACATGACCCAGGTTTCAAATAAACCCGTTGAGCGCCCACGTCCGCGTGAGGTGCGTGAGGAGCGGGAGCCGGGCGCTACGGGCGTAGTGTCTTGGGAACAAGGGCGACTGTTCGCTCAACTGTTTGCCGATAACGATGAAGGCACTGGATCGGGAGCTTCCTTATCGGGAATCAAGGCGTCGGCCGGTGCCTCCATGGTCGAGGCCCTTACCGAGCAATTAGCCCCTCGCATACAGGCTGGTTCCCAGTGGCCGCTGCAGGCGGTGTTGTACTTGCCTCGGCTGGGGCGGATCAATGCCAGCGTTCGCCGTGAACAGAGTGCCTGGAGCATTGAACTGGAAGCGGAACATGACGCCACGGCGCGTTGGCTCAGCGGCGTGCGGCAACAGTGTGAGGACCGGTTCTCGGCAGTGCTGGGGTTGCCGGTCAACCTGCTTGTGCCTAGTACTGGCTGCGCATGAAAGTGCCGCACTTGACCTTTCCCTTGATCAAGAGCGACACGGTTGCCGCACGCCGTCGACTGGGGCGCGGCTTGCGCCTGGCGTTTCAGGTCGCCGGCGAGGACGGCGAGCTGCGGCTGGAACCTGGACGGGCACCAGCAGGTGCCGAGGCGTTCTGCTTCGAAACCGTGTGTGGTGTCCTGGCGCTCGCGGAAGCGGGGCCGTTGCTCAGCCTGCTGGGCGAATGCCCGGTGACATTGGCCCCGTCCGGCAACGATCCGGAGTCCTGGTTCTGGGCTTTGTTCCAGCATCACCTGAGCCCGCAGGTGAGTGCGTTATTGGGGGATATCCGATTGCTGGAGACCGACCGGCCCAAGGGGTTTGGTTGCCGGCTCAGCGTAACCCTGGGGGCGTCGCGGGTTGTGGGCTATCTGTGGCTGGCCCCTGAAACGTTCCTGGCATTGTGCGACGCCGGGCCATGGCACGCCACTGCCGGGCCGATGCCGGCGCGGTTCCAATTGGCAATTGCCGTGACCCTTGGGCGTTTGCAGTTACCGATTGCACAGGCTCGTAGCCTGCGTACCGGTGATGTGCTGGTGCTTGAACAGACCTTTTTTCAAGCCGAGGGCAGCGGCTACATACAGGTTGGCAAACAGCGGCTGCATGGCTGCATTGACGATGCCACTGGTGCTTTGTGCCTGACCCTTACTTCTATCGAGGACACGTCCATGGACGAAGATTTTGCAGCGCCCCATTATTCGGAATACGAGGAAGGGGAGCCCGTGGAGGATGTATTTGGCCATGAGCCGTTCGATGAGTTGAGCATGGCGCTGAATGTGCGCTGCGGAACGCTGAACCTGACATTGGGTGAGCTGCGTAATCTCGCACCCGGCTCGGTGCTGGGTATTGCCGGTTACGCCCCAGGTATGGCGGGCCTCTATTATGGCGACCGCCCCATCGGCCAGGGACAGTTGGTGGAAGTCGACGGGCGCCTGGGGTTGCAGTTGTCCCGCGTGATGTTCGGTCGATGACGCTTCAGGGGATCGACCCCCTCATTCTGGCCGTATTCCTTGGGGCGTTGTCGTTGATGCCCATGTTGTTGATCATCTGCACGTCGTTTTTAAAGATTGTCATTGTGCTGATGATCACCCGCAATGCCATTGGTGTGCAGCAGGTACCCCCTAGCATGGCCATCAATGGCATCGCGCTGGCGGCCACGCTGTTCATCATGGCTCCGGTGGGTTACGAGATTGCGGAGAGCGTCAAAGCTTCCCCTCTGGACATGAGCAATGTGCAAACATTTCTGCAAACGGGAAATGAAGCCATCAAACCGTTGCGTGCCTTCATGCTGCGCAACGTGGACCCGGATGTGCTGACGCACCTGCTGGAAAATACCGCGCGGCTGTGGCCCGCACAGATGGCGCAGGAGGTGCAACGCGAGGACCTGATCCTGCTGATTCCGGCCTTCGTGCTGTCGCAGTTGCAGGCAGGGTTCGAGATCGGTTTCCTGATCTACATTCCCTTCATTGTGATCGACCTGATCGTCTCCAATCTGCTGCTGGCGCTGGGCATGCAAATGGTCTCGCCGATGACCATTTCCCTGCCGCTCAAACTGCTGTTGTTCGTGCTGGTGTCCGGCTGGTCGCGGCTGCTCGACAGCTTGTTCCTCTCCTATCTCTGAGTGGCTTATGGAACCGATCGTGCTGTTCAAACAGGGCATGTTGCTGGTGGTGGTGTTGTCGGCGCCACCGTTGATCGTGGCGGTGGTGGTGGGTGTGCTGACATCCCTGGTGCAGGCACTGATGCAGATACAGGACCAGACGCTGCCCTTTGGCATCAAGCTGGTGGCGGTGGGTATCACGCTGATCATGACCGGGCGCTGGATTGGCGTGGAGTTGATCCAACTGATCAACCTCACCTTCGAGATGATCGGCCGCTCGGCCCTGAACTGAGGCCTCGCCTGTGCTGCTCTATCTCGAATTCCTGCCCAGCCTCTTGATCGGCATGGCGCGTATCTACCCCTGTGCCTTCCTGGTGGCGGCGTTTTGTTTTCAACACATACGCGGCATGCCTCGGCATACCATTGTGATGGTCATGGCATTGCTGCCCGCGCCGGGTATCCATGCGGCACTGGAGGGGCAGGATTACTCAGCGCTCATGCTCGGTGGGTTGGTGCTCAAGGAGGTGGCGCTGGGGTTGTTGCTGGGAGTGTTGCTGGCGATGCCGTTCTGGATGTTCGAGGCGGTGGGGGCGCTGCTGGATAACCAGCGCGGTGCGTTGGCCGGTGGTCAGCTCAATCCTTCACTGGGGCCGGATGCCACGCCCATCGGGCACTTGTTCAAGCAACTGGCGATTTTTCTGCTGATGGTCAGCCTGGGGTTGGGCGCGTTGACCCAGGTGATCTGGGACAGCTACCTGATCTGGCCCCCCACCGTGTGGTTTCCGCTGCCTGCGCCTAATGGCATGAGTGTATTTGTCGGCCTGCTGGGCGATACCTTCACGCACATGATGCTGTATGCCGCGCCTTTCATTGCGGTGCTGTTGTTGCTGGAGTTCGGTATTGCGCTGCTGGGGGTCTACAGCCAGCAATTGCAGGTGAGTACGCTGGCACCGCCGGTCAAGAGCCTGGCAGGTATTGGTATTGTGCTGTTGTACTTTGCCCTGCTGCAGGACCTGATTGTCGGGCGCATGCTCCAGTTGGGCGACCTGAAACACTCGCTGGGGCTTCTCTTCAAGGCCTCAGTACCATGAGTGACTCGGGGGAGAAAAAGCACCCGGCCTCAGTCAAGAAACTGCGCGACCAGCGCAAGAAGGGCCAGGTCGCCCAGAGTCAGGACGTCCCCAAGTTACTGGTACTCACGGCTATCAGTGAGATAGCCCTGTTAACCGCCGAGACCAGCCTTCAGCGCTTCCAGCAATTGATGGTGTTGCCGATGTCGCGCTTGAGCCAGCCGTTTGTACGCGCGTTGGAAGAGGTGCTGGTTGAAGGGCTGGTCATGTTTGCTTCGTTTGCCCTGTTGATGGTCGGAGTGGCGATCACGACGAAGCTGATCAGCAGTTGGATGCAATTCGGGTTGCTGTTCGCCCCGGAAGCGCTGAAGCTCGATTTCAATCGCCTCAACCCGGTCAGCCAGCTCAAGCAAATGTTCTCTCCCCAGTCGGTGATGAATCTGTTGATGAGCATCGCCAAGGCGTTCCTTATCGGCCTGATTGTGTACCTGGTGGTCTGGCCTTCGCTGGGGGTATTGATCAATTTGGCAAACAGCGATCTGCAAAGTTACCTGCTGGCGCTGATCGCCCTGTTCCGCCATCTGCTGCACGCCTGCCTTGGTTTGCTGCTGGTGTTGGCCCTGATCGACCTGGCCTTGCAGAAGCACTTCTTCGCCAAACGCATGCGCATGACCCAGGTCGAGGTCGTCAAGGAGTACAAGGACATGGAAGGCGACCCCCATGTGAAAGGCCAGCGCCGCTCGTTGGCGTACCAACTGGCCCAGGAGGAGCCGAAGGTCAAGCTGCCCAAACTGGAGGAGGCCGATATGTTGGTGGTCAACCCGACGCACTTTGCGGTCGCCTTGTACTACCGGCCCGGTAAGACGCCGCTGCCGTTACTGATCAGCAAAGGCACCGACGCCGAGGCCCGCACGTTGATCGTACGAGCCAAGGCCGCCGAGGTGCCGGTGATCCAGTGTGTGTGGCTGGCCCGCACGCTGTATACGAAACAGCTCGGCGCAAGCATTCCTCGCGAAACCTTACAGGCCGTTGCGCTGATCTACCGCACCTTGCGCGAGCTGGATGACGAAGCCAAGCGCGAAACCCTGGAGTTGCCGGAGCTTGAGCGGCGTTGATCAGCGACTGGAAGATGCGTCCAGGGCACCGAGGTTGGCCAGCGATAACATCCGGCTGAGAGTCTTGTCCAGCGTGTTACGCGCTGCCGGCAGCGCGTGCCAGATCACCAGGGCGTACTGGGCATCGAGGTAGATGAAAAAGCCATCGTATAACGACGCGTATTCAAAGCGTCGCTCCAGCACCCATTGCAGTTGCCCGGTTTGCTGCGCTTCACGGGCGATATGCAAGGCCACCCCCGGCTGACTGCCGCCTTGCAGCGCGCACAGCTTAATGCCGGGAGCGAGCGGCTGGTGAGCGGCAGCGCCGCTCAACAGACTGTCCAGAAATACCTGGCGTTGTGCGTCGGGCATTTCCTTCACGCTCATCGTTCCAGCGATACCGTTTGGTAGTCTTTTCGCTCCCCGGCGGGGCCAGGCTCGGCACGCATCTGCGGTGGCCACCAAATCACCATTTTGTCCTTGGTCGATTGCGGGCGCGAGCACGAGTCGCCCTTGCAGGTGGGGGTGCAGCTGGCGACGAGCAGCGCGGTGCCGATCAGGGTGACGCAAAATAAGCGGTGTTTCATGGCGTAGCCTTTTGAGCTGGAGTGATCAAGGAGGGGCGGGGTACGCTGAGGTGTTCATCCTTCACCACTGGGCGCATGGCGATAAATACCTCGGCTTCTTCACCCGGCTTGAGCCAGGCGCGCGGCCATACGCTGACCGCCAGGGTCTGGGAGTTACTGCACTCCTTTTCGTCGATACGCACATTGCGTTTGAACTGGTTGCGCAACACCACCACCGCTACGTTGTACTCAGGGCCTGCATACCACTGGCTGCGCTCGGTGTTCAGCGCCAGCAAGTCGCGGGTGTTGCACAGGGTATTCAGCCCCAGTGGCATCGGTGCCGCCTTGAACGCCTTGGGCACTTCACCGCTGACCAAATGCGCCAGGGTGCTGATGATATCGCTGCGCTTGATCACCGGTTGGTGAGGGCTATAGCGTCGCGCCAACGGGGCGAGGGCTGCCTGCAATTCGACTTGGTCGTCCTGGGGCTGGTAGCGGGACGGATCGGCTTGGTCACCGATGACGCGTGGGGTGAGAATGAACAGGCGTTCACGCCGATTGTTCTGTCGTTCGGTGGAGGAAAACAGCGCCTTGCCCAGTAGTGGGATATCACCCAGCAATGGCACTTTGCTTTGCTTGTCGGTGCGTTCGGTTACATGGAAGCCGCCGACCACTAGCGAACGTTTTTCCGCCATCACGGCCTGGGTGCTGACCTTGCCTCGGCGCACATCAAGGTTGTTCGGATTGGGGTTGGTCTCGTCGAAATTGCCGTCTTCAATATCCACCACCAAGTGGATCTGATGGCCGCCACGGCTGGTGATAACGCGTGGCACTACCTGGAAACTGGTGCCCACGGTGACCGGCAAAATGGTTGCGTTCTCCCTACCGGGTGTCAGGTATTGCGTGCGGTTGAAGTCGATAACCGCCGGTTGGTTTTCCAGGGTGAGCACCGAAGGGTTGGAGACCATGGTTGCCAACCCCTTGGCTTCCAATGCGCGTATATCGGCGTAGAAGCGATCGCGATTTTCAATCGATAGTTGCGACGAGGTGCCCGGTGACACGTTGGCACCACCGCGGAAGCGGCTGTTCTGGAAACCCCAGTTCACCCCGAACTCACGCAACTGCGTGCGTTCGATGTCGAGAATGATCGCGTCGATTTCCACCAGCTTGCGCGCCACATCGAGTTGAGTGATCAGCTCGCGATACATGGCCTGGCGTTCCGGCAAGTCATAAATCAGCACCGCGTTGTTGCGCACATCGGCTTCGACGCGAATCCGACTATTGGAGACCGGAGCGCGTGGGGTGAGCGCGGGGCCGATGTCCAGTGATGCCGGGTTGGCGTTAGCACCGAGCATCTGGCCCAGCAACGGGTTGCCTAGCCGGGGAATGTTGGGAGTGAGCGGAGCGGGTTGTGAGGTGGGACGCTGACTCAGCCCCGCAAGCGTTGAGGGGGAGCGCGGTTCCAACAAGCCGCGCAAAATACTGGCCACCCCGGGGATGGCGAGCTTCTCGCCGCGATAATCCACTAGGCGGTCCGCTGCATTTGCGAACTTCAGCGGATAACTCAGCACACTCTGTTTCTCATCCGGTGAACGGCGTTGACTGCTGAACTGCTTGATCTGCTCGATGTAGCGTCGAGGACCGGAGACGAGCACTACGCCATCTTCGGGCAACTCACCCCAGCCGAAACGGCTGTCGAGCAGGCCGATATCGGTCAGCGCTTGCTTAAGGTCTGCAATGGTTTCGGAAGAGACTTCCAGGCGCGCTGATTCCTGCTGGTCCAAAGTACTGACATAGAGGGTGTTGTTGTACAGGTACCACTGGAAACGGTGCTCTACACCGAGACGGTCGAGCATCGATTGTGGGGTATTGGCGCGGATCTTGCCATTGACGTTGCCTTCCAACAGGCCCTCGACTTGAAGTTGTGTGCCGAAGGTCTGGGCGAAGTCTTCGAGTACTTCCCGTAGGGGTTTGTGCTCGGCTTCATAGGCGTAGGCGGTGTTTTTCCATTCGGGAGGGATCGCGGCCAGGGGGCTTTCCTGTGGGGCAAGCAACCAAGGAAGTGCAACCAGGCAGCGCCATTGGGCCCATTTTAATAGAGTCGCAGACGAGACTGTGCGCAAGCGGTTGTGCTTGTGGATTTCGTTAGACATGGGGAGTTCTCTGATTTAGTAAGGCCGCGAGCGTAGCGAAGTGGCAGTGAATTTCTGAGCAGGTCTTGCAAGGCGTGCGACCATTGCGCACCAAGTATCGCGTTGGTTGAGCAGAGATTCGATACAGCCGCATAAATGCTCCTCGTCGCGCACGTCATGCAGGCATTGAGTTAACCAGAGCTCACCACTGGTAGACACTTGGGAAAGTGCACCTTGGAAATGATTAAGGCTAGCGCCCCCCAACCGCATCCAAGTTTGTAGCTGTGATTTGTCTGGTTGAGAGTGGGTCAGTTGGACGCACAACAAGATGGCGTTTGAATAGCGCTGAAGGGTTATCTTGTTGTTATCTTCGAAGAGAGTTAACTCTTCGGCGCGGCTGCTAAACCATTCGAAAAGAAGCGATTTCAATTTATTGTATGCTGTCCAGGGCCGATTTGAACATCATATGCTTTGCTCGGTTATGTTCACTGAAAGAATATTCTGACATGCGTCTCTTGAACGCAAGTTCAAAAAAAAGCTCCATGTCCTCTTCTGTTCCTGAGTCATTTTCTATTGAGGTTTCGTATTTTTTTTCGATCAGTTTTACTTCTTTCAGAAGCCTTTGTCTGAGGTCTGTGTAAAAACTCATATGATCGCTCCTTTTTTGTGTTTCTTATTTGTGGTTGGTGTTTCGAGATGGTTCCATGTTCGTCAATTTTTTGGTGTGTAAGATAACTCGTTCAGCGCTGTGTGCTTGAAGGGGTATTGCTCTGCTTTAGAAATGTGTCGAACATTGAGGCCCAATCAATACGAAAGTCACCTTCATCGGTATTCAGAACAAGTGTTTGAAGTTTGACCGTGTCATCGGATCGAAGTGTCCAAAGCGTATTTCCGCAATTGGCGAGACATTGAGCTACGACCTCGAGCTCAAGGGGGTGGCAAAGTAGTATCGCCTTGACCGATGGAACTTGGCTTGCCAGCAATTGACTCATCAACGCTTTCAGGCGTTGTTGAAGAGGGGTCTCTTCAAGTAGAGTAAAAATAGCTTGGTTGGTAATTGACGTGGCATATTTTTCAAGGCTTTCGCACATAGCCTGGCGGTCGGTATCCCAGCGTTTTAGCTGGGCATTGGCACGTCGCCATACTTCAGCCCCTGACTTCTCCAACAGTTCTTCTCGTTGCTCTGCAGCCAGCTGCATTAGTTGTTTTGCCTGTGCTTTTGCATGATCCAATATTTGAGTGGCTTCAGTATAACTCGCCAGTGTTTCGCGCAAGATTAGCGTTTGCGGTAGAGAGGAAGCATCTGTTGTCAAGGCGATTTTGTGTCGGCAAAACATTATTAATCTCCAGGCTCCTTAGATTCAGGAGCATTACCGTCGCCATTGAACGGTGCAATACGCCAAGCTACTGCCTGCCAGAGCGTATCAAGACGGTTAAAGCTATCGTGGAGCGAAAAGGCTTTTTTTTCCAAATCCAGAACACGTTGACGAGGAAACCGTAATCTGATTCGTTGCCAAGTCTCAGAAGAGACCCAGATGCGTAACAACTGCAAGGGGTCATCATCGTGCCGTAACATGTCAGGAGGCAGCACTTTGGAGAGTCGGCTGGCCCACTGATTTTGGCTTTCATCCAATATGCTCATGTAGCTACGGCGGCAGGTGCTTTCAATCAGCGAAAGCGCTAGTTCAAGTTGATCCGTTGGAGCGAGTGCCAGTTTAAGCAGTGTAGGTTGAGGTTTTACAGGCAGGCAGGATGTAATGCCGTAAATATTTCCCACTCCAATAGGGTAGCTTCTATGGCGCTCTCTAAGCTCCAAGTGTTTATCAACTATTTTCCAATCATTATGGCAAAACGCCCAAGGCGTGCTCCACCATCGAACCCATGCAAGACTACTCATTGAATGAGTGAGGCGTTGCATGAGAGGCCGATGTTAACAATGCTCGCTTCAGTCGATTACGCCAGAAAACACCGGCGATGATCAGCAGCACCAGAGCGATCAGTGAAAATATAACGCTGGCTCGCCAAAAGCCAAGGTCATCTCCAGGCACAAGGAAAGGACCGAAATAAGTCAGACGTTGATGCTCCAAGTAGGCTGTAGCCGGGACGAACACGACCGTCAATTTTTGCGGGTTTTCGAGTGCAGTCGTCATGCCTGGAATGCTGCTGGCTACCATCCTGCGAACACGGGCTCGGATGTTGTCGGGATCGAGCCGAGGATCATGTTTGATGAACACTGACGCGGATGCGGGTTGTACGGGTTCTCCCGGCGCAACGCGTTCGGGAAGAACCACGTGTACTCGAGCGACGATGACTCCGTCGATGTTCGATAACGTTGTCTCCAACTCCTGGGACAAGGCATAGATGTAGCGTGCCCGCTCTTCGAGTGGCGTTGAGATAACACCTTCTTTACGAAAGGTGTCGCCCAACGTTGCTCGCGCAGCTCTGGGGAGTCCGACCGCCTCTAGAGTACGTACGGCGCGCGCAATGTCGGCTGCATTGACAGCCACTGTTACTCCGTCCTTGGCAGGAACTTTGGTGGCGCGGATATGTTTGTCTGCCAGCTCCGCGATAACTTCGTTGGCTTCCTGCTCGGAAAGCTGACGATGAAGTTCGACGCGATCACCACAGGCACTCACCATGAATAAGATAGATAGAGTTAATGCTATAAGCAGTGGCCGGGTCATGTTTATCTACTGAAGGTTGCAGATTTTATCAACGCACTGTGCGCTTTTGCCGATACTTTTAACTACTATATGCGTTAATAGTACTGCGTCGGACAGCTGGCTTGGATATTTCCGAGCTTCATCTGATCGCTCGCGATCGCTCAAGGCACGTAGACCTTTTGTCATATTTCTAGTCAAGGCGTCTAGCTTGTTTGAAACCTCGGAAAGAGCACTTTTAGTGTCGGTGTGATTTATCTCTTTATTGGGGAGTGATGATGGGGCGATGAGCGAGTTGAAAAAGTTGATATCGATATTTGAGGTAAAGGGGTCATGTGCGCTGGATGTGCTATTGATTTCATTGGTTTGAGTGGGCGTTTCTTGTTTTATAATCATGCGCGCCTACTATATAAAAGTTCAGGATGGAATGTGTGTCATTCTGAATGACGTTGCTTGTCGGTACATTTTTTGAAAAGACCTTCTCGACACAACGTGTCGAGAAGGTTAGTAAATTATCGGAGGTCACTAATGGCTTGTTTAATGCCAGAAGTGTTGGCGTTATCTACACTTTTTTTCGTGTTCCTTACGAGGTCTGCCCTCTTCTTTGATTCCAAGCCTTCTAGGGCCGCATCTGTAGCGGACTGGCTCATACCTCCACGAGCATTAACACCCGCACTAGCTGAACCATCTATGGGGTAAGAGGGCACCGCACTAGCAGCTACACCATTTATGGGGTAAGGGGGCACGTAGCCATTATAAGGTCCAACAGCCATATTGTCTTCTCCACATTGCTTAATGTTAAGGAACTCAGCGGAAACCAGATAGGGTGTGAAACGTCTTGTATCGCTGGCCCGTACTATCAGTGGTTCAAAAGATAAATGCGTTCCATATGTTTTAAACTTGGATGTTTCAAAATGTTTTATGTTCTGGCTGAGCTCGATTGGAGTTTGTGACTTTTTATGTGCGCGATATGTTTAGTTGTTTCATTCGATGGTAGAGCGTCCGCTTTGCAACTCCCAGCTCTACTGCCACACTATCTACGCAGTGGTGGTGTCTACGAAGTGACTCTTTGATTAGCGCTTTTTCAATTCGTTTCAGGTGCTCCTTGAGCGGCATTTCTTTATCTGGGTGATCACGGAGCGGGGCCAACAGAGGTGGAAGTTCCAGCACAAAGCGCTTTGCTGCCGAGCGTAGTTCTCGGACATTACCGCGCCACGGGTGGCATAGCAGTTGCTCTAGAAGTTCACTAGAAGGATGCGGGATTGTGCACTTGAACTGCTTTGCTTCCTGTCGGATCATTTTCAGAAACAGCGGGATGATGCACTCACGCCTATCACGCAGTGGGGGAAGTTGGATGTTGACGACATTCAGGCGAAAATACAGATCGCGCCGAAAGGTGCCGTTTTCGACCATCTGGTGCAGCGAGTGCTGGGCAGACGCAATGACGCGCATGTCCACAGGGATGAAGCGGGTCGAACCCAGGCGCTCCACGCCGCGTGATTCCAGCACGCGTAGCAGCTTGGCCTGCAGGTTCAATGGCATGCTGTCGATCTCATCAAGGTAAAGCGTGCCCAGGTGGGCAGCCTCTACGAAGCCGGCCCTGGATTGCATTGCCCCGGTATAGGCGCCGCTGTTGACGCCGAACAATTGGCTTTCCGCGAGGCTTTCCGGGATGGCTGCACAGTTCACGGGAACAAAATTACCTCGCCGTCCCGATAGAAGATGAATGCGTTGTGCTAGCGTATCTTTGCCTGTACCGGTTTCCCCCAGTAACAAAATGTCAATGTTGAGGGTGGCCGTGTTGTTTAGTGTGTTTTCAATATCCGGGCCTTCGATGAGTGAAAATGCCGTTTCATTTTCCATGTTGAAGGTGGCCGACATTGAAAGATGTTCCCTTCTTGCTATTACTTCATTGTTAAAAAGACGTTATGCGCTTGGTGGCCAGTAACGTAGATTATAGGGGCTGTTATTAATTCTTAAAGAGGGGCGGCGGGCAATTGGTGTAGGAAAGTATCTTTCTGTTGTAGTGATGAATCGTATTGTTCCTGGTGGGCGCGAGGAGTGAGCAAGTCAAATAGGATAAGTCTGAAAGTATTTAATATTTTGATGTGAAGGCTATGTAAAACTAAATGCCTGTCCACAAAAAAGCCGATGCAATGCATCGGCTTTTCTATTGGCGGCAGCTATTAAAAGTGACGTTTACACGTTAAAGCGGAAGTGCATCACATCGCCATCTTTAACAATGTATTCCTTACCTTCCAAACGCCATTTACCCGCTTCCTTGGCACCGGCCTCACCCTTGAACTGGATAAAGTCGTTGTAGGCGATCACTTCCGCGCGGATAAAGCCTTTTTCAAAGTCGGTGTGGATCACACCGGCAGCCTGTGGTGCAGTGGCGCCGACTTTTACGGTCCAGGCGCGGACTTCTTCGACACCGGCGGTGAAGTAGGTTTGCAGGTTGAGCATTTCGTAGCCGGCGCGGATCACGCGGTTCAGGCCAGGTTCTTCCAGGCCCAGGGCCTCAAGGAACATGTCTTTCTCTTCGCCGTCATCCAGTTCGGCGATTTCCGCTTCGATCTTGTTGCACACCGGCACCACGATGGCGCCTTCTTCGTCGGCGATGGCCTTGACCACGTCGAGCAGAGGGTTGTTCTCGAAGCCGTCTTCAGCGACGTTGGCGATGTACATCACTGGCTTGGTGGTCAGCAGGTGGAAGCCCTTGACCACGGCCTTCTCGTCAGCGCCCATGGTCTTCATCAGACTGCGTGCCGGCTTGCCCAGGGTGAAGTGCGCGATCAACTGTTCCAGCAGGCCTTTCTGGACCACTGCGTCCTTGTCGCCGCCTTTGGCGTTGCGCGCGACTTTCTGCAGTTGCTTCTCGCAGCTGTCGAGGTCGGCGAAGATCAGTTCCAGGTCGATGATCTCGATGTCGCGTTTCGGGTCGACGCTGTTGGAGACGTGAATCACGTTCTCGTCTTCAAAGCAGCGGACCACATGGGCGATGGCATCGGTTTCACGGATGTTGGCCAGGAACTTGTTGCCCAGGCCTTCACCTTTCGACGCGCCGGCTACCAGGCCTGCAATGTCGACGAACTCCATGGTGGTCGGCAGGATGCGCTTGGGATTGACGATGGCCGCCAGTGCTTCCAGGCGCGGATCGGGCATCGGCACGATGCCGCTGTTGGGTTCGATGGTGCAGAAGGGGAAGTTCTCCGCCGCAATACCGGACTTGGTCAAAGCGTTGAACAAGGTGGATTTGCCGACGTTGGGCAGGCCGACGATGCCGCAATTGAATCCCATGGTGTTTCCCCTCGGAAAAAAGTCAGGCCTTCTGGCTGTGCAGGTTTTTCATCGCGCGGTTCCATTCACCGGCGAAGATATCCGGCAGCACGCCGAGGGCAAAGTCGATGCTGGCATCGAGTTTTTCCTGTTCGGCGCGTGGCGCACGACCCAGGACGAAATTTGAAACCATACTGGCGACGCCTGGGTGGCCAATGCCGAGCCGCAGGCGGTAAAAAGTATTCTGATTGCCCAGCTGCGCGATGATGTCGCGCAGGCCATTGTGCCCGCCATGCCCGCCGCCTTGCTTGAGCTTGGCAACGCCGGGTGGCAGGTCCAGTTCGTCATGGGCCACCAGGATTTCTTCGGGTTTGATCCGGAAGAAACCCGCAAGCGCCGCGACAGCCTGGCCGCTGCGGTTCATGTAGGTGGTGGGAATCAACAGACGAACATCCTGACCCTGATGCGAGAAGCGTCCGGTCAGGCCAAAATATTTGCGATCGGCCACCAGGTTTACACCTTGGGCGTGGGCGATACGCTCAACAAAAAGGGCCCCCGCGTTATGCCGGGTCTGTTCGTATTCGGCGCCTGGATTTCCCAGGCCAACGATCAGTTTAATGGCAGTCACGACAGGGGCCCTTCCTTTGGAGTTGTGGATAACATCGCTACACCTGCGTGCGGCGAAAGTGGACGACAAGAGATCATTTACTCAAGAGTAAACGCCGCGTTATCGCCCGCTTTCTCGCTACGTTTCGGTCCGCGATGTTTCCTCAAGCTCCGGCAATACAGAGTGGATTACTCTGCAGCGCCTTCTTCAGCTTCTGGAGCAACGCGTGGAGCGTGTACGTTTGCAACAGCTTTGTCATCACCGTGAGCCAGTGCAACGAACTCAACGCCTTTAGGAGCCTTGAGGTCGGACAGGTGGATGATTGCGCCGATTTCCAGAGCCGACAGGTCGACTTCGATGAACTCAGGCAGATCTTTCGGCAGGCAAGTCACTTCGATTTCGTTCAGGACGTGAGAGATCTCGCCGCCTTTCTTGACCGGAGCTTCTTCGCCAACAAAGTGCACAGGCACGATAGCGGTCAGTTTCTGGCCGGCTACGACGCGTACGAAGTCAGCGTGCAGAACGTGACCCTTGGATGGGTGACGTTGCAGGGCTTTGATGATGACGTTTTGCTTTTTGCCGCCAACGTTCAGTTCGATAACGTGGCTGTAGGCCGCATCGTTTTCGAGCAGTTTGGCAACTTCTTTAGCCAGCATGCTGATGGATTCAGGGGCTTTGTCGCCACCGTAAACTACAGCTGGAACCAGGCTTGCGAGACGACGCAGGCGGCGGCTCGCACCTTTCCCCAGGTCGGAACGCACTTCAGCATTCAGAGTAAAATCGTTCATGTTGTATCTCCAAAATAACCACATTCGCCCCAGCGTTTGCGACCAGCGCTAAAGGCGATATGGGCAAAAAAGCCCCGCCCCAACAGTATGCTGGGGCGGGGCGCTTTTCGTCAGTGAGGTGTTCCGAAGGTTTGACCCTTAGCGGAACATCGCGCTGATCGATTCTTCGTTGCTGATGCGGCGAACCGCTTCGGCAACTACCGGTGCGATATCCAGTTGACGGATACGCGCACAGGCTTGAGCAGCGGCGGACAACGGGATGGTGTTAGTCACCACCAGTTCGTCCAGCACGGAGTTCTCGATGTTCTCGATCGCTCGGCCCGACAGCACAGGGTGTGTGCAGTAGGCGAAGACTTTAGCTGCACCGTGCTCTTTCAAGGCTTTGGCCGCGTGGCACAGGGTGCCGGCGGTGTCGACCATGTCATCAACCAGAATACAGGTACGCCCTTCGACATCACCGATGATATGCATCACTTCAGAGTGATTGGCTTTCTCGCGGCGTTTGTCGATGATCCCAAGGTCCACGCCCAGGGATTTGGCAACAGCCCGTGCACGCACGACGCCACCAATGTCCGGGGACACGATCATCAGGTTTTCAAAGCGCTGGTCTTCGATGTCATCCACCAGAACGGGGGAGCCGTAGATGTTATCTACCGGAATATCGAAGAACCCCTGGATTTGGTCAGCGTGCAGGTCAACCGTGAGCACACGGTCGATACCTACCACGGTCAGCATGTCGGCAACGACTTTCGCGCTGATAGCCACACGTGCGGAACGCGGACGGCGATCCTGGCGGGCATAACCAAAGTAAGGGATTACAGCTGTGATTCGAGTCGCTGAGGAGCGGCGGAAGGCATCAGCCATCACGACGAGTTCCATCAGGTTATCGTTGGTCGGAGCGCAGGTCGGCTGGATAATGAAGACGTCTTTACCGCGGACGTTTTCATTGATCTCGGCTGTAATTTCGCCGTCGGAGAATTTACCGACAGAGATGTCACCGAGAGGGATATGCAGCTGACGTACGACACGTCGAGCCAGATCGGGGTTGGCGTTCCCCGTAAAGACCATCATCTTGGACACGCGCAGTACCTAGAGGCTGAGGGTAACCTGGATGAGTATTAGAAAATGGCAGGGGCGGCTGGATTCGAACCAACGCATGGCAGGATCAAAACCTGCTGCCTTACCGCTTGGCGACGCCCCTGTATCTGTTGCAACGAGTACCCAGTACTCGATTCCTTTTAGAGCAGACTTTGCAGCTTGCGATGCAACATCGAAACGTTGCTTCCCTTTGCTACAAACCCCGTAAGGGTCTCTGTAAGAAGGGCCGAGACTTTATCAGCTTCAGCTTTGCTTGGGAAGCCCCCAAACACACAACTTCCAGTTCCGGTTAATTTTGCTTCGGTAAATTTACCTAACAAATTCAAAGCGTTACGTACCTCTGGATAACGCCTTGCTACAACCGGTAAGCAGTCATTTCGACTGTTTCCCTTGGGAACGGGGCGCACTTTAATGGGAGGAGAGTTACGTGTCAACAGCGGATCTGAAAAAATTTCTGCTGTACTTACAGATACTTGCGGGACAAGCACCACATACCACGGCTCTTCGGGGTATTCCGGGGTGAGTTTTTCCCCCACGCCCTCAGCAAAAGCGGCGTGCCCACGCACGAAAACCGGGACGTCGGCGCCCAGCGTGAGGCCCAGCGCAGCCAGGCCATCATGGTCCCACCCCAGTTGCCACAGATGGTTCAGACCCAGCAGTGTGGTCGCGGCATTCGAGCTGCCACCACCGATTCCGCCACCCATGGGCAAAATCTTATCGATCCATATATCGATGCCCTGGGAACAGCCGGACTGCTCCTGGAGTTTTTTCGCGGCCCTCACGATCAGGTTGCTGTCGTGGGGCACGCCTTCGAATTCAGTGTGCAACTGGATCACGCCATCGTCGCGCAGGGCGAAGGTGAGCTCATCGCCGTAGTCGAGAAATTGAAACAGCGTCTGCAACTCGTGATAGCCGTCTTCACGGCGACCGAGGATGTGCAGCATCAGATTGAGTTTGGCCGGCGAGGGCAGGGTCAGTCTTTCTACGGCCACGTTATTGCCCCAGCTTGCGCGGTTGCCAGTCCTTGATCACCAGCGTGACGTCAAGGTCGGTGCCATGCAGCTTGATGCGCTCTGGCAGCCAATAACCGCCCTGTTCCACGTAGCTGAGGTACTCGACCTGCCAGCCATCCTGTTCCAGGGTGGCCAGGCGACTGTCACCGTTGAGGCTCAGGCGGCTCTTGCTGTCCGGCGCGGGCAAGCCGCGGACCCACCACACCAGGTGCGAGACAGGCAGTTTCCAGCCAATCTGCTCCTCCAGCAGCGCTTCGGGCGAGGAGGCCTCGTAGCGACCCTGGTTGGCGACTTCTAGGCTGACTTGTCCCGGGCGGCCGGTCAGGCGCGCGGCGCCGCGCCCCAGGGGGCCGGACAAGCGAATGTCGTAGTAATCCTGGCGTTGCAGCCAGAACAAGGTGCCGCTGCCGGAATCTTTCGGTGCGCGCACCCCGACTTTGCCTTCGATCTGCCAGCCGTCGATGCTGCCGAGCTGATCCTTGTGCTGCTTCCATTGCGCCGGGTTGCCCTGGCCCTCAACGGATTCGCGGGCACCGAAGCCCGCGCAACCGGCGAGCAGGGCGATGAAGCTGAAAACGATAACGTGGCGCAAGAACATAAGCTTAAAGGGTCTCGGATCCGGTCAGGCGCTTGATGGTGCCGCGCAGGATGGGGCTTTCGGGTTGTTCCTTGAGGAATTTTTCCCAGATTTGGCGGGCTTCGCGCTGCTTGCCATTGGCCCACAGCACCTCGCCCAGGTGTGCAGCGACTTCCTGGTCGGGGAAGCGCTCCAGGGCCTGGCGCAGCAAGCGTTCGGCTTCGTCGAGGTTGCCCAGGCGATAGTTCACCCAACCCAGGCTGTCGAGTACAGCCGGGTCTTCCGGGTTGAGCTTGTGCGCCTGCTCGATCAGCGCCTTGGCTTCGTCGTAGCGCGTGGTGCGGTCGGACAAGGTGTAGCCCAGGGCATTCAGGGCCATGGCGTTGTCCGGGTCGCGCTTGATGATCAGGCGCAGGTCTTTTTCCATCTGCGCCAGGTCATTGCGTTTTTCCGCCTGCATGGCGCGGGTATACAGCAGGTTCAAATCGTCGGGGAATTGCAGCAAGGCCTGTTGCAGCACCTTCCAGGCGCGATCGCCCTGATTATTGGCTGACAAGGTCTCGGCCTGGATCAGGTAAAGCTGGATCGCGTAGTCCGGTTCGGCATCCCGTGCAGCGGCCAGGCGTTTTTCTGCCTCATCGGTACGCCCGTTGCTCATCAGGATGTCGGCCTGGCGCAGTTGGGCCGGCAGGTAGTCGTTGCCTGGGCCGACTTGTGCGTATTCGAGCAGGGCGGCCTGTGGGTCACTGCGCTCTTCAGCGATGCGACCCAGGTTCAGGTGCGCCGAGTCGACATGACTTTCGCGCTCGATCAGCTCTTCCAGATACCCCTTGGCCTCGTCCCAGGCCTTGGCTTCCAGGCACACCAGCGCCAGGGAGTAACGCAGTTCATCGTCATCGGGGTATTGCTGGAGCAGGTTGGCGAACTGCACTTTGGCGTCCTCCATGCGGTCCTGCTCCACCAGCGTGCGCGCGTAAGTCAGGCGCAGACGCTTGTCGTCCGGGTATTTCTTGATGCTTTTTTCCAGCAGTGGAATCGCTTCCTTGCCGCGGTTGAGGTTCTGCAGCAGGCGCGCGCGCAGTAGAATCGGCGCGATCTCGCCGTCTTCCGGCGGGTTCTGTTCCAGCAGCTTCAATGCGGCTTCGGCTTCATCATCCTGTTGCAGCAGCAGGGCCTTGCCGAACACCAGTTGACTGTTCTTCGGGTGTTTTTGCAGCAGGCGGTCGAAGCTCTTCATCAGGCCATTGCGGGTGTCCTGGTCGGTGTCGGCAGCCGACAGCGCAAGGAAGTCGAAATGGGTGTCGCCCTTGCCTTGCAGGACTTTCTCCATATAGACCATGGAGTCGTCATAGCGCCCGGCCCGCGCCAACTGAATGGCGGCCGCCCGCTGGGCTTCCAGATCGTCCGGCGCGTTCTTTGCCCAGATCAGCGAAGTATCCAGCGCGGCCTGATCGGCCCCGAGGTACTCGGCAATGCGGAACGCCCGCTCGGAAATTCCCGGATCCTGGGTGTTGATGGCCTGGGTCACGTAGTTATCCAGCGCAATATCGAAGCGATTGCGCTGGCCGGCCAGTTCCGCACTGAGCAGGCTGAACACCGTTTCTTCACTGAACGAGGAATAAACCTTGGGCTTTTCAGGGGCGGGTGTGCTGTCTTCCACCGGCGGTGTACCGTCCGGCGACACGGGTGCCATGGCCTGGCAGCCGCTGAGGAAGACAAAAGCAAGGAGCAACGCGGAAGATCTATTCATATAGGAAGAGGACGACTAACCTGCGGTCGGATCATCATGACACAAGCCTTCGGCCAAACATAACCGTGTAGGAGCGAGCTTGCTCGCGAAAAGCCTGAGGACAACGCGTTTTCTCAGGAGGCCGCGTCATGGTTCACGACCATCGCGAGCAGGCTTGCGCCTACAGATGGCCTTTTTATAGGCATAAGCTACTAGGACAATAGACGACGGTGGTTGTTCTGAATCTTTCGAAGTAGGACAATTGTCGGCTTCCCGACATCATCAGCGATATTGAATGGCCTTCCTCGCACTCGGTATTAACCACAAGACTGCTTCCGTAGACGTGCGCGAGCGCGTGGCGTTTACGCCAGAGCAGTTGGTTGAGGCCTTGCAGCAGCTCTGCCGTCTCACCGACAGCCGCGAAGCTGCGATCCTTTCGACCTGCAATCGCAGTGAGCTTTATATAGAGCAGGAACATCTCTCGGCGGATGTGGTACTGCGCTGGCTGGCCGATTATCACCATTTGAGCCTCGACGACCTGCGCGCGAGCGCCTATGTGCACGAAGACGATGCGGCAGTTCGTCACATGATGCGCGTGGCATCCGGCCTCGATTCGCTGGTGTTGGGCGAGCCGCAGATCCTGGGCCAGATGAAATCCGCCTACGCCGTGGCGCGCGAGGCCGGCACCGTCGGTCCGCTGCTGGGCCGTCTGTTCCAGGCCACCTTCAATTCCGCCAAGCAGGTGCGCACCGACACCGCCATCGGTGAAAACCCGGTGTCTGTGGCGTTTGCCGCCGTCAGCCTGGCCAAGCAGATTTTCAGCGACCTGCAGCGCAGCCAGGCGCTGTTGATCGGCGCCGGTGAGACCATCACCCTGGTTGCCCGCCACCTGCATGACCTGGGCGTAAAGCGCATCGTGGTCGCCAACCGTACCCTGGAGCGCGCCAGCATCCTCGCCGAACAGTTCGGCGCCCATGCGGTGCTGCTGTCGGACATCCCGGCCGAACTGGTGCGCAGCGATATCGTCATCAGCTCCACCGCCAGCCAGCTACCGATCCTCGGCAAGGGCGCGGTGGAAAGTGCGCTGAAACTGCGCAAGCACAAGCCGATCTTCATGGTCGACATCGCCGTTCCCCGGGATATCGAGCCCGAAGTCGGCGAGTTGGACGACGTTTACCTCTACAGCGTCGACGATCTCCATGAAGTGGTCGCCGAAAACCTCAAGAGTCGCCAGGGCGCTGCCCAGGCGGCTGAAGAAATGGTCGGCATCGGCGCTGAAGAGTTCATGGTGCGCCTGCGTGAGCTGGCGGCGGTGGACGTGCTCAAGGCGTATCGTCAGCAGGGCGAACGCCTGCGTGATGAGGAGTTGATCAAGGCCCAGCGCCTGCTCGCCAACGGCAGCAGCGCCGAGGAGGTGCTGATGCAACTGGCTCGCGGCCTGACCAACAAATTGCTGCATGCGCCCAGCGTACAATTAAAAAAACTGACTGCCGAAGGCCGCCTTGATGCGCTGGCCATGGCCCAGGAACTCTTTGCCCTCGGTGAGGGCGCGCCCAGCTCTTCGGATAAAAAATCGCAATGAAAGCGTCACTGCTCAATAAACTGGACGTGCTCCAGGACCGTTTCGAAGAACTGACCGCCTTGCTCGGCGACGGCGAAGTCATTTCCGATCAAACCAAGTTCCGCGCCTATTCCAAGGAATACGCCGAAGTTGAGCCCATTGTGGCCACGTACAAAAATCTCACCAAAGTGCAGGCCGACCTTGAAGGCGCCCAGGCGCTGCTCAAGGACAGCGACCCGGACATGCGTGAAATGGCCGTGGAAGAAGTCCGCGAGGCCAAGGAAAAGTTGGCAGAGCTGGAAGGTGACCTGCAGCGCATGCTGCTGCCCAAGGACCCCAACGACGGGCGCAATGTGTTCCTTGAAATCCGTGCCGGCACCGGCGGCGATGAAGCGGCGATTTTCTCCGGCGACCTGTTCCGCATGTATTCGCGTTATGCCGAGCGTCGCGGTTGGCGGGTCGAGATCCTGTCCGAGAACGAAGGTGAGCATGGCGGCTATAAAGAAGTCATCGCGCGGGTCGAAGGCGACAACGTCTATGGCAAGCTGAAGTTCGAGTCCGGTGCCCACCGTGTGCAGCGGGTTCCCGCGACGGAATCCCAAGGTCGCATCCACACCTCAGCCTGCACCGTGGCCGTGTTGCCCGAGCCGGACGAGCAGGAAGCCATCGAGATCAACCCGGCCGACCTGCGGGTCGATACCTACCGCTCGTCGGGCGCCGGTGGCCAGCACGTCAACAAGACGGATTCGGCGATTCGTATCACCCACTTGCCGTCGGGCATCGTAGTGGAGTGCCAGGAAGAACGTTCCCAGCACAAGAACCGTGCACGGGCCATGTCCTGGCTCTCGGCCAAGCTCAATGACCAGCAGACCAGCGCCGCCGCCAACGCGATTGCCAGCGAGCGCAAATTGCTGGTGGGCTCGGGCGACCGCTCCGAGCGCATCCGTACCTACAACTTTGCCCAGGGCCGGGTCACCGACCATCGGGTCAACCTCACCCTTTACTCCCTGGACGAAATTCTCGCCGGTGGCGTGGATGCGGTGATCGAGCCATTGCTCGCCGAATACCAGGCCGATCAGCTGGCGGCGATAGGTGAATAAATGACCATTATCGCCAGCCTGTTGCGCGCCGTAGACCTGCCCGACTCGCCCACGGCGCGCCTGGATGCCGAGTTATTGCTGGCAGCGGCCTTGGGCAAGTCCCGCAGCTACCTGCACACCTGGCCGGAAAAAATCGTCAGCAGCGAACACGCCCTGGCGTTTGCCGGCTACCTGCAACGCCGCCGCGCCGGCGAGCCGGTGGCCTATATCCTCGGTCAGCAAGGTTTCTGGAAGCTGGACCTGGAGGTCGCGCCCCACACGCTGATCCCGCGTCCGGACACCGAACTGCTGGTGGAAGCGGCCCTGGAATTGTTACCGGCCACACCGGTCAAGGTCCTCGACCTCGGTACTGGCAGCGGCGCCATTGCCCTGGCCCTGGCCAGCGAGCGTCCGGCCTGGCACGTCACGGCCGTCGACCGCGTGCTGGAAGCCGTGGCGCTGGCCGAGCGCAATCGCCAGCGCCTGCACCTCCATAACGCCACGGTGCTCAACAGCCATTGGTTCAGCGCCCTGGCAGGCCACGCCTACGACCTGATCATCAGCAACCCGCCCTACATCGCTGCCAACGATCCGCACCTGGTGGCGGGCGATGTGCGTTTCGAGCCGGCCAGCGCCCTGGTGGCGGGCCATGATGGCCTGGACGACCTGCGGTTGATCATCGCCCAAGCCCCGGGCCACCTGAACGCGGCGGGTTGGCTGCTGCTGGAGCACGGTTACGACCAGGCTGGCGCGGTGCGCGACCTGTTGCTGAGCCAAGGCTTCGAGGAGGTGCACAGCCGCATCGACCTTGGCGGTCACGAACGCATCTCCCTGGGACGCCGGCCGTGCTGAGCGATCAGGAGCTGTTGCGCTACAGCCGACAGATTCTGTTGCAGCATGTCGACATCGACGGCCAATTGCGCCTGAAAAACGGCCGTGCGTTGATCGTCGGCCTCGGTGGCCTGGGTGCCCCGGTGGCGATGTACCTGGCTGCCGCCGGTGTTGGTGAATTGCACCTGGCGGATTTCGACACCGTCGACCTCACCAATCTGCAACGCCAGATCATCCATGACACCGACAGCGTCGGGCAGGCCAAGGTCGATTCGGCCATGCGCCGCCTGAGCGTCCTCAACCCCGAAATCACCTTGGTCGCCCACCCCATCGCGCTGGATGCCGATACCTTGGCGGCGGCGGTGGCGGGTGTGGACGTAGTGCTCGATTGCAGCGACAACTTCTCCACCCGCGAGGCCGTCAATGCCGCCTGCGTGGCGGCGGCCAGGCCATTGATCAGCGGCGCGGCGATCCGTCTTGAAGGGCAACTGTCGGTATTCGATCCACGTCGCGCCGAAAGCCCGTGCTATCACTGTTTATACGGGCACGGCAGCGATACTGAACTGACCTGCAGCGAAGCGGGCGTGGTCGGCCCACTGGTGGGCCTGGTCGGTAGCCTGCAAGCCCTGGAGGCCTTGAAGTTGCTGGCGGGTTTCGGCGAGCCGCTGGTAGGCCGCTTGTTGCTGATCGATGCGTTGACCACACGTTTTCGCGAATTGCGGGTCAAGCGTGATCCCGCTTGCAGCGTCTGCGGGACGCAACATGGGTAAGGACGCGCCAATCGGTGTGTTCGATTCCGGTGTCGGCGGCTTGTCGGTGCTGGCTGAGATCCAGCAATTGCTGCCCCATGAGTCCCTGTTGTACGTGGCCGATTGCGGGCATATCCCCTACGGCGAGAAAACCCCGGCGTTCATTCTTGGGCGTTCCCGGTCAGTTGCCGGTTTTTTCCGCGAGCAGGGCGCCAAGGCTTTTGTGATTGCCTGCAACACCGCAACCGTGGCGGCCGTCGCGGATTTGCGCCAGGACTACCCCGATTGGCCCCTGGTGGGCATGGAGCCCGCAGTCAAACCCGCCGCGGCGGCCACGCGCAGTGGCGTGGTCGGGGTGCTCGCCACCACCGGCACCCTGCAAAGCGCCAAGTTCGCCGCGTTGCTCGATCGGTTTGCCACCGATGTGCGGGTGATCACCCAGCCGTGCCCGGGCCTGGTGGAACTGATTGAAACCGGTGATCTGGACAGCCTGGCCCTGCGTCAGTTGTTGCAGGGCTATATCGACCCGCTGCTCAGCGCCGGCTGCGACACCATCATCCTCGGCTGTACCCACTATCCCTTCCTCAAGCCGCTGCTGGCGCAGATGCTGCCTGCCAGCATCATCCTCATCGACACCGGCGCTGCCGTCGCACGTCAGCTCAAGCGTTTGCTGGGCGAACGCGACCTGCTGGCCCTCGGCGATCCTGAGCCTGCACAGTTCTGGACCAGTGGCGATGTGTATCACCTAAGAAATATCCTACCGACACTATGGAAACATTCTGCAGTTGTGCGAAGCTTCGGGTCGTGAAAATTTCGTGAAATGTCGCTGAACTTCTGAGTGTGCGTCAGCTTCTATAGCGAGATGGCCTGTAAAAATTCATACAAACTTTGTTTTCAAAGGACTGTTTCTTATGAAGCGCTTGTTCTGTTTGGCCGCGATTGCGGCCGTAGTGGTGGGACACTCTGTTTCGGCCCAGGCTGCAGGCCTGGAGTTTGGGGTGGGCAGTACCAGCGATTCGACGTTGACCTATCGACTGGGCCTGACCTCGGATTGGGATAAAAGCTGGATGCAGAGTGACGTCGGTCGCCTGACCGGCTATTGGAGCGGCGCCTATACCTATTGGGAGGGTGATGACCGTGCAGGTGCCAGCAGCCTGTCGTTCTCGCCGGTATTTGTGTATGAGTTTGCCGGCCAGTCGGTCAAGCCTTACATCGAAGCCGGGATTGGCGTGGCAGTGTTTTCCCGTACCAAGCTGGAAGACAACAACATCGGCCAGGCTTTCCAGTTCGAAGACCGCCTGGGCTTTGGCCTGCGCTTCACCGGTGGGCATGAAGTCGGCATTCGCGCCACGCACTACTCCAATGCCGGGATCAGCAGCAATAACGATGGTGTAGAAAGCTACTCGCTGCACTACACCATGCCGCTGTAATTCCCAGGAACGCTGCAAAACAGTGTGGGAGGGGGCTTGCCCCCGATGGCGATGGATCAGTTGGCAAATTCCGCGACTGACACTCCGCTATCGGGGGCAAGCCCCCTCCCACATTAAGGTCCTCACTGGCCTGAGATCAGCGGTAGGCCGTGGCGATGCCTTCGCGTTCGGTCAGGCACTCCGGTGCGCCCATCTCGAACTCCCGGCAAATCAGCGGCCGACGCTCGTAAATCGTGCACATCATCGTGTCCCGATCCAGCGCCGCGCACCAGCCGTCATCCAGGCGCAGCATCACTTCACCGCCCCAATCGTCAGTGTCGATATAGCGCTCCGGCACGCCGGTGTCGGTGATCAGCATCACTTCCAGCTGGCAGCAGCAGGCCGCGCAGGTCGAGCAGGTGACGGCGGGTTCGGTGATCTGGGTGTGGGGGATGTTGGTCATAGGCGCGCAGTGTAAGGCAAGCGGGTGACGCAGGTGTGAAAGGTCTGACAGGCGTCAGCGCGCCAGCCGGTGCAGTCCGAGGAACACCACCGCCCAAAGCAGCGCCAGCCCCGCCATGGTGGGTAGCAGTGGGTAGCCAAAATGCACGCCCGCCAACTGGCTGCCGGCGTAATACGACAGCGGGCCCCCGAGCGCACCCAATGCTGCCGCACGCCACCAGGGCCGCGCACTCCAGGCCAGGCAATGGCGCAGGGTGGTGGCCAGTACCGCCCACAGCAGGATCAGCCAGAACGGAATCAGCGGTCCGGGCTCGCTGAAGTGAAACACCCCCAGGCTGCGCAGCAACGTATCCAGTACCGTGCCCAGCAGCGTCACGCGGATAATCAGCGCGCCGTCGGTGGCCCACGAACTTATCCACAGCAGGTGGATTGCCAGCACCGCCAGCCCCACCAGCAACCAAGGGCCATCGCCACCGAGTACGCAGGCAAACCACCCGCACTGGAACAGCACGGCATTGGCCAGTGGTTTAAGCACTGAAGCGCCCGAGCAGCGGAGGGTTGATGGCCGACGGTTTGGCCAACAGCAATTGCGCCGTGCCAATGGTGCGCTCCATAAAGCCGCCCTCGCAGTAGCACAGGTAGAACTCCCACAACCGCAGGAAATATTCGTCGTAGCCCAACTCCGTCAGGCGGCCATGGGCGTGGCGAAAGTTCTCGTGCCACAGGCGCAGGGTTCGCGCGTAGTGCAGGCCGAAGTCCTCCATGTGCAGCAGGTTCATATCGGTGTCGCGGCTGACGATGTGCAGCATGTTCTGCACACTGGGCAGGGCACCGCCGGGGAAGATATAGCGCTGGATAAAGTCGACGCTGTTCTTCGCCTGCTCGAAGCGTTGCTCGCGGATGGTGATGGCTTGCAGCAACATCAGGCCATCACGCTTGAGCAGGTGCGCGCACTGCTTGAAGTAGGTCGGCAGGAAGCGATGGCCCACCGCTTCGATCATCTCGATGGACACCAACTTGTCGTACTCGCCGGTCAGGTCGCGGTAGTCCTGCAGCAACAACGTGACCTGGTCTTGCAAGCCCAGGGCCGCGATGCGTTTTTCGGTGTAGGCGAACTGCTCTTTGGACAAGGTCGTGGTGGTGACCTTGCAGCCGTACTGCTGCGCCGCATACAGCGCCATGCTGCCCCAGCCGGTACCGATTTCCAGCAGATGATCGGTGGGTTTGAGCGCGAGCTTCTGGCAGATGCGTTGCAGTTTGTTCAGTTGCGCCTGTTCCAGGCTGTCGTCGGGCGTCAGGAACTGCGCGGCCGAATACATCATGGTCGGGTCGAGGAATTCTGCGAACAGCTCATTGCCGAGGTCGTAGTGGGCGGCGATGTTTTTTTGCGAGCCCTTGCGCGTGTTGCGGTTGAGCCAGTGCAGGCCTTGGGTGAACGGCCGTGCCAATCTGGCCAGGCCACCCTCCATCGCGTCGAGCACATCCAGGTTACTCACCATCACCCGCACCACCGCCGTCAGGTCCGGGCTGGTCCAATAGCCGTGGATAAAGGCCTCGCCCGCACCGATGGAACCGTTGGCCGCCACCAGCCCCCAGACCGCCGAGTCGAGAATCTGGATTTCCCCCAGCAGGTGCGCTTCCCGTGCGCCGAATACCTGGCGCTCGCCGTCCTCGATCACCACCAACTGGCCATGGCGCAGTTGGCTGAGTTGGCGCAGCACGCCCTTGCGCAGCAGCGCACTGGTCATGCCGTTGATGTTCAGGCGGTGGGTCTTGACCGATAAGCTAGGGGATTTCATGGCGGCGATCCTTGGTGTACCCGACTGCTGTGCGAGAGGCGCCGTCGGCGGCCTGATGGGAAAAAATCGGTGTGCGCTTGAGCAACAGGCGCAGGGCCTGCCAGTAAATGGCCAGGCAGGTCTTGGCGGTCATCCACGGATAGCGCCACAGGTAACGGTGCAGGCTGGCGCGGTTCAGCGTTTCTTTGTGCAGGCTCAAGGTGGCGTCGAAGACTTTCACGTCGCCCTGCCAATCGGCCATGTGCACGCCGAGCTTGGTGGCGGGCGGGCTGAAGCTCATGCGGTATTCCAGGTCGCGCGGCAAAAACGGCGACACGTGAAACGCCTTGGCCACGGCGAAGTGCTGGTGTTCATCCGCACCTAGGGCCTGGGCCGGCAGCACATAGTGATAGCGCTCGCGCCATGGGGTGTTGGTGACTTCGCACAGGATCGCGGCCAGTCGTCCGTCGGCCTCGAAGCAGTAGAAGAAACTCACCGGGTTAAAAGCCAGGCCCCAACTGCGGGCCTGGGTCAGCAGGCAGATAACGCCCAGGGGTGTATGCCCCAGGGCCTTGCCGACTTCCTGGCGCACGGCATCGGTCAAACTCATGCCGTGGCGCGTAAATTCACGCAGGTAGTCCTGCTGGCGAAAACCGAAGGGCGCCAGGCGGCTTGCGCCGGCCAGGGGCGACAGCCCGAGCACTTGCTCTTGTTCGCTTAAGTCCAGGTACAGCAGGCCGATGCGGTAGCGAAAGGCGTGGGCCTTGGGGGCAAACCGCCGATGGGCAATCCAGCCGCTGTACAGGGCGCTGTTCACAGGCTTTCCCCAAAGGCTTCGGCTACGCGCAGGGCGCTGACGACGCCGTCTTCATGGAAGCCGTTGGCCCAATAGGCGCCGCAGTACCAGGTATGGCGGGTGCCGTTCAGTTCTTCCCAGCGTGCTTGTGCGGCCACGGCGGCCAGGCTGTATTGCGGGTGGGCGTAGGTATAGCGCGCAAGGATCTTCAGCGGGTTGATCATCGAGGTCTGGTTAAGGCTGACGCAAAAGGTGGTGGCGCTGTCGATGCCTTGCAGGATGTTCATGTCATAGGTGACGGCGGCCTGGGTCTGCGTGTCGCCGCTCAGCCGGTAGTTCCAGCTGGCCCAGGCCAGTTTGCGCTCGGGCAGCAGGCGCGTGTCGGTATGCAGCACCACATCATTGTCGGCGTAGGGCAGGGCGCCGAGGATCTCCTGCTCGGCCTGGCTCGGGTCGCCGAGCAGGGCCAGTGCCTGGTCGCTGTGGCAGGCGAACACCACCTTGTCGAAGGCTTCGGTGCCGGCGGCGCTGTAAATGATTACGCCCTCTGCGTCACGCTCGACCAGATGCACCGGGCAGTCGAGGCGGATCTGCTCGCGAAAGCTGCGGGTCAGCGGTTCGATATAACGGCTGGAGCCACCCTCGATCACGCACCACTGCGGCCGGTTGTTCACCGAGAGCAAACCGTGGTTCTTGAAGAAACGCACAAAGAACTGCAACGGGAAATCCAACATGTCCGCCAGGGACATCGACCAGATCGCCGCGCCCATCGGTACGATGTAATGCCGGATAAACCGTGGCCCGTAGCCCCCGGCTTCGAGGTAGTCACCCAAGGTCATCCCGACGCTGATGCGCTGCTCTTGCAGGTCCAGCGGGGCCTGGCGATTGAAGCGCAGGATGTCACGCAGCATGCCCCAGAAGCCCGGCGAGAGGATATTGCGGCGCTGGGCAAACAGGCTGTTGAGGTTGTTGCCGTTGTACTCGAAGCCGCTGCCCTGGTCGCACACCGAAAAGCTCATCTCGGTGGGTTTGAAGGTCACGCCGATCTGCCCCAGCAAGCGGATGAAGTTGGGGTAGGTCCAGTCGTTGAACACGATGAAGCCGGTGTCCACCGCATAGGGTTTGCCCTCGACGGTGACGTTGACCGTGTGGGTGTGCCCGCCGATACGGTCGCCCGCCTCGAACAGGGTGATGTCGTGGCGGCGGCTGAGCAGGTAGGCACTGGTCAGGCCGGCGATACCGCTGCCGATAATGGCGATCTTCACAGGTCGTCCTTTTTCGGTGGCGGGCTGCGCAACATGCGTTTGCCGATGATCAATTGCGCGCGGTTCGGCAGTTTCGACAGCGGCCACAGCGTGGCGATAAACAGTGCGGGGAAGGCGATCTCCAGCGGGCGTTTTTCCAGCTTGGCGAAGATATGCCGCGCGGCCTTGTCGGCTGGCCAGCTCAGGGGCATCGGGAAGTCATTGCGCTCGGTGAGTGGGGTGTCGACGAAGCCCGGGCTGATCACCGTGACATCAATGTTTTCGGTCGACAGGCTGATGCGCAGGGATTCGAACAGGTAGCGCAGCCCGGCCTTGGACGCGCCATACGCTTCGGCCCGCGGCATCGGCAGGTAGGTCACGGCGCTGGCGACGCCCACCAGGTGTGGCGTGCGCCCGGCACGCAACAACGGCAGCGCCGCTTCAATGCAGTAACTGCTGGCCAGCAGGTTGGTGCGCACCACGTGTTCGATAATCGAGGCATCGAATTGCCTGGCGTCGACATATTCACAGGTGCCGGCGTTGAGGACTACGGTGTCGACCGAACCCCAGGCCGCGCCGATGTGCTCACCGATCTCGCGCACGGTCTGGCTGTTGGTCAGGTCGCCGGCCACCACCAGCACCTGGCCGGGGTAACGTTGGGCGAGCGCTTCCAGCGGGCCTTTGGTGCGTGAACTGAGGGCCACGTGGGCGCCGCTGGTGAGCAGCTCCACGGCCAGCGCGGCACCGATGCCACTGCTGGCACCGGTCAGCCAATAACGACGGGGCGGCAGTGCGTTCATCCCACTCTCCTTTTCAACCAACTGACGACCCCGCCCAACACGGGAAGGTGTTCGTACAACAGGGCGCCGGCGTCGAAGTAATCGCGGTGGCGGTACACCTTGTCACGCCACATCAGGTGCGAGCAGCCTTCCACGTAGATGACCTTGCCCTTGTCCAGGCGTGGGTGGCAGAAACTCATGTTCCAGCGCAGGTAGCCTTCGCCTTCGGCCACCTGGTCGAAACCATGGAAGTCGAAGCGCAGCTGGCTGACATTGCTGTACAACTCGGCGAAATACGTGTGCAGCGCGGTCAGGCCATGGACTTCATGCAGCGGGTCGGTGAAGGCGATGTCCTGGCTGTAGAGGCTGTCGAGCAGTTGCAGGTTGTGCTTGTCCAGCGAGGCAAAGGCCTGGGCGAAGCGGCGCAGGAAGTCACTCATGTTCGGCGACCTCCTGGCGTGAAGGCAGGTTGCGAAAGGCCGCCAGGGCGCGTTCGCGGGATTTTTTCAGGTCGACAATCGAGCGCGGGTAATCCGCCACGCCAAACAGGCCGCCGAGCGCTTGCGGGTTGTGCACTTCCTTCTTGTTCAGCGTGGCCAGCTCCGGCAGCCAGCGCTTGATAAACACGCCATCGCCGTCGAATTTTTCCGACTGGCTCAGCGGGCTGAAAATCCGGAAATACGGCGCCGAATCGGTGCCGGTGGATGAACTCCATTGCCAGCCGCCGTTGTTCGCTGCGAGGTCGCCGTCGATCAGGTGGCGCATGAAGAAGCGCTCGCCTTCGCGCCAGTCGATCAACAGGTTCTTGGTCAGGAACATCGCCACCACCATGCGCAGGCGGTTATGCATCCAGCCGGTTTCCAGCAGTTGGCGCATCGCGGCATCGATGATCGGCAGGCCGGTGCGCGCCTGTTGCCAGGCGGCGAGGTCCTCGGGCGCATCGCGCCAGGCCAGGGCTTCGGTCTCGGGACGGAAAGCGCGGTGACGGGAGACCCGTGGGTAACCGACCAGAATGTGCTTGTAGAACTCACGCCATAGCAGCTCGTTGATCCAGGTGATGGTGCCGATGTCGCCGCTTTCGAATTCGCCCTGGTTGGTTTGCAGGGCGGCGTGCAGGCATTGGCGCGGCGAAACCACACCGGCGGCCAAGTAGGCGGAGAGCTGGCTGGTGCCGGGCTTGGCCGGAAAATCCCGTTCGTCTTTGTAGTAGCTGATCTGCTGGTCGGCAAAGGCGTCGAGGCGGCGGCGGGCTTCGTCTTCGCCGGCGGGCCAGAGGGCGCGCAAGGTTTCGCTGGGCGGTTCGAAGCCGTCGACCTGTTCGGGAATCGGATCGCTCTTGAGCGTGAGCGCGGCTTGGGCCTTGGGCGTTGCGACCCGACGCGGCAGGGCGCTGTGCAGGCGCGCGTAGCAGACCTTGCGGAACTGGCTGAACACCTGGAAGTAGGTGCCGGTCTTGGTCAGCACGCTGCCCGGTTGGAAAAGCAGTTGGTCCAGGTAGCTGTGGAACGTCACGCCGCCGGCTTCCAGCGCCTCAGCGACAGCTGCATCGCGACGGCTTTCATGAATGCCGTATTCCTCGTTGACGTGCACCGACGCCACGGACAGTTCCCGGCACAGTTGGCCAAGTACGGCGGGGGCCTGGTCCCAGGTAGCTGCATGGCGGATCAGCAAGGGAATGTTCAGGGTGCCCAGGGCCTGGCTCAAGTGCTGCAGGTTGCGCAGCCAGAAATCCACTTTGCAGGGGGCATCGTCATGGGCCAGCCATTGCTGGGGCGTGACCAGGTACACGGCCGCCACCGGGCCTCGCTGGCAGGCCGCGGCCAGGGCGGTGTTGTCGTGAAGGCGCAAGTCGGTGCGCAGCCAGATCAAGTGCATTTAGATAAGTCCACGCTGGATCAGGAGCTGATGGGCCGACAACGGGTCTTCGGCCACGAACAATTGCGCAATGTCTTGGGTTAATACAGCCAGCTCGGCCTGGTGGATGCAGACCGTGGGTCCGACGAGCAGTTTTGCGCAATTGACGCCAGCCAGCAGCTTGCTCAGTGCCGGCAATTGCAGGGCCTTGCTCGAATACAGGAGCACGGCACGCGGTTGCAGGTGTTCCGCCGCCAGGGCCAGCTCGCCGGTGGGCAACGGCCAGTCGAAGACTTCCACCGGGCAATCGGCGCTGCTGGCCAGCCAAGCGCTGAGCCACAGGTGCGGCTCCAGCGGCAGGTCGGAGTGGTTGACCAGCAGCAGCGGCGCGCCGTGCAACTGTCGGTTGTTGTGGTAGATGCGTGCACCGAACTTGCTGCGCAGCCAGGACAGGAAAAACACCCGCTCCATCTGTGCGCCGAACTGGCCTTGCCAGCGCTGTTCCAGCTCCTGCAGCAACGGCAACAGCAATTGCTCGCACAGGGTGCGCGGCGGGTACAGCGCCATGGCCTGGTTAAACACATCGTCCACCCGGCGTTCGGCCAGTTCGCTGACGGCCTGCACCAGGTTCTGGCGCAAGGCGTGCCACTCGTTCTCGACGGCATCGGGAAGGGCTTGGGCGGAATCGATCAGGCCTTTGACCTGGCTGACCGGCACGCCGCGATTGAGCCAGGTGAGGATGGTGTGGATGCGTTGTACATGGTCGGCATTGAACAGCCGATGGCCCTTGGGGGTGCGCTGGGGCACGATCAGGCCATAACGGCGTTCCCAGGCGCGCAGGGTCACGGCGTTGACGCCGGTCTGGCGCGCCACTTCACGAATCGGCAGCCAGCCGTCTTCGAGGGCTTGGGCGATGTCTGCGCCGGGTTCGTCTTGCAAGATAGCGGTCATGACGCTTTTCATGGTTTAGATCGCATTCCGCAGGCTGAGATTTTCCGGGTGCGGCTGCAAGTAGGCCTGCTGCGCGATGTAGCGGTCCGGGTGTTGGCGAAAGTGATGCTTGAGCAGGGTCAACGGCACCACGAGCGGCACGATGCCCTGGTGATACTGGCTGATGACCGTCTGCATTTCCTGTTTGTCATCCGCGCTGATGGCCTGCTTGAGGTAGCCGCTGATGTGTTGCAGCACGTTGGTGTGGGTGCCGCGGGTGGCGCACTTTTTCAGGCCGGTCATCAGGTCGCTGAAATAGCAGGCGGCCACCTCGTCGAGGTTGACGTCCCTGGCCATGCTGCCGAGGCGGTGGCCCAGGCTCTTGTAATGCATCAGGCTGTGGGCCATCAGCAAATACTTGTAGCGCGCGTGAAACGCCAGCAGACGGTGGCGGGTCAGGCCCTCGGCCAGCAGTTGCTGCCAACTGGCGTAGACGAAGACGCGGGTCAGGAAGTTTTCCCGCAGTACAGGGTCATTCAGGCGGCCATCTTCTTCCACAGGCAGGTTCGGGTGACGCGCGCAGAACGCCTGGGCGTAGATGCCACGCCCGCCGCCCTCCACCGGCGCTCCGTTTTCACGGTAGACCTTGACGCGTTCCAGGCCGCAGGACGGCGACTTCTGCATGAAGATGTAGCCGCACAGGTCAGTGTGTTCGGCGGCCATTTTGCGGCCGTATGCGTCCAGCGGCGCGGTGACATTCAGCTCGCGGTGTACGGTGCCGACGGCCTGGGGCTGTTCGGCATCGCCCACCAAGCGAATGGTTTCACGGGGGATACCGAGGCCGATCGCCACTTCCGGGCACAGCGGCACGAAGTCGAAGTACTCGGCGAGGACCTCGCTGCATAGCTGGGACTGCTTGTGACCGCCATTGAAACGCACGTTCTCGCCCAGCAGGCAGGCGCTGATGCCAATCTTCGGCTTGATGGACGGTGTGCTGGGCATGGCCAAACCTCTGCAAGATTCCTGTACAAGATCTGAAATCTGTACAACTAAATCTCATCATAGGTTTGATGCTGTACAAGTCAAATATTTTGTACAAGTATTTGCGCGGGGCTATTTCCAGCCGATTTGCCAAGCCTCGGCATTTTGCAGGGTTTGCCAGGCCAGGCGCTCGGCGCGCAGGGTCATCACGGCTTGCAATTCGATTTCCAGCACTGTGCCGTCCTCGTCACGAAACAGTTCGGTGACCAGGAAGTGTTTTTCCTTGTTGCGGGGCCGGGCTGCCGTCCACTTTGACAGCAGCAATTTGGCCGGGTTGATGCGGTTCATTGCAGGTGCTCGATCAACCGTCGCGCGGCTTCCTGGCCACTGAGCCATGCCCCTTCCACGCGCCCCGAGAGGCACCAGTCGCCACACACGTACAGGCCCAGGTCGGCGTCGGCCAGCACCCCGAACTCATGGGCGGCTGACGGCCGTGCGTAGAGCCAGCGGTGGGCCAGGCTGAAGGACGGTGCGGGCATGGCACTGTGCAGCAATTCGGCGAAGGCACCGTGCAGGTGTTCGATCACCGCGTCCTTGGACAGGTCCAGGTGGGCCTTGCTCCAGGTGCTGGTGGCATGCAGCACCCAGGTGTCGAGGGTCGTGTCGCGCCCGGGCTTGCTGCGGTTGCGCGCCAGCCAGTCCAGCGGGCTGTCTTGCACGAAGCAGCCTTCCATGGGGGTATCCAGGGGCTTGTCGAAGGCCAGGGCAATGGCCCAGGTCGGGTCCATCTTCACGCCGGCGGCGGCACTCGCCAATTTGGGCGCTGCCGCCAGCAGGGCTGTGGCCTGGGGGGCGGGCGTGGCGATGATCACATGGCTGAACGGGCCGTGGTTTTCGCCGTCGGCATCCAACAGGTTCCAGTGTTGTTTGCCTTGGAACACCTCGGTGATCCGGCAGCCGAACTCCACCGGCAGGTCATCTAGCAGGGCGCGGGTGATGGCGCTCATGCGTGGCGTGCCGACCCAGCGGATCTGTTCATCGGGGGAGGGGGTGAGTTGGCCGGACTTGAAGTTGTACAGCTGGGGCTTCCATTGCTCGGCCCAGCCGTTGCTTTGCCAGCGCTGCACTTCGTTGACGAAGCGTCGGTCGCGGGCGGTGAAGTATTGGGCGCCCATGTCCAGTGCGCCGGCGTCGCTGCGTTTGCTGGACATGCGGCCGCCGCTGCCGCGGCTTTTATCGAAGAGTTGTACAACGTGCCCGGCGTCTTGTAACGCTCGGGCGGCGGAGAGACCGGCGATGCCGGTGCCGATGATCGCGATGGGGACAGTCATGGGAGGCCTCGTTTTACCGTTGGGTACAGGCTACGCCGACACCAATAGCTGTACAATATTATTTTTTGGTATAAGTTTTGGCGTACCTGATCGCTTGGCGTGACCTATGGTTAAGCATGAGGCTTAAACAAAAGTCACGCTCGATTACAAATTGATCCCTGCTTATAAAATAGACTAGTGATCGGCGGCGAACGTTACATGAGGAGCGTCCCATGCATATTTTGCTGACCGGCGGTACCGGCCTGATCGGTCGCCAACTCTGCCAACACTGGATTGCCCAAGGTCATCGCCTGACGGTGTGGAGCCGCCATCCTGAAGACGTCGCCCGGTTATGCGGTGCAACGGTGCTCGGAGTGGCTCGCTTGGAGGAGGTGATTGGCGCGGTGGACGCGGTGGTCAACCTGGCAGGCGCGCCGATAGCTGACCGTCCCTGGACCCACAAACGCAAGGCGCTGCTCTGGAGCAGCCGCATCGGCTTGACCGAAACCCTGCTGGCCTGGCTCGAAAGCCAGGCGCAGAAACCGGCGGTGCTGGTTTCCGGTTCGGCGGTGGGCTGGTATGGCGACGGTGGCGAGCGCGAACTGACCGAAGCCAGCGGGCCGGTACAGGACGATTTTCCCAGCCAACTATGCATCGCCTGGGAAGAAACCGCCCAACGTGCCGAAGCGATGGGCATTCGCGTGGTGCTGGTGCGTACCGGCCTGGTACTGGCGGCCGAGGGCGGCTTTTTGTCGCGCCTGTTGCTGCCGTTCAAACTGGGGCTGGGCGGGCCTATCGGCAACGGGCGGCAGTGGATGCCATGGGTGCATATCAAGGATCAAATCGCCCTGATTGATTTTCTTCTGCACAAGGATGACGCCAGCGGTCCTTATAATGCCTGCGCGCCGCACCCAGTGCGTAACCGCGAGTTCGCCAGGACATTGGGCCAGGCGCTGCACCGCCCGGCGTTCATGCCGATGCCGGCCTTTGCGTTGAAGGTGGGTTTGGGCGAGTTGTCCGGCTTGTTGCTGGGCGGCCAGAAAGCATTGCCCGAACGCCTGCTGGCGGCCGGTTTCACTTTTCAGTTCACTGAGTTGCGTGCGGCCTTGGACGACGTTTCCAGCCGCCGCTAAGAGATAGGATGTTGCATGACGGATCACGCGTTGTTACTGGTCAACCTGGGTTCACCGGCGTCCACTTCGGTGGCCGATGTGCGCAGCTACCTCAATCAGTTCCTGATGGACCCTTATGTCATTGATCTGCCGTGGCCGGTGCGGCGCTTGCTGGTGTCGCTGATCCTGATCAAGCGCCCCGAGCAATCGGCCCACGCCTACGCCTCGATCTGGTGGGACGAGGGCTCGCCGCTGGTGGTGCTCAGCCGTCGCCTGCAACAGCAGATGACCGCGCAGTGGACCCAGGGGCCAGTGGAGTTGGCGATGCGTTATGGCGAGCCTTCCCTGGAAACGACGCTCACGCGGTTGGCCGCCCAAGGTATTCAAAAGGTCACCTTGGCGCCCTTGTACCCGCAATTTGCCGACAGCACCGTGACCACAGTGATTGAAGAAGCCAAGCGGGTAGTGCGTGACAAAAAGCTCAACGTACAGTTCTCGATCCTGCAGCCATTCTACGATCAGGCGGAATACCTCGACGCGTTGGCAGCCAGCGCCCGACCTTATATAGACGCGCATTACGACCACTTGCTGCTGAGCTTCCACGGCTTGCCCGAGCGCCATCTGAAAAAGCTCGACCCGACCGGCCAGCATTGCTTCAAGGATGCGGACTGTTGCAAGAACGCCTCGCCTGAGGTGCTCGCGACCTGCTACCGCGCGCAATGCTTCAGCGTTGCCCGCGACTTCGCCGCGCGCCTGGGTTTGCCCGACGACAAATGGTCGGTGGCCTTCCAGTCGCGCCTGGGCCGCGCGAAATGGATCGAACCCTACACCGAGGCACGCCTGGAAGCGCTGGCCCGGCAAGGGGTGAAAAAGCTGCTGGTGATGTGCCCCGCGTTTGTTGCCGACTGCATCGAGACCCTGGAAGAGATCGGTGATCGTGGTCGGGAGCAATTCCGCGAGGCGGGCGGTGAGGAGTTGGTGCTGGTGCCGTGCCTCAATGATGACCCGCAATGGGCGGCGGCGCTCAATACGCTCTGCGAAAGAGCACCGCTGTCACTGTAGGAGCGAGCTTGCTCGCGAAGGTCGTTAACGATAACGCAGCGCCTCTGGGGTAACGCGGCGCTCTCAGGTGCTTCGCGAGCAAGGGGGGGTTAGAGGTTGAGGGTCAGGCTGACGGTGAGGTTGCGCGGCTCGCCGGGATTGACCCAGTAATTGCTGTAGGACCGCTCGTAGTACTTTTCATCAAACAGGTTGTTGAGATTCAGGCCCACGGTGACGTTCCGCGTGGCCTTGTAATGGGCCAGTAAATCGACGGTGTGGTAGGCGGGCAGTTCAAAGCGGCTGCCCGCTTCACCTGAGCGATCCCCCACATAGGTGAACGCCGCGCCCAGGTCTGAACCGCGCAGCGCGCCGTCCTGGAATTCATACACCCCCAACAGGCTGCCGCTGCGCTTGGCCACGCCGAGGATGCGGCTGCCCGCAGGAATGGCTTTATCCCCCTTGGTCACTTCGGCGTCGATGTAGGCAAAGGCGCCGATCACGCGTACCGCATCGGTCAGTTGTCCTGTCAGTTGCAGGTCGAAGCCCTGGCTGCGAGCCTTGCCCATGGCGCGGTTGGTATTGGTGGCCGGGTCCAGGGCCAGCACGTTTTCCTTTTCGATATGGAAGGCGGCGAGGGTGGTGCTGAGGCGGTCGTCGAACAGCTCGCTCTTGATCCCCACCTCATAGCCTACGCCTTCTTCGGGCTTGAAGGTCTTACCGCTGGCGTCCAGGCCGCTGTTGGGCTTGAACGAGGTGGAAGCGTTGGCGAATACGCCGACCTCTGGCGTCAGTTGATACAGCAGGCCGGCGCGCTGGGTAAGTGCGTCGTGGGTTTGCCGACTCTTGGCGTGGTTGCGGGTGAAGTCGTCGGTGCTTTGTTCGAAATGCTCGAAGCGCGCGCCGACCATGCCGCGCAAGCGGTCGGTGAAGATGATCTGGTCTTGCAGGTTCAGCGCCTGGCTTTTGGTCTGTTCAAAGAAGTCGGTGCCGGAGCGTGCGCCATTGGGTTTGGGCTGGCCGTAGACCGGGTTGTAGAGGTCGATGGCGTAGGGGCTGCCGGCTATGGCGGTGACGCGCTCCTTCTTGCGGTAGTCCTCGTATTCGGTGCCGACCAGCAATTCATGCTGCCAACTGCCAAGGTCGAACAGGCCGCGCAGTTCCAGTTGGGTGATGCTGTCGTGCCAGCCCGTGGAGCGTTCGCGGTAACGGCGGTTAAGGGTATGGCCGTCGGCGTTCAGCGCGCGGTTTTCCGAGGCGTCGCCCCACAGGCTGCCTTGTTTGTAATGACTGGCCAGGCGCAGTTTCCAGGCGTCGTTGAGATGATGCTCGAGGGTCGCCTGGATGCGGTTGTTGTGGTTGTCGATATCGCCGTCGTTGGGTTCGCCGAGGAAGGTGGAGCGCGATACGCCTGGGGCGTCGACGATGCCCCGGTCGAAGGTGGAGCTGTGGCGTACGAATTCGCTTTCCACCAGCAGGCGGGTGTCCGGGTCCAGCTGCCAGCTGAATGAGGGCGCGACGAATACGCGCTTGCTCTCGACGTGATCGCGGAAGCTGTTGTTGTCTTCCACCGCCAGGTTGACCCGCGACAGCAGGTTGCCCTCGCTGTCCAGTGGCGTGTTGACGTCCAAGGCGGTGCGATAGCGATCCCAACTGCCGGCGCTGGTTTGCACGGTGGTGAAGGCTTCAGGCTGAGGCTTTTTGGTGACGATATTCACGGTGCCGCCGGGATCACCACGGCCATACAGGCTGGCGGCCGGGCCTTTGAGCACTTCGATGCGTTCGATATTGGCCGCGTCCGGTGTGCTCGGGTAGCCACGGTTGGCGCTGAAACCATCCTGATAGAACTCCGACGTGGTGAAGCCGCGCACGCTGTATTCGTAGAGGGTGAGGCCGCCAAAGTTGTTCTGCTTGGATACCCCGCCGGCAAACTCCAGGGCGCGTTCCACGTGGGTGCTGCCCAGGTCCGTAAGTACCGAGGCGGGAATCACGCTGATGGATTGTGGGATGTCGCGCAGGGCGGTGTCGGTTTTAGTCGCGCTGGCAGAGCGGGTGGCACGGTAGCCTTTGACCGGGCCGGTGGCGGATTCATAGGCGTCGGTGGTGACGCTGATGGTGTCCAGCTCAACGGTATTGTCTTCGGCAAAGGCGGGATCCAGCAGCAAACCCAAGGCCAGGCCAGCCAGGGGGGCAAACGTTCGAGACGGCATGATAGAGCGTTCCAATAGCGATATTGAAACAATATAACATGTCTAATGAGAATGCTTTTGCTTTGAAATATATGCTTACAGGTACCCGCGAACGGGTACCTGTGGAGGCGGTTTATTCCTCTTCTTTGACCGGCGCAGGCGGTGGGCGCAGGCCAATTTCCGCCAGCAGCTTGATCTCTTTACCGTTGCGCATAACCTGGATAGCCACCTTGTCGGTTGGCTTGATCCGCGCCACCTGGTTCATCGACTTGCGCCCATCACCGGCCGGTTCGCCGTTGATGCTGAGGATCACATCCCCCAGTTGCAGGCCGGCTTTCTGCGCCGGGCCATCGCGGAAAATCCCGGCAACCACGATGCCTGGGCGCCCGGTCAGGCCGAACGACTCGGCCAGCTCCTTGGTCAGCGGCTGTACTTCAATCCCCAGCCAGCCGCGAATCACTTGGCCGTGCTCGATGATCGACTTCATCACCTCCATCGCCAGCTTTACCGGGATCGCAAAGCCGATGCCCTGGGAGCCGCCGGACTTGGAGAAAATCGCCGTGTTGATGCCGGTCAGGTTGCCATTGGCATCCACCAGTGCGCCGCCGGAGTTGCCCGGGTTGATCGCCGCATCGGTCTGGATAAAGTCCTCGTAGCTGTTCAGCCCCAGCTGGTTCCGCCCGGTGGCGCTGATGATGCCCATGGTCACCGTCTGGCCCACCCCGAACGGGTTGCCGATGGCCAGTGCCACATCACCCACCCGCAGCCCATCGGAGCGGCCTAGGGTGATGGACGGCAGGCTTTTCAGATCGATCTTCAGGACCGCGAGGTCGGTTTCCGGGTCGCTGCCCACCACACGGGCCAGGGTTTCGCGGCCGTCACGCAGGGCCACCACAATCTGGTCGGCGCCGGTAGTCACGTGGTTATTGGTGAGGATGTAGCCTTCGGGGCTCATGATCACCCCCGAACCCAAGCTGGACTCCATGCGGCGCTGCTTGGGTCCGTTGTCACCGAAATAACGGCGGAACTGCGGGTCTTCAAACAACGGATGGGCCGGCTTGTTGATGACCTTGGTGGTGTACAGGTTGACCACCGCGGGAGCGGCGATGACCACCGCGTCCGCGTAAGTCACCGGGCCTTGCACCACCGAGCTGGTCTGGGGCGCCTGTTGCAGGTTGACATCAAGGCTGGGCAAGCCCACCCACTGGGGATAACGCTGAATAATCAGCATCGCGATCAGCACGCCAGCCAGCAATGGCCATCCAAAAAAACGCAGTGCCTTGAGCATCAAGTAAGTCCTGACAGGTTGCAGGGGGCGGGAGAGCGCCCATAATGTCGCGCATTATACGAGGCTGCGAGCGCCTCGGAACGGGATATTTAGGAGTCTTTTATGGCCGTCCCCCTTACCACCCTCGTCGAGGAAGCGGACCGCTACCTCGGCAGCGCAAAGATTGCCGATTACTGCCCCAATGGCCTGCAGGTCGAGGGGCGGCCGCAAGTGATGCGCATCGTCAGCGGCGTGACCGCCAGCCAAGCCCTGCTGGACGCGGCCGTCGAAGCCCAGGCCGATTTGATCCTGGTGCACCACGGTTATTTCTGGAAAGGCGAAACCCCCTGTATCACCGGCATGAAGCAACGCCGCCTGAAAACCCTGCTCAAACACGACATCAGCCTGCTGGCCTACCACCTGCCGCTGGACCTGCACCCCGACGTTGGCAATAACGTGCAACTCGCCCGCCAGCTGGACATCACCGTCGAAGGCCCATTGGACCCGAGCAACCCCAAGATCGTCGGCCTGGTTGGCTCGCTCGCCGAACCGCTGTCACCCCGCGACTTCGCCCGGCGTGTGCAGGACGTGATGGGCCGCGAGCCGCTGCTGATCGAAGGCAGCCAGATGATCCGCCGTGTCGGCTGGTGCACCGGCGGTGGCCAGGGTTACATCGACAACGCCATCGCCGCCGGCGTCGACCTGTTCCTGAGCGGTGAAGCCTCCGAGCAAACCTTCCACAGTGCCCGGGAAAACGACATCAGCTTTATCGCCGCCGGCCACCACGCCACCGAGCGTTACGGCGTACAGGCGCTGGGCGATTACCTGGCGCGGCGCTTCGCCCTGGAGCATCTGTTCATCGATTGCCCCAACCCGATTTGACGGCCAAACCTGGGGGCATATTGATATACCGTTTCGATCTAGATGGCGCCCTGAATAGAAGAAGGTGCTGTGCTAGCATGCCCCGCTCGAACACGGCCCGCTGGCCGTCCATAAGATCGTTTTTCCGTGAGTAACCATGGTCGACAAACTGACGCATCTGAAACAGCTGGAGGCGGAAAGCATCCACATCATCCGCGAGGTCGCCGCCGAGTTCGATAACCCGGTGATGCTCTACTCGATCGGTAAAGACTCCGCCGTGATGCTGCACCTGGCGCGCAAGGCCTTCTTCCCGGGCAAGCTGCCGTTCCCGGTGATGCACGTCGACACCCGCTGGAAATTCCAGGAGATGTACAAGTTCCGCGACAAAATGGTCGAAGAGCTGGGCCTGGACCTGATCACCCACGTCAACCCGGACGGCGTGGCGCAGGGCATCAACCCGTTCACCCACGGCAGCGCCAAGCACACCGACATCATGAAGACCGAAGGCCTCAAACAGGCCTTGGACAAGCATGGTTTCGACGCTGCCTTCGGCGGTGCCCGTCGCGATGAAGAGAAATCCCGTGCCAAAGAGCGCGTGTACTCGTTCCGCGACAGCAAGCACCGCTGGGACCCGAAGAACCAGCGCCCGGAGCTGTGGAACGTCTACAACGGCAACGTCAACAAGGGTGAGTCGATCCGTGTGTTCCCGCTGTCCAACTGGACCGAGCTGGATATCTGGCAGTACATCTACCTGGAAGGCATCCCGATCGTGCCGCTGTACTTCGCCGCCGAGCGCGATGTCATCGAGAAGAACGGCACGTTGATCATGATCGACGACGACCGCATCCTCGAGCACTTGTCCGACGAAGACAAAGCCCGAATCGTCAAAAAGAAAGTACGTTTCCGTACCCTTGGCTGCTACCCGTTGACGGGCGCGGTGGAGTCCGAAGCCGAGACGCTGACGGACATCATTCAGGAAATGCTCCTGACGCGAACTTCCGAGCGCCAGGGCCGTGTCATCGACCACGATGGTGCAGGCTCGATGGAAGATAAAAAACGTCAAGGCTATTTCTAAGGGGCTGTCATGTCGCATCAATCTGATTTGATCAGCGAGGACATCCTCGCCTACCTGGGCCAGCACGAGCGCAAAGAGATGTTGCGCTTCCTGACCTGTGGCAACGTCGACGACGGCAAGAGCACCCTGATCGGGCGCTTGCTGCACGACTCCAAGATGATCTACGAAGATCACCTGGAAGCCATCACCCGTGACTCGAAAAAGTCCGGCACCACCGGTGACGACATCGACCTGGCGTTGCTGGTCGACGGCCTGCAGGCCGAGCGTGAGCAGGGCATCACCATCGATGTCGCCTACCGCTACTTTTCCACCGCCAAGCGCAAATTCATCATCGCCGATACCCCCGGCCATGAGCAGTACACCCGCAACATGGCCACCGGTGCGTCCACCTGTGACCTGGCGATCATCCTGATCGACGCCCGTTACGGCGTGCAGACCCAGACCCGTCGCCACAGCTATATCGCCTCGTTGCTGGGCATCAAGCACATCGTGATCGCCGTCAACAAGATGGACATCAATGGCTTTGACCAAAGCGTGTTCGAGTCGATCAAGGCCGATTACCTGAAGTTCGCCGAGGGCATCGCCTTCAAGCCGAGCACCATGGCATTCGTGCCGATGTCGGCGCTCAAGGGCGACAATGTGGTGAACAAGAGCGAGCACTCGCCCTGGTACACCGGCCAGTCGCTGATGGAGATCCTCGAGACCGTCGAGATCGCCAACGACCGTAACTACACCGACCTGCGTTTCCCGGTGCAGTACGTCAACCGACCGAACCTGAACTTCCGTGGGTTCGCCGGCACCCTGGCCAGCGGCATCGTGCACAAAGGCGACGAAGTCGTGGTGCTGCCGTCGGGCAAGAGCAGCCGCGTCAAATCCATCGTCACCTTCGAAGGTGAGCTGGAACACGCCGGCCCAGGCCAGGCCGTGACCCTGACCATGGAAGACGAGATCGACATCTCCCGTGGTGACCTGCTGGTGCATGCCGACAACGTGCCGCAAGTGACCGACGCCTTCGACGCCATGCTGGTGTGGATGGCCGAAGAACCGATGCTGCCGGGCAAGAAATACGACATCAAGCGCGCCACCAGCTACGTGCCGGGTTCCATCACCAGCATCGTGCACCGTGTGGACGTGAACACCCTGGCCGAAGGCCCGGCGAGTTCGCTGCAGTTGAACGAGATCGGCCGGGTCAAGGTCAGCCTCGACGCCGCCATCGCGTTGGATGGCTATGACAGCAACCGCACCACCGGTGCGTTTATCGTCATCGACCGCTTGACCAACGGCACCGTGGGCGCCGGCATGATCATCGCACCGCCGGTCACCCACGGCAGTGCGGCGCATCATGGCAAGTTGGCCCATGTCGCCACCGAGGAGCGCGCCCAGCGTTTCGGCCAGCAACCGGCTACCGTGTTGTTCAGCGGCCTGTCAGGCGCGGGCAAGAGCACCCTGGCCTATGCGGTCGAGCGCAAGCTGTTCGACATGGGCCGTGCGGTGTTCGTGCTGGATGGCCAGAACCTGCGTCACGACCTGAACAAGGGCTTGCCCCAGGACCGTGCCGGGCGTACCGAAAACTGGCGCCGTGCCGCTCACGTGGCGCGTCAGTTCAACGAAGCCGGCCTGCTGACCCTGGCCGCGTTCGTTGCCCCGGATGCCGAAGGCCGTGAACAGGCCAAGGCGCTGATTGGCAGCGACCGCCTGTTGACCGTATACGTGCAGGCCTCCCCGCAGGTGTGCGCCGAGCGTGATCCGCAGGGCTTGTACGCGGCGGGTGGGGATAACATCCCTGGCGAATCCTTCCCGTACGACGTGCCGTTGAATGCCGACCTGGTAATCGACACCCAGGCCCTGTCGCTGGAAGACAGCGTCAAGCAAGTGCTGGAACTGTTGCGTCAGCGCGGCGCGATCTAAACCTCGCGGCCACAAAAAAAGCCCGCCACCGAGTGATCGGTGGCGGGCTTTTTCACATCTTAAAGACCGGGCGCAGTCAAATGTGGGAGGGGGCTTGCCCCCGATAGCAGTGTGTCAGTCAGTACATCTGTCACTGATCCACCGCTATCGGGGGCAAGCCCCCTCCCACATTTTGTTCATCATTTGTCTGGAAAGTCTTTGTGAAGTCGGTCCAGCAACGCATCCTTGGTTTCCCACAGCTGGTTGATCCACCCCTGGAACGCCAACCGATACTCCCCATCCTGCTCATAATTCCTGCCGATAAACTCGGCCGGAATCTGCACCTCTTCAAACTGCACCACAACGTCCTTCACATTCCCGCACAGCAGGTCCCAATACCCAGGACGTCCGCCAGGGTAGTGAATGGTCACGTTGACCAGTGATTTGAGTTGTTCCCCCATGGCATCCAGCACAAACGCGATACCACCCGCCTTGGGCTTGAGCAGGTAGCGAAACGGCGACTTCTGCTGCGCATGCTTGCCCGGTGTAAAACGCGTGCCTTCGGCAAAGTTGAAAATACCCACCGGGTTGTCGCGAAACTTCGCACAGGTCTTGCGAGTGGTTTCCAGGTCCTTGCCTTTCTTCTCCGGGTGTTTTTCCAGGTAGGCCTTGGTGTAGCGCTTCATGAAGGGAAAACCCAGTGCCCACCACGCCAGGCCAATCACCGGCACCCAGATCAACTCCTGCTTGAGGAAGAATTTCAGCGGGCGAATCCGACGATTGAGCACGTATTGCAGGACCATGATGTCGACCCAGCTCTGATGGTTGCTGGTCACCAGGTACGAGTGCTGGTAGTCCAGGCCTTCAAGACCTTTAAGGTGCCAACGGGTATGGCGCACCAGATTCATCCAGCCCTTGTTGTTGGTGACCCAGGCTTCATGGGTGTGGTTCATCAGCCATTCGCTGAAGCGCTTGGCGAAGGGCAGCGCCTTGAACAGCGCCACGATGAACAGGAATGAGCACAGCAGGATCGTGTTCAGCGCCAGCAACAAGGACGCGATCACCCCGCGTACGGCGGCAGGTAGAAAATCCAGCATTTAGATATCCATAGGTCGGTTGGCGGCTTGGATCGCAGTCAGCGCGATGGTGTACACGATGTCGTCGACCTGAGCACCCCGTGGCAGGTCGTTGACCGGTTTGCGCAGGCCTTGGAGCATCGGCCCCAGGCTGACGCAATCGGCACTGCGTTGCACGGCCTTGTGGGTGGTGTTGCCGGTGTTCAGGTCCGGAAACACGAACACGGTGGCTTTGCCGGCGACCAGGCTGTCCGGGGCCAGTTGGCGAGCGACGGTTTCGTTGGCGGCGGCGTCGTATTGCAGCGGGCCGTCGATCAGCAATGAGCTTTGCTGTTCATGGGCGAGCAGGGTGGCTTCGCGGACTTTCTCCACTTCCTCACCGCTGGCCGAGTCGCCGCTGGAGTAGCTGATCATCGCCACACGCGGAGTGATGCCGAAGGCAGCGGCCGAGTCGGCGCTTTGCAAGGCGATTTCCGCCAGCTCGGCGGCACTGGGGTGCGGGTTCATCACACAGTCGCCGTAGACCAGCACCTGCTCGGGGAACAGCATGAAGAACACCGACGACACCAGGGTGCAGCCCGGTGCGGTCTTGATCAGCTGCAGAGCCGGGCGAATGGTGTTGGCGGTGGAGTGGATAACCCCTGAAACCAGGCCGTCCACTTCATCCAGCGCGAGCATCATGGTGGCGATCACCACGGTGTCTTCCAGTTGCTGCTCGGCCATCGGCGCATTCAGGCTCTTGCTCTTGCGCAGGGCAACCATGGGCTCCACGTAGCGCTGGCGAATCAGGTCCGGGTCGAGAATCTCCAGGCCTTCGGGCAATTCGATGCCCTGGGCGCGCGCGACGGCTTCCACGTCAGCCGGCTTGGCCAGCAGCACGCAGCGCGCGATGCCCCGGGCCTGGCAGATGGCGGCGGCTTGCACGGTCAGCGGTTCGCTGCCCTCGGGCAGCACGATGCGTTTGTTGGCCGCCTGGGCGCGCTGGATCAACTGGTAGCGGAACACCGCCGGCGACAGGCGCATCTCCCGTGGCGTGCCGCAGCGCTGGTGCAGCCAGCGCGCATCGAGGTGGCTGGCGACGAAATCGGTGATGATCTCCGCGCGCTCGCGGTCATCGATGGGGATTTCCTTGTTGAGGTTGTTGAGCAGGTTGGCGGTCTCGTAGGAACCGGTACTCACCGACAAAACCGGCAGCCCAGCCTGGAACGCGCCGCGGCACAGCTCCATGATGCGCGGGTCGGGCAGGGTGTCGCTGGTCAGCAGCAGGCCGGCCAGGGGCACGCCGTTGATCGCGGCCAGGCTGACGGCGAGGATGATGTCGTCACGGTCGCCGGGGGTCACCACCAGCACGCCGGGCTTGAGCAGCTCCACGGTGTTACGCATGGTGCGGGCGCAGATGATGATCTTGGTCATGCGCCGGGTTTCGTAGTCGCCGGCGTTGAGGATTTGCGCGCCCATCAGGTCGGCCACGTCGCGGGTGCGCGGCGCGTTGAGTTCCGGCTGGTAAGGAATGCAGCCGAGCAGGCGGAAATCACCGCTGCGCAGCAAGGGCGAATGCTCCTTGAGGCGCGCCGAGAAGGCTTCCATGCTTTCGTCGGTGCGCACCTTGTTCAGGATTACGCCGAGCACTTTCGGGTCTTTCGGGCCGCCGAACAACTGGGCCTGCAGTTCCACGCGGCCGGAGAGTTCGGTGAGCACTTCGTTTTCCGGGGCCGAGACCAGGATCACTTCCGCATCCAGGCTCTTGGCCAGGTGCAGGTTGACCCGGGCCGCATAGCTGGCGCTGCGGGTCGGTACCATGCCTTCGACGATCAGCACGTCCTTGCCCACGGCGGCCTGCTGATAAAGGGTGATGATTTCTTCGAGCAGTTCGTCGAGCTGGCCGTCGCCGAGCATGCGTTCCACGTGAGCCAGGCCTAGCGGTTGTGGCGGCTTGAGGCCATGGGTGCGAGCCACCAGCTCGGTGGAGCGTTCGGGGCCGGTATCGCCGGGATGTGGCTGGGCAATCGGCTTGAAAAAACCGACTTTCAGGCCGGCTCGCTCAAGGGTGCGCACCAGCCCAAGGCTGATGGAGGTCAGACCCACACCAAAATCGGTGGGCGCGATAAAAAAAGTCTGCATGCGAATTCTCTGGAGGTGCATGGCTTCGGTGGCGCCCTATGGTTGAGTGCCTACCGGGAATCAGGCGCCAAGGTTATCGTTATTCGGGCGCTTGCGCACACCAGCCGCAGGCAAAGGGCTGGCCTATTTTTTCCAGGCGCTGTGTGGCGTCGAGTACCCAGGCGCGAGACTGCCATGGCGGCTGGTGGCGCAGGTGCTGGGTGTGGCCGCAGGACAGCCCGGCAACCCAGTGACCCTCCTCGTCCTGATGGAAACCGATGACCAGGGATGCCGTTGATCGGTCCCGTCCGTCCGGGTTCTGTTCGCTTTCGGGCAAATCCTTGTTTAGACTTGTCCGTTCTTCATTCTTATGCAAAAGGTCTCGCCCCATGACGATCGCCGCTAACAAGGCTGTCTCCATCGACTATACCCTGACCAACGACGCTGGTGAGGTCATCGACAGCTCAGCCGGCGGCGCGCCGCTGGTCTACCTGCAAGGCGCAGGTAACATCATCCCAGGCCTGGAAAAGGCCCTGGAAGGCAAAAGCGTTGGTGATGAGCTGACCGTTGCCGTAGAGCCTGAAGATGCCTACGGCGAATACTCCGCCGAACTGGTCAGCACCCTGAGCCGCAGCATGTTCGAAGGTGTTGATGAGTTGGAAGTGGGCATGCAGTTCCACGCCTCCGCGCCGGACGGTCAAATGCAGATCGTCACTATCCGTGACCTGGACGGCGACGACGTCACCGTCGACGGCAACCACCCCCTGGCTGGCCAGCGCCTGAACTTCCAAGTGAAGATCGTTGCCATCCGCGACGCTTCCCAGGAAGAAGTGGCCCACGGTCACGTCCACGGTGAAGGCGGCCATCACCATTGATTGATGTTTTGATCAAGTGGTAGCAAAAACGCCCCGACTGGTTCGGGGCGTTTTTTTGTGCGCTTGAAAATCTCTACCGGATACCCCGGCCACATTTTGATCGTGGTGTATTTTCAGTCACAAACAAAAATGCCCCAGACCTTTCGGTATGGGGCATTTCTTAACTGTTTCGCAACCGGGGTTGCGTTGCAGTTGCTACCACTTAGGCTGCAGCAGGAACGCTCAGAGCCTTGATGTGGCCATTCAGGCGGCTTTTATGACGAGCGGCCTTGTTCTTGTGGATGATGCCTTTATCGGCCATACGGTCGATAACTGGCACAGCCAGAACGTAAGCTGCTTGAGCTTTTTCAGCGTCTTTGGTGTCGATGGCTTTAACTACATTCTTGATGTAGGTACGAACCATGGAACGCAGGCTGGCGTTGTGGCTGCGACGCTTCTCAGCCTGTTTTGCACGTTTTTTGGCGGAAGGTGTGTTGGCCACCGTCGAGCTCCTCGAAAGACTTTTTAGGAAATAGCAAACAAAATAGGCCGCGAATCATGCCGATGACTTGATGTGTTGTCAAGGCCGGCTGATGCGAACTGCTGAGTGGTCGATCTGAAGAGGCGGGTGATTTATTTCCGGCGCTTGACCTGTAAACTCGCGAGCTTTGGCGCTGTGCTGTTGCAGGCGCGCAGTATCGCATAAGTAGGCGCTTAGTTCGCCTGCTCTTTATCTATAGGCGCAAACTCTTTCAATGAATCTGCTCAAATCGTTGGCCGCCGTCAGCTCTATCACGATGATCTCCCGGGTTCTGGGGTTTGTGCGTGACACCCTGCTGGCGCGTATCTTCGGCGCCAGCATGGCCACGGATGCGTTCTTTATTGCGTTCAAACTGCCCAACCTGCTGCGGCGGATCTTTGCCGAGGGCGCGTTTTCCCAGGCGTTCGTGCCGATTCTGGCCGAGTACAAGACCCAGCAGGGGGAGGAGGCGACCCGTACCTTCATTGCCTACGTCTCGGGCCTGCTCACCCTGGTGTTGATGCTGGTGACCCTCGTCGGCATGCTCGCCGCGCCTTGGGTGATCTGGGCCACGGCGCCGGGTTTTGCCAATACGCCGGAAAAATTCGCGCTGACCACTGATCTGTTGCGGGTGACCTTTCCTTATATATTGCTGATCTCACTGTCATCCCTGGCCGGTGCGATCCTCAACACCTGGAACCGTTTCTCGGTGCCGGCGTTCGTGCCGACGCTGCTTAACGTCAGCATGATTATCTTTGCCCTGTTCCTGACACCTTACTTCGAGCCGCCGGTCATGGCCCTTGGCTGGGCCGTGCTGGCCGGTGGCCTGGCGCAGTTGCTCTACCAGCTGCCGCACCTGAAAAAGATCGGCATGCTCGTATTACCGCGCCTGAACCTCAAGGACACCGGCGTCTGGCGCGTCATGCGCAATATGTTGCCGGCGATCCTTGGGGTGTCGGTGAGCCAGATTTCCCTGATCATCAACACCGCGTTCGCCTCGCTGCTGGTATCCGGCTCGGTGTCATGGATGTATTACGCCGACCGCCTCATGGAGCTGCCGTCCGGCGTTCTGGGCGTAGCCCTCGGCACCATTTTGCTGCCGACGCTGGCACGCACCTATGCCAGCAAGGATCGCCAGGAATACTCGCGCATCCTTGATTGGGGGCTGCGCCTGTGCTTCGTGCTGGTGCTGCCGTGCGCACTGGCGTTGGGGATCCTGGCCGAGCCGCTGACAGTGTCGCTGTTCCAATACGGGCAATTCGATGCCCATGACGCGTTGATGACCCAGCATGCGCTGGTGGCCTATTCCGTCGGCCTGCTCGGCATTATCGTGATCAAGGTGCTGGCGCCTGGCTTCTATGCCCAGCAAAACATCCGCACGCCGGTAAAGATCGCGATCTTCACCCTGATCGTCACGCAACTGCTCAACCTGGTGTTTATTGGTCCGCTGGCCCACGCCGGCCTGGCCCTGGCCATCAGTGCCGGTGCGTGCATCAATGCCGGCCTGCTGTTTTATCAGCTGCGCAAACAACAGATGTTCCAGCCTCAGCCTGGCTGGGGCATGTTCGCCCTCAAGTTGCTGGTGGCGGTTGCGATGATGTCCGCGGTATTACTCGGCCTGATGCGCTTCATGCCAGCCTGGGATGAAGGGCATATGCTGGAGCGCTTCATGCGCCTGGGCGTGCTGGTCGTGGCCGGCGTGGTGGTGTACTTCGGGATGTTGCTGCTGCAAGGCTTCCGCCTGCGGGATTTCAATCGCAAGTCGTTGAGCTAGAGAGTTTGCCGCGATAAAACGGTTGTTTTATCGATTCGATCCATTTGCCCTGCGCTGTTGCCTGTCGTCCGGGGCCGGGTGTGGTTATAATCGACCACTTTATGAGCAAGAAGCGCGTTATGCAGCTGGTTCGAGGTCTCCACAACCTGCGCCCTGAGCATCGGGGCTGCGTCGCCACTATTGGCAACTTTGACGGTGTTCACCGTGGCCACCAGGCTATCCTGGCCCGGCTGCGCGAGCGTGCGGTCGAGTTGGGCGTACCCAGCTGCGTGGTGATTTTCGAGCCGCAGCCGCGGGAATATTTCACCCCGGAAACGGCACCGGCACGTCTGGCCCGTCTGCGGGACAAGCTGCAACTGCTGGCCGAAGAAGGCGTGGACCGCGTCCTCTGCCTGGCTTTTAACCAGCGTTTGCAAAGTCTCAGCGCTGCCGAGTTCGTCGACCGCATACTGGTAGACGGTCTGGGCGTACAGCATTTGGAGGTCGGCGACGACTTCCGTTTTGGCTGCGATCGGGTCGGGGATTTCGAGTTCCTGCAACACGCCGGTATCACCCAGGGCTTTACCGTCGAAGCCGCGCAAACCGTCGAACTGGACGGCCTGCGCGTGAGCAGCACCCAGGTGCGTAACGCCCTGGCCGCTGCCGACTTCGCCTTGGCCGAGCGTTTGCTCGGTCGCCCGTTCCGCATTGCCGGGCGGGTACTGCACGGCCAGAAGCTGGCGCGCCAACTGGGCACGCCAACTGCCAACGTGCAACTCAAGCGCCGCCGTGTGCCGCTGACCGGGGTTTACCTGGTCAGCGTCGACATCGACGGTCAATCGTGGCCGGGAGTCGCCAACATAGGTGTCAGGCCCACGGTTGCAGGTGATGGCAAGGCCCACCTGGAAGTTCATCTGTTGGATTTTGCCGGTGATCTGTATGACCGGCGTTTGACGGTGGTTTTCCACCAGAAGCTGCGTGAAGAGCAGCGTTTCGCCTCGCTTGAGGCGTTGAAAACGGCGATCAATGCGGATGTCGCCGCCGCCCGTGCACTAGCCGCACCTAGCGCCCATCGCTAACCGAAGAGCCTTAAATGACCGACTATAAAGCCACGCTAAACCTTCCGGACACCGCCTTCCCAATGAAGGCCGGCCTGCCACAGCGCGAACCGCAGATCCTGCAGCGCTGGGACAGTATTGGCCTGTACGGAAAGTTGCGCGAAATTGGCAAGGATCGTCCGAAATTCGTCCTGCACGACGGCCCTCCTTATGCCAACGGCACGATTCACATCGGTCATGCGCTGAACAAGATTCTCAAGGACATGATCCTGCGCTCGAAAACGCTGGCGGGTTTCGACGCGCCTTATGTCCCGGGTTGGGACTGCCACGGCCTGCCGATCGAACACAAGGTCGAAGTGACCTACGGCAAGAACCTGGGCGCGGATAAAACCCGCGAACTGTGCCGTGCCTACGCTGCCGAGCAGATCGAAGGGCAGAAGTCCGAGTTCATCCGCCTGGGTGTGCTGGGCGAGTGGGACAACCCGTACAAAACCATGAACTTCAAGAACGAGGCCGGTGAAATCCGTGCCTTGGCCGAAATCGTCAAGGGCGGTTTCGTGTTCAAGGGCCTCAAGCCCGTGAACTGGTGCTTCGATTGCGGCTCGGCCCTGGCTGAAGCGGAAGTCGAATACGAAGACAAGAAGTCCTCGACCATCGACGTGGCCTTCCCGATCGCCGACGATGCCAAGCTGGCCGAGGCGTTCGGTCTGGCAAGCCTGAGCAAGCCCGCGGCCATCGTGATCTGGACCACCACCCCGTGGACCATTCCCGCCAACCAGGCGCTGAACGTGCACCCGGAGTTCACCTACGCCCTGGTGGACGTCGGTGATCGCCTGCTGGTGCTCGCCGAGGAAATGGTCGAGGCGTGCCTGGCTCGCTACGAGCTGCAAGGTTCGGTAATTGCCACCACCACCGGTTCCGCGCTGGAGCTGATCAACTTCCGTCACCCGTTCTATGATCGTCTGTCGCCGGTGTACCTGGCTGACTACGTCGAGCTGGGTTCGGGTACCGGTGTGGTTCACTGCTCGCCGGCCTATGGCGTGGACGACTTCGTGATCTGCAAGAAGTACGGCATGGTCAACGACGAGATCATCAACCCCGTGCAAAGCAACGGCGTTTATGTGCCGTCGCTGGAGTTCTTCGGCGGCCAGTTCATCTTCAAGGCCGACCAGCCGATCATCGACAAGTTGCGTGAAGTCGGTGCGCTGATGCAAACCGACACCATCAAGCACAGCTACATGCACTGCTGGCGCCACAAGACCCCGCTGATCTACCGCGCCACGGCGCAATGGTTCATTGGCATGGACAAGGAGCCAGCCAGCGGCGACACCCTGCGTGTGCGCTCGCTCAAGGCTATCGAAGACACCCAGTTCGTCCCGGCCTGGGGCCAGGCGCGCCTGCATTCGATGATCGCCAACCGTCCGGACTGGTGCATCTCCCGTCAACGCAACTGGGGTGTGCCGATCCCGTTCTTCCTCAACAAGGAAAGCGGTGAGCTGCACCCACGCACCGTCGAACTGATGGAAGTCGTGGCCCAGCGTGTCGAACAGGAAGGCATCGAAGCCTGGTTCAAGCTGGACGCCGCCGAGTTGCTGGGTGACGAAGCGCCGCTGTACGACAAGATCAGCGACACCCTCGACGTATGGTTCGACTCGGGTACCACCCACTGGCACGTGCTGCGCGGCTCGCACCCGATGGGTCACGAAACCGGCCCGCGTGCCGACCTGTACCTGGAGGGCTCCGACCAACACCGGGGCTGGTTCCACTCGTCGCTGCTGACCGGTTGCGCCATCGACAACCACGCGCCATACCGCGAGCTGCTGACCCACGGGTTCACCGTCGACGAGACGGGCCGCAAGATGTCCAAGTCGCTGAAGAACGTGATCGAGCCGAAAAAGATCAACGACACCTTGGGCGCCGACATCATGCGCCTGTGGGTGGCGTCGACCGATTACTCCGGCGAGATCGCCGTGTCGGACCAGATCCTGGCCCGCAGCGCCGATGCCTACCGCCGTATCCGTAATACCGCGCGCTTCCTGCTGTCGAACCTGACCGGTTTCAACCCGGCCACCGACCTCCTGCCGGCCGAGGACATGCTCGCCCTGGACCGTTGGGCCGTGGACCGTACCCTGTTGTTGCAGCGCGAGTTGCAAGAGCACTACGGCGAATACCGCTTCTGGAACGTGTACTCCAAGATCCACAACTTCTGTGTGCAGGAGCTGGGTGGTTTCTACCTCGACATCATCAAGGACCGCCAGTACACCACCGGTGCCAACAGCAAGGCCCGCCGTTCGGCGCAGACCGCGCTGTACCACATCTCCGAAGCGCTGGTGCGCTGGATCGCCCCGATCCTGGCCTTCACCGCCGACGAACTGTGGGAATACCTGCCGGGCGAGCGTAACGAGTCCGTCATGCTCAATACCTGGTACGAAGGCTTGACCGAACTGCCGGCCGACTTTGAACTGGGCCGCGAGTACTGGGAAGGTGTAATGGCCGTCAAGGTTGCGGTGAACAAGGAGCTGGAGGTTCAGCGTGCGGCCAAGGCCGTCGGTGGCAACCTCCAGGCCGAAGTCACCCTGTTTGCCGAGGAAGGCCTGACTGCCGACCTGACCAAACTGAGCAACGAGCTGCGCTTCGTGTTGATCACTTCCACTGCGAGCCTGGCACCGTTTGCCCAGGCACCGGCGGATGCCGTGGCCACCGAAGTGCCGGGCCTCAAGCTCAAAGTGGTCAAGTCGGCCTTCCCTAAGTGCGCCCGTTGCTGGCACTGCCGTGAAGACGTCGGGGTGAACCCTGAACATCCGGAAATCTGCGGTCGTTGCGTCGACAACATTTCCGGTGAAGGCGAGGTTCGCCACTATGCCTGATGCAGCCAGTCGTTTCGGACGTCTGGGCTGGCTCGTACTGAGCGTGCTGGTCCTGGTCATCGACCAGGTCAGCAAGGCTCACTTCGAAGGCTCCCTGGAAATGTTCCAGCAAATCGTGGTGATCCCGGATTACTTCAGCTGGACCCTGGCCTACAACACCGGCGCGGCTTTCAGCTTCCTGGCTGACGGTGGTGGCTGGCAGCGCTGGCTGTTCGCTCTGATCGCCGTAGTGGTCAGTGCGGTGCTCGTGGTCTGGCTCAAGCGCCTGGGGCGCGATGACACCTGGCTGGCCATCGCCTTGGCCCTGGTGTTGGGCGGCGCCCTGGGCAACCTGTACGACCGTATAGCCCTGGGCCATGTGATCGACTTCATCCTGGTGCATTGGCAGAACCGCCATTACTTCCCGGCGTTCAATTTTGCCGACAGCGCCATCACCGTTGGTGCAATCATGCTGGCGCTGGACATGTTCAAAAGTAAGAAAACCGGAGAGACCGTCAATGACTGATCAGGTATTGGCTGGGCAACGCATCGGCCAGAACACGGAAGTCACCTTGCATTTCGCACTGCGCCTGGAGAATGGCGACACGGTCGACAGCACGTTCGACAAAGCCCCGGCGACCTTCAAGGTCGGCGACGGCAACCTGTTGCCAGGTTTTGAAGCGGCACTGTTCGGTTTCAAGGCCGGCGACAAGCGCACCCTGCAGATCCTGCCGGAAAACGCCTTTGGCCAGCCCAACCCGCAAAATGTGCAGATCATCCCGCGTTCGCAGTTCCAGGACATGGACCTGTCGGAAGGCTTGCTGGTGATTTTCAATGATGCGGCGAATACCGAGCTGCCCGGTGTGGTCAAAACCTTCGATGATGCGCAGGTAACTATCGACTTCAACCACCCGTTGGCCGGTAAAACCTTGACGTTCGACGTTGAAATCATCGACGTTAAAGCTCTTTGATCAACGCCCCGATCTAAAATGTGGGAGGGGGCAAGCCCGCTCCCGCCTTTGGTCGCCATTGTCAGTTCAGTAGCATCAACTCCGGCCCAAGCGCCAGACACGAGGCACAGCATGCAAATCAAACTCGCCAACCCCCGTGGCTTCTGCGCCGGCGTGGACCGGGCGATCGAAATCGTCAACCGCGCCCTGGAGGTCTTCGGGCCGCCGATCTATGTGCGCCATGAGGTCGTCCATAACAAGTTCGTGGTCGAAGACCTGCGCGCACGTGGCGCCATCTTTGTCGAAGAACTGGAGCAGGTGCCGGATGACGTCATCGTTATTTTCAGCGCCCACGGTGTTTCCCAGGCCGTGCGTTCCGAAGCGGCCGGTCGTGGCCTGAAAGTATTCGACGCCACCTGTCCGCTGGTCACCAAGGTACATATCGAAGTCGCGCGCTACAGCCGTGATGGTCGCGAATGCATCCTGATTGGCCATGCCGGCCACCCGGAAGTCGAAGGCACCATGGGCCAATACGACGGCAGCAATGGTGGCGCCATCTACCTTGTGGAAGACGAAAAAGACGTCGCCAGCTTGCAGGTTCACAACCCAGAGCGTTTGGCATTCGTGACCCAGACCACCTTGTCCATGGACGACACCAGCCGCGTGATCGACGCGCTGCGCAGCCGTTTCCCCGCCATTGGTGGGCCACGCAAGGACGACATCTGCTACGCCACCCAAAACCGCCAGGATGCAGTCAAACAGTTAGCCGATGAATGCGATGTAGTGCTGGTGGTCGGCAGCCCTAACAGCTCCAACTCCAACCGCCTGCGCGAATTGGCCGAACGCATGGCGACACCGGCGTATCTGATCGACGGCGCTGAAGATATGCAGCGCAGCTGGTTCGATGGTGTCGAGCGTATTGGTATCACGGCGGGCGCTTCGGCCCCGGAAGTCCTGGTGCGTGGCGTCATCCAGCAGTTGCATGCGTGGGGTGCTACGGGCGCCGATGAGTTGGCCGGTCGTGAAGAGAACATCACTTTCTCCATGCCCAAGGAGCTGCGGGTTCGCTCGCTGCTCTGAATGCCAGGGTGCCGGAGTAACTTCGGCACAACGCCTGTTCGGCTCTATCGCTGCGCAGGCTGATGCGCCCACTGGGCGCCAGCACCACCTGGTACAGGCTCTGCACCGAGTCCGTGGCGCATATATGTACAGTGCCCGCACGAAAACCTCCCCCAACAAATACCGGTTCGCCCAACCCGCTGAAGCGTACCTGGCTTTTGACCGGTCCATTCCCGACGATCGGTACCCGACCGCTGCCCTGGCGCTCCAGTAACACCGGGTTGTCGTCGTCCAGATGGCCACGCCCGCTAACATCCAGCACGACCCGCCAACCCTGGCTCCAGTCATCGTCCAGTGCATGGATGACTACCGCCCGGTTACGCGTGATGGCTTCAGTGCGCGCAAAGCGAAATCCGTTCGTCAGTGATTGCGCCGCGCTTTGTCGCTGCTGTGATTCCAGCAGGCCGATGAAATTGGGCGTAGCCAGATGCGCCAGGATGCCGCTCACGATCAATCCGAGAAGCAGTTCTATCAGGGTGAAACCTCGTTGTTTCATAGGTCGTCCCTCCGTGGACGGGTGTACATATCGGGTTGAAACATAGGTATAGCGTCCGGTTCGACGTGTCGAATGATGGCCTTCATGTCCAAAGTATTTCCCTTTGTTCCGTGACCTGCACCGTCGAAAAACTGACGCTAGTCTTGGTTCGCACAGCAGGGTTTTCCTGCTTTTTTCGGCCTTCGACATGGATGACGACGGTAATGCCCGCTTGCCTGAAAACCTGTTTTCCCCTGATTTTTCCTCGGTACCAAATCGGCATGACATTGATCGAAGTGCTGGTTGCGGTGCTGATTCTCGCCGTCGGGCTGTTAGGCGCTGTGATGCTCCAGCTCAACGCGCTCAAGTACACCGACAGTTCGAGGATGACCAGCCAGGCCAGTTTCATCGCCTACGATATGCTCGACCGAATCCGTGCCAATTCCGGTGCCGACTATTCGTTGCGCCGTGGCACTCGAGCGCCGGCCAGTACCGCGACCACCAACGTACGTGATGTGGATCTGCATGACTTTGAAGCCAATATTCGCGGTTTTGCCGGGGAGAGCGGCAAAGGCTCTGTGGTGGTCAGTGCAGATGAAGTGACTGTCAGTATCAGTTGGGATGACAGCCGGGGTGCAAACACCCCCGGCGCGAGGGAAACCTTCACCCTGACCAGTCGCCTCGACAATGAGCCGGGGGTGATGCAATGAGGCATCGGGGTAGAGGTTTCAGCCTGGTGGAATTGTTGCTGGCCCTGGCCGTCGGTTTGGTGCTGGTGCTTGGCGGGAGTCAGGTGCTGATCAATTCACGAGCGACCGACGCCAGCCAGCAGGCGGCCATGTTGCTGCAGGATGATGCGCGGTTTGTGCTGGGCAAGATGATCCAGGACATTCGCCAGGCGGGCATGTTTGGCTGTTTGGCCACGGCCTTTATCGAGAACGCCCCGCCAGCCTTTGATAGGCCTGTCAGCTGGAATGCCGGGGGCAGTTCAAAGTCGCTGACGCTGGTTACCGCCGATGTCGGCGACGGCAGGCCTGATTGGACGGTGCTCTCCGACTGCACGGCTACCGCTCAAGCCTATTCAGGCAGCTCACCTGCGCCTGCTCCCGGGCAGATTCGTTTTACGATTCGGCAACTGACCTACACCTTCGAGGCGGGCCAGTTGAAAGTCAGCACGCTTGCCGCGCCGGCCAAGGCTGTGTTGGTGGATAACGTAAAGGCTTTCGATATCAGTTTCGGCGTGGCTGCCAGCCCGGCGTCAGTTCGGGTTGTGCGTTATGACGCTATCCCGACCGATGAGTCCTTGATCCGCAGTGTGCGCATCCGCATGACGTTGCAAGACCCGACGGGGCGGGTAAAAGATCAAACCTACAGCGTCGTGGCGGCGCTGCGAAACCGTGTGGGGTAGGGCGACCATGGTGCTTGCTGAGGGTGTTTCTTTGCGGCAGGGGGGAATGGTCCTGCTGATAAGCCTGGTGTTTTTGTTGCTGTTGTCGTTGATCGGCCTGTCTTCGATACAGGGGGCGGTCACCCAGCAAAAGATCACCGGGAGCCTGTGGCACCGCAACCAGTCGCTGCAAACCGCAGAAAGTGGTTTGAGGCTGGGAGAGCAAGGTGTGAGGCGAAAGGGCGCGGCCTTGCCGCAGTGTCAGTCGATCGCTGCCTGTGGGCCACCGGATGAAGCGTTTTCGGTGGTGGGTGCCGGGCCCCATCCAGTGTCATCGGTTAACTGGGTTGCCATCAAGGGTGGGCTCTACGGTATTCAATCCCTGGGGCCGGGTGTAGGGCTGCCGCATGTGCCGCCGCAAACCCTGGCGACGTTGTACCGGATAACAGCGGTCGGGCTCAGTGGCCAATCGCGCACGGTATTGGAGAGCGTGTATGCGCGGGTGGAGGAGGAGAGTGGCTCGCGATTTCGGCGGGTTTCGTGGCGGCAACTTCAATAAGGAGCAATGAAATGGGCATGGACAGCCAGGGGTTTACCCTGATCGAGCTATTGATCGCCGTAGCGATCATCGCGTTTCTGGCCGGAATCGCTTACCCCGGGTACACCGGCCATGTGAAAAAGGTCTATCGCGCGGAAATCGTCGCGCTGTTGACCGAGCAGGCTCAGCACCTGGAGCGGTTTCATATGAGGAACGGCACTTTTATTGACGCAAGCGGCGTCAGTACGGGCAATGATCGCTATAGAATCACCGCAGCGTTGAACCCTCAGGATTTCTACCTGGTTGCTACACCGGGCGCCGATTCTGTGATGGCCGGCGACCCTTGCGGTGACTTCAGCCTGGAAAGCAGCGGTGCGCGTGGCAATCCGGGGGCGGCACCTGAAATGTCGCGCCAGACATGCTGGGGGCAGTGATGAGGGTGCTGGATGATTGGGTGCCGGGCGCGTTTATTCCTATTTATCGGCTGGATCAAATGATGGCTAAGCAACAGCAAGTGGTGATTGTCGGTGGCGGAGTCATCGGCTTGTTGACGGCGTTCAATCTGGCGACCCAGGGGCAGGCTGTGATCCTGCTGGAGCGTGCCGGTGTGGGGCAGGAGTCGTCATGGGCGGGCGGAGGCATTGTTTCGCCACTGTATCCGTGGCGCTATAGCCCAGCAGTCACGGCGCTGGCCCATTGGTCCCAGGATTTTTATCCGCAACTGGCTGAGCGGCTGTTTGCCGCTACCGGTGTCGACCCGGAGGTCCATACCACGGGGTTGTACTGGCTGGACCTGGACGATGAAACCGAGGCGCTGGACTGGGCTGCTCGTGAAGGGCGGCCTTTGAGCAAGGTCGATGTGTCTGCCGCCCATGATGCGGTTCCTGTCTTGGGTGGAGGGTATTCCCAGGCGATCTATATGGCCAACGTGGCCAACGTGCGCAACCCGCGCCTGGTCAAATCTTTGAAGGCCGCGCTATTGGCCTTGCCTGCCGTGACTGTTCACGAACAGTGCGAAGTGACCGGCTTTGTTCTGGATGGCGGCAACGTAGTGGGCGTGGATACGGCACAGGGGCCGATTCTGGGGGACCAGGTGGTGCTCGCAGCGGGGGCGTGGAGCGGCGAGTTGCTCGGCACATTGGGCTTGGCGTTGCCGGTGGAACCGGTCAAGGGGCAGATGATTTTGTACAAGTGCCCCTCGGACTTCCTGTCGAGCATGGTCCTGGCCAAAGGGCGTTATGCGATCCCTCGGCGCGACGGGCACATCCTCATCGGCAGCACTCTGGAGCATGAGGGGTTCGACAAGACGCCCACCGACACCGCGCTGGAAAGCCTCAAGGCCTCGGCTGTGGAACTGATTCCCGCCCTGGCCGACGCCGAAGTAGTGGGGCATTGGGCCGGCTTGCGGCCCGGCTCGCCGGAGGGCATCCCCTTTATCGGTCGGGTACCCGGCTTCAACGGGCTGTGGCTCAACTGTGGGCATTACCGCAACGGGTTGGTCCTGGCGCCGGCATCGTGCCAGTTATTTGTCGATTTGCTGTTGGAGCGTGCGCCGATCATCGATCCGGCACCCTATGCCCCCGAAGGTCGGATCAACGCTGGATAGACTTCGGTCCTTGCTCCAGATGCGCCTGGGTGCAATACCACTCCTGGCGCGAACTCAGGGCGCGATCCTGTGGCAAGTGCACGCCGCAGTGTGCGCAGCGCACCATCAACGCAGCGCCGGGCTCGCTGGTGCGTTGCTGCCTGGCGGTCGGGCTTTTGAATTTGCGCCAGAACCATACCGCGGCAGCAATAACGGCAATCCAGAACAGAAGACGAAGCATGATGGGCGGTTTCTCGATAAGGAATGCGCCAGTTTAGCCAAGGACGTGGCAGGCGCACAGCGCAATAATCCTTGCCCATAAAAAAGGAGCCCCGAAAGGCTCCTTTTTTGCGTTGCGTCGACAGACTCAGTCGAACACACCGAAGGTCATGTAGCTGAACCACGAACGATCCTGGTTGTTGCCCAGGGCCTGCGGCTCTTCTTCTTCGATCACGTCGCCGTTCTCGTCGTGCGGCTTGAGGTCCGAAGGAATGGCTTCCTTGGCGTCCTGGAACTGCTTGATCACGTCCTGGTTGGCGCGAGTTTCGCCCGGCGGCAACGGCGGACGCGACTCGATCAGGCCCAGGGTGTACTTGCTCAGCCACGAGCGGTTGTCCGCTTCGGCCACCTGAGGCACGAACTGGCCGTCTTTCAGGCTCGGGTGATCAGGGTAGTTGAGCTTCAGGGTCTCCAGGCTGGTGCTGGCCAGCTCGTCCAGGTGCAGGCGCTGGTAAGCCTCGGTCATCACCGCCAGGCCGTCACCCACGGATGGGGTTTCCTGGAAGTTTTCCACGACATAGCGACCACGATTGGCTGCGGCTACATACGCCTGACGGGTCAGGTAGTAGTGGGCCACGTGGATTTCGTAGGAAGCCAGTAGGTTGCGCAGGTAGATCATGCGCTGCTTGGCGTCCGGCGCGTAGCGGCTGTTTGGGTAGCGGCTGGTCAGCTGGGCGAACTCGTTGTAGGAGTCACGGGCGGCGCCCGGGTCACGCTTGGTCATGTCCAGCGGCAGGAAGCGCGCCAGCAGGCCGACATCCTGGTCGAACGAGGTCAGGCCCTTCAAGTAGTAGGCGTAGTCCACGTTCGGGTGTTGCGGGTGCAGGCGGATGAAGCGCTCGGCGGCGGACTTGGCAGCCTCCGGCTCGGCGTTCTTGTAGTTGGCGTAGATCAGCTCAAGCTGGGCCTGGTCGGCGTAGCGCCCGAACGGATAGCGCGACTCCAGGGCCTTCAGCTTCGCTGTGGCGCTGGTGTAGCTATTATTGTCCAAGTCTTTCTGTGCCAGTTGGTACAGCTCGACTTCGCTCAGGTTTTCGTCGACGACTTCCTTTGTTGACGAGCAAGCAGCAGTCATGGCGAGGATGGCGATCAGCAGCAGGTGTTTCACTTGCATGGCGGCTTGCGTCCCTATGACGGCCGCTGTCTTGGGCGGGGCCGTCCTGTTATGATGAGCGCCCCGTTGAAAGCCTCGGGGCAAAAGACGCCGTATTTAACCACAAGCGCGCAGCCGAAACCAAAGGCTGTGCCACGCCTAGTCTGAGCATGTCCGATAAAATTGAACTTCGCGCAGAGGTGCCGTCCGAATTGGGCGGCCAACGCCTCGATCAAGTCGCCGCACAATTATTCGCTGAGCACTCGCGCTCGCGCCTTTCCGCCTGGATCAAAGACGGCCGCCTGACTGTGGATGGAGCGGTTATCCGCCCGCGAGACATAGTCCATGGCGGTGCGATTCTTGAGCTGACTGCCGAGCAGGAAGCCCAGGGAGAATGGGTTGCCCAGGACATCGAGCTGGATATCGTCTATGAGGACGACGACATCCTGGTCATCAACAAACCCGCAGGCCTGGTGGTTCACCCGGCGGCCGGGCACGCTGATGGCACCTTGCTCAATGCCTTGCTGCACCACATCCCCGACATTATCAACGTGCCGCGTTGCGGCATCGTGCACCGTCTGGACAAGGACACCACCGGCTTGATGGTGGTGGCCAAGACCATTCAGGCGCAGACGCAACTGGTCACGCAATTGCAGAGCCGCAGTGTCAGCCGTATCTACGAATGCATCGTGATCGGCGTGGTTGTGGCGGGCGGCAAGATCAATGCCCCGATCGGTCGCCACGGCCAGCAGCGCCAGCGTATGGCGGTGATGGAAGGCGGCAAGCAGGCGGTGAGCCACTACCGCGTGCTCGAGCGTTTCCGTTCCCACACCCATGTGCGGGTCAAGCTGGAAACCGGTCGTACCCACCAGATTCGCGTGCATATGGCCCACATCAACTTCCCGTTGGTGGGCGATCCGGCCTACGGTGGCCGCTTCCGCATTCCGCCTGCGGCGAGCCAGACCATGGTCGAATCGCTCAAGACGTTCCCGCGCCAGGCGTTGCATGCACGTTTCCTGGAGCTGGACCATCCGACGAGCGGTAAGCGCATGAGCTGGGAATCACCACTTCCAGACGATTTTGTCTGGTTGCTGTCGCTGCTCAAGCAGGATCGCGAGGCGTTTGTCGGATGAATGACTGGCTGATTCCTGACTGGCCCGCGCCTGTCGGGGTGAAAGCCTGTGTGACTACCCGCACGGGCGGCGTCAGCCAGGCGCCGTTCGACAGCCTTAACCTGGGCGATCACGTTGAGGACAGCCTTGAGGCCGTCCTTGAGAATCGTCGTCGCCTTACCGAAGCCTTCGATATTCAGCCGGCCTGGCTGCGCCAGGTCCATGGCGTGGATGTGGTCGAGGCCGACCCTGGCCGCACCGCCGAAGCCGACGGTAGCTGGAGCAGCACCCCCGGCATCGCCTGCACCGCGATGACCGCCGATTGCCTGCCTGCGTTGTTCTGCAACCGTGCCGGCACTCGTGTGGCTGCGGCCCATGCCGGTTGGCGTGGGCTGGCGGCGGGCGTGCTGGAGGCAGTCTTCGAAAGCCTCGACGCAGAGCCTTCGGACGTCCTGGTATGGCTGGGCCCGGCGATTGGCCCGCAAGCCTTTGAGGTTGGCCCTGAAGTGCGTGAAGCCTTCATGCAGCACCTGCCGACAACTGCCGAAGCCTTTGTACCAAGCCTCAATCCAGGCAAATTCATGGCCGACATCTATCAGTTGGCCCGCCTGCGCCTTGCTGCGCGGGGTGTCACCGCTGTTTATGGTGGTGGCTTCTGCACCGTGACCGACCCACGCTTCTTTTCGTACCGGCGCAGCCCCCGCACCGGACGTTTTGCCTCCCTTGTCTGGCTTGAGCGCTAGACTCTGCTGATCTGGGTCAACGCTGATCCATATCAACCGCCGCTCGCTTGAATCTTCCAGAATCCACCCCATCTATAAGGGTATCTGGCAGGTTTCTTCATTCAGGATGTTTTATAGCTCCGGCCTGCTCAAAAGGAAGGTGACTAATGCGTATTGATCGTTTAACCAGCAAATTGCAGTTGGCCTTATCGGACTCCCAATCCTTGGCGGTGGGGCTCGACCACCCGGCCATTGAGCCTGCGCACTTGATGCAGGCACTCCTGGAGCAGCAAGGTGGTTCTATCAAGCCCTTGCTGATGCAGGTGGGCTTTGATGTCAACAGCCTGCGCAAGGAGTTGAGCAAAGAGCTCGACCAACTGCCGAAAATCCAAAACCCTACCGGCGACGTGAATATGTCGCAGGATCTGGCGCGCCTGCTTAACCAGGCCGACCGCCTGGCCCAGCAGAAGGGTGACCAGTTCATCTCCAGCGAACTGGTGCTGCTCGCCGCCATGGACGAGAACAGCAAGCTTGGCAAGTTGTTACTCGGCCAGGGTGTCAGCAAGAAAGCCCTGGAAAACGCCATCAACAACCTGCGTGGCGGTGATGCGGTTAACGACCCTAACCACGAGGAGTCGCGCCAGGCCCTGGACAAGTACACCGTCGACCTGACCAAGCGTGCCGAAGAGGGCAAGCTTGACCCGGTGATCGGCCGTGACGATGAAATTCGTCGCACCATCCAGGTTCTGCAGCGCCGCACCAAGAACAACCCGGTGTTGATCGGTGAACCTGGCGTGGGTAAAACCGCGATTGCCGAAGGCCTGGCCCAGCGCATCATCAATGGTGAAGTACCGGACGGCCTTAAAGGCAAGCGCCTGCTGTCCCTGGATATGGGGTCGTTGATCGCCGGTGCAAAGTTCCGCGGTGAATTCGAAGAGCGCCTGAAATCCCTGCTTAATGAACTGTCGAAGCAGGAAGGGCAGATCATTCTGTTTATCGACGAACTGCACACCATGGTCGGCGCCGGTAAAGGCGAGGGCTCCATGGATGCTGGCAACATGCTCAAGCCCGCCTTGGCGCGGGGTGAGTTGCATTGTGTCGGTGCTACCACGCTTAACGAATATCGCCAGTACATTGAGAAAGATGCGGCCCTTGAACGGCGTTTCCAGAAAGTCCTGGTGGAAGAGCCGAGTGAAGAGGACACCATCGCGATCCTGCGGGGCCTGAAAGAGCGCTACGAGGTCCACCATAAAGTGGCGATCACCGACGGTGCGATCATTGCGGCGGCCAAGTTGAGCCATCGCTACATTACCGACCGTCAATTGCCGGACAAGGCCATCGACTTGATCGACGAAGCGGCCAGCCGCATTCGCATGGAGATCGACTCCAAGCCGGAAGTGCTCGACCGCCTTGATCGTCGCCTGATTCAACTGAAAGTCGAATCCCAGGCCCTCAAGAAAGAAGAGGACGACGCGGCCAAGAAACGCCTGGAAAAACTCCAGGAGGAAATCGTCCGCCTGGAGCGCGAGTATTCGGACCTCGAAGAAATCTGGACCTCGGAAAAAGCCGAAGTACAGGGCTCTGCGCAGATCCAGCAAAAGATCGAGCAGTCGCGCCAGGAGTTGGAAGCCGCACGTCGTAAAGGCGACCTGAACCGCATGGCCGAGTTGCAGTACGGGGTGATCCCGGACCTGGAACGCAGCCTGCAAATGGTCGACCAGCACGGTAAGGCTGAAAATCAGCTGTTGCGCAGCAAGGTGACCGAGGAAGAAATCGCCGAAGTCGTTTCCAAGTGGACCGGCATCCCGGTGTCGAAAATGCTTGAAGGCGAGCGTGACAAGCTGCTGAAGATGGAGCACCTGTTGCACCAGCGCGTGATCGGCCAGGAAGAGGCGGTCGTGGCGGTGTCCAACGCGGTACGGCGTTCCCGCGCCGGCTTGTCCGACCCGAACCGTCCGAGCGGCTCGTTCATGTTCCTCGGCCCGACCGGCGTGGGTAAGACCGAGCTGTGCAAGGCCCTGGCCGAGTTCCTCTTTGATACTGAAGAGGCCATGGTACGGATCGACATGTCCGAGTTCATGGAGAAACATTCGGTGGCTCGCCTGATCGGGGCTCCACCAGGCTATGTGGGCTACGAGGAGGGCGGTTACCTGACCGAGGCCGTGCGGCGTAAGCCTTACTCGGTGATCCTGCTGGATGAGGTCGAGAAGGCTCACCCGGACGTGTTCAACATCTTGCTGCAAGTGCTGGAAGATGGACGACTCACGGACAGCCACGGGCGCACTGTGGACTTCCGCAACACGGTGATCGTCATGACCTCCAACCTGGGCTCGGCGCAGATCCAGGAACTGGTAGGTGATCGTGAGGCCCAGCGCGCTGCTGTAATGGATGCGTTGACCACGCACTTCCGTCCGGAATTCATCAACCGGGTCGACGAAGTGGTGATCTTCGAGCCATTGGCGCGGGATCAGATCGCGGGCATCACCGAGATCCAGCTGGGGCGTCTGCGCGGTCGCCTGGCGGAACGCGAGTTGTCGCTGGAGCTGAGCCGCGAGGCGTTGGACAAGCTGATCGCGGTCGGTTACGACCCGGTGTATGGCGCACGGCCTTTGAAACGTGCGATCCAGCGCTGGATCGAGAACCCGCTGGCGCAGTTGATCCTGTCGGGCAGCTTTATGCCGGGCACCAGCGTCGAGGCGACTGTGGAGAACGACGAAATCGTCTTCCACTGAGCCCGGATTGCACTGCAATAAGAGAAGGCCCTGCATCCCAGGGCCTTTTTTTTCGATAGGGCGTTGAACTGTAAGGCAAAGGCTTGTAAAGTGCGCCCCGCAGCAACGTCAGCCCACGGGTTTCTTCTCCCCAAGAAGAAATCAGAAAGAAGCGCAAATCATTGTCTTAAAAGCAATTTAAAGGGTTGACAGGGGTTTTTAAGATTGTAGAATAGCGCGCCTCAGAGACGCTAACGTAGCGATACGGACAGGGTCGAAGAGAAGGTTACACAGCAGTAAAAGTTGTACTTTGAAATATGTAGTTCCGTGATAGCTCAGTCGGTAGAGCAAATGACTGTTAATCATTGGGTCCCAGGTTCGAGTCCTGGTCACGGAGCCAATTTCAAACCGGGGTATAGCGCAGTCCGGTAGCGCGCCTGCTTTGGGAGCAGGATGTCGGGAGTTCGAATCCCCCTACCCCGACCATATTTGGGTCGTTAGCTCAGTTGGTAGAGCAGTTGGCTTTTAACCAATTGGTCGTAGGTTCGAATCCCACACGACCCACCATTTTTGAGACCAGTTAACGCTGGAATCGAATCTTAAGATCAGAGGCCAAAAGCGCTGATCGAAGAAGGCGACTGAAAGGTCGCCTTTTTTTTACCGGGGTATAGCGCAGTCCGGTAGCGCGCCTGCTTTGGGAGCAGGATGTCAGGAGTTCGAATCCCCTTACCCCGACCATATTAAAAATCCTCGTATCGAAAGATACGGGGATTTTTTTGCCTGGAATTATCTCAAATCCAACACACAACCAATGTGGGAGGGAGCGCCCCCCCACATTAGCCAGTCCCGCAAGGGACTCTGTTGTTAGTGAAGCTTCAGGCGCGGTTCAGTCCCGCGTCCGATCTTGCTGCCCAACATCAGCATCGCCGTGCGGAAGAAGCCATACAGCGCCATCTGGTGCATGCGGTACAGCGACACATAGAACATCCGCGCCAGCCAGCCTTCCAGCATCACGCTTCCGGTCAGGTTGCCCATCAGGTTACCCACCGCCGAGAACCGCGACAGCGAGATCAGCGACCCATAGTCGGTGTACTTGTACGCCGGCAGGTCCTTGCCCTCGATACGCAGTTTCAATGACTTGGCCAGCAGCGAGGCCTGTTGGTGCGCGGCCTGGGCCCGTGGCGGCACATTGCGGTCGGTGCCCGGTTGCGGGCACGCGGCGCAGTCGCCAAAGGCGAAGATGTTTTCATCACGGGTGGTTTGCAGCGTCGGCAGCACTTGCAGTTGATTGATGCGGTTGGTTTCCAGGCCATCGATGTCCTTGAGGAAAGCCGGTGCACGAATCCCGGCGGCCCACACCTTGAGGCTGGCGGGAATCACCTGGCCACTGCTGGTGATCAATGCGTCGGCAGTCACTTCGCTGACCGCTGAGTTGGTCAGCACCGTCACCCCGAGCTTCTCCAGGGTTTTATGTACAGGCCCGCCAATCCGCTCCGGCAAGGCAGGCAGTACACGAGGGCCGGCTTCGATCAGGGTAATGTGCATGTTTTCCGGCTTGATGCGGTCCAGGCCGTACGCCGCCAGCTCGTGGGCCGCGTTATGCAGCTCTGCGGCCAGCTCGACGCCCGTTGCACCCGCACCGACGATGGCGACGCTGATCTTTTCCACCACATCGGTTTGCCCGGCGTGGGCGCGCAGATAGTGGTTGAGCAACTGTTGGTGGAAACGCTCGGCCTGCTTGCGGGTATCGAGGAACAGACAGTGCTGCGCCGCGCCCTCGGTGCCGAAATCATTGGTGGTGCTGCCCACCGCAATCACCAGGCTGTCATAGCCCAGCACGCGCGCAGGCACCAGTTCGCGGCCTTCTTCGTCGAGGGTGGCGGCCAGCTGGATTTTCTTCTGTTCGCGGTCGAGCCCGCTCATGCGCCCCAATTGGAACTCGAAGTGGTTCCATTTGGCCTGGGCGACGTAATTGAGTTCGTCTTCCGAAGAGTTCAGTGAGCCGGCAGCGACTTCGTGCAGCAAAGGCTTCCAGATATGGGTGAGGTTGGCGTCCACCAGCGTGATGCTGGCGGTGCCGCGCTTGCCCAGAGTCTTACCCAGGCGGGTAGCCAACTCCAGGCCGCCGGCGCCGCCGCCGACGATAATAATACGATGGATCATGGGGGTATCTCGCAAGGCTAAAGGAAATCGGAGCAGTTACCCCCGCGAGCGCCAGGCAGCTCATAGCGTCAGGTAACTCAAAAGGCGGCTCAGCAGGCCGAGCCCGATCACCACCACCAGCACCACACCAAGGAGCAGCCACGGACGGAAAGGCTTGCGCTCGACTCGGTTCTGGGAGAGTTGCAGGTACTCTTCGACATGCTGTTGGTCGTCGGGGTTCAGGCGGCTGGTCATATAAGGCCTCGTCAGGTAGACGTTGCAAAGGGGCGCCACGTTACAGCGAGGGGATCAGAGGCTGATGCCCACGTCGAACACTATGCTGCGCCCCAGGTTATTGCGCAAGAAATCCGGCGCGTCCGGGTGGGCGAACAGCACCCGGGCAAACGTCGGTCCCACCAGCGACAGCGAGCGCCAGCCCTGGCGCAAGTATTCGGTGGGTGGGGGAAAGTGGCTGTTGAGGTCGAGCACTTCGCGCTTGAGGCTGGTGAACGCGACGATATCCAATTCGCCCAGGTCCATCCCGCGCTCTTTGTAGTTATGGGCCTTCTTGCGCAACGTGGGCGCCAGGCGCAGCAGGAATTCATGGGCGGGGATGCGCCGCGGCTTGGCTTCGCGCCGCACCAGTTGGCTCAGGGAGAATGCACTGCGTCTACGCAACAGCTCGTCACGCCATTCGTCGTTCAGGCGGCGCCCTTCATCGAGTACGAAAAACACCTCGAAACTGGCATCGCGAAACAGCACGTCGGGTGGTTCTTGTCCGGCGGGGTGAAACTCTTCGGCGCGGTAGGGCACATTCAAGCCTTGCAACAGGCGCTGGCAGACCCAACGCTCACGCTCCCATTTGCGGGCATTGGACAGGAACGCATTGGCTTGTTCGGCCGCTACGGTGAGCAGGCGCAAGTAATCTGAGTCATCCATGCCTGCAGCTTAGCGTCCAAATGATGACCGCAGGAAGTCCTGCTGCAAAAGCCAGGGTGTAGACTGGCCTTTCAAGCGTAATTCCCCCCTTATGAGGAGCGTGCGGTGAAGTGTCTGGTGGTGCTGTTGCTGAGTGTTTTACCGGTATGGGCGCAGGCTGTTGAAGTGGGCGAGCGCCTTGCTCCCTGGACTTTGCTCGATCAATTCGACCAAGCCTATACCCTCGATAACCAGGCACGGATTCTGTTGGTGGCGCGCAGCATGGATGCGGCCAAGCAGGTGGATGCTGCGCTGCAAGGCCAACCTGCAGGCTACCTCGAAGCGCGGCATGCCGTGTTCGTCGCTGACATCCAGCGCATGCCTCGACTGATCGCCAAATTGTTCGCGGTACCGGCCATGCAATCCTACAACTACCGGGTCATGCTGGACCGTGACGCACGTATCGCCCCGCGTTATCCCGCGGCGGCGGATAAAGTGCTATGGCTGCAGTTGGATAACGGTAAGTTGGTTTCTCAACATGAATACGGCACGGCTGTCGAACTGCGCCAGGCCCTGGAGCAGGTGAAGCCGTGATCAGTGCCGCAGTGCTGGCGCCCACAACCCTCGGCATCGGCTGGCTGTTGTATGCACCGGTACTGCTGTGGGCGATCCTGCGTTCGCCCTGGGTCGAGTTGTTTGCCGACCGGCGGCGCCAGCATTTGCTGTTCGGTACGGTGTTCGCACTGTTCATGCTGTGGCTGGTACGACGGGATTTCGATACTGGTGTGTCCTACCACTTTATCGGTATGACCGCCGTAACCCTGCTGTTGGACTGGCCCCTGGCTATCGTCGGTGGTTTTGCCGCCCAGTTCGGGTTAATGCTGCTTGGGCGCCAGGACCTGGCAGCCCTTGGCGTCAACGGCCTGCTGCTGATCGTGCTGCCGGTGCTGATCACCGAAGGCTGTGCGCTTGTGGTCGAGCGAGCGCAGCCGCGCAATCCCTTCGTGTATATCTTCTGCTCCGGTTTTTTTGCTGCCGCGTTGTCGGCCTTGTTTTGCCTGCTGCTGGGGCTGGGGTTGCTGTGGTTCGACGGTCGTTTTGCCATGCCTGAATGGCTGGAGGATTTCGTCGGCTACCTGTGGCTGATCATCTTCCCCGAAGCCTTTATCAACGGCATGGTGATCAGCGCCCTGGTGGTGTTTTGTCCGGAATGGCTGGAGACATTCAACCGCACACGCTACCTCTCGGCGCCCTGGAAGGATGACGAATCGCAGCGTTGACCCAGATCAAATCCCGCGCAGCCGAGCAGGCCCATGCTCTGCGAAATTTTCCTAGGCAAGGCGGGAGCACGAATCATGAGTGTGTACGAGTGGGCACGGCAGGAGTTGCGCAGGAGCCAGGATGCGGCACAGGAAATCGGTTTCGACCCGGGCTTGACCCTGCGCGCCATGCTCAGCGCGGTGGTGCAGCAGAGCAAGGGCGTACGCAGCTTCGAAGACTTGGCCGACGAGCTGCAATACCTCGCAGAAAACCTCGACGACCAGCAGGAATACGCCTTTATGCGGCCTTAGTGGCGCGGCGGCAAGTCTTCGGAAAACAGCTCGTCTTCGGCATCCGGCGCCACGGGAATCTTGTGTTCCTCGGCGGCCCACGCGCCCAGGTCGATGAGCTTGCAACGGTCCGAGCAGAACGGCCGGTTAGGGTTGGCTGCATTCCATTCCACGGGTGCACCGCAGGTTGGGCAGTCGACGGTCAAGGGTTGGCTCATGATCGGCCTCCACGCAAAGTAAGGTAAAAGTGGTGCAGTCGCTCGACCTCGCTGTGCAGCCAGGCGAGGTCCTGGTCATTGACCAGCACGTCATCGGCATGGTTCAGGCGGTCTTCACGGCTGGACTGTGCCTTGAGAATTGCCTGAACCTGTTGTTCGCTGATGCCGTCGCGCTGCAGGGTACGCTGAATCTGCAGCGATTGCGGCACGTCGATCACCAGGATGCGCTGGGTCATGCTGTACTGGCCGGATTCGATCAGCAGCGGGGACACCAGGATCGCGTAAGGCGAGCGGGCGCGAGCCAGGTGACTGCGAATCTCCTCGCCAATCAACGGGTGCAGCAAGGCTTCCAGCCAGCGGCGCTCTTCGGGCACCTCAAAGATCAGCTTGCGCAACGCGGCGCGGTCCAACTGGCCGTCAGGCTGCAATACGCCGGCACCAAAATGCTCGGCGATGCGGGCCAGCGCCGGCCGGCCGGGTTCGACCACCCAGCGCGCGGCGTGATCAGCGTCCACCAGGTCAATGCCCAGGTCGATAAAGTGCTGGGCTGCCGCACTTTTACCGCTGCCGATGCCACCGGTGAGGCCGAGAATCCAAGGTGTTGCAACAGGAGTGGTCATCTGAAACCGACAGACTGCAAATAGAAGTCGGTTATTTGACCACCCCAGAGCAATGCAATCCAGCCGGCAATTGCCAGATACGGACCAAACGGCATCGGCGTGGACGCCAGGGTCTTGCGCAGGCGCATCAGGATCAACCCGACAAACACCCCCACCAGCGACGACATCAACAGTGTCATCGGCAATATCTGCCAGCCGCCCCAGGCGCCGAGCAAGGCCAGTAACTTGAAATCACCGTGGCCCATGCCGTCTTTGCCGGTGACCAGCTTGAACAGCCAGAACACGCTCCACAGGCTCATGTAGCCGATCACTGTGCCCCATAGTGCGTCGGGTAATGTCGTCAGTAATCCAAAACTGTTGACGATCAGGCCCAGCCACAGCAATGGCAGCACCAGCACATCCGGGAGCAACTGGTGGTCTGCGTCGATCAGGCTCATTGCCAGCAACCCCCAACTCAACACCAGCACCGCTGCGGCCTGCCAGCCAAAGCCGAAATGCCAGGCGACCCAGGCCGAGATCAACCCGCAGGCGAGTTCCGTGAAAGGGTAGCGAGGGCTGATGGCTCCCTGGCAATGGGCGCAGCGCCCCCTGAGCATCAGGTAGCTGAGCAGTGGGATATTTTCCCACGGCCGGATGGGATGGTCACAGTGTGGGCAGCATGAGTTGGGGTGCATCAGGTTGTAGGTCGGCCCGCCAGGTTCGGCAGGCAAGCCGAGCACTTCATGGGCCTGGGCACGCCATTCCCGTTCGAGCATTTTTGGCAGGCGCCAGACCAGCACGTTGAGGAAACTGCCGACGATCAGCCCCAGTACCAGCGCGATTGTGACAAAGGCCAATGGGTGCTCGTTCAGCAGCAGGCTCAAAATGCACTCCCCAGTTGGAAGACCGGCAAGTACATGGCGATGACCAGCGCGCCGACAATGCCCCCCAGCACCACCATGATCAACGGTTCCATCAGGCTGGTGAGGTTGTCGACCAGGTTGTCCACGTCAGCCTCATAGTGGCTGGCGACCTTTTCCAGCATGTGTTCCAGGGTGCCCGACTCTTCGCCGATCGCTGTCAGTTGGATCGCCATGCCGGGAAACAGGCCGCTGTTGACCATGGATTGATTCAGTTGCATGCCGTTGGATACATCGTGACGCATATGTTCGATTGCCTGTTTGAACGGGCCGTTTCCCACGGCGCCGGCGACTGAGTCCAATGCCTGTACTAGTGGAACACCGGCGGCAAAGGTCGTGGAGAGCGTGCGGGCGTAGCGAGCCACGGCGGATTTTGTCAGCAGTTTGCCTGCCAGGGGCGCTTTCAACAAACCGGTGTCCAGCCAGCAGCGAAACCCCGACGAGGTCCGATAGGCCTGGCGCAGCGCAGCGGCTCCCGCGACGATGCCCAATACCAGCATCCACCATGCGTGCTGCATGAACGCCGACAGGGCGATCACGTGCAAGGTAAATGCCGGCAGTTTGCCGTCGACTCCGGCGAACAAGGCCTGGAACTGCGGCACCACGTGGACCAGCAGTATGCCGGTGACCAGGCTGGCAACCACCAGGACAGCAATGGGGTAGGTCATGGCCTTTTTGATCCTGGCCTTGAGCTGCTCACTCTTTTCCCGGTGGATCGCCACCCTCTCCAGCAGTGTCTCAAGCGCCCCGGCCTGTTCGCCGGCGGCCACCAGGTTGCAGTACAGCTCATCGAAATGACGCGGTTGTTTGCGTAATGCCTCAGCCAGGCTGCTGCCGGCGGCGATCGCTTGTTTAAGCCCCATCACCTGTTCACGCACAGCGCGATTGTCGACGCCTTCGCTGATGATGTTGAAGGCTTGCAGGAGTGGAACTCCAGCCTTCAGCAGCGTAGCCAGTTGGCGCGTGAACAGCGTGATATCAGCCGCTTTGACTGATGGGGTGAGGTTTGGCAGCAGCAGGGATTGCTTGCGCACACGACCGGGGCTGATCCCTTGCTGGCGCAGTTGTGCCTTGACCAGGGCCGCGTTGTGCCCCTTGGTTTGCCCGGACACCCTGCGCCCTTTACGGTTGATGCCTTCCCAGGCGTAAATCGTTGAAGCGTTGTTCATGTTGCGGTTCCGCATACAGGCTGTCGAAGATTTATAGCTTAGTCAGGTGACGGATTCGGGCATGCCGATGGCGCGGGATAAAAATGTCAGAATGTGCGTCTTGAGCGCGATTGGCCGCTTGCGGGTGAGTACACTGGCGCCGTTGCAAAAACGGGGTGCAGGACGCGCCTTGTCATGAGTTCTATTCGGGAGAGTGAATGTGATACGTCAGAAAGGCTTTACCTTGATCGAGTTGTTGATCGTCGTGGCAATCATCGGCATTTTGGCCACCATCGGCCTGCCCATGTACACCACCCACCAGGCCAAGGCCAAGTTCACTGCCGGCCTGGCTGAAATTGCCGCGTTGAAGGCCGGTTACGAAGACACCATCAACCAGGGCACTGTACCCACCGTGGCCTTGATCGGCGGCACCAGTCCTACGGCCAACTGCAAGATCGAGGTGGCAGGCGATGTGGCCACGGGTGCGGGCTCCATCAGCTGCGAAATACTCGACGCACCGGCACCGGTGCTGGGCAAGACCATCACCCTGGTCCGCAGCGCCACCGGCTGGAAGTGCACGACGACCGCTGAAGCGAAATATGCCAGCAAGGGCTGCGGCACCGACGGCGCGTAACTGCTAAACCATCCACACGGAAGTAGAGGTGGCCGATGGTGTTATCCGTACAGCAGCGAGGCGGTGTTTTCCTGGTAGCAGCGGTGTGCCTGTTGAGTGTCGGGATTTGTGCGCCGTTCGGCGGGCATGATCTACAGCGTGTCATGCAAATTGCCATCGGGTTTTGCGCGGTGCTGTATGGGTTATCGGTTACTTCCACTGAACCTTGGGTAGACAGGCCCACTGCCTGGGGCGTGGCGCTGGTTGTGGGGCTGGGCGTGCTGTCGTCGGCGCTGGCCCATCAGCCGCTGTGGGCGCTTACCGAAGTGGCGCTGTTTGTCAGCTGCGCGGCGATTGCCGTCGCCTTTGCCCTGGTTCGTCGTCACGGCGGCGAGCCTTTGGATCGCGTGCTGATCCTGGTTGTGGTGTTGCTGTGCCTGATCAAGTCGGTTCAGTATCTGTATGCCGGTACGTTGCTGCTCGTCAGTGGCGAGCGCGTACTGGACCCTGGCGGGTTGCTGTCGGGCTTTTCCAACAAGCGTTTCTACGGACAGTTTCAGACATTTACCTTGCCATTGCTGGCGCTGCCTTTACTGATACCCAATGTCTCCCGCGCCTTGCGGGGGATGGTGTTTGCGTTGCTGTGTGTCTGGTGGATGATCGCAATCAGCGGCGGTACGCGGGGTACCTGGCTTGGCATGGGCGTGGCGGGCGTGATGTTGGCGCTGCTTGGGCCCTGGGGGCGTCGCTGGCTGGGTTGGCAGTCGGCCGCAGCGTTGATTGGGCTGTGGCTGTATTGGCTGGTATTCACGGGACTGTCGGATTACCTGGGGATTGCGCTCACCAGTGATGCCGGAGATCGCCTCACCACCTCGCTGTCGGGACGGGGCCCGATCTGGTGGCAGGCGTGGTACATGCTCATCGAGCGCCCGTGGCTTGGTTTTGGGCCGATGCATTTTGCCAATATTGCCAACAGGATTGCCGCTCATCCCCATCAGGCGATTCTGCAATGGGCCAGCGAATGGGGTGTGCCCTCGGCGCTGTGCGTGGCGGTGTTGGCATGGCGAGGCGGCTGGGCCGCGTTGGCTGTGCTGCGCGAGCGAGCGCTGTCCGCCGCGCGGGTTGACCTGCTGCGCTTGTGCCTGTTCGCGGCGTTGGTGGGGGCGCTGGTGCAGTCCATGGTCGATGGCGTGATAGTGATGCCCAACTCCCAGGTCTGGTTGGCGCTGGTGGTGGGCTGGCTGATGGCGCTGCATGAGCTGCGCACGCCAGCAAGCGCTGCGCTGCCGTTGGCCCGTAGGCTATGGAAAGCCTTGGCTGTGTTGGCCGTTGGTCTGTTGGTGTTTATTGCGGTGCGCGATGTGCCTCACCTCCAGCAAGCCCAAAAACAGTACCTGGGCGATGAAGGTCGTCACCTGCAACCACGCTTCTGGGCCCAGGGGGTCATTGCCCGTTGACGGGCGCAAGTTGCCGGACGCCCGATGCGGTGCTAGCTTTAGCCCACCGCCCGTGTAGCTCAGTTGGTAGAGCAGCGCACTCGTAACGCGAAGGTCGCAGGTTCGATTCCTGTCTCGGGCAAAAAGGCAATACTGCTTCAAAGGCAATGTTTTCAGATGATCCCAGAATGGTTCTGAAGGCCAGACGAGTTGGCACGTGTGCCGGCTCTTTTGTATCTGCGCAACCTTGATGACCCAGATGCATCCCCATTCCTCGATCTAAGAGAACGACATGACCACGACTGAAATGACCCAGGAAGTTCGGCATCAAGCAGCCCTCGAAAAATACCTTGAGGAATCGCCGCAGCTCAAAGAAGAGATCAAGGACCTGAGCGCCGATGATCAGCGCGACCAGATCCAGTGGGCGTTTGAGGACGAGGCCGAGAGCCAGGGCTTCCAGCCTTGGGAACTGACCCTCAAGTACACCTCGACGCCGGAAGAGTTCGAAGCGGCACGGCTGGCCTTGCACAAAGAGGCGGCCGAGGTGCTGGGTGTCGAATGGGAAGAATACTGCGAGATGAACGACCTGGTCGTTTAAAAGCAGCTTGTAGGAGCGAGCTTGCTCGCGAAAATCGCTAACGATGACGCAGGCTGCCTGGTTCCCTGCGGCGTTCTCAGGTTTTTCGCGAGCAAGCTCGCTCCTACAGTTAGGTGTTCAGATACTGAGGCGCATCGACAAATCCACCGCCTTCACATCCTTGGTCATCGCACCAATGGAGATGTAGTCCACCCCCGTCTCCGCGATAGGCAGCAAGGTGCTTTCATTGATCCCGCCGCTGGCTTCCAGCTTGGCCTTGCCGCCGTTCAGGCGCACGGCTTCACGCATATCTTCCAGGCTCAATTCGTCGAGCATGACGATGTCGGCGCCCGCCGCCAGCGCTTCGCGCAGTTCGTCCAGGCTCTCCACTTCGATTTCCACCGGCTTGCCGGGTGCGATCTTGTGGGCGGCGCTGATGGCTTGGGCAATCCCGCCACTGGCAGCGATGTGGTTTTCCTTGATCAGGAACGCGTCATACAAACCGATACGGTGGTTGTGGCAGCCACCGCAGGTCACTGCGTACTTCTGCGCGAGGCGCAGGCCGGGCAGGGTTTTTCGAGTGTCCAGCAGCTTGACCTGGGTGCTGGCGACAAAATCCGCCAGGAACCGGGCGCGGGTGGCGACTCCGGACAGCAACTGCAGGAAATTCAGGGCAGAGCGCTCGCCACTGAGCAGCGAGCGCGCCGGCCCCTCCAGGTGGAACAGTGCCTGGTTGGGGCTGACACGTTCGCCGTCGGCCACCTGCCAGTGCACGGCGACCCGTGGGTCCAGTTGGCGGAATACGGCATCCACCCACGCAGTGCCGGCGATGACGGCGGCATCGCGGGTAATGATGGTGGCCGTGGCCAGCCGTTCGGCCGGAATCAACTGTGCGGTGATGTCGCCGCTGCCGATGTCTTCCAGGAGCGCGCGGCGCACGTTGGCTTCGATTTCAGCGGTGAGGTCGGCAAGACGGAGGTTCGGCATATCAGGCTCCACAAACAAAGTGTCCCGATTATAGGGGCAGCGTGCGTTTGAACCCAGGCTCACCACTCATTTACAGCGCAATGTCAGAGTTTGCTGGCGCAACGGCACTCATTTGCAAGATAATCTCGCGCCTTGCAATTGGCGTCATAGCTTTGACGTCCTGGTGATAACCGGTTATCCACAGCCTTATTGGGCCTGTACCCGATCTTTCCCCAACGCTTTACCGCCGTTTCAGGAGGCCAGGATGCACAATGACGGAAAGGTGGTGCCAATCAACAAGGCACAAGCCACGCCATCGCCGCTCGCGCGCCTGCCGGTGGTGCTGCTGCAGGTTCGCGACAAGGCGGCGCAGCAGTTGCAGCAGGGTTTACAGGAACTGTTCGATAACGCCGACGACACCTTGTTCGAAATGGCCGACAAGGCCCGCAGCAACGTGGACCACCATATCTTCTTTGAGGCCATGCGCGACCTGCGCCTCAAGCGCAAGAATTTCGAGCGCGTGTTCATGGAGCGGCTGTTCGAAGCCTTTGGCAACCTGGGGCTGGCGGGCCGTGGTGAACTTCAGTTGGTGCCGGTGGTGTCCTATGACGCGGCCTCAGGCACGTCCAAGGATGACCTGGAAAAAGCCGTCGCGCTTGAGGCCATGCTGGGCCGGGTGCGCCACCGCGACGGCCTGGCGCTGTCGCAACTCACGGCACGCTTGAGTGCCTTGCTCGGCAATCGCCTGGACGACCGTGAAAACCCCCTGGGCCCGGCGCTGTTGTGCGAGTTTTTCCTGCGTGCCGGGCGTAGCCTGGGCGTGGAGATCCGCGTCAAGCTGATCATGCTCAAGCTGTTTGAAAAATACGTCCTCAGTGATGCTGACCTGCTGTACGGTGAAGCCAATCAACTGCTGGTCGCGACCGGCGTGTTGCCGGAACTCAAGGCTGCGCCATCCCGTCGTCCCTGTGGCCGTGCCACCCGTGATCATCAGTGCGAAGAGGTATTGCCGAGCACCGACCAGCCCATCGACGAAAATGGCCAGCAAGCCTTCAGCGCCTTGCAGGCGTTGTTGACCGTTGTGCGTGGTAGCGTGTCGCCTACCCTTGAAGTCAGTGCCGAACCCCAGCCCATCGCCACCCGCGATCTGCTGCGGCTGTTATCCCACTTGCAACAGTACGTCCCGGAGCCGGAAGCCGAGGATGATTTCGACCTGTGTAACCAGCTCGAGCAGTTGCTCACCCGTGTCAGCGTCAAGAGTGGCAAGTCGCGGGTGGTGGAGGATGCAGATGAAGATGTGATCAACCTGATCGCCCTGCTGTTCGAATTCATCCTCAATGACCGCGCAGTGCCGGACGCCTTCAAGGCCTTGATCGGCCGCCTGCAGATCCCGATGCTGAAAGTGGCGGTGCTGGACAAGAGTTTTTTCAGTCGCCCCGGCCACCCGGCTCGGCGCCTGTTGAATGAAATCGCGACCACCGCCATGGGCTGGAGCCCGGTCGATGACTTCCAGCGCGACAGCCTGTACCTGCGCATAGAGCGGGTGGTTCAGCGTTTACTCAATGAGTTTGTTGAAGATCCGGCGATTTTTTCCCAATTGCTGACTGAATTCACTGCGTTCACCGCCGATGAGCGTCGTCGCAGCGAATTGCTTGAACAGCACACCCGCCATGCTGAAGAAGGGCGCGTGCGCACTGAAGCGGCGCGTGCACGGGTGGCCGAGGTACTGAATCGACGAATGCTGGGGAAGGTTTTGCCGCAGGCGGTGGTGCAGTTCCTGCAACAGGCCTGGAGCCAGGTGCTGTTGCTGGCCAGCCTCAAGCACGGCGAGCAGTCGGTGCAATGGCAAGCAGGGCTGCGCACCATGGATGAGCTGATCTGGAGTGTCAGCCTGCCGGCAGACACTGAAGCCGGGGTGCACTTGCTGGAGCAGTTGCCCGGGTTGCTCAAGGCACTGCGCGATGGGTTGACCAGCGCTGCATTCGACCCCTTCAGCACCCGTGATTTTTTTGTGCGCTTGCAGACCCTGCATGTCCGGCCGCCCGAGGGTGGCGATGGATGGCTCGAAGTGCGTGAACCCTTTGTGTTCAGCGTACTGCCGCTCGATCCCGTCGAGGGCCTGCCGGAGGATGATCCGGACCTGGCCAAGGTGCACCAATTGCGAGTCGGTGACTGGGTCGTGTTCCAGCAGGGCCAGGCAGGCACCCTGCGGTGCAAGCTGACGGCGATCATGGCGCCGGCCAACACCTATATTTTCGTCGGCCGTACCGGGCTCAAGGTCCTGGAGAAGAGTGCCGGCCAACTGGCGATTGCATTCAAGCGTGGCGCGCTGCATCACCTCGACGATGAGCCGCTGTTCGAGCGGGCGCTGGCGGCGGTGGTGGGCAAGCTGCGTCAACTCAATCGCGGCAAGTGATCGCAACCACGGGGTTGAACGCGGCATACTGGTCACACTTAGTCACGTTCAAGGATCCTGTATGCAGTTGGACCCCGCCAGCGGCTGGTGCCAGGGCATTCGCCATTGCCCTTCACCCAACTTCAACGAGCGCCCGGCAGGCGAAATCTCACTGTTGGTGGTGCATAACATCAGCCTGCCACCCGCGCAGTTCGCTACCGGCAAAGTGCAGGAGTTTTTCCAGAATCGCCTGGACGTCACGGAACATCCCTACTTTGAAGGGATTGCCGACCTACGGGTGTCTGCGCATTTTCTGATTGAGCGCGATGGCACAGTGACGCAGTTTGTGTCCTGCATAGACCGGGCCTGGCATGCCGGGGTCTCGTGTTTCGAAGGGCGTGAGACGTGCAATGACTTTTCCCTGGGCATAGAGCTTGAAGGTACGGATGATTTGCCGTTCACCAACCCCCAGTATGTGTCGCTGATCGATCTGACACGGCATTTGCTGGCAGCCTATCCAGGTATTACGCCGCAGCGTATCTGCGGCCATAGCGATATCGCTCCGGGGCGCAAGACCGATCCCGGCCCCGCTTTTGATTGGGTGCGCTTTCGCAGCGCCCTGCAGGATGGAGGACACGCACGATGAGTTTTCTGGTGTTGGTGCTGGCCGTGTGGATCGAGAAGTTCTCGGCCCTGCGCCAGCGGTTGCAGCGTGATGGCGGCTGGTTGCGCGAATTGGCCAAGTTGGAGTCGAGCCCGCGCATGGGCAAGCAGCCGTGGCTGATTCTGGTCCTGCTGGTGTTGCTGCCGGTGGCGTTGCTGGCGTTGTTGTTGCTGGTGCTGGAACCGGTGGCCTATGGTTTGTTGGCGCTGCCGGTGCACTTGCTGGTGGTGATCTACAGCCTGGGCCGTGGCGATCTATTGGCTGGGCTGGGGCCATTTCGCGATGCCTGGCGCCGTGGTGACCTGCAGGCGGCCGAACATGTGGCCGAGCGCGACCTGAAGCTGGGCGCCGACAGCGGCGAGCAACTGCTGGAGCGCGTCCAGGGCCATCTGTTGTGGCAGGCCTACCAGAGTTTTTTCGCCGTGATTTTCTGGTACTTCCTGTTAGGGCCGGTTGCTGCGCTGGCCTATCGGCTGCTGGCGCTCGCCAGTGAGCACAGCCAGAACCCTTTGGTGGCCGAGCGCGCCGGGCAATTGCGTCACGCGTTCGACTGGCTGCCGGTGCGCCTGCTGGCGGCCAGCTTTGCCCTGGTGGGCAACTTCGTCGCGGTCAGCCGTGTCATGCTCCACGAGTTGCTGAGCTGGGACATCAGCGCCGCGCAATTGGTGGAAAAAGTCGGCCTGGTCGCCGCTGAAATCCCGCCTCCGGCCGTGGGTGCAGACGGTATCAACAGCCTGGATCGCCTGTGGGAACTGCTGCTGCGTGCGGCGGTGCTGTGGTATGCCGGTTTTGCCATTTGGACCGTGTTGCCCTGACTCCTGTGATAAGCGGGCTTGTCGAATCGTCGCACCGCCCGCGCCGGGCTGCGTAGCAGCCCGCTGCAATCCTCGTCCGTTAACTTTACGTTACAAAACTCCCTTTCAAATTGAGCTATACAGACAGAGCGCCAAATAGTGGCTTTCTGCCGCCGCCCTGCGCCTGAATAAAAATAAAACAAAGAAAAGGGAGATCACCTGTGAAGAGCTTGCTCTATCCCGCCGTCGCGCTGATGAACCGTCTTAGCTTCGGCATGAAGTTCAGCCTGATCAGCGTGCTGTTCCTGCTGCCGATGCTGGCTACCAACTATTACCTGGTGCGTGATTCCTGGCGCGAATTCCAGGGCACCCGTGTCGAGCTGCAAAGCCTGGATTTGCTCGGCAGCAGCCTAGTCCTGCGCCGTGACCTGGAAACCCTCAATAACCAGGTGCAGATCAACGCAATACTTGGCCAGTCCGGCAAGGCCGCTGACCTTGAGGGCAAGATCAGCGCCCTGGAGCAGAGCGTGCTCGCCCGTCTGCAAGGCCTCACCCCGATGGCTGCCGAACCTGAGCAAATCGCCGCCTTTGAAGGTAAGCGTGACGAACTGATCACCGCCTTCCAGGCCCAGCAACAGGAAAGCTCGCTGCAGAGCAAAAGTGCGTTGATCGGCAAGTTGCTCAACAAGGCCCAGATGCTCAGCCAGATCGTTGCCAGCCAGTCCGGCTTGAGCCGCGATCCCCAGAGTGACTTGCGCCAACTCAGCGAACTGATCACCAGCGTCACCCCGCAGGTCACCCAGACCCTGGGAGAAGGCCGGGCGATGGGGGCCTACTCCCTGGGCCAGGGTTTTCTCAACTCATCTTCCAGTACCCGCTTCGACGAACTGCTGCAACAGTTGGAAAAGCTCCAGGGCGAATACGCCTTGAAATTGCAGGACGTCCTGGGCTCCAGCAACGCCGCGCATGCGGCGCTCGACAGCCTGGCCAAGACCAGCAACGCCAGCCTCAAGCACGGCAGCGAGTTGTTCGAAGAACAGGTGGTGATGGCCGAAACCCTTGACGCGCCCTGGCAGGGTTTCTATGACAGCGTCAGCCAATTGATGGGGCACACCTATCAGCTCGATGACGCCACCCTGACGTTCCTCGGGCAGCAACTGGAGCAGCGCCTGGCGCAGAACCGTACGCACATGGTGGTGCTGGTCTCGGCGCTGACGGCGGTGTTTTTGCTGATCTTCTACCTGTATGCAGGGTTCTACGCGTCTACGCGCACTACGTTGCGGCGTTTGGGGGCGATGATGGACAAGGTGGCCGCCGGCGACATGACCGTTACCTTTGTAGCCCGAAGCCGCGACGAGTTGGGCGACCTGGGCCAAGTGTTCAACGGCACCGTGGCGAAAATCCATGACTTGATCGAGCGCGTCGGGCATACCGTCAGCCAGGTCGAGTTGCAGGCCGGCCAAGTGGAAACGGTCTCGGCCCGGAGCAATCAGGCGGTCTCTGGCCAGCGCATGCAGATTGAGCAGGTGGCGACGGCCATGAATCAAATGTCCTCCACCGCCCAGGAAGTGGCGCGCAGTGCCGCAGCGGCGGTCAGCAGTGCCCACAGCGTCAACGATGAAACCGTCAACGGCCGCGGCCTGGTGCAATCCCAGCAGGGCAGCATTGCACGGCTGGCCTCGGAGATCGACCAGTCGGTTAGGGTGATCAACCAGTTGGCCACCGACAGCCAGTCCATCAGCAGCGTCCTGGAGGTGATCAAGAGCATCGCCGAGCAGACCAACCTGCTGGCACTCAATGCGGCCATCGAGGCCGCACGGGCCGGTGAGCAGGGACGCGGCTTTGCCGTGGTGGCCGACGAGGTGCGAACCCTGGCCCGGCGGACCCAGCATTCCACCGAAGAAATCGAGCAAATGATCAGCCGCCTGCACAGCGGCGTGGCCGCAGCCGTGAAGGCCATGGGCACCAGCCATGAAATGGCCAGCGGCACCGTGGAACAGTCGGACAAGGTCCAGCAAGCCTTGGAAAATATCCTCGGTGCCGTGGGCATGATCGTCGATCAGAATCAGCAGATCGCCGCAGCGGTGGAGCAGCAGACCGCCGTTGCCCATGACATCGACCAGAATATCGTCGAAATCAATCGTGCCGGCGAGCATGCTGCCCAAGGCGCGCATCAGACTGAAGCGGCGAGCCGGCAGCTGTCGATACAGGTGATCGAGTTGAAGCAACTGATCGGGGCCTTTCGTGTGTAAGTCGATGGCGTAGGATTGGTCTTGGGTTGGTGTAGTGCCTGTCCTGATTTCCTGAAGTGCCTTTTATGCGCGGGTGAATGAGTGAAAATTTGTGTCACTCAATCAGGTCCAAGAGAGGCACGACGATGAGCATTGCAGTCGGCATCAAGGGGCACTGCGCCCATTGCGACATCACGTTCGAACTCAAGCCTTGGCAGTTGAATGCCATCGCCATTGAAGAACCCTTTGATTGCCCGTATTGCCAGCGCGTCCTGGAATTGAACTGCCCCCGGCAGTTGCGACATTTCAAGGCGCTGGACCACTGGGCGCTGGTACGCCCGAGCATGGCCGTGCTGACTTGCGTGGTGCTGATCGTGGCGCTGGTGACGGAGTGGATTGGCCTGATCAGTGTGGTCGGGCAGCTCAACGTGTCATTGGTGGTGCTGCTGGTGCACTTCCTGGTGCTGCGCTATGTCCGCCATCGGCAGCGCATGACCTTGAACCTGCAAGCGGTGACCCCGGTACTACCAATTGAACAGCTCGCACGCATTGCGTGTGCTCGCCTCGGCCAGCGCTAGGGGCCTGGTGCCCATGCGCTCGGCCAGGGCAGTGCAGATCGCCGGCAGGTGCTCCGGGCTGTTGCGTTGGCCCGGGTACATGGCCGGCGCCATGTCGGGGGCGTCGGTTTCCAGTACGACCGCGTTCAGCGGCAGCTGTGCCAGCACTTTATGCATGCGCAGGGCCTGGGGCCATGTGGCTGCGCCGCCCAGGCCGAGCTTGAACCCGAGCTTGATGTATTCATGGGCTTCTTCCCGGCTGCCGGCAAACGCGTGGATGATGCCGCCCCGTGGCAGGCGGATGCGCTTGAGCGTGGCGATCACGGCCGCGTGGCTGCGGCGTACGTGGAGCAGCGCTGGCAGTTGGAAGTCCACTGCCAGCTTGAGCTGGGCTTCGAACAGGCCTTGCTGGCCTTCGCGATCCAGCTGTTCAAGAAAGTAATCCAGGCCGATCTCACCTACCGCGCAGAGTTGTCGATGGCCGTGCAGGCGGGTTAACCAGTCGCCCAACTCCGTCAGGTCGGCGGGTTTGTGCTCATCGAGGTACACCGGGTGCAGGCCAAAGGCCGCGAACAAACCGGCATCCGCCTGCACCAGATCCCATAGCCGCTGCCAATTCTGCTGATACACCCCCAGCACCACCATGCGCCGCACGCCCAATGCACGGCTGTGGGCGAGGACTTCCCGGCGATCGCTGTCGAAGTCCGGGAAGTCCAGGTGGGTGTGGGTGTCGATCAGCTCCACGCTCAGGCCTCGTGGATACGCTGCTTGAAGGTCCGGCCGATGGCGTGCACGCCCGGTTGGTACTGTTCTTCTTCAATGGCGGCCAGGGCCAGGCGCAGGGCGGTGTCGGCAATCAGCTGATGTTGCTGGGCCATGGCGTTGACCGGCAGCGGCAGGAAGTCCAGCAACTGGGTGTCACCAAACGTGCCCAGGCGCAGCGGGCGTGACTTGAGCGGGAAGTCATGCAATGCGTCGAACACACCTTGCAGCAGCACGTAGGACGTGGTCACCAATGCGTCAGGCAAGTGCCCCAGTTGATGCAGAAGTTGCTCCATCAGCTGTCGGCCACAGTCGCGGCTGAAGGCTTCGCCGTGTTCGACGATGACCTCGCCGGTGAAACCGTCAAGCGCTTCACGGAAACCGGCCGCACGCTCCTGGCTGATGCTCAGCTCGGGCCGCGCGCCAATCAGCACGATTTGCTTGGGCAGCGGTTGCAGCAAGCTGCTGGTCAATTGCTGGCAGGCTTGGCGGTCGTCGCTGACCACCGAGCAGAACTGGTCCGCCCCCATCACCCGGTCGATGGCAATCACCGGCAAACCCTTGGCTTGCAGCTCGCGGTAACTGTCATCGCTGGCCGGCAGGCAACTGGCGACGAACAGCGCGTCGCAACGGCGGGCGCGGAACAGTTGCAGCAGTTGGCGCTCGCTGTCGGCTTCATCGTCTGAGCTGGCGATCAGCAACTGATAGCCGCGTGCCCGCGCACCTTGCTCCAGCAGCTTGGCGATGCGTGCGTAACTGGGGTTTTCAAGGTCCGGGAGGATGAACCCCAGGGTACGGGTATGCCGGCTGCGCAGCCCGGCGGCCTGGGGGTTGGGTGTAAAGCCATGGGCTTCGACCACGGCACGCACGCGCTCGACGGTCGCGCTGCTGATGCGTTGCTGTGCGGCTTTGCCATTGATGACATAGCTGGCGGTGGTCACGGACACACCGGCCAGACGTGCGATATCACTGAGTTTCAAACCGGGATTTCCTTGTTTTTTGGAGCTCGCCCCGACATTTTGTCCAATCGTAACCGATTCCTGCATACGACTAATGTCCCAGCTCAAGTGCCGAGTGGTCCTTCAAGGATGCGCAATTAACGCGTAACCTGCCATAAATTCTAGATTAAACGTTTCAGCCAGCGTATTTTTACGACGTTAGCCACTGAGTGCCTACTGCCAATTGACTACTCAGTCAGCTAGTCCGGAACACCATTACACTGTTTTATTCAAAACAATACCTAGTGCGTCCATCGCACTAACTAGGAGAACGGCATGCTTGAGCTCACTGTAGAGCAGATTTCCATGGGCCAGGTGGCTGTGGATAAATCTGCTGCCCTGCACCTGCTCGCTGACAAACTGGTGGCTGATGGCCTGGTCGCCGAGGGGTATCTCAGCGGCTTGCAAGCCCGTGAAGCCCAAGGCTCGACCTTTCTTGGCCAAGGTATTGCCATCCCCCATGGCACCCCGGAAACCCGCGACCAGGTGTTTTCCACCGGCGTGCGCCTGTTGCAGTTCCCCGAAGGCGTGGACTGGGGCGATGGGCAGATTGTGTACCTGGCCATTGGTATTGCCGCCAAATCCGACGAACACCTGCGCCTGCTGCAACTGCTCACCCGCGCCCTCGGTGAAACCGACCTGGGCCAGGCGCTGCGTCGCGCCGGCACGGCTGAAGCCTTGCTGAAACTGCTGCAGGGCGCACCCCAGGAGCTGGCGCTGGACGCGCAGATGATCAGCCTGGGCGTATCTGCCGATGACTTCGAAGAGCTTGTGTGGAGAGGTGCACGCCTGCTGCGCCAGGCCGATTGCGTCAGCAATGGGTTTGCCGCTGTGTTGCAGCAGGTCGATGCGCTGCCCCTGGGGGACGGCCTGTGGTGGCTGCACAGCGAGCAGACGGTCAAGCGCCCGGGCCTGGCGTTTGTTACGCCCGATAAGCCCATGCGCTACCTCGGCCAGCCCCTTAACGGCCTGTTCTGCCTGGCCAGCCTGGGTGAAGCCCATCAGGCCTTGCTTGAACGCTTGTGCGCCTTGTTGATTGAAGGTCGTGGCCAGGAATTGGGGCGCGCCACCAGCAGTCGCGCGGTGCTCGAAGTGCTCGGCGGCGAGCTGCCACCTGACTGGCCCAGCGCCCGCATCACCCTGGCTAACGCCCACGGCCTGCACGCACGGCCGGCGAAGATCCTCGCGCAATTGGCCAAAAGTTTTGAAGGCGACATCCGCGTGCGCATCGTTGACGGCCCGGTGGGCGCCGTGTCGGTGAAGAGCCTGAGCAAGCTGCTGAGCCTTGGCGCCCGGCGCGGCCAGGTGCTGGAGTTTGTTGCCGAACCGACCATCGCCGGTGATGCATTGCCGGCGCTGTTGGCGGCGGTCAAGGAAGGCTTGGGCGAAGAGGTCGAGCCACTGCCGACTGTCAGCGCGCAGCCCGAACCCCTCGATATTGCTCCGGTGCTCAGCGCACCGCCGAGCGGCAGCCAGATCCAGGCCATTGCCGCAGCCCCCGGCATCGCCATCGGCCCTGCGCATATCCAGATCCAACAGGTCTTCGACTACCCCCTGCGCGGCGAGTCCTCGGCCATTGAGCGCCAGCGCCTGCAAGACGCCCTGGCTGATGTGCGCCGCGATATCCAGGGCCTCATCGAGCGCAGCCAAGCCAAAGCCATCCGTGAGATTTTCATCACCCACCAGGAAATGCTCGACGACCCGGAGCTGACCGACGAAGTCGACACCCGTCTCAAGCAAGGCGAAAGCGCCGAAGCCGCCTGGATGAGCGTGATCGAGGCCGCCGCCAAGCAACAGGAGTCGCTGCAGGACGCACTGCTCGCCGAGCGCGCCGCCGACCTGCGTGACATTGGTCGCCGGGTGCTGGCGCAACTGTGCGGCATCGAGACGGCCCAGGAGCCCACCGAACCCTACATTCTGGTGATGGACGAAGTCGGCCCTTCAGACGTCGCGCGCCTGGATCCGACGCGTGTCGCCGGCATCCTTACCGCCCGTGGCGGCGCAACGGCCCACAGTGCCATTGTCGCCCGCGCCCTTGGCATACCCGCGTTGGTAGGCGCCGGCCCGGCGGTGTTGCTGCTGGCCTCCGGTACGTCTCTGCTGCTGGATGGCCAGCGCGGTCGCCTGCATGTAGACCCCGACGCAGCCACCCTGCAACGCGCCACCGTCGAGCGCGATACCCGTGAGCAACGCTTGCAGGCCGCCTCGGCCCAGCGCCACGAACCGGCGCTGACCCGTGATGGTCACGCCGTGGAGGTGTTCGCCAATATCGGCGAAAGCGCCGGTGTGGCCAGCGCCGTGGAGCAGGGCGCCGAAGGCATTGGCCTGCTGCGCACCGAACTGATTTTCATGGCCCATCCGCAAGCCCCGGATGAAGCCACCCAGGAAGCCGAGTACCGCCGTGTGCTCGACGGCCTGGGGGGCCGCCCGCTGGTGGTGCGCACCCTCGATGTGGGCGGCGATAAACCGCTGCCGTATTGGCCGATTGCCGAGGAAGAAAACCCCTTCCTCGGCGTACGCGGTATTCGCCTGACCCTGCAGCGCCCGCAGATCATGGAAGCGCAATTACGCGCACTGCTGCGCTCGGCGGATAACCGCCCGCTGCGCATCATGTTCCCCATGGTCGGCAGCGTGGATGAGTGGCGTGCCGCCCGCGACATGACCGAACGCCTGCGCCTGGAAATCCCGGTGGCCGACCTGCAACTGGGGATCATGATCGAAGTGCCGTCCGCCGCGCTGTTGGCGCCGGTGCTGGCCAAGGAAGTGGACTTCTTCAGTGTCGGCACCAACGACCTAACCCAGTACACCCTGGCCATCGACCGCGGCCACCCGACCTTGTCGGCCCAGGCCGATGGCCTGCATCCGGCGGTATTGCAGTTGATCGACATCACCGTGCGCGCGGCCCATGCCCATGGCAAATGGGTCGGTGTGTGCGGCGAACTGGCGGCGGACCCGCTGGCGGTGCCGGTGCTGGTCGGCCTGGGTGTGGATGAGTTGAGCGTGTCGGCCCGCAGCATTCCCGAAGTGAAGGCGCGGGTGCGTGAATTCAGTCTGAGCGAGGCCCAGGGCCTGGCGCAAAAAGCACTGGCGGTGGGTTCGCCCGCCGAAGTGCGTGCCCTTGTGGAGGCCGTGTAGATGGCAAGGATTCTGACCCTGACGCTGAACCCGGCGTTGGACCTGACGGTACGCCTGGCGCACCTGGAGCCGGGTGAAGTCAACCGCAGCGAAACCCTGCTCACCCATGCCGCCGGCAAGGGCGTGAATGTGGCGCAAGTCCTGGCCGACCTGGGCCATCAAGTGACCGTGGGCGGTTTTCTCGGTGAGGACAATCCCCAAGCTTTCGAGGCGCTGATTGCACAACGTGGTTTTGCCGACGCGTTTATCCGCGTGCCCGGCGAAACCCGCAGCAATATCAAGATTGCCGAGCAGGACGGCCGGGTCACCGATATCAATGCGCCAGGGCCGTTGGTCAGTGAGCAGGCGCAGCAAGCGTTGCTCGACCAATTGACGCGCATTGCGCCGGGCCATGATGCGGTGGTCGTCGCCGGCAGCTTGCCGTGTGGCGTCAGCCCGCAGTGGTTGCAGGGGCTGTTGGAACACCTGAAGCGTCTGGGCTTGAAAGTCGCCCTGGACACCAGCGGCGAGGCGTTGCGTGCCGGTCTCAAGGCTGCCCCGTGGTTGATCAAACCCAATACCGAAGAGCTCGCCGAGGCCCTGGGCGATGCCACGAACGTCATCAGCCAACTGCATCAGCAGGGCGTTGAACATGTGGTCGTCTCCGACGGTGCCGCGGGCGTGAGCTGGTACAGCCGGGCTGCGACCCTGCATGCCACGCCGCCCAAGGTGACGGTGGCCAGTACGGTAGGCGCCGGCGACTCGCTGCTGGCCGGGATGCTCCACGGTTTGCTTGAGTCTGAAGCGCCTGAACAAACCCTGCGCCGCGCCACGGCAATTGCTGCCATGGCGGTGACACAGATCGGTTTCGGCATCCGCGACGCCGCGCAGCTGGCGCGTCTTGAAAGCGGCGTCGCTGTACGCCCGCTGACAGAACAATAAGAGGGATTGTCATGAAGTTAGCCATTGTTACTGCCTGCCCCAACGGCATGGTCACCAGTGTGCTGTGCGCCCGCTTGTTGGACGCTGCCGCGCAACGCCAGGGCTGGAGCACCAGCGTCGAGGTGGTGGACGTACAGCGCCCGGAGCGCCAGTTGTCCCAGGCCACCATCGACGACGCCGAATGGGTGTTGCTGGTCAGCAGCACGGCGGTGGATATGCAGCGGTTTGTCGGCAAGCGGGTGTTCCAGAGCACACCGGCCCAGGCGCTGGCGGATGTCGAGGCGGTGTTGCGCCTAGGCGCTGAAGAAGCCCAGGAGTACGTCGCCAGCCAGGCACCGACTGCGTCGAAGCATGCGCCGCGTATCGTCGCGATTACCGCCTGCCCGACCGGCGTGGCGCATACCTTCATGGCCGCCGAAGCCTTGCAGCAGACGGCCAAGCGCCTGGGCTATGACTTGCAGGTCGAGACCCAAGGCTCGGTCGGTGCGCGTACGCCGTTGAGCCCCGAGGCCATCGCGAATGCCGACGTAGTGCTGCTGGCGGCCGACATTGAAGTGGCCACCGAGCGTTTCGCCGGCAAGAAGATCTACCGTTGCGGCACCGGTATTGCGCTCAAGCAATCCGAGGCGACCCTCAACAAGGCCCTGGCCGAAGGCGCGGTGGAAAGTGCCGCCAGCGGTGCCGTGGCCAAGCAAGAAAAAACCGGCGTCTACAAACACCTGCTGACCGGTGTGTCGTTCATGTTGCCGATGGTGGTGGCGGGCGGTTTGCTGATCGCCTTGTCGTTCGTGTTCGGCATCCATGCGTTTGAGCAGGAAGGCACGTTGGCGGCGGCGCTGAAAACCGTCGGCGACCGCGCCTTTATGCTGATGGTGCCGCTGCTGGCGGGTTATATCGCTTACTCGATTGCCGACCGCCCAGGCATTGCCCCCGGCATGATTGGTGGCCTGTTGGCGGGCACTTTGGGAGCCGGTTTTATCGGCGGGATTTTCGCCGGGTTTCTTGCCGGTTATTGCGTCAAGCTGATCACCCGTGCGGTGAAGTTGCCGCAGAGCCTGGAAGCACTCAAGCCGATCCTGATCATCCCGTTGCTGGCGAGCCTGTTCACGGGCCTGGCGATGATCTACCTGGTGGGGCCACCGGTGGCGCGCATGCTCACGGGCCTGACCGATTTTCTCGCGACCATGGGCACCACCAATGCGGTGCTGCTGGGCATCCTGTTGGGCGGCATGATGTGTGTCGACCTGGGCGGGCCGATCAACAAGGCGGCGTATGCGTTTTCCGTCGGCTTGCTGGCGGCACAGAGCGGCGCACCGATGGCTGCGACCATGGCGGCCGGCATGGTGCCGCCAATCGGCATGGGCATCGCCACGTTCCTGGCGCGACGCAAGTTCGCCCAGACCGAACGCGAGGCCGGCAAGGCCGCGATGATCCTGGGCATGTGCTTTATCTCCGAAGGCGCGATCCCGTTTGCCGCCAAGGACCCGTTGCGAGTGATCCCGGCCAGCATCGCCGGTGGCGCGTTGACCGGGGCGCTGTCGATGTACTTCGGCTGCAAACTGGCAGCGCCCCACGGCGGCCTGTTTGTGCTGGTGATCCCGAATGCGATGAACCACGCGCTGCTGTACCTGCTGGCAATCGTTGCCGGTAGCCTGCTGACCGGTTTGGTGTATGCGCTGATCAAGCGTCCGGAAGCGGTGGAGCTGGCTGTCGCACCGGTGTCATAAGCGCATGCTTTAGTGGCCCTTTTGATACTCAAGAGGGCACCTGCATGAGCCACTTCGATCTCGGCCGTCGCCGTGTGATGCAAGCCGTCGGCGCCGGCCTGTTGCTACCGGGCCTGGCCCCGGCGGTGATCGCGTCGGTCAAGGACCGGCCGCAACTCACCGACGGCGTGCAGTCCGGCGACCTGCTCAGTGATCGCGCGATGATCTGGAGCCGCAGCGACCGCCCGGCGCGCATGGTGGTGGAGTGGGACACCCGCAGCGTGTTCAGCAACCCGCGCAAATTCGTCTCGCCCCTGGCCGATAACCGCACCGACTTTACCGCCCGCGTCGAACTCACCGGACTGCCCGCCGACCAGGCGATTTTCTACCGCGTGCACTTTGAAGACGCCCAGACCGGCGTCGCCAGCGAGCCGTGGTTCGGCCACCTGCGCAGCGTGCCGCAACAGCGCCGCGACATCCGTTTTGTGTGGAGCGGCGACACCGTCGGCCAAGGCTTTGGCATCAACCCGGACATCGGTGGCATGCGCATCTACGAAGCCATGCGCCTGCGCCTGCCGGACTTCTTTATCCACAGCGGCGACACCATCTACGCCGACGGCCCGGTGCCTGCGCAATTGCCCACCGAAGGCGGGCGCATCTGGCGCAATATCACCACCGAAGCCAAGAGCAAGGTCGCCGAAACCCTCGACGAATATCGCGGCAATTACCGCTACAACCTGCTGGATGAAAACGTGCGTCGCTTCAATGCCGAAGTGCCGCAGATCTGGCAGTGGGATGACCATGAAGTGGTGAATAACTGGTCGCCCGGCAAGCAACTCGACGAGCGCTACCAGACCAAGGACATCAACACCTTGGTGGGTCGTGCACGCCAGGCCTGGCTGGAGTATTCACCCATGCGCCGGCAAAGCGCGGACGGCGGCGGGCGGATTTATCGCAAGCTCAGTTATGGCCCGTTGCTGGATGTATTCGTGCTCGACATGCGCAGCTATCGCGGCCCCAACGATGACAACCTGGGCGGTGAAAAACCCTTCCTTGGCCGCGAGCAGTTGGACTGGCTCAAGCGCGAACTCAAGGCCTCCCAGGCCCAGTGGAAGGTGATCGCCGCCGACATGCCCATCGGCCTCGGTGTACCCGACGGCGAAGTCAGCCCCGGCGTACCGCGCTGGGAAGCCATTGCCAACAATGACCCAGGCCCGGCGCAGGGCCGCGAGCTGGAAATCGCCGAATTACTCGGCTTTCTGCGCGCGCAGAAAGTGCGCAATCATGTGTGGCTGACGGCGGATGTGCATTACTGCGCGGCCCATCACTACCACCCGGATCGGGCGGCGTTCCAGGATTTCGAGCCGTTCTGGGAGTTTGTCGCCGGGCCTCTGAATGCGGGCAGCTTCGGTCCGAATCCCTTGGATAAAACCTTTGGCCCTGAGGTGGTGTTCGAGAAGGCCCCGCCTGCGCAGAACACCTCGCCGTTTGCCGGGTTTCAGTTTTTTGGCGAAGTGCAGATTGATGGACAGACAGCGGAGTTGACCGTGATTTTGCGCGACCTGGATGGGGTCTCGGTATTCGAACAGACGCTGCAACCGGTCTGACCTGAAATGCAATCTAAATGTGGGAGGGGACAAGCCCCCTCCCACATTGGATCACATCAGTAGACATCCCGGCGGTAGCGACCTTGTTCGATCAAACGCTCCACCGTCTCACTCCCGAGGATGTCGACCAGCGCCTGGTCCACGCCCGTCGCCATCCCCTGCAAGCTGCCGCACACATAAATCGCCGCGCCGTCCGCGAGCCATTTACGCAGGACATCGGCGGATTCACGCAGGCGGTCCTGCACGTAGATTTTCTCCTCCTGATCCCGGGAAAACGCCAGGTCCAGCAGGGCCAGGTCACCACTGGCCAGCCAGCCTTGCAGCTCGTCCCGGCACAGGTAGTCGTGGGCGAGGGTGCGTTCGCCGAACAGCAGCCAGTTGCGCTGCTGGCCATCGGCAATGCGCGCCTTGAGCAAGCTGCGCAAACCGGCCAGGCCGGTGCCGTTACCCAGCAGGATCAATGGCACCGGCGCCTCCGGCAGGTGGAAGCCACTGTTACGGCGCAAGCGCAGGCTGATCGCCGAACCAATGGCCGCATGTTCGGTGAGCCAGCCCGAGCCCACACCCAGGCTGCCATCGGGGTGGCGTTCCTGGCGCACGATCAATTCCAGCACGCCGTCGCTGGCAATCGAGGCGATGGAGTATTCGCGCATGCCCAGGGGCGCGAGCGCGTTCACCAGCGCTTGAGCGTGCAGGCCCACCAGATGCGCCCGGTTGTCCGGCAGTTGGCGGGTCGCAAGGGCCTGGTTGAGGGTGTGTGGCAGGCCGTCGATCAGCACGCCGTCAGTGCCGATCAGCCCCAGGCCTTCGAGGAAATGCTCGATGGCCCACGGGCAATTGCGCGGCAGGATTTCCACCAGGTCGCCGGCCAGCCAGTTTTGTTTCGATGGCGATGTGAGGCCCAGCAGGTAGACGTCCGAGCTGGCGCTGCCGGGGTTGAGCAGGGTGCGCTGGCTCAGCGTCCAGTTTTCATACTGGGCGGTCGGCCAGGCGGCGGCGGGTGCCTGGCCCGTCAGTTGTCCAAGCTGTTGTTGCCAGTGCAGCAGGGCGGCACTGTCGCCGCTGTCCACTTCCACCGGGGCGAACAGTGGGTTACCGCCCTGGTGGGTCAGCCAGAAATGCAGGCGCCGGGCAAAGCCACAGAAGTGTTGGTACTGGCGATCACCCAGGGCCAGTACCGAGTAGTTCAGGCCTTTGAGTGACAGATCCTGGCCGAGCACGCTGCGCTCGAAACCGCGGGCGCTGTCGGGGGCTTCGCCGTCGCCGAAGGTGCTGACTACGAACAGCGCATTTTCCGACTGGCGCAAGTCGTCCTGGCTGACACTGCCCAGAGGCTGCACCTTCACCGGCAGGCCGGCCGCCTGCAATTGTCCGGCGGTCTGCCAGGCCAGTTGCTCGGCAAACCCGCTCTGGCTGGCAAAGCCGATCAGCCAGGCCGGGGCATCACTGCGGTTGGCACTGAGGCCTTTGCGTGCGTCGCGCACCTGGCGCTTTTTGCGCCGACGGTCCAGGTAAAGCAGCCAGCCGGTGATGAAGAACAACGGCATGAGCAGCGAGCTGAAGGTGAGGATAATGCGCCCCGCCAGGCCGAAATAACTGCCGGTGTGCAGCGCGTAGATGCTGGTGAGTAACTGCGACTTGAAGGTTTTGCCGGCGTACGTGTCATGGGATTTGACCTCGCCGGTGGCCGGGTCCAGGTTGATCTGGTTCAGTGCGCGGTCGTGGGGGGAGTCTTTGAGCAGGTAATAGACGATGGCGGGTTGCCCGGCGACGGCTGGCATGCGGATGTTATAGGCACTCAAGCCTGGGCCGGCGTTGCTGTAGATGCTGCTCCAGATCGCGTCGTAGTTGGCCACCGGTGCCGGGCCTGCGGGCGGTGGGCCGCGCTTGCGCATTCGTTCATTCTGCGGCGCGTCGGACAGCAGTTTGGTCAGGCCCTGGCTGTACCAGTCGTAGGACCAGGACAGGCCGGTCAGTGCCGCCAGCAGGTAGGCCAGCAGGCACCAGGTGCCGAACACCGAATGCAAATCCCAGTTGAAGCTGCGGCCCTTTTTGCGCCAGTCCAGCGTCAGCCAGGCACGCCAGTTGGCGACCTGGCGCGGCCAGCGCAGGTACAGGCCGGACAGGCAGAAGAACACCAGGATCAGCGTGCAGGCGCCGGTGATCTGCCGGCCGGTTTCGCCCATGGCCAGGAAGCGGTGCAGTTGCAGGATAAAGCCGAGTACATCCTGGCCGACCGCGTCGCCCATGTAGTCGCCGGTGTAGGGGTCGAAATAGCGCATCTGGCCACGGCGCTCACCCGACGGCGGGGTGAAGAACACGCGGGCGGCGTTGCCGCTTTCGCTTTCCACCCACAGCATGGACACGGCCTTGCCTTCGGTGGCTTCCAGCTTGCGCACCAGCTCGGCGGGCGGCAGCACGCCGGCTTCGCGTTTCTCCACGCTCAACACGCTTGGGTTGAGCGCCCGCAGGATCTCATCCTGAAACGAGACCGCAGCCCCGGTGATCCCCATCAAGGCCAGCACCAGCCCGGCAGTGATGCCGAAGAACCAGTGCAACTGGAACAGGGTTTTCTTCAACACGTCGGACCGCCTCGTCTATCTGAATATGTAGGGCACGGCGCGCATTATGCCGTGGGTTGTCGAGAAACATTCTGTTTGACACGCAAAAGCCCCACGCATCCGATGCGTGGGGCTTTGTGGGCTGCTGACCGTTTAGAAGTGGACGCTCGTGGACAGCAGCGCCGTGCGGCCCGCCGCCTGGTTGGCGAAGTGCGAGGCGTAGGCTTTGTCGTAATAGGTCTTGTCTGTCAGGTTCTGCACGTTCAATTGCAGGTCGACGTTTTTGCTCAGCTTATAGCTGGCCATGGCGTCGTAGCGGGTGTAGGAGGGCACATACACGGTGTTGGCCGCATCGCCGTAAACCTGATCGACGTAGAACGCGCCACCGCCGATGGTCAGCTTCGGGGTCAGGTTATAGGTGGTCCACAGGCTGAACGAGTTCTCCGGCGTGTTGGGCATTTGGTTGCCTTTGTTGGAACCGGCCTGGACGACGCCCTGGCGGTTGCCGTTTTTGCCTGGGTCAACCAGTTCGGCTTTCAGGTAGCTGTAGCCGGCGAATACTTGCCATTGTTCGGTGATCTTGCCGCTGGCGGACAGTTCCAGGCCATCGACCCGCGACTCGCCTGCCGTTTCGTAGGTGTTGGAGTCCACCAGGATGCGGGTGTTTTTCTTCTCGGTACGGAACACTGCGGCAGACAGGGACAGGCGGTTGTGGAACAGGTCCCACTTGGTGCCCAGCTCGTAGTTGACGGTTTCTTCGGGCTTGAGGTCGCTGGTGTTGATGCCGGTAGGAATCGCATTGTTGTCGACCCCTTCGCCCACCAGTCCACCTGCCGGTGAGGCCGAGGTCGCGTAGGAGGTGTAGATGCTGCCGTTCTCCAAAGGCTTCCAGACCAGGCCCGCCTGCCAGTTGAAGAACTGGCTGTCGTCCTTGACCTTGCTGCGTGCCCTGACCGTCGAGGTCGGTACGGCGTTGGTGTTGGCTTCGGTGTCGAAGGTGTCGTAGCGCAGGCCGACGTTCAGCAGCCATTTCGGATCGAGTTCGATGGTGTCGAACACATAGGCGGCACGGCTGGTGGCCTTGGTGTTGGTGCCGTTGTAATTGCGCGCGATGCTGCCGGTCCAGGCGTCGTCCGGATTCGGGTTGCTCAGCGAGGTGCACTGTCCACCCCGGCCGCCGCCGGCCACGGTGCACGTCGGGTTGCTGTTCGGTGTGACGGTGTAACCGCTGACGCGGGTTTCTTCGCCGGTGAATTCCAGGCCGGTGGAGTAGCTGTGCTTGAAGCCAAGCGCCTGGAAATTGCCGAACAGATCTGTCTGGTTGGTGGTGGTCGTGGTGGTGGAGACGCGAGTGTTCGCGCGACGCCACACGGTGCCGAAACGGTTGACGTTGCGTTGGCTATCGTCCGGCTGCGTGAGCACGTAGTCCTGACCGGTGCTGCCATGGCGCAGGGTGTTTTTCAGCGTCATGTCGTCGTTCAGGTCGTGCTCGATGGAGAACGTGCTGATGTCCGCGCGGGTCTTGCGGAAGTCGCGGTCCTTGAGACCGTAGAAGTTATTGCTGTCGCCGCCGTCGGTGGGTTTGTCGTGCGCGTGAGTGGTGGCGGTCGAAGAGCTGTAGCCATACGGAATGCCTGAATCCGGCAGGTCATTGCTTTCCATATGGTAGTAGCTGAGGTTGACGCGGGTCGGCGTGCCCAGGCCGAAGGTCAGCGATGGGGCCACGCCCCAGCGGTCGTAATTGACTGCGTCACGGCCAGCCACGTTCTGTTCGTGGCTCATCAGGTTCAGGCGGAACGCGGCGCTGTCGTCGAGGAACTGACGGTTCACGTCGAGTACATAACGACGAGTCTGGTCGGAACCGTAAGTGAAGCCGCCGTTGGTGAAGTCCCGGGCTTGCGGGGTCTTGCTCACCAGGTTGAGGCTGCCACCGGCCGAGCCACGACCGCCGAAGGAGGAGTTCGGGCCTTTGCTGACTTCGATGGACTCGATGTCGAAAATCTCACGACTCTGGCCGCCGGTGTCGCGCACGCCGTCCAGGTAGGTGTCGCCCTGGGCGTCGAAACCACGGATGAATGGACGGTCGCCCTGTGGGTTGCCGCCTTCGCCGGCGCCGAAGGTAATCCCCGGTACGGTGCGCAGGGCATCCTGCAACGAGGTGGCGGCGGTGTCCTTGAGGACTTGTTGTGGCACCACGGTCACCGAGCGCGGCGTGTCCACCAGCGGCGCGGTGTATTTTTGCGACGAGGCTTTTTCGACCTGGTACGCGGTGTTGTCCTGTTCTTCGCCGGTGATGCTGGTGGCGCCGAGGGCGATGCTGTTGCGCTGGCCTTTTTGTTCAGTGTCTTCGGCCGCCTGCGCCAGATGGGCGACAGAGCTGGCGCTGAGCGCAACGCCGATGGCCGAAGCCAGCATACGGGGTGAGCCAACAGGTGTTTTTGTGGTGGTGCGCGACATGACGTGTCCTTTCCCCAAGGAGGTGAGGCCGCGGAATATAGGGCGAACAAGACTTTCTATCAATTGCGATACATTACTATTCGCACTGAATTTACATTCTTTACACTTTTACCTTACGGTTTTTACGTTCTCGTTCGTCTCCGGCGTTTTACAGGGCGGATAAGAATCAATACCATTGGCGCCTCTTTGCCTACAGGTATTGCCCCATGTTGCTGCACATTCCCGGCCTGTTCTCTCGCGAGGAAGTGCAGCGCATCCGCCACGCCCTGGAAACCGCCGATTGGGCCGATGGCAAAATCACCGCCGGGCACCAGTCCGCCAAAGCCAAGCACAACCTGCAATTGCCCGAAGGCCACCCGCTGGCCAAGGAGATCGGCGCGGCGATGCTCGAACGGTTGTGGAAAAATCCTATGTTTATGTCAGCGGCGTTACCGCACAAGGTCTTCCCGCCGCTGCTCAATTGCTACACGGCCGGTGGCAGCTTCGATTTCCATATCGACAATGCCGTGCGCCAGGCCAGGGGCAGTCATGAGCGGGTGCGTACGGACCTGTCGTCCACGCTGTTCTTCAGCGATCCGGATGACTATGACGGCGGCGAACTGGAGATCCAGGACACTTTCGGCCTGCAGCGCGTGAAGTTGCCGGCCGGCGATATGGTGCTGTACCCAGGCTCCAGCCTGCACAAAGTCAACGCCGTGACCCGAGGTGCGCGCTATGCCGCGTTTTTCTGGACCCAAAGCCTGGTGCGCGAAGACAGCCAGCGCACCCTGCTGTTCGATATGGACGGCGCCATCCAGCAACTGAGCCGTGATGTGCCCGACCACCCTGGGCTGATCCAGCTCACCGGCACCTATCACAACCTGTTGCGTCGCTGGGTCGAGGTCTGACATGGGCTTTTTATTGCGCCGCGAAGAAGTGCTCAACGTTGAGCAATTGCAGGGCATGCTCGACGACTCGCCGGTGCGTGCGGCCCAGGCGATTCTGATCGCGGCCAAGGAGGGCGTGGTGGATGCCCAGGCCTTGCTCGGGCAAATCCTGTTGGAAGGCCGCGGTATTGCGCGCGATGAAGCGCTGGCGCTGCGTTGGTTCCAGATTGCGGCGCAGGGCGGGCATTTAATGGCGCGCAATATGGCCGGGCGTTGCCTGGAGCATGGCTGGGGGTGTGCCATCGACGAAGCGGCGGCTGCGCGGGAATACCGCTTGGCGGCAGACGCGGGATTGGATTGGGGCCAGTACAACTATGCCAATCTGCTGGCGACGGGCCGGGGTGTTGCCGAGAACCCGCAGCAAGCGCTGGCCTTGTATCGGCAAGCCGCAGAGCAGGGGCATGCCAAGTCGATGAACCTGCTGGGGCGCTACCTGGAAGACGCTCAGGTTTGCCCGAGGGACCTGGAGGCGGCTGTGGAGTGGTATCGACTTTCAGCCGAGGCCGGGGATTTTCGCGGGCAGTTCAGTTACGCGGCGGTGTTGGCCGACAGGGGCCAGGTCGAGGCGGCGCTGGAGTGGTTGCGCAAGGCGCTGGCGGGCGGAAATCTGAAGTTCCTGCTAACAGCGCACACGGCCTTGGCGGCGGCGAGTGATCCGCGGGTTCGAGCGCTGGCCGAGGCCTTCCGCCAACGGGCCGTGAGCCTTGCCTGAGGCATAAAAAAACCCATGACATGTCATGGGTTTTTTGTGCGTGGGCGTCTTACACGTAGAACGACTTCAACGGCGGAAAGCCATTGAACTCAACCGCGCTGTAGCTGGTGGTGTAGGCACCGGTCGACAGCCAGTACAAGCGATCACCGATCGCCAGGTTCAGCGGCAGGCCGTACTTGTAGTTTTCGTACATGATGTCGGCGCTGTCGCAGGTCGGGCCGGCGATGACCACTTCTTCCATCTCGCCTTTCTTCTCGGTCCAGATCGGGAACTTGATGGCTTCGTCCATGGTTTCGATCAGGCCGGAGAACTTGCCCACATCCGTGTACACCCAGCGCTCGACGGCGGTACGGGATTTACGGGCAACCAATACCACTTCACTGACCAGGATGCCGGCGTTGGCGATCAGCGAACGGCCTGGCTCGAGGATGATTTCCGGCAGGTCATCGCCGAAGTCTTCCTTGAGGAAGCGGATGATTTCTTCGGCGTAGGTTTCCAGGCTGTTGGTGCGGGTGATGTAGTTGGCCGGGAAGCCGCCGCCCATGTTGATCAGCTTGAGGTGGATGCCGTCTTCTTCCTTCAGGCGTTCGAAGATCACCTTGACCTTGGCGATTGCCGCGTCCCACACGCTGATGTCGCGTTGCTGCGAGCCAACGTGGAACGAAATGCCGTAGGGCACCAGGCCCAGGTCACGAGCGAGGATCAGCAGGTCCATGGCCATGTCGGTCTGGCAGCCGAATTTGCGCGACAAAGGCCAGTCAGCGGTGGTCGAGCCTTCGGTGAGGATACGTACATACACTTTCGAACCCGGCGCGGCCTTGGCGATGTTGCGCAGGTCGGCTTCGGAGTCGGTGGAGAACAGGCGCACGCCCTTCTCGTAGAAGTAGCGGATGTCCTTGGATTTCTTGATGGTGTTGCCGTAGCTGATACGGTCGGCGCTGACGCCGCGGTCCATGACCTTGTCCAGCTCGTAGATCGAGGCGATGTCGAAGCTCGAGCCCTTGTCTTTCAACAGGTCGATGATCTCCACGGCCGGGTTGGCCTTGACCGCGTAATACACCTTGGCGAATTCGAAACCGGCGCGCAGGTCATCGTAGGCCTGGCTGATCATCGCGGTGTCGATCACCACGAACGGGGTTTCCTGTTTGTCGGCGAACGCCTTCATTTTGTCAAAAGTGGCGCGCGCGAAATAATCTTCGACGTTGATCGACATGCTGGGAACTCCTAAGGGCAAACTAAATTGATCAATGGGTGCAAATGAACGTCCTCCGTATCCCCACTTTGGTTCGCCTACTTCCCAAGGCATGTCGCCGAAAGCAAAAAGGCCATGGGAATAGTCGCTTCCCTTGGCCTTGCTGTCTCGTCGTCAGTACTTGAGCCGGATGGATCGTTTCCAGCATGGACGTTCGGCGCGAACTTTAGGACGTGAGGGGCCATAGATCAACTAAAAATGTCGCGTTTTTGCACGCGTTCGTCGCGGGACCGCGCGCAGCTACTTATGTAACCGACACGTGTGACGGAATGATGTTCCCCGCTGAGTGGTAATCGAGGCGATTTCCCTGACTCACCGAAGGGGAAATGTGGGAGGGGGCTTGCTCCCGATAGCGGTGGATCAGTGACAGATGAAGTGACTGACACACCGCCATCGGGAGCAAGCCCCCTCCCACATAAGATCAGGCCAGGGCGGTCTCGGCGGGGGAGACAATGCTGGTCTTGCCCCCACGGGATTTACCGGAACTCAGGTACTCGGCAATCGACTCCTGGGTCACTTCACCCAGGAACACCCGCTCCGCATCCATCACCGGCAACCACGATCGGTTGAACTCGTACATGCGCGACAACAGGATGCGCAAATGCTCGTCATACGCCGCCGTGGCGTTGAACTCGCGCAGGTACTGGCCGCAGGTACCGGTCTGACGGTGCAGGTCGCGACGGCGTACATAGCCGAGCGCCTTGTTCTCGGCGCACGTGACTACCACATAGCGGCGGTCAGTTTCGTCCATCAGCTCCAGGGCATCGGCCACCGGGGTTTCCGGGCTCACCGACGGGGCGTTGTCCGCCGCGTCTTCAGCCTTCACCAGCAACAGGCGTTTGAGGGTGCTGTCCTGGCCCACGAAGTTGCTGACGAACTCGTCGGCCGGATGGGCCAGCAGGGTGTCCGGATGATCGATCTGCAGCAGCTTGCCGGCGCGGAAGATGGCGATCTTGTCACCCAGCTTGATGGCTTCGTCGATATCGTGGCTGACCATGATCACGGTCTTGTTCAGCGCCCGTTGCATCTCGAAGAACTCGTTCTGGATCATCTCGCGGTTGATCGGGTCGACCGCGCCGAACGGCTCATCCATCAGCAGCAGCGGGGCATCGGCCGCCAGTGCGCGAATCACGCCGATGCGCTGTTGCTGGCCGCCCGACAGTTCACGCGGGTAGCGATGCAGGTACTGCTTGGGTTCCAGCTTGATCATGCTCATCAACTCGCGGGCGCGGTCGTGGCATTTCTGCTTGTCCCAGCCCAGCAGCTTGGGCACGACCACGATGTTTTCCTCGATGGTCATGTTCGGGAACAGGCCGATCTGCTGGATCACGTAGCCGATGTTGCGACGCAGGGTCACTTCATCGAGATCGGTGGTGTCTTCGCCGTTGATCAGGATCTTGCCCGAGGTCGGCTTGATCAGGCGGTTGATCATTTTCAGCGTGGTGCTCTTGCCGCAGCCCGAAGGGCCGAGGAACACGCAAATCTCGCCTTCGTTGACGGTCAGGCTTACGTCGTTCACGGCCGAAACAGTTTTGCCGTTGCTTTGAAAAGTCTTGGTCAGGTTTTGAAGTTCGATCATTTGAGCAGTCCTTTTGGAGTCAGCGAGCGTTGCAGCCATTGCAGAAGCAGGTCGGCGAAGATGGCCAGGAGACTGACCAGCACGGCGCCGACGATCAGCATCGACATGTCGCTGCGGCTGATGGAAGCCAGAATAAGTACACCCAGGCCACCGGCGCCGATGGTGGCGGCGATGGTCATGACGCCAATGTTCATCACCACGGCGGTACGCACGCCGGCGAGGATCACCGGCACGGCGATGGGCAGTTCGACCATGCGCAGGCGCTGGCCGAAGGTCATGCCGATGCCTTTGGCTGCTTCGCGGATGCCCGGTTCGACGCCGGTGAGGGCCAGGTAGGTGTTACGCATGATCGGCAGCAGGGAGTAGAGGAACACGGCGGTGATCGCCGGCATCGGCCCCAGGCCCTGGCCGAATTTGGAGTAGAACGGCAGCAGCAGGCCGAACAGGGCGATGGACGGCACGGTCAGCAGCACCGTGGCGCTGGCTTGCAACGGGCCGGCGAGGGTCGGGAAGCGGGTCATCAGCACGCCGAGGGGCACGCCGACGACAATCGCCAGGATCACCGCGATACCGACCAGGGTGATGTGCTGCCAGGTCAGGTGCAGGACTTGGGCCCAATCAAGATGGGAAAAGGCGTTCAGGAATTCCATGTCTTCTCCTTCTTAGTTGATCGGATGTTGGCGCAGGAAATCGGCGGCAACAGCGGATGGGCTTTCATGGTCGACGTCGACCCGCGCGTTCAACTCGCGCATGGTCTTGTCGTCGAACAGCGCGGCCAGAGGCGCAAGGTCTGCGGCCAGCTGCGGGTGTGCGTCGAGGTAAACCTGGCGCACCACGGGGGCGGCGGTGTAGTCCGGGAAATAGTGCTTGTCGTCGGCCAGCAGCTTCAATTTGAACGCGTTGAGGCGACCGTCGGTGGTGTAGACCAGGCCGGCAAACACCTGGCCGTTACGCAGGGCGGTGTAGACCAGGCCCGCGTCCATCTGCCGGGTGTTTTTGCGCGTCAGGTTCATGTCATACAGCTTGACCATGCCGGCCAAGCCGTCGGAGCGGTTGGCGAACTCGGTGTCCAGGGCCACCAGGCGGTGTTCCTTGGTGTCGTCTGCCATGGCGTTGGTGAGGTCGCTGATGCTGTTGATCTCTGGATGCTCCTCGGCCACTTTCTCGGGCAGTGCCAGGGCGTAGGTGTTGCTGAAGCGCGACGGCGACAGCCAGACCAGGCCTTTTTTCGCGTCGAGTTCTTTCACTCGGGCGTAGGACTGTTCGCTGTCGAGCTTCTCATCCACATGGTTGTAGGCCACCAGCGACACGCCGGTGTATTCCCAGATCAGGTCCAGTTGCCCGCTTTCCTGGGCACTGCGCGCCAGGTTGCTGCCCAGGCCGCCGGTCACGCGGGCGTCATAGCCCTTGGTGCGCAGGTACTGGGAGGTGATTTCGGCCAGCAGGGTCTGTTCGGTGAACACCCGGGCGCCAATGCGGATCACGGGTTTTTCGGCAGCTTGCGCAAGACCTGCAAACAGCAGGACGCAGCTCAGTATCAAGGTGAATTTTTTCATGTTTATTCCTTTGCCAAGCCTTAAGACGGACGCAACCCGCGTTCCAGCCAGAGGCGGCTGGCCATGGTTACCAGGCCGTCGAGCAGCAACGCCAGCAACGCGGTGCACGCGGCGCCGAGCAGCAGTTGCGGCTGGTTGTTCAGGGCGATGCCGGGGAAAATCAGGCTGCCCAGGCTATTGGCACCGATCAGGAACGCCAGCGGCGCGGTACCGACGTTGATCGCCAGGGCCACGCGCACACCGCCGATGATGATCGGCACGGCGTTCGGCAATTCGACGCGAAACAGCACCTGGCGCGGGGTCATGCCGATGCCGGTGGCGGCTTCTTTCAGCGAGCCTTGAACGTTTTTGAGGCCTTCGTAGGTGTTGCGCACGATGGGCAACAAGGAGGCGAGGAACAGCGCGAAGATGGCCGGGCCGCTGCCGATGCCGAGGACGCCGAGGGCGATGGCCAGTACGGCCAGGGGTGGGACGGTGTTGCCGATGTTGAAAATCTGCATGAAGCGTTCTGCGCGCCCGACCATGTTCGGTCGGCTGAGTAGGATACCGGCGGGGATGCCCACAACGAGGGCGGCCAGCATGGAGACTAGAACCAGGATCAAATGAGCTTGCAGGTAAAACAACAAATCGTCGCGGTACAGTTCGATCGTGTTGATGCCGATCCAGTGGACCAGCAGGGCCAGGAGAGCGACGACAACCACTCCTCCTATCAGCCCTTTGCCATAGCGAATAGCCACAGGCGGACTCCTTTTTTCTTTTGTCGGCGACCACATTTCCGAGCGGCAATGCCATTCCTGGCTGCCTCTGAATGTGGTCGCGAAAAGCAGCTCGCCAATACCGGCAACGCGGTATCAAATCGAGCCATGAGCGCAGCCTCGTCAGGCTAACTTGCTGATTTTTCAGCCCCTGTTACGAGTGCGGTAGCAGGGGAGTGGACGTCTCTACCTTTTAAAAGGTTCCATACTTGGCAGCATTTAGCCACCCCCAATGGGGTGAACGGTGGTCCGGCACCTGCGGTTTGCGCTATACTCGCCGCCCTTTTTTGACTCACCTGCCAGGCGATTTCCCATGACCCACCAGGCCGCCGAAGTCGCGAAACGCCGCACTTTCGCCATTATTTCCCACCCCGATGCCGGTAAAACCACCATCACCGAGAAGCTCCTGCTGATGGGCAAGGCGATCGCAGTGGCCGGCACGGTGAAATCGCGCAAATCCGACCGCCATGCCACCTCCGACTGGATGGAAATGGAAAAACAACGGGGTATTTCCATTACCACGTCGGTCATGCAGTTCCCGTATCGCGACCACATGGTCAACCTGCTCGACACCCCGGGCCACGAAGACTTCTCCGAAGACACCTACCGCACCCTGACCGCGGTGGACTCGGCACTGATGGTCCTCGACGGCGGTAAGGGCGTCGAGCCGCGTACCATCGCGCTGATGGACGTGTGCCGGCTGCGTGATACGCCGATTGTCAGCTTCATCAACAAACTCGACCGTGATATCCGCGACCCGATCGAATTGCTGGATGAAATCGAAGCCGTCCTGAAGATCAAGGCTGCGCCGATCACCTGGCCGATCGGTTGCTACCGCGACTTCAAGGGTGTGTACCACCTGGCCGACGACTACATCATTGTCTACACCGCCGGCCATGGCCACGAGCGCACCGATGTGAAAATCATCGAAAAGCTCGACTCCGACGAAGCCCGCGCCCACCTGGGTGACGAGTACGAGCGCTTTGTCGATCAGTTGGAACTGGTTCAGGGCGCCTGCCACGAGTTCAACCAGCAGGAATTCCTCGACGGCCAGCTGACCCCGGTGTTCTTCGGGACCGCCCTGGGCAACTTCGGCGTCGACCACGTGCTCGACGCTGTTGTGAACTGGGCGCCAAAGCCCCTGGCCCGTGTCGCCAACGAGCGCACCGTGGAACCGGTGGAAGAGAAATTCACCGGCTTCGTGTTCAAGATCCAGGCGAACATGGACCCCAAGCACCGCGACCGTATCGCCTTCATGCGCATCTGCTCGGGCAAGTACGAAAAAGGCATGAAGATGCGCCACGTGCGCACCGGCAAGGACGTGCGCATCGGCGACGCCCTGACGTTCTTCTCCTCCGAGCGTGAACAGCTCGAAGAGGCCTACGCCGGCGACATCATCGGCTTGCACAACCACGGCACCATCCAGATCGGCGACACCTTCACCGAAGGCGAAGCGCTGGGCTTCACCGGTATCCCGCACTTCGCCCCGGAACTGTTCCGCCGCGTGCGCCTGCGTGACCCGCTGAAATCCAAGCAATTGCGCCAAGGCCTGCAGCAACTGGCGGAAGAGGGCGCTACCCAGGTGTTCTTCCCTGAGCGCAGCAACGACATCATCCTCGGCGCCGTGGGTGTGCTGCAGTTCGATGTAGTCGCCAGCCGCTTGAAAGAGGAATACAAGGTCGAATGCTCCTACGAGCCGATCACCGTGTACTCCGCGCGCTGGATCGAATGCGCCGATAAGAAGAAGCTGGAAGAGTTCTCCAACAAGGCCGTGGAAAACCTCGCGCTTGACGGCGGTGGTCACCTGACCTACCTGGCCCCGACCCGGGTCAACCTGGCGCTGATGGAAGAGCGCTGGCCGGATGTGAAATTCCGCGCGACCCGCGAGCACCACTAAGGTCTGAGCGCCGCAAAACAAATGTGGGAGGGGGCTTGCCCCCGATAGCAGTGTGTCAGCCAGTACATTCGAGGCAGACAGTACGCTATCGGGAGCAAGCCCCCTCCCACATTTTTTTCTCCTCCAGGCATGGGATTGGCGAGAATCCGGCATCGGGTCTAGCGTTTAACCACCGACTGCAAAGGAGATCACCGTGCGAAATGCTCAACGCGCCATCCCTCTGGTGTTGCTGGCCGTCCTGGGGCTGGCGCCCCTTCCGGCACTGGCGGGCGCAGGAGCGCCGCAGTGGAAAGACACGGGGCCGGTCACCAAGAAAAAGCAGAACGAGGTCAACTCCGGCAGTTGGCAACCCCAGGCCCAGCCTGCGCCCAAGGAAGATGCAGAAAACCCCTATAACGAAGGGGAAGACAGCGAAACCTATGACGACGGCGACAGTTAACCGTGCCCAAAAGAAAGCCCCTCCCACCAGGTTGATGCGCAACCTGACGGGAAGGGCTGTAAAACGCATGACCGCTGCGTGCTGGCTCCTCTAGGGAGGCAGCGATGCTTTAGGCCACGAATTGCTCCGCGTAGTGGCAAGCCACTTGACGGTTATCCAGCGCGCGCAACTGCGGCTCCTCGCTGCTGCAACGTGCCGTCGCATACGGGCAGCGCTTGTGGAAAGCGCAGCCCGGCGGCGGGTTCAGTGGGTTGGGCAACTCGCCCACGATTTTGATCTTCGGTTTGTTCGGATCCGGATGAATGGTCGGGGTGGCCGAGAGGAGCGCCTGGGTGTACGGATGCAGGGGGCGCGCGTAGATGTCTTCCTTGGGGCCCACTTCCACCGGGCGGCCGAGGTACATCACCATCACATCGTCGGCGACGTGCTGCACCACCGCCAGGTTGTGGGAGATGAACACGTAGGCGGTGTTGAATTCCTGCTGCAGGTCCATGAACAGGTTGAGCACCTGGGCCTGGATCGACACGTCCAGCGCCGAGGTAGGTTCATCCGCCACCAGCACTTTCGGTTGCAGCATCATCGCGCGGGCCAGGGCGATCCGCTGGCGCTGGCCACCGGAGAACATGTGCGGGTAGCGCTGGTAATGCTCAGGGCGCAGGCCCACTTGCTTCATCATCGCCTGCACTTTCTCGCGGCGTTCGGCGGCGGACAGGTTGGTGTTGATCAGCAGCGGCTCGCCCAGTTGATCACCGACCTTCTGGCGTGGGTTCAACGAGGCATACGGGCTCTGGAACACCATCTGCACGTCTTTGCGCAATTGCTTGCGCTGGGCCTTGTCGGCACCGGCGACTTCCTGGCCGGCGATTTTCAACGAGCCCGAGGATGGCTCTTCAATCAGCGTCAGCGCACGGGCCAGGGTGGATTTGCCGCAACCTGACTCGCCTACAACCGCGAGGGTCTTGCCGGCTTCCAGTTCGAAGGACACGCCGTTGAGGGCACGCACGGTGGCGTGGCCCTTGAACAGGCCACGGGACACTTCGTAATGACGGGTCAGGTCGCGGGCGGTAAGAACGACGGCCATTACGCCACCTCCTGGTTCAAGGGGTAGAAGCAGCGCGCAAGGCTGTTGCTTTTCGGATCAAGGCCGGGCCGCTGGGCACGGCAGCTTTCCTGCACATACGGGCAGCGTGGCGACAGCAGGCAACCCTGCGGGCGGTCATAGCGGCCGGGCACGATACCCGGCAGCGTGGCCAGGCGCGTGGCGCCGAGGCTGTGCTCGGGGATCGCCTTGAGCAGCGCTTCGCTGTACGGGTGCGCCGGGATATCGAACAACTGCGGCACCTGGCCGACTTCCACGGCTTGGCCGGCGTACATCACGCACACGCGCTGGGCGGTTTCAGCCACCACTGCCAGGTCGTGGGTGATCAGCACCAGGCCCATGTTCTGCTCTTTTTGCAGGGCCAGGAGCAGGTCCATGATCTGCGCTTGAATGGTGACGTCCAATGCCGTGGTCGGTTCGTCGGCGATCAGCAGTTTCGGCTCGCCGGCAATCGCCATGGCGATGGCCACACGCTGGCTCATACCGCCGGACAGTTGGTGCGGGTAGGCGTCCATACGGCTGGCGGCTCCCGGGATCTCGACTTTTTCCAACAGCTCGATGGCGCGCTTGCGGGCTTGCTTGCCGGACATCTTCAGATGCAGGCGCAGCACTTCTTCGATCTGGAAACCCACGGTGTAGCTGGGGTTCAGCGCGGTCATCGGGTCCTGGAACACCATCGCCAGGTCTTTGCCGACGATCTGGCGGCGCTGGCGGTTGCTCAGCTTGAGCATGTCCTTGCCGTCGAAGTTCAGGGCGTCGGCGGTGACGATGCCGGGGTGCTCGATCAGGCCCATCAGCGCCATCATGGTCACGGATTTACCCGAGCCCGACTCGCCAACAATCGCCAGGACTTCGCCCTTGTCGACGGCAATGTCGAGGCCATCGACCACCGGCACGGCGGTCTTGTCGCCGAAGCGGACGTTGAGATTCTTGATTTCTAACAGTGACATGGGAATCTCCTCAGGCGGCGTTCTTGAGTTTCGGGTCCAGCGCATCGCGCAGGCCGTCACCCATCAAGTTGATTGCCAGCACGCTGAGCAAAATGGTCAGGCCAGGCAGGCTCACCACCCACCAGGCGCGTTCGATATAGTCACGGGCCGAAGCCAGCATGGTGCCCCACTCCGGGGTTGGCGGTTGTACGCCAAGGCCCAGGAAGCCCAGGGCGGCGGCATCGAGGATCGCCGAAGAGAAACTCAGGGTCGCTTGCACGATCAGCGGTGCCATGCAGTTAGGCAGCACGGTGATGAACATCAGGCGGGGCAGGCCGGCGCCGGCGAGGCGGGCGGCAGTCACGTAGTCACGGTTCAGCTCGCCCATCACCGCAGCGCGGGTCAGACGTACGTAGGACGGCAGCGACACGATGGCGATGGCGATCACGGTGTTGATCAGGCCAGGGCCGAGGATCGCGACAATCGCAACCGCCAGCAGCAGCGAGGGCAGGGCCAGCATGATGTCCATCAGGCGCATGATGGTCGGGCCGAGCAGGCGCGGAAAGAAACCGGCGAACAGACCCAGCAGGATGCCCGGGATCAGCGACATCACCACCGACGACAAGCCGATCAGCAAGGACAGGCGCGAGCCCTGGATCAGGCGCGAGAGCAGGTCGCGGCCCAGTTCGTCGGTGCCGAGCAGGAACTGGATCTGCCCGCCTTCCAGCCACGACGGCGGGGTCAGCAGGAAATCGCGGTATTGCTCGCTCGGGTTATGCGGCGCTACCCAAGGGGCGAAGATCGCGCAGAACACGATCAGCAACATGAACAGCAGGCCGGCAACCGCGCCCTTGTTCTTGGAAAAGGCTTGCCAGAATTCTTTGTACGGCGACGGGTACAGCAGGCTTTGATCGACTGCTGACACTGGAGTAGGTGTGGTCATGGTCATGATCTCAGCGCTGGTGACGGATGCGTGGGTTGGCGAAGCCGTAGAGGATGTCCACCACGAAATTCACCAGGATCACCAGGCAGGCGATCAGCAGGATGCCGTTTTGCACCACCGGGTAGTCCCGCGCGCCGATGGCTTCGATCAGCCATTTGCCGATGCCGGGCCACGAGAAGATGGTTTCGGTCAGCACCGCACCGGCCAGCAGGGTGCCGACTTGCAGGCCGACCACGGTGAGTACCGGGATCAGCGCGTTACGCAGGCCGTGCACGAACACCACGCGCGCCGGCGACAGGCCCTTGGCCTTGGCGGTGCGGATGTAGTCTTCGCGCAGCACTTCGAGCATGGATGAACGGGTCATCCGCGCGATCACTGCCAACGGGATGGTGCCGAGCACGATGGCCGGCAGGATCAGGTGGTGCAGCGCATCCCAGAACGCGTCCGGCTCGTCGGCCAGCAGGGTGTCGATCAGCATGAAGCCGGTGCGCGGCTCGATGTCGTAGAGCAGGTCGATGCGCCCGGACACCGGGGTCCAGCCCAGGCTCACGGAGAAGAACATGATCAGGATCAGGCCCCACCAGAAGATCGGCATCGAATAGCCCGCCAGGGAGATGCCCATCACCCCGTGGTCGAACAGGGATCCTCGCTTGAGTGCCGCGATCACCCCGGCCAACAGGCCCAGGATGCCGGCGAACAACAGGGCGGCCATGGACAGTTCCAGGGTCGCCGGGAAGAGGGCGGTGAACTCGGTCCACACGCTGGTACGGGTACGCAGGGATTCGCCAAGGTCGCCGTGGGCGAGCTTGCCGACGTAGTCCAGGTATTGCGCGTACAGCGGCTTGTTAAGGCCAAGGCGTTCCATTGCCTGTGCGTGCATCTCGGGGTCGACGCGCCGCTCGCCCATCATGACTTCGACAGGGTCGCCAGGGATCATGCGTATCAACGCAAACGTGAGCAACGTGATGCCGAAAAACGTGGGGATCAATAACCCCAGTCGGCGGGCAATAAAACTAAACATCTTGTGGTGTACCTCAATCAGCCGGTTAGGCAGGTTCGGCACCGTCCTGGTGGGCGGTGCCGAGCGTTTCTCTTATTTACTTCACCTGGGTGGTGGCGAAGTTATTGTTCGTCAGAGGGCTTTGGGTATAACCCTCGACGTTTTTACGCATGGCGGTGAACATTTTCGGGTACGCCATGGGAATCCACGGTTGGTCCTTGTCGAAAACCTCCAGGGCTTGTTGATAGAGTGCGGCCCGCTGCTGGGGTTCAGCGTCGGCGCGGGCCTTATCGATCAAGTCCTGAAACTCTTTGTTACACCAGCGGGCGTAGTTTTCGCCGTTTTTCGCTGCATCGCAACTCAGGTTCGGCGTAAGGAAGTTATCCGGATCGCCGTTGTCACCGGCCCAGCCGGCGGAAACCATGTCGTGCTCGCCGGCTTTGGCGCGCTTGAGCATCTCGCCCCACTCCATGACCTTGATGTTCACTTTCAGGCCGATCTGCGCCAGATCCGCCTGCATGCGCTGGGCGCCGAGCATCGGATTCGGGTTGGTCGGGCCACCGCCGTTACGGGTGAACAGGGTGAACTCGGTGCCTTCCGGTACACCGGCTTCCTTGAGCAGGGCGCGGGCCTTGTCCAGGTCGCGTTCAGGGTTTTTCAGCTTATCGTTGAAGCCCAGCAGGGTCGGCGGATACGGCCCGGTGGCATCCACGGCGTTGCCTTTGCCATACAGGGATTCGTTGTAGCCTTTCTTGTCGAACGCGATGTTGATCGCGTGACGCACCCGCGCGTCGCTCATGTACTTGTGGGTGGTGTTCAGGGCGGTGTATGCGGTGGTCATCGCCGCCAGTTCGGCGACCTTCAGGTTCGGGTCTTTCTTGATGCTGGGAAGGTCGTCGGGCTTGGGATACAGCGCGATCTGGCATTCGTTGGCCTTGAGCTTCTGCAGGCGCACGTTGTTGTCGACCGCAATGGCCAGGATCAACGGATCGGCCGGAGGCTTGCCACGGAAGTACTCCGGGTTGGCCTTGAAGCGCACCTGAGCGTCCTTCTGGTAGCGTGTGAAAATGAACGGGCCGGTGCCGATCGGCTTGCTGTTGAGCTCTTCGGTCTTGCCGGCGGCGAGTAGCTTGTCGGCGTACTCGGCGGAGTGGATGGCGGTGAACGGCATCGCGACATCGGCCAGGAACGGTGCCTCAGGGCGGGTCAGGGTGAAGACCACGGTATGGTCATCGGTCTTCTCCACGCTCTTGAGCAGTTCCTTGAAGCCCATGCTTTCAAAGTACGGGTAGCCCACGCTGGATTTGTTGTGCCACGGGTGTTTCGGGTCCAGTTGACGCTGGAAGCTCCAGAGCACGTCGTCGGCATTCATGTTGCGCGTGGGTTTGAAGTAGTCGGTGGTGTGGAACTTGACGTCGTCGCGCAGATGAAAGGTATAGGTCAGGCCGTCGTCACTGATTTCCCAGGAAGTGGCGAGCGCTGGCACGATCTCGGTGGTGCCGGGCTTGAAGTCCACCAGGCGGTTGAACATGGTTTCTGCGGCGGCATCGGCGGTGACGGCCGTGGTGTACAGGACCGGGTCAAAACCCTCCGGGCTGGCTTCGGTGCAGACCACCAGGGGTTTGGCCGATACGCCGATAGCCACGCTTAACAGCGCAGCGGCAACGGCAGCTTGTAGCGGGAGCATTTTCATTCAGAGCCCTCTGCAATCGATGGGACCAGACAAGCGTAGACGGCAGGCTCGTCCTGAGCCTGCCGTCTACCTGGTGCTAGTTAAAGAATGTTGAACGGGATGGTGGTGACCAGGCGGAACTCTTTGATGTTGCCGTCAGCCTGTTGTGCGCTGGCGCGGTGAGTCACGTAGGTGCCACGGATGGTGGTGGCCTTGAGTGGGCCGCTCTGAATCGCGTAGGACGTGCCAACCCCGTATTCCTGGTGTTTCTCGCCGTCCATCAGGCGCAGGTCGCTACGCGAAGCGCCGGCTTCACCGTAGGCGGTACCGTTGTAGTGAGTACCGTCGATGCCCCAGCCGCGCGCCGAGTAGACGTTGAACTTCAGGCCCGGCACGCCGTATTCGGCCATGTTGATGCCGTAGGCGATCTGGAAGGACTTCTCGTTCGGGCTGTTGAAGTCAGAGGTCAGGGAGTTGGCCAGGTAGATGCCGTTGGTTTCGTGCAGGTAGTCGAAGTACTCGTCACCGTTAACTTCCTGGTACGAGAAGGTCAGGCTGTGGGCCTGGTGGGTCAGCCCCAGGGACAACGAGTAAGTGTCGTTGTCGATGTTGCCCATCTTCTTGCTGCCGGTGTCGGTGGTTTTGTAGTAGTTCAGGCCGGTGGTCAGTGCCAGGGTCTGTGCATCACCCAATTCGTGGGTGGCACCGAAGTAGTACTGGTTCCAGAAGTCTTCGACGTTAGCGGCGAACACGCTGGTTTTCAGGCTCTTGAACGGCTGGTAGTTGAAGCCCAGGGTCTTGACCTTGTCGGTTTCCTGGCCATTGCCGTACTCGGAACGGAATTTCGACAGGCTTTGTTCGGTACGCGGCGAAACGCGATCAAAGATGCCGCCCTGGAACGACAAGTTGCTGAACTCTTCGCTGTTGAAGCTCACACCCTCGAAGCTCGAAGGCAGGGCACGGTTGCCGATGGTGTCGACGATTCCGCTGCTGAAGTTCTGGCGACCGGCGGTCAAGGTGGTGTTGGACACGCGGAACTTGACGTTCGCCAGGCCCAGTTTGCTCCACTGGCCTACTGCATCGCCGTCGGAGTCAGCCAGGGTACGGTTGGAGCCGCCCTTGATATCACGCTTGCTGCGGTCCAGGACCACGGCGTTGTAAGCCGCGACTTCGGTCGCCACCCCCACGGTGCCTTGGGTGAAGCCCGAGGAGTAATTGAGGATGGTGCCTTGTACCCAGTTTGTGCGGTTTGCGTCGGTGCGCGTCTGATTGTGTTTCTCATAGGAGAAACGCTGGCCACGGAATTTCTTCTCGCTGGAGTACCAGTTACGGGTTGTACCGCCCAGGCTTTGACCGTCAATAAAGCCTTTGGCCTCGCTTTGGGCGCTGGCGCCGGCCAATGTGGTCGGAACGAAGTCCTGGCTGGCGGGTTCAGCATAGGCGGTGGCCGTGATGCTGCTGATGGCCAAGGCCAGAAGCGCTTTGCTGCTCAGTTTCATGGGTTGAAGCTCCTTTGGTTCTCTTTTTAATGCCGGTCTTTTTTGGTGATCCGGCTATTGGGTGTGTAACTCGATCAAGCTGTTGCAAACGTTTGCCGTAGGAAATTTCCCAATAAAAGGCTGCACGTTTGCGAGAGAGCCAACTTCGCTCCCTGCAATCCGGTTATTTTCTTATGGGGTAATGCTGACGCCCGAGAACACGTTGCGGCCGAAGGGGCTTACTTTGAAGCCTTCGACTTTGGCGCTTAACGGCTGGTTGACCGTCGAGTGGGCGACGGGTGTGATCGGCACCTGCTGCTTGAGCAGTTGCTGTGCCTGTTTGTACAGAACAGTCCTTTGTTCGCGGTCGGTCACGACCTTGGCTTGCTTGATCAGCTTGTCGTACGCCGGGTCACACCACATGGAGTAGTTGTTCCCGCCGATGGCGTCGCAGCTGTAGAGGGTGCCCAGCCAGTTGTCCGGATCGCCGTTGTCGCCGGTCCAGCCGATCAGGCTGACATCGTGCTCACCGTTCTTGGTGCGCTTGATGTATTCGCCCCACTCGTAGCTGACGATCTTGACCTTCAGTCCGATCCTGGCCCAGTCGCTTTGCAGCATCTCGGCCATCAGCTTGGCGTTGGGGTTGTACGGCCGTTGCACCGGCATCGCCCACAGGGTGATCTCGGTACCTTCCTTCACGCCGGCGGCCTTGAGCAGTTCCTTGGCTTTTTCCGGGTTGTAGGCGGCGTCCTTGATGCTGTCGTCGTAGGACCATTGGGTCGGCGGCATGGCATTGACTGCCAACTGCCCCGCGCCCTGGTACACGGCGTTGAGGATGCTCTGCTTGTTCACCGCCATGTCCAGCGCCTGGCGCACTTCGAGCTGGTCGAAGGGCTTGTGGCGCACGTTGTAGGCGATGTAGCCCAAGTTGAAGCCCGGCTTGGTCAGCAATTGCAGGTTCGGGTCGGCCTTGAGCGCGTCGACGTCGGCCGGGCGCGGGTGCAGGGTGACCTGGCATTCGCCTGCCTTGAGCTTTTGCACGCGCACCGAGGCGTCGGTGTTGATGGCAAAAATCAGCTGGTCCAGCTTGACCTTGCTCGGGTCCCAGTACTGTTTGTTGCCCACATAACGGATCTGCGAGTCTTTCTGATAGCGCTGGAAGACAAAGGGACCAGTGCCGATCGGCTTCTGGTTGATATCGCTGGGCTTGCCTTCCTTGAGCAACTGCTCGGCGTATTCGGCCGACAGGATGGCGGCAAAGCTCATGGCGATGTTCTGCACGAACGCAGCGTCGACCGAGTTCAGCGTCATCACCACGGTATGCGGGTCGGTTTTTTCGACCTTGGCGATATTCTTGTTCAGGCTCATCCCGTTGAAGTACGGAAACTCAGTCGGGTAGGCCTTGCGAAACGGGTGGTCGGGGTCAAGCATGCGGTTGAAGGTGAACAGCACGTCGTCGGCGTTGAAATCTCGCGTTGGCTTGAATTCCTTGTTGCTGTGGAATTTCACCCCTTCACGCAGGTGAAAGGTGTAGGTCAGGCCGTCTTCGGAAATGTCCCACTTGGTCGCCAGCCCAGGTACGACGTTGGTCGCTCCCTTTTCAAACTCAACCAGGCGGTTGTACAGCGGCTCGGCCGCATCGTTATCGGTGGCGGTGGTGTACTGCGCGGTGTCGAACCCTGCCGGGCTGCCTTCGGAGCAGAACACCAGGCTCTTCTTGTCGGCCGCCTGGCCCATCGTGGCTACGGCCAGCAGGCTGGTGCCAAAAATTGCGGATAGAACGGTGGTATGGCGCATGACGATCCCGATCCTTGTTTGTAGTTGTCATCAGCAAGCAATCACCCTGGCGTACGGCCAGGGGGACATTACTGATCCCACACACAGCAAGTGCCTTTCCCAGGTTGGAGCCTCTGCTGTCCTACGACGGTATGGGTCGCGGACTGCGCAGTAAATGCGCCAAATTGGACTGACCTTGTAGGCAAAAGAGCTACTTGTCGCAGTTCGCAGCTGTAGGAAGCGGCGATTACGAGCGTGGTCTATTGCCTACGGTCCAGGCGGATGCAATAACGGCGACGTTATGAAACGTCGCCGTCATTGGTCCTTACTTGCCGCTTACGCTCACGCCATAGAAGGAGTTCAGGCCAAACGGGCTGATCTTGAAGTCCTGTACGGTGTTGCGCATGGGTTGATACACCGTCGAGTGCGCGATAGGTGTCATCGGGACTGCATCTTTGAGGATATGTTGCGCCTGCTTATACAGCTCGGTGCGTTTGGCGACGTCCGACGTAGCCTTGGCTTCTTTCACGACGCCGTCGAATTTCTTGTCGCACCACTTGGAGAAGTTGTTACCGGCCAGGGAGTCGCAGCCGAACAGCACGTTCAGCCAGTTGTCCGGGTCACCATTGTCGCCGCTCCAGCCAATGATCATGGCCTGGTTCTCGCCGCCTTTGGAACGCTTGATGTACTCGCCCCACTCGTAGCTGGTGATCTTGACCTTCAGGCCGATCTTGGACCAGTCGTTTTGCAGCATTTCGGCCATCAGCTTGGCGTTCGGGTTGTACGGGCGCTGAACCGGCATCGCCCACAGAACGATCTCGGTACCTTCCTTGACACCCGCTTCCTTGAGCAGCGCCTTGGCTTTCTCGGGATCGTACTTGGCGTCCTTGATGGTGGTGTCGTAGGACCATTGGGTTGGCGGCATGGCGTTGACCGCCAGTTGGCCTGCGCCCTGGTAGACGGAGTCGATGATCTGCTGCTTGTTCACCGACATGTCCAGCGCCTGGCGCACGCGCAGGTCAGCCAGTGGGTTGGGCTGGTCGCTGCCCTTGACCTTGTCCATGACGTTGTAGGCGACATAGCCCAGGTTGAAACCGGCCTGGTGCGGCAGTTTCAGGTCCTTGTCTTCACCCAGCGCCTTGAGGTCGGCCGGACGTGGGAACAGGGTGATCTGGCACTCGTTTTTCTTCAGCTTCTGGATACGCACCGACGGGTCGGTGGTGATGGCGAAGATCAGGTTATCGATCTTCACGTCCTCAGGTTTCCAGTAGTCCTTGTTGCCGGTGTAGCGAATGTTCGAGTCTTTCTGGTAGCTCTTGAATACGAACGGGCCAGTACCGACCGGCTTCTGGTTGATGTCCTGGGGCGTGCCGTTTTTCAACAGCTGGGCGGCGTATTCGGCCGACTGGATGGAAGCGAAGCTCATGGCCAGGTTCTGGATGAACGCGGCGTCCACGGTGCCAAGGGTGAACTTGACGGTGTGGGCATCGACCTTCTCGATGTTCTTGATATTGGTGTCCATCCCCATGTCCGTGAAGTACGGGAACTCGGTGGGGTAGGCCTTACGGAATGGATCGTCTTTGTTGATCATCCGGTTGAAGGTGAACAGGACGTCGTCAGCCGAGAATTCACGAGTCGGCTTGAAGTATGGGGTGGTATGGAACTTGACGCCTTCGCGCAGGTGGAAGGTGTAGGTCAGGCCATCCGGGGACACGTCCCAGCTGGTGGCCAGGCCAGGAACAACGGCGGTGCCGCCTCGTTCGAACTGGCTCAGGCGGTTGAACATGGTTTCGGCCGAAGCATCGAAGTCTGTTCCGGTGGTGTACTGGCCTGGGTCGAAACCGGCCGGGCTCCCTTCGGAGCAGAACACCAGGTTATTCGCCGCTTGAGCGAATGGGGCCGCGGCCATAAGGCCAGCGCTCACTAATAACGGAAGGACTGCGTGTTTAAGCATGTTGGCCTCATGATTTGTTGTCATTTTTGGTGGTGAGGGCGACCTCGTGAGTCGGCCTGCGGATACTTATGCAGGCGCCATACCCATTGCAAGATGCTGAACCGTCGCAAGGCGGAAAGAGTGGTACGAACGTACAGGAATGTCGCAATTATGAAAGTTTTGACATATTTGAACGTATTTATGGGTTTTTTTCGGTGCACAAGGTGCACCAGAGAGGGTCAACCGAGGCGTCTAGCGCACTCGGTTGGGGCATTGCTGTTACTTATCTAGACTCACGCCGTAGAACGGTGTCAGCCCAAAGGGGCTGATCTTGAAGTCCTTCACTTCCTTGCGCAGGGGTTGGAAAACCGTCGAGTTTGCAATGGGCGTTATAGGTACTTGTTCTTTAAGAATTTTTTGTGCCTGTTGATACCACTTGATGCGCTGCTCGCGGTCACTGCTGACCTTGGCCTGCTGCACCAGTTTGTCGTAGGCCGGGTTACACCATTTGGCGTAGTTGCTGCCCTTGACCGCGGCACAACTGTAGAGCACGCCGAGCCAGTTATCCGGGTCGCCGTTGTCGCCGGTCCAGCCATAAATCATCGCATCGTGCTCGCCATTTTTGGCACGCTTGATGTATTCGCCCCACTCATAGCTGACGATATTGGCCTTGATGCCGACTTTCTCCCAATCCTGCTGGATCATCTGGGCCGACATGCGCGCGTTCGGGTTGGAAGCGCGCTGGACGGTCATTGCCCACAGGTTGATGGTAGTGCCCGGTGCAACCCCTGCTTCTTTTAGTAGCGCGCGGGCCTTGGTCGGATCGTGCGGGGCATCCTTGATGGTCGGGTCATAAGACCACTGCGCGGGTGGCAGTGCGTTCTGCGCCAATTGTCCGGCGCCCTGGTACACCGCCTTGATGATAGCCGGCTTGTCGATGGCCATGTCCAGGGCCTGGCGGACCTTGAGCTGGTCCAGCGGTGGGTGGGTCACGTTGTAGGCCAGGAAGCCCAGGTTGAAACCGGCTTGCTGCAGCACGCGCAGGTTGGGGTCCTGCTTTATCACCTCGATGTCCGACGGGCGCGGGTAGCCGCTGACCTGGCATTCGCCGGCCTTGAGCTTTTGCAGGCGCGACGCGGCGTCCGGGGTGATGGCGAACACCAGGTTGTCGAGTTTCACATCCTCGGGCTTCCAGTACTGCTTATTTGCCACGTAGCGAATCTGCGAGTCCTTCTGGTAGCGCTTGAATACAAACGGCCCGGTGCCCACCGGCTTCTGGTTGATGTCTTCGGCCTTGCCTTCCTTTATTAGCTGGGCGGCGTACTCGGCCGATTGCACGGAGGCGAAACTCATGGCCAGGTTCTGCACGAACGAGGCATCGACGTTGTTCAGGTTGAAACGCACGGTGTGCTCGTCGAGTTTGTCGACGCTCTTGATCGTGGTGTTCAGGCCCATGTCGGTGAAGTACGGCGATTCGGAAGGGTAGGCCTTGCGGAACGGGCTCTCGGCATCCAGCAGGCGATTGAAGGTAAACAGCACGTCATCCGCATTGAAATCGCGGCTGGGTTTGAAGAAGTCAGTGGTGTGGAACTTGACGCCTTCGCGCAGGTGGAAGGTGTAGGCCAGGCCATCCTTGGACACCTCCCAGCGTGTGGCCAGGCCCGGTTCGACTTCAGTGCCGCCACGCTTGAACTGGGTCAGGCGGTTGAACACGGTTTCGGCGGACGCATCGAAGTCGGTGCCGCTGGTGTACTGGCTGGGGTCGAAACCGGCGGGGCTGGCTTCGGAGCAGTAGACCAGGGTGCTGGCTGCATGGGCCATCGGCATAAAGGCCAGCAGGCCTGCGGCAAGGAGGAGCGGTTTGAAGGTGGTTCTTTCCATGGAGACCCCTAGAAGTGGCAGGCATATAAACGCTGCCCAAACGAAAACGGCGGTCACCGAGGTTACCGCCGTTCAGGTTTGCCGGGTAGGGGTTACGGCATCTGCACTTCGATCACCCCATCGGCGCTCATGCTGACCTGGCTGGTACCTGCCTCCACTTCCGGCGTCGGTGCTGAATCCATCATGGCCGCCTTCATCATCATTCCGCCACGGGCATAAGGTTGTGGGTAGCCATTGGTGTTGAAGTTCAAGTTGACGATCTTGTAGCCCTTGCCGCCCAGCGCATCGGTGGCCAGTTGCGCGCGTGCTTTAAACGCGGCGACCGCGTCCTTGAGCAGGGCGTCTTCGCTGGTCTTGCGCGTGGTGTCGGCGATGGCGAAGTCCATGTTTTCCATTTTCAGGGTATTGAGCAACTCGCCGGTGAGTTTGGACAGCGCCGGGAAGTCCGCGCTTTCCAGGCGCAGTTCGGCGCGCTCGCGCCAGCCGGTGATCTTCTGGTTCTTGTTGTCGTAGATCGGGTAGCTGTTGCGGCTGCCCTGGCGCAAGGTCACGCTCTGGACTTCGCGCGCCTGGCCCAGGGCCTTGTTCATGGTGGTGGTGATTTCGGCGGCGAGCTTGGCCGGGTCGGCGTTCTGGGACTCGGTGTAGAGGGTGACGATCATTTTGTCGCGGGCCACTTCCTGGCTGACCTCGGCGCGCAGGGAAATCTGGTTGTAATTCAGTGCATCGGCGGCCAGTGCCGGAAGGCTGGCCAGGGCGCTTGCGCTGAGGGTGAGAACAACTGCACTGCGAGTGAAACGAGACATGGAAGCTCCTTAGGGTGTTCGTATCGGTATGACTGTAGACGGTGGTGTCGGGTTCTTCGGGTTTACATATTCGCTACACATTGTGCGGCCGCCGACGAACGGTCGTTCGCCCGGCCTGCGGCAAAGAGCCACACGCGCCATGCCAGCGTGCCCGCTTCGTTTATACTCCTGCCGATCCGCCTGCAGCGCTCATCGGGAGAGCTCATGCTCGCCGCCGTAAAACTGACTTCCGCCACCCGCCAGAACCTCTGGCGCCTGACGTTCATTCGTACCCTGGTACTGGCCGCGCAGGCTGGTTCGGTCGGGCTCGCCTATTGGTTCGACCTGCTGCCGCTGCCGTGGCTGCAATTGGGCGTGACCCTGGGTTTCTCCATCGTGCTGTGTGTGTTTACCGCCATTCGGTTGCGCACCACCTGGCCGGTGACCGAGCTGGAATACGCCCTGCAATTGGCCTGCGACCTGTTTATCCACAGTGTGTTGCTGTATTTCTCCGGCGGTTCCACCAACCCGTTCGTGTCTTATTACCTGGTGCCATTGACCATCGCTGCGGTGACCTTGCCGTGGCGCTACTCGGTGGTGCTGTCGGGTATCGCCCTGACCCTGTACACCCTGCTGCTGGCGCGGTTCTATCCATTGCAGACATTCCCCATCGCCCGCGAAAACCTGCAGATCTACGGGATGTGGCTGAGCTTTGCCCTGTCTGCCGCCGTGATCACTTTTTTTGCTGCGCGCATGGCCGAAGAGTTGCGCCGCCAGGAAGAGCTACGCGCCATTCGCCGCGAAGAAGGCCTGCGTGACCAGCAACTGCTCGCCGTCGCCACCCAGGCCGCCGGCGCGGCTCACGAATTGGGCACGCCGCTGGCGACCATGAGCGTGCTGCTCAACGAAATGACCCAGGACCATCACGACCCGGCGCTGCAAGAGGATCTCGGCGTGCTGCGCGAACAGGTCAAGCAATGCAAGCAAACCTTGCAGCAACTGGTACGCGCGGCTGAAGCCAATCGCCGCCTGGCGGTCGAGATGCAGGACGTGACCCAGTGGCTCGACGAAGCCCTGAACCGCTGGCACCTGATGCGCCCCGAAGCCAGCTACCGTTTCCATCTGCTGGGGCAGGGGGCCGTGCCGCGCCTGGCGCCTCCGCCGGACCTGACCCAAGCCTTGCTCAATCTACTGAACAACGCCGCCGACGCCTGCCCCGAAGGCCTGGAAGTCCGGCTGGATTGGGATGTGGATGACTTGACGATCAGCATTCGCGACCACGGCGCAGGCGTGCCGCTGGCCATCGCCGAGCAGATCGGCAAACCTTTCTTTACCACCAAGGGCAAAGGCTTCGGCCTGGGCCTGTTTTTGAGCAAGGCCAGCGTGACCCGCGCGGGCGGCTCAGTGAAGCTCTATAGTCATGAGGAAGGCGGTACGCTCACCGAGCTGCGCCTGCCCCGTGTCGCACGAGGAGATATCGATGAGTGACGAGATCCAAGTCGAAGGCGAAGAACTGCCGCACCTGTTGCTGGTAGATGATGACGCCACGTTTACCCGCGTGATGGCGCGCGCCATGAGCCGTCGCGGCTTTCGCGTGAGCACCGCCGGCTCCGCCGAAGAAGGCCTGGCCATCGCCCAGGCCGACTTGCCGGACTACGCCGCGCTCGACCTGAAAATGGACGGCGATTCCGGCCTGGTGCTGTTGCCCAAGCTGCTGGAACTCGACCCGGAAATGCGCGTGGTGATCCTCACCGGTTACTCCAGCATTGCCACGGCTGTCGAAGCCATCAAGCGCGGTGCCTGCAACTACCTGTGCAAACCGGCGGATGCCGACGATGTGTTGGCTGCGTTGCTGTCCGAGCACGCCGACCTCGACACCCTGGTGCCGGAAAACCCGATGTCGGTGGACCGCCTGCAGTGGGAACACATCCAGCGCGTCCTCACCGAACACGAAGGCAATATCTCCGCCACTGCCCGCGCCCTGGGCATGCACCGGCGCACCCTGCAACGCAAGCTGCAGAAGCGTCCGGTACGACGCTGAACCTAAGCTGAACAGCCTGCTTCAGGCCGCACGGAACCCTGAACCGATCACCTATGATCGGTTCAAACGCCTGCCTTCCTCCCTACGAGCCTGAACGATGAATCAGAACGCTGAGTACTCTGCGGTCAATGACGCTGTGCGTGGGCAATTTTTTCGCCGAACCTGGGGGATGATCACGCCTTATTGGCGAAGTGAAGAGAAGGGTAAGGCCTGGTTGTTGCTCGCCGTGGTGATTGGCCTGTCGCTGTTCAGCGTGGCCATTTCCGTGTGGCTCAACCACTGGTACAAGGACTTCTACAACGCCCTGGAAAACAAGGACACCGCGGCCTTCTGGCAACAGATCGTTTACTTCTGCGGTATCGCCACGGTGGCGATTCTCGGCGCGGTCTACCGCCTCTACCTCACCCAGATGCTGACCATTCGCTGGCGTGCATGGCTCACCGAAAAGTATTTTGCCCGCTGGCTTGGCGACAAGAACTACTACCAGCTCGAGCAGGGCGGCTACACCGATAACCCGGACCAGCGGATTTCCGAAGACCTCAACAGCTTTACCCTGAACACCCTGAGTCTTGGCCTTGGGCTGTTGCGCAATGTGGTCAGCCTGGTGTCGTTCTCCATCATCCTGTGGGGCGTGTCCGGCAGTATTGAAGTGTTCGGTATCACCATCCCCGGCTACATGTTCTGGTGTGCATTGGTCTATGCCGGTGTCGGCAGTTGGCTGACCCATCTGATCGGTCGTCGTTTGATCGGCTTGAGCAACCAGCAGCAACGCTTCGAAGCGGACTTGCGTTTCTCCATGGTGCGGGTGCGGGAGAATGCCGAGAGCATCGCCCTGTACAACGGCGAACCCAATGAGAATCAGCGTTTGAGCGCGCGGTTCGGGAAGGTCTGGCATAACTACTGGGACATCATGAAGGTGTCCAAGCGCCTGACGTTCTTCACTGCCGGCTATGAACAGATTGCGATCGTCTTTGCGTTTATCGTGGCTGCCCCGCGCTACTTTTCCGGCAAGATCGAACTGGGCGAGCTGATGCAAATCAACTCGGCGTTCGGCAACGTGCAGGGCAACTTCAGCTGGTTTATCAGCGCGTACGCCGACCTGGCCGGTTGGCGCGCGACCAGCGATCGTCTACTGAGTTTTCAGCAGGCCATGCGTGAAAACGAGCAGCGCCCAGCTGCCATCGACGTCAGCGCTGAAGGCGAGCGTCTTGTGGTGCAAGGTCTGGGCTTGAACCTGGTGGATGGTCGCCACCTGCTGACCGACGCCAACATGATCGTTGAACCGGGCCAGCGCGTCATGCTCAGCGGCCGTTCCGGCAGCGGCAAAAGTACCTTGCTGCGCGCCATGGGACATCTGTGGCCGGCTGGTCACGGCAGTATTCGCCTGCCGGCCAGGCGTTACCTGTTCCTGCCGCAGAAGCCTTACCTGCCGATCGGCACGCTCAAGGCGGTGTTGAGTTACCCACAGGACGACAGCGTCTATTCGGCAGAACGTTATGCACAGGTCCTGGAAACCTGTCGCCTGCCGCACCTGGTGGAGCGCCTGGACGAAGCCAACCATTGGCAACGCATGCTCTCGCCCGGCGAGCAACAGCGCCTGGCCTTTGCCCGTGCCTTGTTGTTCGCGCCGCAATGGCTGTACATGGACGAGGCGACGTCGGCGATGGATGAAGAAGATGAGGCGACGTTGTATCAGGCGTTGATTGATGAGCTGCCGGGGTTGAGCATTGTCAGCGTCGGCCACCGCAGCAGCCTCAAGCGTTTCCATGGGCGGCATGTGCGGATCGAGGGTGGGTGGCTTCAAGAGCAACCTGTGGCCTGAGGCCCAATGTTCTGGAGAATGATGCCCAACAAAAAGCCCGGTTGATCAGCGATCAACCGGGCTTTTCTATTGCTTGAAAATAACTTACTTCTTCAAGCCGTAATGCTCATCCAGCATCCCCGGGGCGTTCGGTGTTTTTGGCGCGTAGTCCCGTGGCGGTTCCTGGTTCTCCCGGGGGGGAGTCAGGCGTTCCCGCGGAGTTTGCGGTGCATCGGAATGCAGCGCGGCCAGCAGGCGCTGGCGGGTGATGTCGTCGAGGGCCAGGCGGTTTGCGCCATCGGCGAGGTGATCCTGTACTTCCTGGTAGCTCTGGGTGAGTTTCTTGACCAGGGTCGCGGTGCTGTTGAAGTGGGTAACAACCTCGTTCTGATAACTGTCAAAACGTTCCTGAATGTCATCCAACTGACGCTGCGTGCGGTTAGGCGCGGCATTCGGCAGCAGGCGGGCAACCAGGAATCCAATGGCGACACCGGCAACCAAGGCGAGAGTCGGCAACAACCAAACTAAGAGCGAGTGTTCCACGAGTCCTTCCTCTATAAACGGCTTTGCTTTACGTTAACGGCTCAAACCTGCGCTGTATACCGCGATTAAGCTCGCAATGATGCCATGCACAGACTTTTAGCTAGACGAGTCGACCCTTTGAGAGGTCACGGAGTTCATTCCTTGCTCATGCGTGAAACCCCCGTTTTGATCGATGGCCCGGTAGGCCAATTGGAAGCCCTGTACCTGGATCACCCCGAGCCACGTGGCCTGGCGCTGATCTGCCACCCTAATCCGGTGCAGGGCGGGACCATGCTCAATAAAGTCGTTTCGACCCTGCAACGCACAGCTCGTGATGCCGGGTTGATTACTTTGCGTTTCAATTACCGTGGCGTCGGCGCGAGTGCCGGCACCCACGACATGAGCACCGGTGAAGTGGACGATGCCGAAGCGGCTGCCACCTGGCTGCGTGAAAAACACCCCGACCTGCCGATCACCCTGCTCGGTTTTTCCTTTGGTGGCTACGTGGCGGCAAGCCTCGGCGGCCGCCTGGAAGCCAAAGGCGAAAAGCTCGCGCACCTGTTCATGGTCGCCGCGGCGGTTATGCGCCTGCGCGATACCGATGTGCTGCCCCACAGCTGCCCGTTGACCCTGATCCAGCCGGAAACCGACGAAGTGGTCGACCCGCAAACCGTCTACGACTGGTCCGCCGCCTTGAAACGCCCCCATGAGCTGCTGAAAGTGGCAGAATGCGGGCACTTTTTTCATGGCAAGCTCACCGATCTCAAGGATCTGGTGCTGCCGCGCCTCTCGAATTGATAGCAGTCTGATAAGCGATTACCCATGACGACTCGTACCCGTATCCTCACCGGCATCACCACCACCGGCACGCCGCACCTGGGCAACTACGCCGGTGCGATCCGCCCGGCGATCCTGGCCAGCCAGGATGCCAATGCCGACTCCTTCTACTTCCTGGCCGACTACCACGCCCTGATCAAATGCGATGACCCGCAGCGCATCCAGCGTTCGCGTATGGAAATCGCGGCGACCTGGCTGGCCGGTGGCCTGGATGTGAACCGGGTGACCTTCTATCGTCAGTCCGACATCCCGGAAATCCCCGAGCTGACCTGGCTGCTGACCTGCGTCGCCGCCAAGGGCCTGCTCAACCGCGCCCATGCGTACAAGGCCTCGGTGGACAAGAACGTGGAGACCGGCGAAGACCCGGATGCGGGCATCACCATGGGCCTGTACAGCTACCCGGTGCTGATGGCGGCGGACATCCTGATGTTCAACGCGCACAAGGTGCCGGTGGGCCGCGACCAGATCCAGCACGTGGAAATGGCCCGCGACATCGGCCAGCGCTTCAACCACCTGTTCGGCAACGGTAAAGAATTCTTCACCATGCCCGAGGCGTTGATCGAGGAAAGCGTTGCCACCTTGCCGGGCCTGGATGGTCGCAAGATGTCCAAGAGCTACGACAACACCATCCCGTTGTTCACCAGCGCCAAGGACATGAAAGACGCCATCTCGCGGATCGTTACCGACTCCCGCGCGCCCGGCGAAGCCAAGGATCCGGACAACTCGCACCTGTTCACCCTCTACCAGGCATTTGCCAGCAAGGCCCAGGAAGAACAATTCCGCGGCGAACTGCTGCAAGGCCTGGGCTGGGGCGAGGCGAAGAACCGTCTGTTCCAGCTGCTGGACAGCCAATTGGGCGAAGCGCGCGAGCGTTACCACCAGCTGATGTCGCGCCCGTCGGACATGGAAGACTTGTTGCAGGTCGGCGCCAGGAAAGCCCGTGCCGTAGCCGCGCCATTCCTGGCCGAGTTGCGCGAAGCGGTGGGCCTGCGTTCGTTCGTCAACCAGGCTGCGGCGCCGGTCGCTACCAAGAAGAAAGCCGTGAAAGCCGCGCGTTTCGTGAGCTTCCGTGAAGACGACGGCAGCTTCCGCTTCCGCCTGTTGGCCGCCGATGGCGAGCAGCTGCTGCTGTCGCGCAATTTTGCCGATGGCAAGGCGGCCGGCGCGGTGACCAAGCAACTGCAAAGTGGCGCTGCGCTGGATGTACGCAGCGAAGCTCTGAGCTTCAGCGTATGGCTGGACGGCGCCGCAGTGGCCGACAGCGCCGAGTTCGCCGATGCCGCATCCCGTGATGCCGCCATCGAAGCCTTGCGCATCGCGTTGACCCCAATCGAGGATTAACCCGACCAAGGGTTGATTGCCATTATCCAGGGCCGTCGTTACAGTGACGGCCCGTTTTTGTTGCCTTGCTAACGAAATTATGACGCCCCTAGAACGATACCAAGCTGATCTGAAACGCCCTGAATTCTTCCATGACGCGGCCCAGGAAACGGCGGTGCGTCATTTGCAGCGCCTGTACGACGACCTGGTCGCGGCCTCACAGAGCAAGCCGGGGATGCTCAGCAAGCTGTTTGGCAAGAAAGACCACGTGCCGGTCAAGGGCCTGTATTTCTGGGGCGGTGTAGGCCGGGGCAAGACCTACCTGGTCGATACGTTCTTTGAGGCGCTGCCGTTCAAGGAAAAGGTACGGACACACTTCCACCGCTTCATGAAGCGCGTGCACGAAGAGATGAAGACCCTGCCGGGTGAGAAAAACCCGTTGACCATCATCGCCAAGCGTTTCTCCGATGAGGCGCGGGTCATCTGCTTCGATGAATTCTTCGTCTCCGACATCACCGATGCCATGATCCTCGGCACCCTGATGGAAGAGTTGTTCAAGAACGGCGTGACCCTGGTCGCCACCTCGAACATCGTGCCCGACGGCTTGTACAAGGACGGCCTGCAGCGCGCGCGCTTCCTGCCGGCCATCGCGCTGATCAAGCAGAACACCGAGATCGTCAACGTCGACAGCGGCGTCGACTACCGCCTGCGTCACCTCGAGCAAGCGGAGTTGTTCCACTTCCCGCTGAACGAAGCGGCGCACGAAAGCCTGCGCAAAAGCTTCCGCGCCCTTACGCCGGAATGCACCCAGGCGGTGGAAAACGACAAGCTGATGATCGAGAACCGCGAAATCATCGCCCTGCGTACCTGCGATGACGTGGCCTGGTTCGAATTCCGCCAACTGTGCGACGGCCCGCGCAGCCAGAACGACTACATCGAACTGGGCAAGATCTTCCACGCGGTGATCCTCAGCGGCGTGGAGCAGATGAGCGTCACCACCGACGATATCGCACGACGGTTTATCAACATGGTCGACGAGTTCTACGACCGTAACGTCAAGTTGATCATCTCGGCGGAAGTCGAACTCAAGGACCTGTATACCGGCGGGCGCTTGAACTTCGAATTCCAGCGGACATTGAGCCGTTTGCTGGAAATGCAGTCCCACGAGTTCCTGTCGCGCGGGCACAAACCCTAAGACCGATGTAGGTCAAGTGTGGGAGGGAGCTTACCCCGATAGCGGTCTTTCAGTAACAGATGCACTGACTGATCCACCGCTATCGGGAGCAAGCCCCCTCCCACATTTGCTTACGCAGCCTGTTGGAATTGCTGGCGGTATTGGTTCGGCGATAACTCGGTGTGTTGGCGAAACAACCGCGCAAAGAAACTCGCATCGTCGTAACCCACCTCATAACTGATGGTCTTGATGCTCTTGCGGCTGCCCGAGAGCAGGCCCTTGGCCGTCTCGATACGCAGCCGTTGCAGGTAGTGCAGCGGCTTGTCGCCGGTGGCGGTCTGGAAGCGGCGCATGAAGTTGCGGATGCTCATGCCGTGTTCCCGGGCGACGTCTTCGAAGCGGAATTTGTCGGCGAAGTGCTCTTCGAGCCAATGCTGGATCTGCAGGATGATCACGTCCTGGTGCAGCTTCTGCCCGCCAAAACCGATACGTCCCGGCGAGTAGCTGCGCTGCACTTCGTAGAGGATGTCGCGGGCCACGGCCTGGGCGATGTTGGCGCCGCAGAAGCGTTCGATCAGGTAGATATACAGGTCGCACGCCGAGGTGGTGCCGCCGGCGCAATACAGGTTGTCGGCGTCGGTGAGGTGCTTGTCCTGGTTGAGCTGGACCTTGGGGAAGCGTTCGCCGAACGCGTTGAAGAAACGCCAGTAGGTGGTCGCCTCCTTGCCATCGAGCAGGCCGGCTTCGGCCAGCCAGAACACCCCGGTGGCTTCGCCGCAGAGTACCGCGCCCCGTGCATGCTGTTCGCGCAGCCACGGCAGCACTTGTGGGTAGCGTGCGCACAGGGCATCGAAGTCATCCCAGAAGGCTGGTAGCACGATGATGTCGGCGTCTTCCAGGCCGCCGTCCACTGGCATGATCACATCACTGAAACTGCGCACCGATTTTCCGTCGGGGCTCACCAGGCGCGTTTCGAACGCTGGGGTCAGGCCCAGGCCTTGCTGTTTGCCATAACGCAGGCTGGCAAGATGGAAGAAATCCTTGGCTTGCATCAGGGTTGAAGCGAATACCCGATCAATGGCCAAAATGCTGACGCGCCGCAACGGCGTGGAGATTTGGTTAGACATAATTTCATTTATTCTTATAGGGGAAAGTGGTCACCAGACGGCTGGATCGTCTTATTTTTTGTCGCATGTGTCCAGTGTCCTGTGACGCCATCGGGGCATAGGCTCTGTGGGTTCGTCCTTGTCCGACAATCCACGCAGGTGACCCATGATTCCGAGAACCTTGTTCAGCCCGGAGCACGAACTCTTCCGCCAGAGCGTGCGCACCTTTCTTGAAAAAGACGCTGCACCGTTTCACGGGCAATGGGAGAAGCAGGGCTATATCGACCGTAACCTGTGGAGCAAGGCGGGGGAGGCGGGGATGTTGTGTTCCCATCTGCCGGAGGAGTACGGCGGGCTGGGCGCGGACTTTCTCTACAGCGCGGTAGTGATCGAAGAGATCAGTCGCCTGGGCCTGACTGGCATCGGCTTTTCCCTGCATTCGGACATTGTCGCGCCCTACATCCTGCATTACGGCAGTGAAGCGCTGAAACACAAGTACCTGCCCAAGTTGATCTCCGGCGAGATGGTCACGGCCATCGCCATGACCGAGCCGGGTGCCGGGTCCGACTTGCAAGGGGTCAAGACCACCGCCGTGTTGGACGGTGATGAGTACGTGATCAATGGCTCCAAGACCTTTATCACCAACGGGTACCTGGCTGAGCTGGTGATCGTGGTCGCCAAGACCGATCCCAAGGCCGGTGCCAAGGGCACCAGTTTGTTTCTGGTGGAGGCCGATACGCCCGGCTTCGCCAAGGGCAAGCGCCTGGAGAAGGTCGGCATGAAGGCCCAGGACACCTCGGAGCTGTTCTTCCAGGACGTGCGGGTGCCCAAGGAAAACCTGCTGGGCCAGGCCGGCATGGGCTTTGCCTACCTGATGCAGGAGCTGCCCCAGGAGCGTTTGACGGTGGCAATTGGCGCACTGTCATCCGCCGAGGCGGCGTTGCAGTGGACCCTGGAATACACCCGAGAGCGCAAGGCGTTCGGCAAGGCGATTGCCGACTTCCAGAACACCCGTTTCAAGCTGGCGGAGATGGCCACTGAAATTCAGATCGGCCGCGTATTCGTCGACAAATGCATGGCGTTGCACCTGGAAGGCAAGCTGGATGTGCCCACTGCCGCGATGGCCAAGTACTGGGCCACGGACCTGCAATGCAAGGTGCTCGACGAGTGTGTGCAGTTGCACGGCGGCTACGGCTTCATGTGGGAATACCCGATTGCGCGGGCGTGGGCGGATGCGCGGGTGCAGCGGATTTATGCGGGGACCAACGAGATCATGAAGGAGATCATTGCGCGGGCGCTTTGAGTGCTGTGTTGTTTGTGAGGGCCCTATCGGGGCGGTGCGACGATTCGACTTGCCCCCCGATAGCGCTCTACAGATCAATCAAGGCGCAGGATTCGGATGATCCTTCTGAATCGCCTCAATCCCTTCCAACACCTCTTTCGACAGCTTCAGATCAGCACTGGCGATGTTGCTGTCCAGTTGCTCCAGCGATGTTGCGCCAATAATGTTGCTGGTCACGAACGGCTGTTGGGTCACAAACGCCAACGCCATCTGCGCCGGATCCAGGCCATGCTCCCGCGCCAGTGCCACGTAACGGCTGCACGCCGCCTCCGACTGCGGGTTGAAGTAGCGGCTGAAGCGGCTGTACTCCGTCAGGCGCGCCTTGGCCGGGCGTGCGCCACCTTCGTACTTGCCACTGAGCATGCCGAACGCCAGGGGCGAGTAAGCCAGCAGGCCGCATTGCTCACGGATGGCCACTTCGGCCAGGCCCACTTCAAAGCTGCGGTTGAGCAGGTTGTAGGGGTTCTGGATCGATACCGCGCGGGTCCAGCCGCGGGCTTCGGCCAGGGCCAGGAATTTCATGGTGCCCCACGGGGTTTCATTGGACAGGCCGATATGGCGGATCTTGCCGGCCTTGACCTGCTCGTCCAGGGCTTCGAGGGTTTCCTCCAGCGGGGTGAGGTCGTCTTCGTCCTTGTGCTTGTAGCTCAGTTGGCCGAAGAAGTTGGTGCTGCGCTCCGGCCAGTGCAACTGGTAGAGGTCGATCCAGTCGGTTTGCAGGCGCTTGAGGCTGGCGTCCAGTGCCTCGACGATGTGCTTGCGGTTGTGGCGCAGGTGGCCATCGCGGATGTAGTCGATGGTGTTGCCGGGGCCGGCGATCTTGCTGGCGAGGATCCAGTCGGCACGGTCACCGCGGCTTTTGAAGTAATTACCGATGTAACGCTCGGTGGTGGCATAGGTGTCGGCCTTGGGCGGCACCGGGTACATTTCTGCGGTGTCGAGGAAGTTGATCCCCGCCGCCTTGGCCCTTTCGATCTGCGCGAAGGCCTCTGCCTCGCTGTTCTGCTCGCCCCAGGTCATGGTGCCCAGGGCTATCGCGCTCACGTTCAGATCCGTACGGCCCAGCTGTCGATAATCCATCGGGTACTCCTTCAGGGAAAACAATCATAAAAGCAGGTTGAATTTTTTTTCGCAATCTGCATAATTGCCCACCTCTTTCTGCAGTGGAAGTGATGCGCCGCCTGCCGAAGAATCTTGCCGTTGAACGGACGCGCCGACCCGAGCCCCCGATAGCGTCTGTATCCGGCTGCCTTTGACTTGTCAAAGTAAGCACTATTCAGTAAGATCCGCCGTCTAATTTACAGGGCGGCCCCTGAGGCTATTAAAGAATGACAACTTTTACTGCAAAACCGGAAACAGTTCAGCGCGACTGGTTTGTCGTCGACGCCGCTGGTCAGACCCTGGGTCGTCTGGCCACTGAAGTCGCCAGCCGTCTGCGTGGCAAGCACAAGCCTGAGTACACCCCTCACGTTGACACCGGTGACTACATCGTGATCATCAACGCTGAGCAGGTACGTGTTACCGGCAACAAAGCGCAAGACAAAATGTACTACCGTCACTCCGGTTTCCCAGGCGGTATCAAGTCTTCCAACTTTGAAGGCCTGATCTCCAAGAAGCCTGAAGCCCCGATCGAAATCGCGGTCAAAGGCATGCTGCCGAAGGGCCCACTGGGTCGCGATATGTTTCGCAAGCTGAAAGTCTATGCGGGCGCTGTACACCCTCATGCTGCTCAGCAGCCCCAAGAACTGAAGTTTTAACGGAATAGTTCATTATGTCGGCGACTCAAAATTACGGCACTGGCCGTCGCAAAACCGCAACCGCACGCGTTTTCCTGCGTCCGGGCACTGGTAACATCTCGATCAACAACCGCACTCTGGATAACTTCTTCGGTCGCGAAACTGCCCGCATGGTAGTTCGTCAGCCGCTGGAATTGACCGAGACTGTTGAAAAGTTCGACATCTACGTCACCGTTATCGGTGGCGGTGTAAGTGGTCAAGCTGGCGCAATCCGCCACGGTATCACTCGCGCTCTGATGCAGTACGACGAAACCCTGCGTGGCGCTCTGCGCAAAGCTGGCTTCGTGACTCGTGATGCCCGTGAAGTTGAACGTAAGAAAGTCGGTCTGCGTAAAGCGCGTAAGCGTCCGCAGTACTCGAAGCGTTAATTCGCTTTACGTTCCACAAAAACGCCCAGCCTCCTTACGGAGCTGGGCGTTTTTTATTGCCTGCGATTTATGCACATTTTTCACCGTGACAACTTGCCACATCCGTAGACCCCCTATACTACAAGGCCTGGAGGCGGAGCCCCGGGCAATTCCCTTGTCAGACGTGGGGCTTTTCATTACCATTCGGCAAAATTTTTATAAGTTCAGATTTAATACTTAGTAGACGCCTGATTTAACAGGCCAAAAAGCTGATGGGAGAGGACTGAATGAGCAATGACGGCGTGAATGCAGGCCGGCGTCGCTTCTTGGTAGCAGCCACATCCGTGGTGGGTGCTGCAGGAGCGGTGGGGGCTGCGGTCCCGTTCGTGGGGTCATGGTTTCCCAGTGCCAAGGCGAAAGCCGCAGGTGCACCGGTGAAGGTGAATATCAGTAAGATCGAACCAGGCCAGCAGATGATTGCTGAGTGGCGCGGCCAGCCGGTATTCATTGTTCGTCGTACGGAGGAAATCCTGGGAAATCTGAAAAAGATCGAAGGCCAGCTGTCTGACCCCAAATCTGAGAAATCCGACCAACCCGCCTACGCCAAAAACGAAGCACGTTCGATCAAGCCAGAGATTCTGCTGCTGGTCGGCCTGTGTACCCACTTGGGATGCTCACCCACCTTCCGCCCGGAAGTTGCCCCAGTCGATCTGGGTAAAGACTGGGTCGGTGGTTATTTCTGCCCCTGCCACGGCTCCCACTACGATCTGGCGGGACGCGTCTACAAGTCCCAGCCCGCTCCCTTGAACCTGCCCGTGCCTCCGCATACCTACGAAACTGACGACCTCATTGTCATTGGCCTCGATAAGGAGAACGCGTGATGAGCAAGTTCATGGATTGGGTGGATGCACGCTTCCCCGCTACTAAAATGTGGGAAGACCATCTCAGCAAGTATTACGCCCCGAAGAACTTCAACTTCTTCTACTTCTTTGGCTCCCTGGCACTGCTGGTGCTGGTCAACCAGATCGTCACCGGTGTCTGGCTGACGATGAGCTACACCCCGTCGGCGGAAGAGGCGTTTGCTTCCGTCGAATACATCATGCGTGACGTCGAGTACGGCTCGATCCTGCGCCTGCTGCACTCCACCGGCGCTTCAGCGTTCTTTATCGTGGTCTACCTGCACATGTTCCGTGGCCTGCTCTACGGTTCGTACCAGAAGCCACGGGAGCTGGTGTGGGTGTTCGGCATGCTGATCTACCTGGCGCTGATGGCGGAAGCCTTCATGGGCTACCTGCTGCCATGGGGCCAGATGTCGTACTGGGGCGCCCAGGTGATCATCTCGCTGTTCGGTGCGATCCCGGTCATCGGCAACGACCTGACCCAGTGGATCCGCGGTGACTACCTGATCTCCGGTATCACCCTGAACCGCTTCTTCGCCCTGCATGTCGTGGCGCTGCCCATCGTGATCCTGGGCCTGGTGGTGCTGCACATCCTGGCGCTGCACGAAGTGGGTTCCAACAACCCTGACGGCGTGGACATCAAGAAGCACAAGGACGAGAACGGCATCCCGCTGGACGGCATCCCGTTCCACCCGTACTACACCGTGAAAGACATTGTCGGCGTGGTCGTGTTCCTCTTCGTGTTCTGCTCGATCGTGTTCTTTTTCCCGGAGATGGGCGGTTATTTCCTCGAGAAGCCTAACTTCGAACAGGCGAACGCCTTCAAGACACCTGAGCACATTGCCCCGGTCTGGTACTTCACGCCGTTCTACGCGATCTTGCGGGCGATCCCCGACAAACTCATGGGCGTCATCGCCATGGGCGCGGCCATTGCGGTGCTGTTCGTGTTGCCGTGGCTCGACCGAAGCCCGGTCAAGTCCATGCGCTACAAAGGCTGGCTGAGCAAAATCTGGCTGTGGGTGTTCTGCATTGCATTCGTGATTCTGGGCGTGTTGGGCGTATTGGCGCCGACCCCAGAGCGTACGCTGCTGTCGCAGGTCTGCACCTTCCTGTACTTCGCCTACTTCATTCTGATGCCGTTCTACACCCGGCTCGAGAAGACCAAACCGGTTCCGGAAAGGGTGACTGGCTGATGAAAAAATTATTCGTTGCATTGATGCTTGCGGCGCTGCCGCTACTGTCCTTCGCTGCCGAGCACGGCGGCCCGGAACTGGAAAAAGTCGATATCGACGTGTCTGACAAGGCGGCTATGCAAGACGGCGCGCGTACGTTCGCCAACTACTGCATGGGCTGCCACAGTGCCAAGTTCCAGCGTTACGAGCGGGTGGCCGATGACCTCGGTATCCCCCATGAAATGATGCTGGAGAAGCTGGTGTTCACCGGTGCCAAGATCGGCGACCACATGAATATCGGCATGAAGCCTGCCGACGCCAAGACCTGGTTCGGTGCAGCACCGCCTGACCTGACTCTGGTGGCACGTGTACGCGGCACCGACTGGCTCTACGGCTACCTGAAATCCTTCTACGAGGACCCGGCGCGTCCTTATGGCGTGAACAACCGTGTGTTCACGAACGTCGGCATGCCTAACGTTCTGGTCGGCCTGCAAGGCAAGCAAGTGGTAGGATGCAAGCAGGTTCAGGTCGTCGAAGACGGCAAGAAGCAATATGATCCGTTGACCGGTACGCCTTTGACTCATGAAGCGTGCGATCAACTGAAGATAGAAACCCCTGGTTCGTTGACTGACGAGCAGTTTGACGAGAAGGTCAAGAATCTGGTGACCTTCCTGGCCTATTCGGCCAACCCGGTCAAACTGCAACACCAGCGCATCGGGACGTATGTCTTGCTGTACCTGGCTTTCTTCTTCGTATTCGCTTATCTGCTTAAGCGCGAATACTGGAAGGATGTGCATTGATCCAACCGTAAGCAATTGCTGTTAATCTTGCGCGCCCAGCGGCATCTCTAACCCGCAGCGATCTGGACTTTCCAGAGGCTGCAGAGATGCTTTCTGGGCGCGCTCGTTTTTGAGCTTTCCATAATTTCAACAAGCGAGGAGGACCGCCATGGGCGTGACCAATCGGTTGGCCTGTTACTCCGACCCCGCCGACCACTATTCCCACCGAGTACGCATCGTACTCGCAGAGAAGGGTGTCAGCGCCGAGATCATCAGTGTGGAGGCGGGTCGTCATCCGCCGAAACTGATCGAAGTGAACCCTTACGGCAGCTTGCCCACCCTGGTCGATCGTGACCTGGCGTTGTGGGAGTCAACCGTGGTGATGGAATATCTGGATGAGCGTTACCCGCATCCGCCTTTGCTGCCGGTGTATCCGGTGGCCCGTGCCAACAGCCGCCTGCTGATCCATCGGATCCAGCGAGATTGGTGCGGGCTGGTGGATTTGATCCTGGATACCCGCAGCAAAGAAGCCGCTCGGGTGCAGGCGCGCAAGGAATTGCGCGAGAGCCTGACCGGTGTTTCGCCGTTGTTCGCCGATAAACCTTTTTTCCTCAGTGAGGAACAAAGCTTGGTGGATTGCTGCCTATTACCCATACTCTGGCGCTTGCCGATTCTGGGCATTGAACTGCCACGGCCGGCCAAGCCGTTGCTTGATTACATGGAGCGCCAGTTTGCGCGTGAGGCTTTCCAGGCAAGTCTGTCTGGTGTCGAACGTGATATGCGCTAAGGCTTAAGGAGCCGTTGATGAACTCCAGTCGACCTTACCTGGTCCGCGCGCTCTATGAGTGGATTGTGGATAACGATTGCACCCCGCACATGCTGGTCAATTCCGAATTTCCTGCGGTTCAGGTACCGCAGGGGTTTGCCAGTGACGGGCAGATTGTGTTGAACGTATCACCCAGCGCCGTGCGCCACCTGCACATGGACAATGAAGCGGTCAGCTTCGAAGGACGTTTCGGCGGTGTGCCGCATACGCTGTTCGTGCCGATTGGCGCTATCCTAGGCATCTATGCCCGGGAGAACGGCCAAGGCATGGTGTTCGATCTGGAGTCGCCTTTCGAGGACGACGAAGCGATTGAAAACGAAGACGGCGATGATGTGCCGCCACCGGATACCGAGCCACCGCGTCCAAGCGGTCGGCCGAGCCTGAAAGTGGTGAAGTAAAATGCGTAAGTCTTCGGGCCTGCGTTAAAAAATGCCTCGGCTCTGCCGGGGCATTTTTTTGTCAAAAACTCCCCGCTGTTTCGCTGGCGGCTCCCGTGGTGAACTGATTGTCGGAGCCACCTTGCCAGTAGACCTCGTTGACATTGCTCAGGCTGCGGATCAAGCATTTCCATTTGATGTCTTGCTGCGTCGGCCACACGACAGTGCCGCTCCAGCGATTGGATGCGCCGGATTGCAGTGCGATAGCGTGGGCCGGGTCCCAGGCGCCGAGTTCGATAGGCGACCCCACTGCGTAGACTGCCTGGCCGAGCTCCGGCCTGGCGTTGTCGCAGTACAAGGTGGTCGTGGTGTCGGAAGGTGCCGGGGCGGCCTGCCACGAGCGGATGCGCTGCCCGTCCGCAAACAGGGCAGGGCTGAAGCCGTCAGGCACCTTGGAAAGGTCGGAGTCCAAGGCGATCAGCAGGCGCTTGCGGCTGCCTTGGATGGCGGCCACCAATCCGGAATAGTGGGTCTGGAAACTGATGGGTGAATCGGCCCTGATGCCGGCGTCCTTGCGCAGGCTGATCAGCTTGCGGATCAGGTCGCCGCGGCCCCAGTCGTACATGTCGGGCCAATACACAGTCGGCGTACCGGGGCTCAGCAGGATATAGGCATAGGCGATATTGCGTTGCGGGTCGGCAAGGGGCCAATGGTGTTGCCCGCCGTATTGCCCTGGCGAATAACCGGTGTCGTGGTTGTCGACAAAGGTCACCGCGACCTGCCGCCATGCTGGTTCGGGATTGCCATTCAAGCCATGGCGCCACTCGGCCAAGCTGCCATTTTGCATGCGCTCCTTGAGGGCAAAATCGAACACGCTGCAGTGGGACCGATCCGACCAGTCCTTCAACGCATCCTGCCAACTGGCCTGGCTGCGCCAGTCGTTCGCCGGATACTCGCCGGGGGCTTTCCACAGCTCACCGACGCAGAACGCTTGGTCACCAAAGTTTTTCATCCACACATCGACCCGCTCCGGCGCGTAGCCGCGCACAAAATCGAAGCGCAAGCCTTTGGCGCTGTAGTTGTCCCGCAGGTTCCTGAATTCCTGCATGAAGCGCTGCGAGACTTCCGAGTTGCTTGTGTTGAGGTCGGCCGAGCCGCTCATGAACGCGTCGCCCTCGTCACAGACCACGGGTGTAGGGCAGTCGTCGCGCCACAGTTTGAGCCCCCTGGGAAAGCGTATCTGTTTACTTGGCAGCTTGTCGTTCATATGGTTGGGCACCACGTCGTATATCGCTTGCACGCCGGCACCTGCCAGGGCGGCGACCGCTTGTTTGAGCTGGCTGTCACTGCCGTATTGGCTGTTCTTGTCGAAGTCGCTCCAGAAGTAACCTTCACCGCCGCCGGACGTTCCCAACGTCGCGTCGCTCCAACTGGATTGATCGGTCCAGGCGGGCGACAGCCAGATTTTGGTGAAGCCGTCCTGGCCGATAGTGGGGGCCATTTGTGCCAGCACCTCATACCATTTCTGCGGGGCATTGCGGCTGGAGTTCCAGTGGAAACCCTGCAGCAGGATGTCTTCGCCACCGCCATTGCGCACACTCGGCGGTGCAGCGTGGACGGCGCATGCCAGCAGCCAGACAATCGTTGTGCAATACCAGCCTGTGCGTTTCATCACCCGTCACCTGTTTGCTGGAACAGGCTTTACTCTGCTATGGGGATGGAAAACCGTCTGCTGTCATAATTGCCAGGTGCGCGAGAACGTTTGGCACTAAGACCCAGGCGTGAGGTAGCCACGCGTTATGTTCGAATTTGAACCCCTTTTCACGGGAGCCCTATACGGCCGGGGCTGAAAGCTGCCCGCTTGTACATGAAAGTGCGGTACAAACGGTGATCGTACAACCGCCATGGGCTATGATGCTGTTTTAGTCCGCCGAGATAGATGATTCCACATGGAAAACGCCAGCACCGCCCCTCGTCTTCCCCGCAAGCGCCGCAGTCTTGCCCAGGAATTGGTCACGGTGCTGTCCGAGCAGATCCGTGATGGTCAACTCAAACGTGGCGACAAGCTGCCCACCGAATCGGCGATCATGGACGCCCATGGGGTCAGCCGCACCGTGGTCCGCGAAGCCATCTCCCGTTTGCAGGCGGCGGGGCAGGTGGAAACCCGTCATGGTATCGGCACCTTTGTGCTCGACACACCGAGCCCGAGCGGCTTTCGCATCGATCCGGCTACGGTAGTCACTTTGCGTGACGTGCTGGCGATTCTCGAACTGCGTATCAGCCTGGAAGTGGAATCCGCCGGGCTGGCCGCACTGCGCCGTAGCGATGAACAGCTGGCCGCCATGCGCGCGGCCCTCGATGCCCTGAATGAAAGCGCGGCGCACGCCGGTGATGCGGTGGCCTCGGACTTCGCATTCCACCTGGAAATTGCGTTGTCCACCGGCAACCGCTACTTCACCGACATCATGACCCACCTGGGCACCAGCATCATCCCGCGTACGCGCCTGAACTCGGCACGCCTGGCCCATGATGACCACCAGCACTACATGGGGCGCCTGAGCCGCGAACACGAAGAGATTTATGAGGCGATTGCCCGCCAGGATTCGGATGCGGCGAGGGCGGCGATGCGCTTGCACCTGACCAATAGCCGCGAGCGGCTGCGCCATGCCCATGAAGAGGCGGAGGCGCAGCGCGGATGAGTCAGTCTTTGATAACCAACGACACCGGCACGGAGCTGAACAGCATGCTGGACTCGCCGATGGACAGATAACGCAATTGTATGGTTTTGTCCTTGAACTGCTCCAAAGCCGTTTTAGGTACCTCCAGGGTCAGGTTCAGAGTCCGTTCAAACTCTTCTTTATCCTCCTGCCATTCACCCGCGTTGATTTCTTCGCCTTCCCACTCAGGATCTTCGGGATTCTTGCCCAGTATCGGGTATACCGTGCCTTCTGGGTAAAGCATTGCGTTATTTGGAATGCTGAGCACTAAAGGCCCCGCGAGCGAGCCGAGGTTAATCTCAGCCTTGATAGGGACATTGAGGCCCGGGGCGGGATTATTCATGATGAAATCTCCTGGTATTGTCGCCGGGGTGGTGGACCAATTCAGAATTACGAGCCCACACGCCTGAATCAACTTATCCACCGCCCGGAAATTGTCTGAAACTGTTAGAAATCACAGTGTCGACAAACGGTACTGCTTACGCAGGCGTATTGGGCTTGTAGTCCTTAAGCAACAAATACGTACTCCACCCCCACCAATCATTGGTCCAGTGCTTGTCGTTGAGGTCATTCACGTCCTTGCGTCGCAGCACCTTGTCGCCCTCCATCTTGAACAATGGCGAGAAGTTATTCGCCGGGTTCTGTGCAGCGTTCAAATCCGGGACGTACAGCGGTGCCTTGAAGTTGGCCGGGGAGGGCGCAACACCACCGATGAAGGTTTCGAAGATCTCATCAGCGGATGCCTGAACGGCGCGTTTGACCTGTGCCCGATTGGCTGCGTCGAGACTGTCGAAATAGCGTTTGTCGCCATAGGCATGCCATTCATCCCCCAGCGCATTGCGCACCTTGAGCCCGAACTTGCTGTCTTCATCGTGCATGAAGCGGCTGATCAGCGAGCCCAGTTCGCCCGGTGTGACGACCGCCGCCAGCTGTTTGCGCGGCACGCGCAGGTGGCCGGCAGAAAATAGATCGGTCAAGAAGTGATCGGCAAAGCCGTTCATGGCGTAGGCCAGTTCCAATGCCTGATCGGTACCGGTCTGGTGGGCCACTACAGCCTGTTGCAAGGCGGCTGTATGCCCCGCCAGGTAGGCCGCCAGCGCCCATTCGCCGAAGTGGTCGGCGTTGTCCGCCGCCAGTTTCAGGTAACGCCCCAGTGGGATCAGTGCTGACACCGTGCTGCCGCCACCGGTGATGCGGTTCCATTCCTCGGACAACGTATCACCCAGGGCATCATAGGCTTCATGGGCTTGCTTGCCGTCCTTGATCGCCTGGTTGACCGCGTTGATCTCTTTTTGCATCACCGCCAGGATCTTCGGCGCTTCGTCCCGCGAGGCAGGCAGCACGGCCAGTGAGTTGAACGCGGCGCTGAAGCGTTGCATACGATCGACAGGTGAGGTGCCCTCGTTGATGGGCTGGCCGGGGATGCCATAAAAGTCACCGCCCAGGGCGATCACTTGGCCGTAGGTGAGTGCCAGCCCGTTGGGCAGGTGCAGTTCGACTTGCCGCGCGGGGATTGCCGGGGCGTCCTTGCTGAAGCGCAACAGCGTATCGTCGCCGATGGCGGTGTGTTCTCCGCCTTCGAAGCGCAGGGTAGGCGGTTTTTTTGCTGGGGCTGCGAGTTCAGGACCTGACATGTTAGCTCCTTGCTATGTCGTAGGAATCTTCCTTGGATACTGTATTTATATACAGTCATGCCGAGCATAGAGGAATAATTTCCTACGTCAAGAACACCGCTCCCCAAGCCTTCCAACTCCCTCAAGTGCACAACGCCGATGAATTGCAGTTGACGAAATTATTTATAGTTGTACGATGACGTACGACATCAACAAAACCAACAACCTTTCAATAGAAAGTCTTCGCCCAGGGTGTTCGAATAATGAATCCACAAGAACTGAAGTCCATCCTCTCCCACGGTCTGCTGTCTTTCCCGGTGACCGATTTCAATGCCCAGGGTGACTTTCACCAGGCGGGCTACATCAAGCGCCTGGAATGGCTGGCCCCCTACGGCGCCACTGCTTTGTTCGCAGCGGGCGGCACCGGTGAGTTTTTCTCCCTCGCCGCCAGCGAATATTCCCAAGTGATCAAGACCGCCGTGGATACCTGCGCCACCAGCGTGCCGATCCTCGCCGGTGTCGGTGGTTCGACCCGCCAGGCCATCGAGTACGCGCAAGAAGCCGAGCGCCTGGGCGCCAAAGGCCTGTTGCTGCTGCCGCACTACCTCACCGAAGCCAGCCAGGACGGGGTTGCCGCCCACGTTGAGGCGGTGTGCAAATCGGTCAAGATCGGTGTGGTGGTCTACAACCGCAACGTGTGCCGCCTGACCGCTCCGCTGCTGGAACGCCTGGCCGAGCGCTGCCCGAACCTGATCGGCTACAAGGATGGCCTGGGTGACATCGAGTTGATGGTGTCGATCCGCCGCCGTCTGGGCGATCGTTTCAGCTACCTCGGCGGCCTGCCGACCGCAGAGGTCTACGCCGCTGCCTACAAGGCCCTGGGCGTACCGGTGTACTCCTCGGCGGTGTTCAACTTCATCCCGAAGACCGCGATGGATTTCTACCACGCCATTGCCAAGGACGATCACGCTACCGTCGCCAAGATCATCGACGACTTCTTCCTGCCGTACCTGGACATCCGTAACCGCAAGGCCGGTTATGCCGTGAGCATCGTCAAGGCGGGTGCAAAAATCGTCGGCTATGACGCAGGCCCTGTGCGCACGCCGCTGACCGATCTGCTGCCGGAAGAATACGAAGCCCTGGCCGCGCTGATCGACAAGCAAGGTCCGCAATAAATTATCCACAAGGCCGCTGAGCAATCAGCGGCCTTTTGCGTCAGGAGAAGATTCGTGTCCCAAGTAAAGCGTTTTGAGAACTACATCAACGGTGAATGGGTTGCCGGCGCCGACTACTGCGTCAACCTCAACCCGTCGGAGTTGTCCGATGTCATTGGTGAATACGCCAAGGCCGACGTCACCCAGGTCAACGCCGCCATCGACGCCGCCCGCGCCGCATTCCCGGCCTGGTCCACTTCCGGGATCCAGGCTCGCCACGATGCCCTGGATAAAGTCGGCAGTGAAATCCTCGCCCGTCGCGAAGAACTTGGCACCCTGTTGGCCCGTGAAGAAGGCAAGACCCTGCCGGAAGCCATCGGCGAAGTGACCCGCGCCGGTAACATCTTCAAGTTCTTCGCCGGTGAATGCCTGCGGTTGTCCGGCGACTACGTGCCGTCGGTACGCCCGGGCGTCAACGTGGAAGTCACCCGTGAAGCCCTGGGTGTGGTCGGCCTGATCACCCCGTGGAACTTTCCGATCGCCATTCCCGCCTGGAAAATCGCCCCGGCCCTGGCCTACGGCAACTGCGTGGTGATCAAGCCGGCTGAACTGGTACCGGGCTGCGCCTGGGCCCTGGCGGAGATCATCTCCCGCGCCGGTTTCCCTGCCGGTGTGTTCAACCTGGTAATGGGCAGCGGCCGTGTGGTGGGCGATGTGCTGGTCAACAGCCCGAAAGTCGACGGCATCAGCTTCACCGGTTCCGTCGGTGTGGGTCGCCAGATCGCTGTCAGCTGCGTATCGCGCCAAGCCAAAGTGCAGTTGGAAATGGGCGGCAAGAACCCGCAGATCATTCTCGACGACGCCGACCTCAAGCAGGCCGTCGAGCTGTCGGTACAGAGCGCGTTCTACTCCACCGGCCAGCGTTGCACGGCGTCCAGCCGCCTGATCGTCACCGCCGGTATCCACGACCAGTTCGTCGCGGCCATGGCCGAGCGCATGAAGTCGATCAAGGTCGGCCACGCGCTCAAAAGCGGCACCGACATCGGCCCGGTAGTCTCCCAGGCCCAACTGGACCAGGACATGAAGTACATCGACATCGGCCAAAGCGAAGGCGCGCGGCTGGTGAGCGGTGGCGGCCTGGTCACCTGCGACACTGAAGGCTACTACCTGGCGCCGACGCTGTTTGCCGACAGCGAAGCCGCCATGCGTATCAGCCGTGAAGAGATCTTCGGCCCGGTCGCCAACGTCGTGCGCGTGGCGGACTACGAGGCGGCACTGGCCATGGCCAACGACACCGAGTTCGGTTTGTCGGCGGGCATTGCCACCACGTCGTTGAAGTACGCCAACCACTTCAAGCGTCATTCCCAGGCGGGGATGGTGATGGTCAACCTGCCGACCGCAGGTGTGGATTACCACGTTCCATTCGGTGGCCGTAAAGGCTCGTCCTATGGCTCGCGGGAGCAAGGTCGCTATGCGCAGGAGTTCTACACCGTGGTGAAAACCAGCTACATCGGTTCGTAATACGCAACACCCAGTGGGGGCCGGAGGCCTGCCGGTCCCCACGACAACAACAGAAAACCATTACCCGCAAAAAAAATAATTAGTGGGAGTACTTCTACATGCAAGCGACCAAGCCGACCCATGTCCGCTATTTGATCCTGCTCATGCTGTTCCTGGTGACCACGATCAACTACGCCGACCGGGCCACCATCGCAATCGCGGGCTCCAGCCTGCAAAAAGACCTCGGCATCGACGCGGTCACCCTCGGTTATATCTTCTCCGCATTCGGTTGGGCCTACGTGGCCGGGCAAATCCCCGGTGGCTGGCTGCTGGACCGATTCGGCTCGAAAAAAGTCTACGCCCTGAGCATCTTCACCTGGTCGCTGTTCACCGTGCTGCAAGGCTACGTCGGTGAGTTCGGTGTCTCCACCGCGGTGGTTGCGCTGTTCATGCTGCGCTTCATGGTGGGCCTGGCTGAGGCGCCGTCCTTCCCGGGCAACGCGCGCATTGTTGCCGCCTGGTTCCCGACCGCCGAGCGCGGTACGGCCTCGGCGATCTTCAACTCGGCGCAGTACTTCGCCACGGTGTTGTTCGCGCCGTTGATGGGCTGGATCGTCTACCGCTTCGGCTGGCAGCACGTGTTTATCGTGATGGGCGTGATCGGCATCGTGTTCTCGCTGATCTGGCTGAAAGTTATCCACAGCCCGCGCCAGCACCCGATGATCAACGAAGCCGAGCTCAATCACATCGCCGCCAATGGCGCGATGGTCGATATGGATCAGGACAAGGGCAAGGGTAAGAAAACCGACGGTCCGAAGTGGGATTACATCCGTCAGTTGCTGACCAACCGCATGATCCTTGGCGTGTACCTGGGCCAGTACTGCATCAACGGCATCACCTACTTCTTCCTGACCTGGTTCCCGGTGTACCTGGTGCAGGACCGCGGCATGACCATCCTCAAGGCCGGTTTCATCGCCTCGTTGCCGGCGATCTGCGGGTTTATCGGTGGCGTGCTGGGCGGGGTGATTTCCGACTATCTGCTGCGCAAAGGCCATTCGCTGACGTTCGCCCGCAAGGCGCCGATCATTGCCGGCCTGCTGGTCTCCAGCAGCATCATCGCGTGTAACTACGTTGACGTTGAATGGATGGTGGTGGGCTTCATGGCCTTGGCTTTCTTCGGCAAAGGTGTTGGCGCATTGGGCTGGGCGGTCGTGTCCGACACCTCGCCGAAACAAATCGCCGGTCTCAGTGGCGGCCTGTTCAACACCTTCGGTAACCTCGCGTCGATCACCACGCCGATTGTCATCGGCTACATCATCAGCACCACCGGCTCATTCAAGTGGGCCTTGGTGTTTGTCGGCGCCAACGCGCTGGTGGCGGTGTTCAGCTATCTGGTCATCGTCGGCCCGATCAAGCGTGTAGTACTCAAAGAGCCGCCAAGCAAGGGGCCTGAGTTGACCAACCTAACCGAAGCGCATTCCTGAGAGGCCCCGTGATGCAGTTGATTGAACATGCCGACTCGCCGCGCTCTATCCGCCTGCACGAGCGCGACAACGTAGTGATCGTGGTCAACGACCAGGGCGTACCGGCCGGGACCGAGTTCCCGGACGGCCTGGTGACCGTGGATTTCATCCCCCAGAGCCACAAAGTGACCCTGGAAGACATCCCCGAAGGCGGTCAGATTATTCGCTACGGACAGACCATCGGTTACGCCCTGGCGCCGATTCCGCGCGGCAGTTGGGTCCAGGAAGATCAACTGCGCATGCCGACCGCGCCACCGCTGGACAGCTTGCCGCTGTCCACCGAGGTGCCTGCAACCCAGGCACCGTTGGAGGGGTTTACCTTCGAGGGCTATCGCAACGCCGACGGTACCGTGGGCACGCGCAATATCCTCGGCATCACCACCACGGTGCAGTGTGTGACGGGCGTGCTGGACCATGCGGTCAAGCGCATCAAGGACGAATTGCTGCCCAAGTACCCCCACGTCGATGACGTGGTGGCGCTGACCCACAGCTACGGCTGCGGGGTGGCGATCACCGCGACGGATGCCTACATCCCGATCCGTACCGTGCGTAACCTGGCGCGCAACCCGAACCTGGGCGGCGAAGCCCTGGTGATCAGCCTGGGCTGCGAGAAATTGCAGGCCGGGCAGGTGATGCACGACAACGACAGCTCCGTCGACCTCAGCGAGCCGTGGCTGTATCGGTTGCAGGATTCCAGCCATGGCTTTACCGAAATGATCGAACAGATCATGGAGCTGGCCGAAGTGCGCCTGAAAAAGCTCGACCAGCGTCGCCGGGAAACCGTGCCGGCGTCCGAGTTGATCCTGGGCATGCAGTGCGGCGGCAGTGATGCGTTTTCCGGTATCACCGCCAACCCGGCACTGGGCTATGCCTCGGATCTGTTGCTGCGGGCCGGGGCGACGGTGATGTTTTCCGAAGTCACCGAAGTGCGGGATGCCATTTACCTGCTGACTTCGCGCGCAGAGACGAAGGAAGTTGCCGAAGAGTTGGTCAGGGAAATGGACTGGTACGACCGCTACCTGGCCAAGGGTGAAGCGGATCGCAGTGCCAACACCACGCCAGGCAACAAGAAGGGCGGGCTGTCGAACATTGTCGAGAAGTCCCTGGGCTCCATCGTCAAGTCCGGCAGCAGTGCGATCAACGGCGTGCTGGGCCCTGGCGAGCGCTTCAAAAGCAAGGGCCTGATCTTTTGCGCCACGCCGGCCAGTGACTTTGTCTGCGGCACCCTGCAATTGGCGGCGGGGATGAACCTGCATGTGTTCACCACCGGGCGTGGCACCCCTTACGGGCTGGCGATGGCGCCGGTGGTGAAGGTCTCGACGCGTACGGAGCTGGCGCAGCGCTGGCCGGACCTCATCGATATCGACGCCGGGCGCATTGCCACCGGGCGCGCGACCATCGAGGAATTGGGCTGGGAGTTGTTCCACTTCTACCTGGACGTGGCCAGCGGTAAGAAGCAGACCTGGGCGGAGCATCACAAGCTGCATAACGACATCACCTTGTTCAACCCGGCGCCGATTACCTGAGACCGCGTCGCCTGCCATCGGGGTAAGCCCCTCCCACAGTTTGAATTGTGAATACTTTCAAGTGTGGGAGCGGGCTTGCCCCCGATAGCGGTCTATCAGACGCCGTTGGGCTGTATGGCTTATCATTAGCCACCTGACGACGTTCACCAAGGTTTTCCCCGGCATGCTGGCAATTTTCCTCACCACCCTCACCATCACTGCGCCGGTATTCGCCATGCTGTTCCTGGGTGTGCTGCTCAAGCGCATCAACTGGATCAACGACAACTTTATCCACACGGCTTCGTCCCTGGTGTTCAACGTCACCATGCCGGCGCTGCTGTTCCTCGGCATCCTCCACGCCGACCTGCACTCGGCTCTCAAGCCGGGGTTGCTGATCTATTTTGCCGTCGCCACGCTGCTGAGCTTTGCCCTGGCCTGGGGCTGGGCGATTTTTCGCTGCAAGCGTGAAGACCGGGGCATCTACACCCAGGGCGCGTTTCGCGGCAATAACGGAGTGATCGGCCTGGCCCTGGCGGCCAGCATGTATGGCGACTACGGCATTTCCCTCGGTGCGATCCTCGCGGCGCTGGTGATCCTGTTCTACAACACCCTGTCGACCATTGTGCTGGCGGTGTACAGCCCAGTGATCAAGTCCGACCCGTGGAGCATCTGCAAAAGTGTGGTGGCTAACCCGCTGATCATCAGCGTGATCGTGGCGGCGCCGTTCGCGTATTTTCAGATTGGCCTGCCGGGCTGGCTGGAAAAATCCATGCAGTACCTGGCGGACACCACCTTGCCGCTGGCATTGATCTGCATTGGTGGCACTTTGTCCCTGGCGGCGCTACGCAAGAGCGGCAATATGGCGCTGAGCGCGAGCTTGATGAAGATGGTCTGGCTGCCGGTGGTCGCGACCCTGGGCGCGTGGCTGCTGGGCTTTCGCGGGCCGGAGTTGGGGATCCTGTTCCTGTACTTCGGTGCGCCGACCGCTGCGGCGAGCTTCGTGATGGCCAGGGCGGCCGAGGGCAATCATGAACTGGCGGCGGCGATTATCGTGATCACCACGCTGATGGCGGCAGTGACCACGAATATCGGGATTTTCGTGTTGCAGGCGGGTGGCTGGATCTAGCCTTCTTTCTGATAGGTGTCGATGACTTCCTGCGCCGCCCGAAACGCATCAATCGCCGCCGGTACGCCGGCATACACCGCGCAATGCAGCAGCGCTTCGCGAATTTCCTCCACAGTACAGCCGTTGTTCAACGCGCCACGCACGTGGCCCTTGAGCTCCTGCGGGCATTTGAGTGCGGTGAGGGCGGCCAGGGTGATCAGGCTGCGCGTCTTCAGCGGCAAGCCTTCGCGGGTCCACACGCTGCCCCAGGCATGTTCGTTGACGAAGTCCTGCAACGGCTGGGTGAATTCGGTGGCGTTGCCCAGGGCGCGGTCGACGAACACATCGCCCATCACCTGGCGACGCATTTCAACCCCGGGCTTTTTCTGATCGGTCATTGCGATTCCCTCTTGTGTTGGCGGCGCCAGGCTCGCAGCGTGCTGAACAACAGGAAAGCCATCAGCGCTGGCAGGACGTAATACAGCATCAGTTGTTCAAGCTTGTTGGCCAGGGGCATGCCGGTGGTAAACGACATCACGTGCAGCCCATACGCCAGGTACAGGCCCAGCAGCACCAGGCCTTCGGCGCGGGTGACGCGGTAGCCGGTATAAAACACCGGCAGGCACAGCACCACCACGCCGAGCATCACCGGCAGGTCGAAGTCCAGGGCGTTGGGCGACACCGACAGCGGCGAAGGCGCGAGCAGGGCGGTCAGCCCCAATACACCCAGCAGGTTGAACAGGTTGCTGCCGATCACGTTGCCCACGGCAATTTCCCGCTGGCCGCGCAGGGCGGCAATCAGTGAGGTGGCCAGGCAGGGCAGCGAGGTGCCGACGCCGATCAGCGTAAGGCCGATGATGCGCTCCGACAGGCCCAGGTCCGCCGCCACATCCACCGCCGCGCCGAGCAGCAAGTGCCCGGCCAGCACCAGGATCAACAGCCCGCCCAGCATCTGCAGCACACTGCTCAGCCAGGGCGCCCGGGCAACGGTATCCAGGGTGCGTGGGCGGCGTGAATGGCGGGTCTGGTAATGCAGCACGCCGAGGTAGGCCAACAGGGCAATCAGCAGCAGCAGGCCATCGACCGGCGTCAGTTCTTCATTGGCCGCCAGGGTGAACACCAGCAGCCCGGCGAGGATCATCACCGGAATATCCACGCGCACCAGCTGCCGCGAGACGCGCAGGGGGATGATCAGCGCCGACAGGCCCAGGGTCACGAGGATGTTGAAGATGCTGCTGCCGATCACGCTGCCCACGGCAATGTCGGTATTGCCGGCCAGGGTGGCCTGCAGGCTGACGGTCATCTGCGGCGCGCTGCTGCCAAAGGCGACGATCGTAAGGCCGATGATCAGCGGCCGCACCTTGAGGCTGGCGGCCAGGCGCACGGCGGCGCGCACCAGGATTTCGGCGCCGAGGGTCAGCAGCAGCAGGCCGCTGACCAGTTCGAGCAGGCTCCAGGGCGAGAGGGCGGTTAATCCGAAAATGGCCAGGGCTCCGTCTTCAATTGCTCAGGGCTTGCACGCGAACCCGCGCGGTGCCGCTGCCCAGCATACCCAGTTGCTCGGCCGCCTTGCGTGACAGATCGATCAAGCGCCCACGGGTATGCGGGCCGCGATCGTTGATGCGGACCACGACGGATTTGTCGTTGTCGAGATTGGTGACCTTGACCTGGGTGCCGAAGGGCAGTCGCCGGTGGGCCGCGGTCAGGGCGTTCTGGTTGAAGGGTTCACCGCTGGCGGTTTTCTTGCCATGGTGCCTGGCGCCGTAATAAGAGGCGGTGCCGGTTTCGTCGTAGCCGTTGGGGTCGATGAGGCCGCTGGCGCAGCCGGCCAGCAGTGAAAATAGAGCCCATAGACCTAATAGACGCTTCATTATCAAGGTGCCCCCATCACAAATGTGGGAGGGGGCTTGCCCCCGATAGCGGTGATTCAGTCAAAACAGCAGTGACTGACACTCTGCTATCGGGGGCAAGCCCCCTCCCACAGGGAGTCCGAGTCAGGCATGAAGTCTCGCCCGGACCATTCATCGCAATCAGCCTTCGAGCTTGCTTTTCAGCAGTTCGTTCACCTGTTGCGGGTTGGCCTTGCCTTTGGAGGCTTTCATCGCCTGGCCGACAAAGAAACCGAACATCTTGCCGCGCTTGGCTTCGTCTGCCGCACGGTACTGTTCGACCTGCTCGGCGTTGGCCGCCAGCATTTCATCCAGCACGGCCGAGATGGCGCCGCTGTCGGTGACTTGCTTGAGGCCGCGTTTCTCGATGATCTCGTCGGCGCTGCCTTCACCGCTGGCCATGGCTTCGAACACGGTCTTGGCGATTTTGCCGGAGATGGTGTTGTCCTTGATGCGCAGCAGCATGCCGCCCAATTGCTCGGCCGACACCGGCGCTTCGTCGATCTCCAGGCCCTGTTTGTTCAACAGGCTGCCCAGCTCGACCATCACCCAGTTGGCCGCCAGCTTGGCGTCACCGGCAATGCTCACGACCTTTTCGAAGTAGTCGGCTTGCTCACGGCTCGAAGCCAGCACGCTGGCATCGTAGACCGACAGGCCGAACTGCGCCTGGAAGCGCTCGCGTTTTTGCGGTGGCAATTCCGGTAGGGTGGCGCGGATGTCATTGAGGAACGAATCCTCAAGCACCACCGGCAACAGGTCCGGATCGGGGAAGTAACGGTAGTCGTTGGCTTCCTCTTTGCTGCGCATGGCGCGGGTTTCGTCTTTGTTCGGGTCGTACAGGCGCGTTTGCTGGATCACCTTGCCGCCGTCCTCGATCAATTCGATCTGGCGCCGCACTTCGGTGTTGATCGCCTTCTCGATAAAGCGGAACGAGTTGACGTTCTTGATCTCGCAGCGAGTGCCGTACTCGGCCTGGCCTTTTGGCCGCACCGACACGTTGCAGTCGCAACGCAGCGAGCCTTCGGCCATGTTGCCGTCACAGATGCCCAGGTAACGCACCAGCGCGTGGATGGTCTTGACGTAGGCCACGGCTTCCTTGGCACTGCGCATGTCCGGCTCGGACACGATCTCCAGCAGCGGCGTGCCGGCACGGTTCAGGTCGATACCGGTGGCACCGTTGAACTCTTCGTGCAGGCTCTTGCCGGCGTCTTCCTCCAGGTGTGCACGGGTGACGCCGACACGCTTGATGGTGCCGTCTTCCAATGGGATGTCCAGGTAGCCCTTGCCGACGATCGGCAATTCCATCTGGCTGATCTGGTAGCCCTTGGGCAGGTCCGGGTAGAAGTAGTTCTTGCGCGCGAACACGTTGTGCTGGCCGATCTCGGCGTCAATCGCCAGGCCGAACATCACCGCCATGCGCACGGCTTCCTGGTTCAGCACCGGCAGTACGCCGGGCATGCCCAGGTCTACCAGGCTGGCCTGGGTGTTGGGCTCGGAGCCGAACGTGGTGGCGCTACCGGAGAAAATCTTCGATTGGGTGGCGAGCTGGGTATGAATCTCCAGCCCGATCACAACTTCCCATTGCATAGTGTTCTCCTCAGAAGCCGGTAGGGGTGCGAGTGTGCCAGTCGGTGTTCAACTGGTACTGGTGCGCCACATTGAGCAGGCGGCCTTCCTGGAAATACGGGGCGAGCAATTGCACGCCCACCGGCAGGCCGTCGACGAAACCGGCGGGCATGGACAAGCCCGGCAAGCCCGCGAGGTTGGCGGTGATGGTGTAGAGGTCTTCCAGGTACTCGGCAATCGGGTCGCCGGTCTTGGCGCCGATCTTCCAGGCCGGGTTCGGCGTGGTTGGGCCGAGGATCACGTCGACTTCTTCAAAGGCTGCCATGAAGTCGTTCTTGATCAGGCGACGGATCTTTTGCGCCTTGAGGTAGTACGCGTCGTAATAGCCGGCGGACAGGGCGTAGGCACCGACCATGATCCGGCGTTGCACTTCGGCGCCGAAGCCTTCGCCACGGGAGCGTTTGTACAGGTCGGTCAGGTCCTTCGGGTTCTCGCAGCGGTAGCCGAAGCGCACGCCGTCGAAACGCGACAGGTTGGAAGAGGCTTCTGCCGGCGCGATCACGTAGTAGGCAGGAATCGCGTGCTGGTTGTTCGGCAGGCTGATTTCCTTGATCACCGCGCCGAGCTTTTCCAGTTCCTTGACGCTGTTGTGCACCAATTCGGCAATGCGCGGGTCGAGACCGGCGCTGAAGTATTCCTTCGGCACGCCGATGCGCAGGCCCTTGAGCGAAGTGTTGAGGCTGGCGCTGTAGTCCGGCACCGGTTCATCGATGCTGGTGGAGTCCTGGGCGTCGAAGCCTGCCATGCCTTGTAACAAAATCGCGCAGTCTTCGGCCGTGCGGGCCAGGGGCCCGCCCTGATCGAGGCTGGAGGCGTAGGCGATCATGCCCCAGCGGGAAACGCGACCGTAGGTCGGCTTCAGGCCGGTGAGGTTGGTGAAGGCCGCCGGCTGGCGGATCGAGCCGCCGGTGTCGGTGGCCGTGGCGGCCGGCAGGAAGCGCGCGGCAACGGCCGCAGCCGAACCACCGGACGAACCGCCGGGCACGTGTTCCAGGTTCCACGGGTTTTTCACCGCGCCGTAGTAGCTCGACTCGTTGGCCGACCCCATGGCGAATTCGTCCATGTTGGTCTTGCCCAGGGTCACGGCCCCGGCAGCGGCCAGCTTGGCGACCACGGTGGCGTCGTATGGCGCCTTGAAGTTGTCGAGCATCTTCGAGCCGCAGCTGGTGCGAATGCCCTGGGTGCAGAACAGGTCCTTGTGGGCGATCGGTGCGCCCAGCAGGGCGCCGGTTTCACCGTTGGCGCGGCGTGCATCCGCGGCCTTGGCCTGGCTCAGGGCCAGCTCTTCGGTGAGGCTGATGAAGCTGTTGACCTTGGGGTCCAGCTCGGCGATGCGCGCAAGCAGGGTCTTGGTCAGCTCTTCGGAAGAAAACGTTTTGTCGGCGAGACCGCGGGCGATCTCGGCCAGAGTCATGTGATGCATGAAAGGCTCTTTCCCTTTAGTCGATGACTTTCGGAACCAGGTACAGGCCGTTTTCGACCGCTGGCGCGATGGACTGGTAGGCATCGCGATTATTGCGCTCGGTCACGACGTCTGCGCGCAGGCGCTGGCTGGCTTCCAGCGGGTGAGCCAGGGGCTCGATGCCGTCGGTATTCACGGCCTGCATTTGGTCAACCAGCCCGAGAATGCTGTTCAGGGCTGCGGTGGTCTGTGGAAGATCGGCTTCATTCAGGCCAAGCGAGGCCAGATGAGCGATTTTTTCCACGTCGGAGCGTTCAAGCGCCATGGGAATCTCCAGTGGAAAACAGAACGGAGGCTGTCCGTGTGTTAGATTGTCGGAACACTACCGCATTTCTACGGTCTTACGGCCGCGATTGTGGGGGTTGGTGCACAGAAAGTCGGCCAATTTAGCACATTGGCGCCTTGCCCAAAATCCCTGTCGTTGTTAGAGTTTGCCGCACTTTTTTACCCACGCGTTGCCTAGGGTCCTTTCCCCATGTTCAAGAAACTGCGTGGCATGTTTTCCAGCGATCTTTCCATTGACCTGGGCACTGCCAACACCCTTATTTACGTGCGCGAGCGCGGTATCGTTCTGAATGAGCCATCGGTTGTGGCCATTCGGACCCATGGTAATCAGAAAAGTGTCGTTGCCGTCGGCACCGAGGCCAAGCGCATGCTCGGCCGAACACCAGGCAATATTGCTGCCATTCGTCCGATGAAAGACGGCGTGATCGCCGACTTCAGCGTCTGCGAAAAGATGCTGCAGTACTTCATCAACAAGGTTCACGAAAACAGTTTCCTGCAGCCCAGCCCTCGTGTGCTGATCTGTGTTCCGTGCAAGTCCACCCAGGTGGAGCGTCGTGCCATCCGTGAGTCGGCCCTTGGCGCCGGTGCCCGCGAAGTGTTCCTGATCGAAGAGCCGATGGCTGCTGCGATCGGTGCCGGCCTGCCGGTTGAAGAAGCGCGCGGTTCGATGGTGGTGGATATCGGTGGTGGTACCACTGAAATCGCCCTGATTTCCCTGAACGGTGTGGTGTATGCCGAATCCGTACGTGTAGGCGGCGACCGTTTCGACGAAGCGATCATCACTTATGTACGTCGCAACTACGGCAGCCTGATCGGCGAATCCACCGCCGAGCGCATCAAGCAGGAAATCGGTACCGCTTACCCGGGCGGCGAAGTTCGCGAAGTCGATGTTCGCGGTCGCAACCTGGCCGAAGGCGTTCCACGTGCCTTCACCCTGAACTCCAATGAAGTGCTGGAAGCTCTGCAAGAGTCCCTGGCCACCATCGTTCAGGCTGTGAAGAGCGCCCTGGAGCAATCGCCGCCGGAGCTGGCTTCCGACATCGCCGAGCGAGGCCTGGTGCTGACCGGTGGTGGCGCCCTGTTGCGCGACCTCGACAAGCTGCTGGCCCAGGAAACCGGCCTGCCGGTGATCGTCGCCGAAGACCCGCTGACCTGCGTTGCCCGTGGCGGTGGTCGTGCACTGGAAATGATGGATAAACACACCATGGACCTGCTCTCCAGCGAATAAGACCGTTGGTTGCACCATGTTTCGCCCGCAGGCAGCACTTTGCAGTGCTGCCTGTTGGCGTTTATCTTCTTCAATCTGCATCCAGGCCGGTTAGATGCCGTATGAATAAAGAGAACATTTGCCTGGGAGGAGCGGCCTATTAAACCGCTTTTCGCCAAAGGCCCCTCATTGGGCGTGCGCTTATTGGTGCTGGTCGTGCTTTCGGTCGCATTGATGGTGGTCGATGCCCGCTTTGCGCTGCTCAAGCCGGTGCGTAGCCAAATGTCGCTGGTGTTGATGCAGACCTACTGGATCACCGACCTGCCGCAACGTCTCTACCAGGGCGTGGCCAGCCAATTTGGCAGCCGCACCGAACTGGTTGCCGAGAACGAAAAACTCAAGACCGAAAACCTGCTGTTGCAGGGGCGCATGCAAAAGCTGGCGGCCCTCACCGAGCAGAACGTTCGGCTGCGCGAGTTGCTCAACTCTTCCGCGCTGGTCAACGAAAAGGTCGAAGTGGCCGAGTTGATCGGCATGGACCCCAACCCCTTTACCCATCGCATCATCATCAACAAGGGTGAGCGCGATGGCGTGGTCCTGGGTCAGCCGGTTCTGGATGCTCGGGGACTGATGGGGCAGGTCGTCGAGCTGATGCCCTACACCTCGCGGGTCCTGCTGCTGACGGACACCACCCACAGCATTCCGGTGCAGGTCAACCGTAACGGCTTGCGCGCGATTGCCAGCGGTACCGGTAACCCCGAGCGCCTGGAATTGCGTCACGTGGCGGACACGGCCGACATCAAGGAAGGCGACCTGCTGGTCAGCTCCGGCCTGGGCCAGCGGTTCCCGGCAGGCTATCCGGTGGCAACGGTCAAGGAAGTGATCCACGATTCCGGCCAGCCCTTCGCCATTGTGCGTGCCGTGCCCACTGCCGCCCTGAACCGCAGCCGCTACCTGTTGCTGGTGTTCAGCGACAATCGTACCCCGGAAGAGCGCGCCAACGACGCCGCCCAGGCCCAGGAAGCGGAAGACAAGAAGAACGGCACTGCGCCGATCATTCCCGCGACCGTGCCCAAGCCCGCGTCGGCTGCCCCCGTTGTACCGGCGGCAACGCCCGCAGTTGCTGCGCCCGTGGCCACGCCGGTCAAGCCTGCGGCCCATAGCGCGCGCGCGGTGAAACCGACTGCAGCGAAACCGCCTGCCACTACGACGCCCGCTGCGAAGCCTCCAGCCGCAGCCCCGGCCACCACACGGCAGAGGGAGGAATAATGGCCGGTACTCATTCGAGCAATGGCTGGATCGTCTGGCTGACATTTGCCATCGGTTTACTGCTCAGCGTTTCGCCGCTGCCGCAGTTCATGGAGATCCTGCGTCCGCTGTGGCTGGCATTGCTGCTGGCATTCTGGTCGCTGAACCTGCCCCATAAAGTGGGCATGGTCACGGCCATGTTCCTGGGCTTGGCGGAAGATGTGCTGTATGGCACCTTGCTAGGCCAGAACGCGTTGATCCTGACCCTGATCACCTTCCTGGTGCTGTCGTTGCAGCAGCGTCTGCGCATGTTCCCGATGTGGCAGCAATGCCTGGTGATCCTGGTGATCTTCGGCCTGGCGCAGTTGGTGCAGTTGTGGCTCAGTGCCTTGACCGGCAACCGCCAGCCAACCCTGGCGCTGGTGTTGCCGGCCCTGGTCAGTGCGCTGCTGTGGCCGTGGATCAGTTTCGGCCTGCGTGGGTTACGTCGTCGCTATAAAATCAATTGAATGGATTGCGAGGCTCTGCCTGGTTATCGAACCCCACAGGGAGAGTCTGCAATGAATTCGCTTTATCTGGCCTCGGGTTCCCCGAGGCGGCGTGAACTGCTGACACAGATCGGTGTGCCCTTCACCGTGGTCAGCGCCGCCATTGATGAAACCCCTCTTACAAACGAAACCCCTGTTTCCTACGTTGAGCGTCTCGCTCGCGGTAAGGCCGCAGCGGGTTTTGCTGCGCTCGGGCAAACCTCGGCCGCCTGCGTCCTGGGCGCCGATACCGCAGTGATCGTGGACGGCAAGATCCTCGGCAAGCCCGTAGACCAAGCCGATGCGTTGGCGATGTTGATGGCACTGGCGGGGCGTGAACATGAGGTTCTGACTGCGATTGCCCTGACTGACGGCCAGCGCTGTGAAACCCAATGTGTAAGCAGTCGTGTACTTTTCCGTGGGATTTCTGTCGAGGAGGCTACAAGCTACTGGCACAGCGGCGAACCCCAGGACAAGGCGGGCGGCTATGCTATCCAAGGGCTTGGCTCGGTGTTTGTGGCCGGGCTCAATGGCAGTTATTCCGCTGTGGTAGGCCTGCCGGTGTGCGAAACCGCGCAACTGCTTGCCCAATTCGGCATACCCTGTTGGCAAAACCTTACCGCGCGCTGAGCACGTGACTCCAGCGCCCAGCCTTAAGCGACCGGTCACTATTGTGAAAACGCCTGAACGAGACCCAGCCATGAGTGAAGAGATTCTGATCAATATCACGCCGATGGAATCGCGCGTGGCGGTGGTAGAGAACGGTGTTCTGCAAGAAGTGCATGTCGAGCGCACCCAGAAACGCGGGATCGTCGGCAATATCTACAAGGGCAAGGTGGTGCGGGTGTTGCCGGGGATGCAGGCGGCATTTGTCGATATCGGCCTGGACCGTGCGGCATTTATCCACGCCTCGGAGATCTCCCTGCGCGAAGGGCCGGCGGTGGAAAGCATCAGCGCCTTGGTGCACGAAGGGCAGAGCCTGGTGGTGCAAGTCACCAAGGACCCCATCGGCTCGAAGGGCGCACGCCTGACCACTCAACTGTCGATTCCGTCGCGCTACCTGGTTTACATGCCGCGCACCGCCCATGTCGGCATTTCCCTTAAGATTGAAGACGAAGCCGAGCGCGAGCGCCTGAAAAAGGTGGTCAGCGACTGCGTGGCCGCCGAAGGTATCAAGGAAGCGGGCGGTTTTATCCTGCGCACCGCCGCCGAGGGCGCCGGTGCCGACGAAATCCTCATGGACATTCGCTACCTGCGGCGCCTGTGGGACCAGATCGGCGCACAGATCAAGACCATCGGCGCGCCGAGTGTGATCTACGAAGACCTGGGCCTGGCCCTGCGCACATTGCGCGACCTGGTCAGCCCCAAGATCGAGAAAATTCGCATCGACTCGCGGGAAACCTTCCAGCGCACCACGCAATTTGTTGCCGAGCTGATGCCGGAAATTGCCGATCGCCTGGAGCATTACCCTGGCGAACGGCCGATCTTCGACCTGTATGGCGTCGAGGACGAAATCCAGAAAGCCCTGGAGCGCAAGGTGCCGCTCAAGTCCGGTGGCTACCTGGTGGTGGACCCGGCGGAAGCGATGACCACCATCGACGTCAACACCGGCGCGTTCGTAGGCCATCGCAACCTTGAAGAGACCATCTTCAAGACCAATCTCGAAGCGGCCACGGCGATTGCTCGACAACTGCGCCTGCGTAACCTGGGCGGCATCATCATCATCGACTTCATCGACATGGAAGATGAAGAGCACCAGCGCCAGGTGCTGCGCACACTCGAAAAGCAGCTGGAGCGCGATCACGCCAAGACCAATATCATCGGCATCACCGAGCTGGGCCTGGTGCAGATGACCCGCAAGCGCACCCGCGAGAGCCTGGAGCAGGTGCTGTGCGAGCCCTGCAGCAGTTGCCAGGGCCGCGGTAAGTTGAAGACTCCGGAAACGGTTTGCTACGAGATTTTCCGGGAAATCCTCCGAGAGGCACGGGCCTACCAGGCCGAAGGTTATAGAGTGCTCGCCAACCAGAAAGTGGTCGACCGCCTGCTGGATGAAGAATCCGGTAACGTGGCTGAATTGGAGGGGTTTATCGGGCGTACGATTCGCTTCCAGGTCGAAACCATGTATTCCCAGGAACAATATGACGTGGTGCTGCTCTGATCCCCATTCGCTTTCTTTTTACGCGACTCGCAGACCTTGATCTGCAGTCCGACTACTGCCTTGAGGGTCGCCTGACATGGAGCGTCTGACACGCTTTTTTGCCGCTTTGACCCGTTGGGGCCTTGGGCTGTGCGCCTTGCTGCTGGTGTTGGCGGCGGTGTACGTGAGCCTGGGGCGCGAATTGACCCCGCTGGTGGCCGAATACCGCGCGGAAATCGAAGCCAAGGCCCAGGCTGCGGTGGACATGCCTGTGCACATCGGCAGCCTTGAAGGCCGCTGGAGCGGTTTTGCGCCGGTGTTGCTGGCCCACGACGTAATGGTCGGCGAGGGCAGCAGTGCCTTGCGCCTGGACCAGGTCGAAGTGGTGCCGGACATGTGGGCCAGCCTGATGGCGCGCGAAGTGCGTATTGCGCACCTGGAAGTCAATGGCCTGCAACTGAGCGCCAAGGAAGACAAGGACGGCCATTGGGCGCTGCAAGGCTTGCCGATACAGGACGACCAGCCGCTGGACCCGGAGCAATTGCTCAGGCGCATGCAGATGGTCAAGCGCGTATCGCTGCTCGACAGCCAGGTCACCCTGCAACCGTTCGACCAGACGCCGCTGACCCTGACGTATGTGGGCTTGAGCCTGCACACGGGCGTCACCCGCCAGCGCCTGGACGCCCGCCTGACCTTGCCCGACGGCCAGCCCCTTGCCCTGAGCCTGCGCAGCCGCATTCGCGCGAGCCAGTGGAAGGACGCTGAAATCGAGGCCTACCTGAGCCTGCCGCAGAGCGACTGGGCCAAGTGGATCCCCGCCAGGCTGACCCAGCAGTGGAAACTCACGCAGTTCAAGGCCGGCGGTGAGTTCTGGCTGAACTGGGGTAAAGGCACGGTGCAAAGTGCGGTCGTGCGCCTCAACTCGCCGCAGGTGAAGGGCAGCTACGCCGAACGCAAGCCGGTCCATATCGAAAACCTTGCACTCACGGCCTATCTGCAACGCAGTGATACCGGCTTGAAGGTGTTGTTCGATTCCCTGGCGATGAACCTGGGCGAGACCCGATGGGAATCGCGCCTGCAATTGCAGCAGACCCTAGCGACCGACACGGCCCTGGAAGCCTGGAAGCTGCAGGCTGACCGCCTTGACCTGACCCCCATCACACCGTTGCTCAACGCCCTGGCGCCGCTGCCGGAAGGCGTCGCCAAGACCGTCGAGCACCTGAAGGCCAGCGGTCTATTGCGCAATGTACTGGTGGATTTCCGTCCTCAAGACACCACCGATCAAAAAGTCAGCTTTGCCGCCAACCTGGAGCGGGTCGGGTTTGACGCCTACTTCGGTGCGCCGGCCGCACGCAATGTTTCCGGCAGCATCAGCGGCGACCTGGGCCAGGGCGAGTTGCGCATGGACAGCAAGGATTTTTCCCTGCACCTCGATCCGATCTTCGCCAAGCCCTGGCAGTACCTCCAGGCCAATGCACGCCTGACGTGGAAGCTGGATAAACAAGGCTTCACCCTGATCGCCCCGTATATCAAGGTGCTGGGGGAAGAGGGCAAGATCGCTGCCGATTTCCTGATTCGCCTGCATTTCGACCACAGCCAGGAAGACTATATGGACCTGCGGGTCGGTATGGTCGATGGCGATGGACGGTTTACCCCTAAATACCTGCCGGCCGTACTGAGCCCCGCGTTGGATGAGTGGCTGCGCACGGCAATTCTCAAGGGCGCGGTGGACCAGGGGTTCTTCCAGTACCAGGGCTCGCTGAACCACGATGCGTTGCCCGCCGCGCGCAATATCAGTCTGTTCTTCAAGGTGCATGACGCCGAACTGGCGTTCCAGCCGGGTTGGCCCCATGTGAACAAGGTCAATGGCGAAGTGTTTGTCGAAGAGACGGGCGTACGCATCCTGGCGAGCAAGGGGCAGTTGCTCGACACCAAGGTCAAGGACGTCTACGTCAATATTCCCCACGCTCCGTCCGGCAAGGAAAGTCATCTGCTGCTTACCGGTGGTTTTGCCGGTGGCCTGGGTGATGGGCTGAAGATTCTCCAGGAAGCGCCAATTGGTACGGCCTCCACCTTCGCCGGCTGGAAAGGCGAGGGAGACCTGCAAGGCACGTTGGATCTGGACGTTCCGCTGGTCAAGGGCATCGAGCCCAGGATCGTGGTGGATTTCCAGACTGACAAGGCACGCCTGCAATTGGCGGAACCGCCCCTGGACCTGACGCAGCTCAAGGGCAATTTCCGTTTCGACAGCGCCAAGGGCTTGAGCGGCGAAAAGATTACCGCCCAGGCATTTGACCGGCCGATCACCGCGCAGATCTTTGCCGATGGCAAGCCGGGCAATATCAGCACCCGTGTCGCCGCCAAGGGGCAGGTGACGGTCAAGCGTCTGACGGATTGGTTGAAAGTCAGTCAGCCGTTGCCGGTGTCCGGTGATCTTTCGTATCAGTTGCAGCTCAATCTGGACGGTGCCGACAGCCAACTGATGGTCAGCTCCAACCTCAAGGGCGTTGCGGTGGACTTGCCGGCGCCGTTCGGCATGCCGGCCAGCCAGGGGCGTGACAGCGTATTCCGCATGACCTTGCAGGGGGCTGAGCGCCGCTATTGGTTTGATTACGGTGAGTTGGCCAACTTCACCTTTGCCGCGCCGCCGGACAAGCTCAATGACGGCCGTGGCGAGTTGTTCCTCGGCGATGGTGATGCCGTGCTGCCAGGCGCCAAGGGTTTGCGCATCCGTGGCGTGCTCTCGGAGCTGGATATCGACCCGTGGAAAAAACTGGTGAACCAGTATGCTGGCAATGACCCAGGTGGCAGTGCCAAGCAGCTGCTGAGCGGTGCCGAATTCAAGATTGGCAAGCTCACCGGCCTGGGCACCCAGTTCGATCAGGTCAACCTGCAGCTGGATCGCAAGCCCGCTGCCTGGGGTTTACGCTTTGACAGCCAGCAAGCCAAGGGGGCCGTGAACCTGCCGGATGCCAAGGGCGCGCCGATTGCGGTCAACCTGCAATACGTGAAGCTGCCGGCGGTGGACCCGACGGTACAGGCTGATGAAAATGCACCGGACCCGTTGGCCAGTATCGATCCCAAGGATATTCCGGCGTTGGATATCGCCATTGACCAGCTGTTCCAGGGGCCGGACCTGATTGGCGCCTGGTCACTCAAGATCCGGCCAACGGCCAAAGGCCTGGCCTTCAATACGCTGGACCTGGGCCTCAAGGGTATGCAACTCAAGGGCGCCGGCGGATGGGAAGGTGTTTCGGGTGACAGCAGCAGTTGGTACAAGGGGCGCCTGGATGGCAAGAACATCGCCGACGTACTCAAAGGCTGGGGCTATGCGCCCACGGTCACCAGTGAGGATTTCCACCTGGATGTAGATGGGCGGTGGCCGGGTTCGCCGGCCTGGGTCGGGCCTAAACGTTTCTCCGGCAGCCTGGATGCGACGTTCCGTAAAGGTCAGTTTGTCGAGGTGGAAGGTGGTGCCCAGGCGCTGCGGGTATTTGGCCTGCTCAACTTCAACTCCATCGGACGCCGCCTGCGCCTGGACTTCTCCGACCTGCTGGGCAAAGGCTTGAGTTATGACCGGGTCAAGGGCCAATTGGTCGCCAGCAATGGCGTGTTCGTGACGCGCGAGCCGATCACCATGACCGGCCCGTCGAGCAACCTGGAGCTCAATGGCACCCTGGACCTGGTGGCTGACCGTGTCGATGCCAAGTTGCTGGTGACCTTGCCGGTGACCAACAACCTGCCGATTGCCGCGCTGATCGTGGGCGCGCCGGCGATTGGTGGCGCACTGTTCCTGATCGACAAGCTGATCGGTGACCGTGTTTCGCGTTTCGCCAGCGTGCAATACAAGGTGGAAGGCCCATGGAAGGATCCAAAAATCACCTTCGACAAGCCCTTTGAAAAACCAAACTGAGAGCCTGTGGAGTAGCATGGCCCCATGCCTTTTACGGAGTATCGGCCCATGTCCTTTGCAGTAATCCAAATGGTCAGTCAGAGCGATGTGCTGGCCAACCTGGTCCAGGCCCGGCGCTTGTTGGAGCAAGCGGCGGCCGGCGGTGCGAAGCTGGCGGTGCTGCCGGAAAACTTTGCCGCCATGGGCCGCCGCGACGTGGCGGATATCGGCCGCGCCGAGGCGCTGGGTGAAGGTCCGATCCTGCCATGGTTGAAACAGACCGCCCGCGACCTCACCTTATGGATAGTGGCTGGCACGCTGCCGTTGCCGCCCAAGGATCAACCGCACGCCAAATCCAATGCCTGCTCGCTGCTGGTCGATGATCGCGGCGAAGTCGTCGCCCGTTACGACAAGCTGCATTTGTTTGATGTGGACGTGGCGGACGCCCGGGGTCGCTATCGGGAGTCCGATGACTATGCTTTCGGGAGTAACGTGGTGGTGGCGGATACGCCGGTCGGCCGTTTGGGCCTGACGGTGTGCTACGACTTGCGCTTCCCCGAGCTGTACAGCGAGCTGCGCGCGGCGGGGGCTGAATTGATTACCGCGCCCTCGGCCTTTACCGCCGTGACCGGTGCCGCCCACTGGGATGTGCTGATTCGTGCACGGGCCATCGAAACCCAGTGTTACCTGCTGGCGGCCGCCCAGGGCGGTGTGCATCCAGGGCCACGGGAAACCTATGGTCATGCGGCGATCGTCGACCCATGGGGTCGCGTGCTGACCCAACAGGATCAAGGCGAAGCGGTGTTGCTGGCCGAACGCGATAGCAGTGAACAGGCGTCGATACGGGCGCGCATGCCGGTGGTCAACCATCGGCGCTTTTTCTCGCAGGGCGCACAGCGGCCTGCTTCAGAACGATGAATTTAAGGCCAAACCTATGAGCGAGTTGTTGTCCTCAGTCAGTGAACACCTCCTGGCACCCGGTGGCGTGACCATCGAAAGCTTGCAAACCGTGCTCGGCGATCTGGCCGGGCCAGGCATCGATGCCGCCGACCTGTATTTCCAGGGGCAGATCTCCGAGTCCTGGGCCCTGGAAGATGGCATCGTCAAGGAAGGCAGTTTCAATCTTGACCAAGGTGTAGGCGTTCGTGCGCAATCCGGGGAAAAGACCGGTTTTGCCTACAGTAACGCGATCACCCTGGAGGCGTTGGGCCTGGCCGCACGTGCCGCGCGTTCGATCTCCCGTGCCGGTCAACATGGCACGGTACAGGCGTTCAGTACCCAGGACGTGGCGCAGTTGTATGCGCCGGACAACCCCCTGGAAGTGATCAGCCGAGCGGAAAAGGTCGAGTTGCTCAAGCGTATCGATGCGGCCACCCGCGCCCTGGACCCGCGTATCCAGCAGGTCTCCGTGAGCATGGCCGGTGTGTGGGAACGCATCCTGGTGGCGTCCACCGACGGGGGGCTGGCGGCGGACGTACGGCCGCTGGTGCGTTTCAATGTCAGCGTGATCGTCGAGCAGAACGGCCGCCGCGAGCGTGGCGGCCACGGCGGCGGCGGGCGTACCGACTACCGTTACTTCCTCACCGACGACCGTGCCATGGGCTATGCCCGTGAGGCTCTGCGCCAGGCGTTGGTGAACCTGGAAGCCATTCCTGCGCCGGCCGGCACGCTGCCGGTGGTGTTGGGCCCGGGCTGGTCCGGCGTATTGCTGCACGAGGCCGTGGGCCATGGCCTGGAAGGCGATTTCAACCGCAAGGGCAGTTCCGCCTACAGCGGGCGCATGGGCGAGATGGTTGCGTCCAAGCTGTGCACCATTGTCGATGATGGCACCCTGGCCGGTCGCCGCGGCTCGCTGAGCGTCGATGATGAAGGCACGCCGACCGAATGCACCACCTTGATTGAAAACGGTGTGCTCAAGGGCTACATGCAAGACAAGCTCAATGCTCGCCTGATGGGCGTGGCGCGCACCGGTAATGGCCGTCGCGAATCTTATGCGCACCTGCCGATGCCCCGCATGACCAACACCTACATGCTCGGTGGCGAAAGTGACCCGGCGGAGATCATCGCCTCGGTGAAACGCGGTATCTACTGCGCCAACCTCGGCGGCGGCCAGGTGGATATCACCAGCGGCAAGTTCGTGTTTTCTACCAGCGAGGCATACCTGATCGAAGACGGCAGGATTACCGCGCCGGTCAAAGGGGCAACGTTGATTGGCAATGGCCCGGAAGCCATGAGCAAGGTGTCGATGGTCGGCAACGACCTGGCCCTGGACAGTGGTGTGGGCATGTGCGGGAAGGATGGGCAGTCGGTGCCGGTAGGGGTCGGCCAGCCAACGCTGAAAATTGATGCGATCACCGTGGGTGGCACGGGGTCGTAAGGGGTGGAGCTTCGGGTGGCGAAGACCGCCACCCGGGGAAGGGCATCAACGCAGGCCGCGTTGAGTCTCGTCCAGCTCACGGATGTATTTGAAAATTTTACGGCTGGTGGCCGGCGCCTTGTTATGCGCCTGCTCGTGCTGGGCCTGACGGATCAGGGAGCGCAGTTGCTGGCGGTCCGCGTCCGGGTAGTCCAGCACGAATTTCTCCAGCACCGCGTCATCGCCCGAGATCAGGCGGTCACGCCAACGTTCCAGGTTGTGGAAACGTTCGTTGTACTGGCGAGTGGAGGCATCGGTTTGATCAAGCAAGGCGAGAATGGCGTCAGTGTCCTGATCGCGCATCAGCTTGCCGATAAACATGATGTGCCGTTTACGCGCGATATTCGCGGTGTGCTTGGGTGCGTCCGCAAGCGCCCGGCGCATCTCGTCGGTCAGTGGCAGTTTTGCAATCAAGTCTTTCTTGAGCGTTGTAAGGCGCTCGCCCAGGTCAACCAGAGCATGCAGCTCACGTTTGACCTGGGTTTTGCTTTTCTCCCCATCGAGGGAGTCGTCGTAAGAATCAACCATGGTGGCAGTCCGCAAAGAAACGCCGCCATGATAACCAGTCGGGGGCCGCTTGTCCGGCCCGGTCGCTCGATGGCCTTAGCCGAAAGCAGAATTTGAGTGGAGAAAACCATGAGTGCAGCCCAAAGCGTCGGTCCGCAAGCGTTACCGGCCCTGCAGGAACAAGTCGAGCAGATCCTTGCCGAGGCCAAGCGCCAGGGGGCCAGTGCCTGTGAAGTGGCGGTGTCGCTGGAGCAGGGGTTGTCGACGTCGGTACGTCAACGGGAAGTGGAAACCGTCGAATTCAACCGTGACCAGGGCTTTGGCATCACCTTGTATGTGGGGCAGCGCAAAGGTTCGGCCAGTACGTCGGCCAGCGGCCCGGAGGCCATACGCGAAACGGTTGCCGCCGCGTTGGCGATTGCCCAGCACACTTCCGAGGATGAAAGCTCGGGCTTGGCCGATAAGGCGCTGATGGCCAAGGACTTGAAGGATTTCGATCTGTTCCATGCCTGGGACATCACGCCCGAGCGGGCCATCGAGCTGGCGCTGACCTGCGAAGCGGCGGCGTTTGATGCCGATACCCGCATCAAGAACGCCGATGGCACCACGTTGAACACGCATCAGGGCTGCCGCGTATATGGCAACAGCCACGGGTTTATCGGCGGGTATGCGTCCACGCGCCATAGCCTGAGCTGCGTGATGATCGCCGAGGCCAATGGCCAGATGCAGCGTGATTACTGGTACGACGTAAGTCGGCAGGGCGAATTGCTCGCAGACCCTGCCAGCATTGGTCAGCGTGCCGCACAACGTGCCGCGAGCCGCCTGGGCGCGCGCCCGGTGCCGACCTGTGAAGTGCCTGTACTGTTTTCGGCGGAGCTGGCAGGCGGTTTGTTCGGCAGTTTCCTGAGTGCCATTTCCGGCGGCAACCTGTATCGCAAGTCGTCGTTCCTTGAAGGGGCGATCGGCCAGACGTTGTTTCCCGAGTGGCTGACCATCGATGAGCGTCCGCACTTGATGCGGGCCATGGGCAGTGCGGCGTTCGATGGGGACGGTTTGGCCACGTATGCCAAGCCGTTCGTCGAAAACGGTGAGCTGGTGTCTTACGTACTCGGCACTTACGCAGGCCGCAAACTCGGCCTGCCAAGCACCGCCAACGCCGGTGGCGTGCATAACCTGTTCGTGACCCATGGCGACGAAGACCAGTCGGCGCTGTTGCGTCGCATGGGACGTGGTCTGTTGGTGACCGAATTGATGGGCCATGGCCTGAATATGGTCACTGGGGATTATTCACGTGGCGCGGCGGGCTTCTGGGTGGAAAACGGTGAGATTCAGTTTGCCGTCCAGGAAGTGACCATCGCCGGCAACATGCGCGATATGTTCAAGCAGATCGTTGCCGTGGGAAATGACCTGGAACTGCGCAGTAATATTCGCACAGGCTCGGTGCTGATCGAGCGGATGACTGTCGCAGGCAGCTAATCCCGCTACAGCGGCACAAAAAGGCGCGCCCTCTTACGGAGGGCGCGCCTTTTTTGTGGGCGTGTTTCAGGGGGATTGAGGTGCTGCTCTTGTTTTGATTCTCAATATCATTTAATAATAAATATCATTACCGGATGAGTGTGGATCATGAGTTCTGTCCTGCATGAGGATCCTTACCTGGAAAGCTGGCGCTGGATGAGTCGCCAGATTCGCTGTGGTCTGGATCCCAATGAGCCTCGCCTGATCGAACATTACCTCAATGAGGGCCGATACCTGGCGTGCTGCACCGCGACCCATCCGTGGACTATCGCTGAAACCTCATTCCGCCTGCTGATCGACACCGCCAGCGATATTGCACTGCCGTGGCATTGGCGATCCCTGTGTCTGGATCAAGCCTGGCGCCCACTGCGCGACCTGGAAAAACTCGCCCATTGTGCCTGCCGCCTCAAGCGCTGGCAGACCTTTGCCTGGCAATTGGCGACCTGCGAATTGCTTCCCTCCATTTCCGTTTCTGACCTGGTGCAAGGATCTTCCGATGAGTAACACCCGTATCGAACGCGACAGCATGGGCGAACTGCAAGTCCCCGCCGAGGCCTTGTACGGTGCGCAGACCCAGCGCGCGGTGAACAACTTTCCGATCAGCCACCAACGTATGCCGGCGCAATTCATTCGCGCCCTGATCCTGGCCAAGGCGGCGGCTGCCAAGGTCAACGTCGACCTCAAGCAGATCAGTGAAGGGCAGGGCAAAGCCATCGTCGATGCCGCCCAAGGCTTGCTCGAAGGCGATTACATGCGGCACTTCCCGGTGGATATCTTCCAGACCGGTTCCGGCACCAGTTCGAATATGAATGCCAACGAAGTGATTGCGACGCTCGCCAGCCGCTTGCTCGGCGAAGCGGTCAATCCCAACGATCATGTGAACTGCGGCCAAAGCAGTAACGACATCATTCCCACCACCATCCACGTCAGTGCTGCGCTGGTGCTGCACGAGCAAACGCTGCCGGCCCTGCTGCACCTGGTGCAGGTGATCGAGCAGAAAGCCGAAGAGGTTCACCCATTCATCAAGACCGGCCGCACGCACCTGATGGACGCCATGCCAGTGCGCATGAGCCAGGTCCTCAATGGCTGGGCGCAGCAACTCAAGGCCAATATCGGTCACCTGCAGGATTTATTGCCGGCCCTGCAGGCTCTGGCCCAGGGCGGTACGGCGGTGGGCACCGGGATCAACGCACATCCGGAGTTTTCGGCGCGTTTCAGCCAGCAACTGAGCAGCCTGGCCGGCGTGAAATTCACGCCGGGCAGGAATCTGTTCGCGCTGATCGGCTCCCAGGACACTGCCGTCGCCGTCTCCGGCCAGTTGAAAGCCACCGCCGTGTCGCTGATGAAAATCGCCAATGACCTGCGCTGGATGAACTCCGGCCCGCTGGCCGGCCTGGGGGAAATCGAACTGGAGGGCCTGCAGCCGGGCTCCTCGATCATGCCAGGCAAGGTCAACCCAGTGATTCCTGAGGCTACGGCGATGGTGGCTGCGCAAGTCATCGGCAATGACACGGTGATCACCGTCGCTGGCCAATCCGGCAATTTCGAGCTGAATGTGATGCTGCCGATCATTGCCCAGAACCTGCTCAGCAGCCTCGAGTTGCTGGCCAATTCCAGCCGTCTGCTGGCAGACAAGGCCATCGCCAGCTTCAAGGTCAACGAAGCCAAGCTCAAGGAAGCGCTGTCGCGCAACCCGATCCTGGTCACCGCACTCAACCCGATCATTGGTTACCAAAAGGCCGCTGAGATTGCCAAGAAGGCCTATCAGCAGGGCCGTCCGGTGATTGATGTGGCCCTTGAGCACACCGACCTGCCCCGTAGCCAACTGGAAGTCCTGTTGGATCCGGAAAAGCTCACGGCCGGCGGCGTGTAATCACCGACCCTGCTTTGGAGGCTCACCATGGAGCACTGGAAACGCACGATCGAACGCGCCAATCGCTGCTTTATGCAGGGCGAATTGGTTGACGCTCGCGAGGCCTATCTGCAAGCCCTGGCCCTGGCTCAAGTGTTGTTCGAGCGCTGGGCGAATGCCGACGAAGCAGTAGCGGCTTGCGTCATTTCCCATCACAACCTGGCGGATTTGCACCTGCGCCTGAATCAGCCCGAGGAAAGCGCCGAATACCTCTGCGCCATTCACCAGCGCTTGCTCCAGGCCATGCAGGACGTGCGCCTTAGCCCGCAGCTGCGGGAAGCGGCGCTGCGCCAGAGCAGCAAGACTTACGTCGAACTGTTGAATTTCATCAGCGATCACGGTGAGTACCCGCGCACCCATCGCTTACTGGGCGGTACTGCGGTGCAGCCGACCCCGTCTCAATACGGAGCACATTGATATGACCTACACCTTGCCTGCCTTGCCCTATGCCTACGATGCCCTGGAACCGCATATCGATGCGCAAACCATGGAGATTCACTACACCAAGCACCACCAGACCTACATCAATAACCTCAATGCTGCAGTCGAGGGCACCGAATTTGCGGGCTGGCCTGTAGAGAAACTGGTGTCCAGCGTGCAGCAATTGCCGGAAAAACTGCGTGCGGCCGTCATCAACCAAGGCGGCGGCCATGCCAACCACTCGCTGTTCTGGGCGGTGATGTCGCCTAAAGGCGGCGGCAAGCCCGACGGCGCGTTGGGAAAAGCCGTTGAAGAGCAACTTGGCGGTTTCGACAGTTTCAAGGAGGCTTTCACCAAAGCCGCCTTGACCCGTTTCGGCAGCGGCTGGGCGTGGTTGAGTGTCACTCCGCAAAAGACGCTGATAGTGGAAAGCAGCGGCAACCAGGACAGCCCGTTGATGAATGGCAACACGCCGATCCTCGGCCTGGACGTCTGGGAGCATGCTTACTACCTGCGCTACCAGAACCGTCGGCCTGAATACATCAACGCCTTCTACAGTGTTATCAACTGGCCGGAAGTCGCCGCACGCTATCAGGCCGCGTTGGCCTGACATTCACTTCGATAACAAGATCTAAGGCCGACTATGGGCACTGAAACACTGGCGATCAGCAGCGTGCGAATGTTTCGTTATGCGTTTGGCTCGCTGCTGCTATTGGCAGGTACTGCATTGCTGGTGGCCCACGGGCTGGCCTGGCTGGACCTTGAACCGCGCATCATGCGCGCCTTGCAGGGCGGGGCGATTTGCGCGCTTGGCACGGCGCTGGGGGCGGTTCCGGTCTTGGTGATTCGGCGGATGCCGGTGGCGTTGAGCGACACCTTGTTGGGCTTCGGTGCCGGTGTGATGCTGGCGGCGACCGCGTTTTCGCTGGTCGTACCGGGTATTGCCGCTGCCGAAGCCCTTGGCCTTTCGCCCTGGGGTGCAGGTGGGCTGATCAGCTTCGGCATCATGCTGGGGGCATTCGGTTTGTATCTGGTGGACCGCAAGGTCTCCGGCGCCAGCCCGGAGATGTTGGTGGGAACCCCGGATAAACCGGTGATTCCTCCGCGCATCTGGCTGTTCGTGTTTGCCATCATCGCCCACAACATCCCCGAAGGCATGGCCGTTGGCGTCTCAGCCGGCGGCGGCATGCCGGATGCCGACAGCTTGGCCATGGGCATTGCTTTGCAGGATGTGCCCGAAGGTCTGGTCATTGCGCTGGTATTGGCCGGGGCAGGGATGTCGCGGATCAGGGCGTTCCTGATCGGCGCCGCGTCAGGCTTGGTAGAGCCGGTGTTCGCCGTGCTTTGCGCCTGGCTGGTGACCCTGGCCGAGGTGCTGTTGCCGTTGGGCCTGGCGCTGGCTGCTGGCGCGATGTTGTTGGTGGTCACCCACGAAGTGATCCCGGAGTCGCGCCGCAACGGTCACGAAAAACTCGCGAGCCTGGGGTTGTGCATGGGGTTCTGCTTGATGATGGTGATGGATACCGCCTTGGGGTGAAGCCTCAGCGGAGATAGGGGTTACTACTCACCCTCATCAAAGAAGTTGTTGATCAGCGCCACCAGGGCGTCCATGGCTTCCTGCTCTTGCTCGCCCTCGGTGCTCAAATGAATCTTGGTGCCTTTGCCGGCTGCCAACATCATCATCGCCATGATGCTTTTGCCATCGACCATGCTCTCAGGTGTACGCCCGGCGCGGATCTGGCAAGGGAACTGCCCGGCAATACCGACGAATTTGGCCGAGGCGCGGGCATGCAGACCCAGCTTGTTGATGATTTCAATTTCCAGAGCGGGCATCGCGGGGGTGTTCCTTTCAGCTAAGGTCGCGGTGGCGAACCTGGACGTTCTTGAGGGTTTGTTGCAGCACCTGGCCCAGGCGCTCGGTCAGGTAGACAGAGCGGTGGTGACCGCCGGTGCAGCCGATGGCAATGGTGACATAGGCTCGGTTGCTCGCGGCAAAGCGCGGCAACCATTTGAGCAGGTAGCTGGAAATGTCCTGGAACATCTCCTCCACATCCGGTTGCGCGGCCAGGTAATCGGCCACTGGCTGATCCAGCCCCGACTGGTCACGCAGTTCCGGCTTCCAATAAGGATTGGGCAGGCAGCGCACGTCGAACACCAGGTCGGCATCCACCGGCATGCCACGCTTGAAGCCAAAGGACTCGACCAGGAATGCCGTGCCGGGCTCCGGCTGGTTCAGCAGGCGTAGCTTGATGGCATCGCGCAACTGGTACAGGTTGAGGCTGGTGGTGTTGATCTTGAGGTCGGCGAGGTCAATGATCGGCCCGAGCAGTTTGGTTTCGTCCTCGATGGCTTCGGCCAGGGAACGGTGCGGGCTGCTGAGGGGGTGGCGTCGGCGGGTCTCTGAGAAGCGCTTGAGCAGGGTTTCTTCGTCGGCGTCCAGATACAGCACATCGCAATGAATGTGCTTGGCGCGCACCTCTTCGAGCAATTCCGGAAAACGCGTGAGGTGGCTCGGTAGGTTACGGGCGTCAATCGAAACGGCGACCAGGGGTTGTGCCAGTTCGGTATGGATCAGTGCCCGCTCCGCCAATTCCGGGAGCAGACCGGCGGGCAGGTTGTCGATGCAATAGAAGCCGTTGTCCTCAAGGACGTTGAGGGCGGTACTTTTACCCGAGCCGGAGCGGCCGCTGACGATGATCAAACGCATGATTACTGCCCGTTTTGTTCATCCAGGACAACTTGATACAGCGCCTCGTTGCTACTGGCACTGCGCAGTTTGTCGCGTACTTCCTTGCGGTCGAGCATGCTTGCGATCTGCCTAAGCAGTTCCAGGTGTGCGTCGGTGGCGGCCTGTGGGACCAGCAGAACAAACAGCAGGTCTACCGGGGCGCCGTCGATCGCGTCGAAATCGATAGGTGCGTCCAGGTGCAGCAGGGCGCTGACAGGTGTCTCGCAGCCTTTGAGGCGGCAGTGGGGAATGGCGATGCCGTTGCCAAAACCGGTGGAGCCGAGTTTTTCACGGGCAATCAGAGCCTCAAAGACATCTTGCATCTCCAGCTCAGGCACTTGGCTGCTGATCAGGTTGGCAATTTGTTCGAGGGCTTTCTTCTTGCTGCCGCCCGGCACGTTCACGAGGGAACGGCCGGGGGTCAGGATGGTTTCAAGTCGGATCATGGGGGGAGAGTTAACGACCTGTACCTTGCATCAGGTGCAGATTCTTTTCCTTATGCTTTATGAGTTGGCGGTCCAGCTTGTCGTAGAGCGAGTCGATCGCCGCGTACATGTCTTCATGTTCCGCATTGGCAACGAGCTTGGCATTCGGCACGTGCAGGGTGGCCTCGATTTTCTGCTTGAGCTTGTCGACCTCCATGATGACCTGCACGTTGGTGATCTTGTCAAAGTGCCCCGCAAGCTTGTTCAGCTTGCTCTCGGTGTACTCGCGCAGGGGCTTGGTAACTTCCAGTTGGTGTCCACTGATGTTGACTTGCATACAGCTTCTCCTTCGTTGCCAGTGCATAAAGCGGCGGGTAGGAATACCCGCCACTGGAACGCTGTGGCCCGCCCGTCACATCAAACGCTTACGCTCGCTGGAAGGCGCGATCCCTAGGGACTCGCGGTACTTGGCGACGGTTCGACGGGCGACCTGAATGCCTTGTGCCTCCAGTAAACCAGCGATCTTGCTGTCACTCAACGGCTTTTTCTGATTTTCCGCAGCAACCAGTTTTTTGATGATTGCGCGGATCGCCGTGGACGAGCATTCGCCGCCTTCGGATGTGCTGACATGGCTGGAGAAAAAGTATTTCAGCTCATATATGCCCCGTGGGGTATGCATGAATTTTTGTGTGGTCACCCGGGAAATCGTCGACTCGTGCATGCCCACCGCTTCTGCGATGTCGTGCAGGACCAGCGGCTTCATCGCCTCGTCACCATATTCCAGGAAGCCGCGCTGATGCTCGACGATCTGGGTGGCCACTTTCATCAGGGTTTCGTTGCGGCTTTGCAGGCTCTTGATGAACCAACGCGCTTCCTGCAACTGGTTGCGCATGAAGGTGTTATCGGCACTGGTATCGGCACGGCGCACAAAACCGGCATATTGCGGGTTGACCCGTAGGCGCGGCACCGACTCCTGGTTCAGTTCCACCAACCAGCGCTCGTTGTCCTTGCGCACGATCACGTCGGGAACGACGTATTCGGCTTCGCTGGACTCGATCTGCGAGCCTGGACGCGGGTTGAGGCTTTGCACCAGCTCGATGACCTGGCGCAGGTCGTCTTCCTTGAGCTTCATGCGCCGCATCAACTGGCTGTAGTCGCGGCTGCCCAGCAAGTCGATGTAGTCGGTGACCAGGCGCTGGGCCTCTGCGAGCCAAGGGGTCTTGGCGGGCAGCTGGCGCAGTTGAAGCAGCAGGCATTCGCTCAGGGTGCGGGCACCAATGCCGGCGGGCTCGAATTGTTGGATGCGGTGCAGGACCGCTTCGATTTCGTCCAGCTCGATGTCCAGTTCCGGGTCGAAGGCCTCGAGAATCTCTTCGAGCGTCTCGTCCAGGTAACCCTGGTTATTGATGCAGTCGATCAGGGTCACGGCGATCAGGCGATCGGTGTCCGACATCGGCGCGAGGTTCAATTGCCACAGCAGATGGCTCTGCAGGCTCTCGCCGGCGGAAGTACGGGTGGTGAAGTCCCACTCGTCATCGTCATTGCTGGGCAGGCTGCTGGCGCTGGTCTGGTAGACGTCCTCCCAGGCAGTGTCCACCGGGAGTTCGTTGGGAATGCGTTCGTTCCAATCGCCTTCCTCAAGGTTATCCACCGTGGGGGCGGATTCCTGGTAGGAGGGTTCCTGTACGTCGGAATTGGGTTTTTGCTCGATGTTGTCGGCCAGTGGGTCTGCATTATCGAAGTCGTCGCCTTCTTCCTGGCGTTCGAGCATCGGATTGGACTCCAGGGCCTCCTGGATTTCCTGTTGCAGGTCCAGGGTCGACAATTGGAGCAGGCGGATGGCCTGTTGCAGCTGCGGTGTCATCGTCAGCTGCTGGCCCATTCTCAGGACTAGCGATGGTTTCATGGCAGGGGCTTAACACCTTATTCGCCGGCGCAATGCGCCATCCACGACAGGGCGCGTGAGCGCCAAACATAAGCAAATTATATGCCTGATATCGGGGGCTTTGCCTAGAGCGCGGTAACAATAAAAATCCGGAGGTTTTCATTGACTCCCGCGCATCGGGCAAACGACCTGCCAACGCCTTGTTGTTGCAAACGGCCTTACAGGCGGAACTCGTGACCCAGGTACACTTCCTTAACCAGTTCGTTGGCCAGGATGGTGGCAGAGTCGCCTTCGGCGATCAGCTGGCCATCGTTGACGATATACGCGGTTTCGCAGATATCGAGGGTCTCACGCACGTTGTGGTCAGTGATCAGTACACCGATGCCCTTGGCCTTGAGGTGGTGGATGATCTGCTTGATGTCGCCGACCGAGATGGGGTCGACGCCGGCAAACGGTTCGTCCAGCAGGATGAACTTGGGGGCAGTGGCCAGGGCGCGGGCGATTTCCACGCGACGACGCTCACCACCGGACAGGCTCATGCCAAGGTTGTCGCGAATGTGGTTGATGTGGAATTCCTGCAGCAGGCTTTCCAGTTCTTTGCGGCGGCCGTCACGGTCGAGTTCCTTGCGGGTTTCAAGGATGGCCATGATGTTGTCGGATACCGACAGCTTGCGGAAGATCGACGCTTCCTGCGGAAGATAGCCGATACCGGCACGGGCGCGGCCGTGCATTGGCTGGTGGCTCACATCCAGGTCGTCGATCAGTACGCGACCTTGGTCCGCCTGGACCAGGCCGACGATCATGTAGAAGCAGGTGGTCTTGCCGGCGCCGTTAGGGCCAAGCAAGCCGACGATCTGGCCGCTGTCGATCGACAGGCTGACGTCGCGCACGACCTGACGGCTTTTATAGGCCTTGGCCAGATGCTGGGCTTTCAGGGTTGCCATTACTCGGCCTTCTTCTTCGGCTGGATAACCATGTCGATGCGTGGGCGTGGCGCGGTGACCTTGCTGCCATTGGCACGACCGGCGTTGGCGATCTGCTTCACGGTGTCATAGGTGATCTTCTCGCCTTCCGTGGAGTTGCCATCGGGGCTGAGTACCTTGGCCTGGTCGATCAGCACGATGCGATTCTGCTGGGCGTGATACTGGATGGTCTTGCCGTAGCCCTTCATCGGGCCGGTGTCGGTAGCCGACTGCTTCTGTTCGAAGTAAGCCAGGTTGCCCACCGAAGTCACCACGTCGATATCGCCCGCCTGGGTGCGCGTCAGTGTCACCGTGTTGCCGGTGATCTTCATCGAGCCCTGGGTGATGATCACGCCGCCGGTATAGGTGGCCACGCCTTGCTTGTCATCCAGTTGCGCATCGTCAGCCGAGATGTGGATCGGTTGCTGGCTATCGTTCGGCAGAGCCCAGGCGCTCACGCTTCCCAGTGCTGCGCCCAGACTGAGCAAAATAGGGAGAGTTTTAACGAGCCTCATACTGTCCTCTTACGTTCGATAGCAGGTGTATCCTGCTTTCTTTCAAATACGCTTTCATTCCCTTGCCAGTCGATACACCGCCAGCGCCGTCGATTCTAACGTCTTGCTCGGTCTGCGCATATTGCTTCTGTGGGAATACGGTCATGCGACTGCTGGTAATCACGGTGTCACGGTTTTTGGCGTCAGTGCGCGCAACGCGTACCGAGTCAATCAGTTCTACCTCGGTGCCGTCCGGGTTCACCTCGCCACGCTTGCTCGTGACATGCCATGGGAACTCGGTGCCGCGGTACAGGTTCAGGTCCGGGTTGGTCAGCAGGGTGACTTCGGTGGCCTTCAAATGCTCGACTTTGTCCGAGGTCATTTCGTACTGCACCTTGCCGTCAGGCAGGAACTGCACGCTGTAGGCATTGGTTGCGTAATAGTCGATAGCCCCTTCGTCAACCTGCGCAACAGGCTGGTCGAGGAAGCGCCCTGGGCTGATATTCCAGTAGCCCACCGCGAGAAACAGCGCGGCAATGACTCCGAATAGCAGGAAGTTGCGAATCTTTTTACTCAGCATAAAACGCTCTATAGGTAGGCGGCGTGGGCCGCTTCAAGACTGCCCTGGGCTCGCAGGATCAGTTCACAGAACTCGCGGGCGGCACCTTCGCCGCCACGGGCGGTGGTGACGCCATGGGCGTGCTCGCGAACAAACGTCGCCGCATTGGCGACGGCCATGCCCAGGCCCACTCGGCGAATGACCGGCAAGTCGGGCAGATCATCGCCCAGATAGGCGACCTGCTCATAGCTTAGGTTGAGTTGGCCAAGAAGCTCGTCCAGAACCACCAGTTTATCCTCGCGGCCCTGATACAGGTGAGGAATACCGAGGTTTTGTGCGCGGCGTTCCACAACGGGGGTTTTTCTGCCGCTGATAATCGCCGTTTGCACGCCCGAAGCCATCAGCATCTTGATGCCCTGGCCGTCGAGGGTATTGAACGTCTTGAATTCGCTGCCGTCTTCGAGAAAGTACAGGCGGCCATCGGTCAGCACGCCGTCAACGTCGAAAATCGCCAGTTTGATGTGTTTGCCGCGTTGCAACAGGTCGCTGGTCATTTACATCACTCCCGCACGCAGCAAGTCGTGCATGTTCAGGGCGCCAACCGGGTGGTCGTCGCTATCGACCACCACCAGTGCGCCGATCTTGTGGTCTTCCATGATCTTCAAAGCTTCGGCCGCCAGCATTTCAGGGCGTGCAGTCTTGCCATGGGGGGTCATCACGGCGTCGATGGTCGCGGTGCGGATATCGATGGTACGGTCCAGGGTGCGGCGCAGGTCACCGTCAGTGAATACCCCGGCCAGGCGCCCGTCGGCTTCCAGGATCACGGTCATGCCCAGGCCCTTGCGGGTCATTTCCATCAGCGCGTCCTTCAGCAGGGTGCCGCGCTGGACGTGGGGCAATTCCTCGCCCGAATGCATGACGTTTTCCACTTTCAGCAGCAGACGGCGGCCCAGGGCGCCACCCGGGTGGGAAAACGCGAAGTCTTCAGCGGTGAATCCACGGGCTTCCAGCAGCGCCACGGCCAGGGCGTCGCCCATGACCAGGGCGGCGGTGGTGGAGGAGGTCGGCGCCAGGTTCAGCGGGCAGGCCTCGTGGTCCACGTGAACATTCAGGTTCACGTCGGCGGCCTTGGCCAGCGTAGATTCCGGGTTGCCGGTGACGCTGATCATCTTGATGCCCAGGCGCTTGATCAGCGGCAGCAGGGTCACGATTTCGTTGGTGGTGCCGGAGTTGGACAGCGCCAGGATGATGTCATCCTTGGTGATCATGCCCATGTCGCCGTGGCTGGCTTCGGCCGGATGCACGAAAAATGCGGTGGTCCCGGTGCTGGCCAGGGTGGCGGCGATCTTGTTGCCGACGTGGCCTGACTTGCCCATGCCGACCACGACAACACGGCCCTTGCTGGCCAGGATCATCTCGCAGGCGCGTACGAAATCTGCGTCGATATGGGCCAGCAAGCCTTCTACGGCTTCAACTTCGAGGCGGATGGTGCGTTGTGCGGATTGAATAAGGTCGCTGGATTGGCTCATGTCTGAAGTCGTATAGCCTGACGAAAAGTCGGCGATTATAGCGGTAATGATCAATTCCCTCACGCAAGTTCGTCAGGCTTTATTCAACGAATGCCTGAGATCCATCCTCAGTAACATAGCCAGCAACGTTTTTTCCCTGTCCCTAAACTGAACTAGCGCAGTTCCGGCCTTGGGCGCCCTGTACCAGCAGTGATATAGTTCGCCGCCAGTTCGGTCCGCCCAGCCCATATGGCTATCTATATGCGTCACCGTTGCAAACGTTTGTCGCATGCATGGTGTCTGAGTGAGAGGCTGCATCCCAAGGAGTTTAGATGAGTGCCGATAACGCCTACGCGGTCGAGCTGAAGGGACTGACCTTCAAGCGCGGGACGCGCAGCATCTTCAATAACGTCGATATTCGCATTCCCCGCGGCAAGGTCACGGGCATCATGGGGCCGTCGGGTTGCGGCAAGACCACGCTGCTGCGTCTGATTGGCATGCAATTGCGCCCCAGCGCCGGTGAAGTATGGGTCAACGGCCAGAACCTGCCGACGCTGTCGCGCAGCGATCTGTTCGATGCGCGCAAGCATATGGGGGTGCTGTTCCAGAGCGGTGCGCTGTTTACCGACCTCGATGTGTTCGAGAACGTGGCGTTTCCGTTGCGGGTGCATACCCAGCTGTCCGATGAAATGATTCGTGACATTGTGTTGCTGAAATTGCAGGCCGTGGGCCTTCGCGGCGCCATCGACCTGATGCCCGACGAACTGTCCGGCGGCATGAAGCGCCGCGTGGCCCTGGCGCGTGCCATTGCCCTTGACCCGCAGATCCTCATGTACGACGAGCCCTTCGTCGGCCAGGATCCTATTGCCATGGGCGTGCTGGTACGCCTGATCCGTCTGCTTAACGATGCGCTGGGTATCACCAGCATCGTGGTCTCCCATGACCTTGCAGAAACCGCGAGCATTGCCGATTACCTTTATGTAGTCGGCGATGGCCAGGTGCTGGGGCAGGGTACGCCTGAAGAGCTAATGAACGCCGACAACCCGCGTATTCGCCAATTCATGACCGGCGATCCCGATGGCCCTGTGCCTTTTCATTTTCCGGCAGCGGATTACCGCTCAGACCTTCTGGGGAAGCGCTGATGCGCAAGACATCTCTCATCGAGAAGGTTCGCCTTTTCGGTCGATCCGGTATCGACATCGTCGAAGTGCTGGGCCGCTCGACGATTTTCCTGTTTCACGCGTTGCTCGGCCGCGGTGGCATTGGTGGCGGCTTCGGCCTGTTGATCAAGCAGCTGCACTCGGTGGGCGTGATGTCCCTGGTGATCATTGTGGTCTCCGGGGTGTTCATCGGGATGGTGCTGGCGTTGCAGGGCTTCAATATCCTGTCCAGCTACGGTTCGGAGCAGGCAGTGGGGCAGATGGTTGCCCTGACGCTGCTGCGTGAACTGGGGCCGGTCGTGACCGCGTTGCTGTTCGCCGGGCGTGCAGGTTCCGCGTTGACCGCCGAAATCGGCAACATGAAGTCCACCGAGCAGTTGTCCAGCCTGGAAATGATCGGCGTGGACCCGCTCAAGTACATTGTTGCCCCGCGCCTGTGGGCCGGCTTTATTTCCCTGCCATTGCTGGCGATGATCTTCAGCGTGGTTGGTATCTGGGGCGGCTCGTGGGTGGCGGTGGACTGGCTGGGGGTCTACGACGGCTCTTACTGGGCCAACATGCAAAACAGCGTGACCTTCAGCGGTGACGTGCTCAATGGCGTTATAAAGAGCATCGTCTTCGCCTTTGTAGTGACCTGGATCGCCGTATTCCAAGGCTATGACTGTGAGCCCACTTCAGAAGGGATCAGTCGCGCCACCACCAAGACCGTTGTGTACGCCTCGTTGGCAGTACTGGGCCTTGACTTCATTTTGACCGCCTTGATGTTTGGAGATTTCTGATGCAAAACCGCACTGTGGAAATCGGTGTCGGCCTTTTCTTGCTGGCTGGCATCCTGGCTTTACTGTTGCTGGCCCTGCGAGTCAGCGGCCTTTCGGCCAGCCCCACCGCCGATACTTATAAACTTTACGCGTACTTCGACAATATCGCCGGTTTGACTGTCAGAGCTAAAGTGACCATGGCCGGTGTGACCATCGGCAAGGTCACGGCAATCGATCTGGATCGCGACAGCTTCACCGGTCGAGTGACGATGCAACTGGACAAGAAGGTAGATAATCTGCCGACCGACTCCACTGCATCTATCCTCACTGCGGGCCTGCTGGGCGAGAAGTACATCGGTGTCAGTGTGGGCGGGGAAACAGCCCTGCTCAAGGATGGCTCGACCATCCACGACACGCAGTCGTCGCTGGTACTTGAAGACCTGATCGGTAAATTCCTGCTCAATACGGTCAATAAAGACGCCAAATGAGGAATCTGTACATGATCTCTACCTTGCGACGTGGCCTCCTGGTACTGCTGGCAGCGCTGCCGTTGATGGCCAACGCAGCGGGTTCTGCGCACGAACTGGTGCAGGACACTACCAACAAGATGTTGGCTGACCTGACTGCCAATAAAGAGCAGTACAAGCAAGACCCGAGCAAATTCTACGAGGCGCTGAACAGCATCGTGGGCCCGGTCGTCGATGCTGAAGGTATTTCGCGCAGCATCATGACGGTCAAATATTCGCGCAAGGCCACACCTGCGCAAATGCAAACGTTCCAGGAAAACTTCAAGCGCGGCCTGTTCCAGTTCTATGGCAACGCTTTGCTCGAGTACAACAATCAGGGCATTACCGTCGCTCCTGCCGGGGATGAGTCGGGCGACCGCACCAGCGTCAACATGAGCGTCAAGGGCAACAATGGTGCCGTCTACCCTGTGCAGTACACGCTGGAGAAGATCAATGGCGAGTGGAAACTGCGCAATGTGATCATCAACGGCATCAACATCGGCAAGCTGTTCCGTGATCAGTTCGCCGACGCCATGCAGCGCAATGGCAACGACCTGGACAAAACCATCAATGGTTGGGCCGGTGAGGTCGCCAAGGCCAAGGAAGAGACCGATAAAGCCGCTGGGAAACCTGCGCAATGACCGAGTCGGCTGTTCGTCTCGGCGACGCGGGCGAGCTGTTGCTCAGCGGCGTGCTGGATTACCGCACCGGGCCTGAGCTGCGCAAGCAGGGCCAGGCACTGATCCAGGCCAGCACGGCCCCTGCGCTGGTGCTGGATTGCTCGGCGGTAACCAAGTCCAGCAGTGTCGGCTTGTCGTTGCTGCTGTGTTTCATGCGTGATGCCGAAGCGGCCAAAAAGTCGGTCAGCATCCGTGCATTGCCCGAAGACATGCGTGAAATCGCCGAAGTTTCCGGTTTGACCGAGCTGTTGGCGCATCCTTAATACACATTATCGATAAAGCCCCCCGTCAGAGTCCTGCTATGCGGGGTTCGCAGGCGCGGGGCTTTTTTGTATGATGTGCGACCCGTGCGCACTGGGCGCCGATAGAGGTTGATCATGCAGGCCCTAGAAGTTAAGAGCTTTCTCGAAGGAAAGCTGCCGGATACGAACGTAGAAGTTGAAGGCGAAGGCTGCAACTTCCAGCTGAACGTGATTAGCGATGAACTGGCGGCACTCAGCCCGGTCAAGCGTCAGCAGCAGATCTATGCCCATTTGAACCCGTGGATCACCGATGGCAGCATCCACGCGGTCACTATGAAATTTTTCAGCCGCGCGGCCTGGGCCGAGCGCACCTGAGCCCCCAAGGCGTCGAGATTCTTATGGATAAATTGATTATTACCGGCGGTGCCCGCCTTGATGGCGAGATTCGCATTTCCGGTGCGAAAAACTCTGCCTTGCCGATCCTGGCTGCGACCCTGCTGTGCGATGGCCCCGTGACCGTGGCCAACCTGCCGCACCTGCACGACATCACCACCATGATCGAGCTGTTTGGTCGCATGGGTATTGAGCCGGTAATCGACGAGAAGCTGTCCGTCGAAATCGATCCGCGCACCATCAAGACCCTGATCGCCCCGTACGAACTGGTGAAGACCATGCGTGCGTCGATCCTGGTATTGGGCCCGATGGTCGCTCGTTTCGGCGAAGCCGAAGTCGCATTGCCTGGCGGTTGCGCCATTGGCTCGCGTCCGGTGGACCTGCACATCCGTGGCCTTGAGGCCATGGGCGCGACCATTGACGTCGAAGGCGGCTACATCAAGGCCAAGGCGCCGGAAGGTGGCCTGCGTGGCGCCAACTTCTTCTTTGATACCGTCAGTGTGACCGGTACCGAGAACATCATGATGGCTGCTGCTTTGGCCAACGGCCGCAGTGTGCTGCAAAACGCTGCGCGCGAGCCTGAAGTGGTCGACCTGGCCAACTTCCTGATCGCCATGGGTGCCAACATCACCGGCGCCGGCACCGACACCATCACCATCGACGGTGTGAAACGCCTGCACCCGGCCACCTACAAAGTGATGCCGGACCGCATCGAGACCGGTACCTACCTGGTTGCTGCCGCCGTCACCGGTGGTCGCGTCAAGGTCAAGGACACCGATCCGACCATCCTGGAAGCGGTCCTGGAAAAACTGCGCGAAGCCGGTGCCGAAATCACCACCGGTGAAGACTGGATCGAGCTGAACATGCACGGCAAGCGGCCAAAAGCCGTTAACGTGCGTACCGCTCCATACCCGGCGTTCCCGACCGACATGCAGGCGCAGTTCATCTCCTTGAACGCCATTGCCGAAGGCACGGGTGCCGTGATCGAGACCATCTTCGAAAACCGTTTCATGCACGTGTACGAACTGCACCGCATGGGCGCGAAGATCCAGGTCGAAGGCAACACTGCCATCGTGACCGGCACCGAGAAGCTCAAGGGCGCGCCAGTCATGGCCACCGACCTGCGCGCTTCGGCCAGCCTGGTGATCTCGGCGCTGATCGCCGAAGGCGATACCCTGATCGACCGCATCTACCACATAGACCGTGGTTACGAGTGCATCGAAGAAAAACTGCAGATGCTCGGCGCGAAAATCCGCCGCGTACCGGGCTAGTCCCACTGCATTGTAGGAGCGAGCTTGCTCGCGAAGAACTCGTGGGCACCGCGTTGAGTCTGAATAAACGCGTTATCGTTGACGTTTTTCGCGAGCAAGCTCGCTCCTACAGACACTGGTTTGTTTCAAATCGAGGCTGTCATGGCCTCGATCTGTGTCTGGCGCCGTTTGCGACCGGACAGCAATAGCCTGATGAAGGACTGACGTTTCCCATGTTGACCATCGCACTGTCCAAGGGCCGCATCCTTGACGACACTTTGCCGCTTCTGGCTGAAGCGGGCATCGTGCCGACCGAGAATCCGGACAAGAGCCGCAAGCTGATCATCCCTACGACCCAGGACGACGTTCGCCTGCTGATCGTACGGGCTACCGACGTGCCGACCTATGTTGAACAGGGCGCGGCCGACCTCGGTGTCGCCGGTAAAGACGTGTTGATGGAATACGGCGGCCAAGGCCTGTACGAGCCGCTGGACCTGCGCATTGCCCTGTGCAAGCTGATGACCGCCGGCCGTGTCGGTGATGTCGAGCCTAAAGGCCGCCTGCGCGTGGCCACCAAGTTCGTCAACGTCGCCAAGCGTTACTACGCCGAGCAAGGCCGCCAGGTCGACATCATCAAGCTCTACGGCTCGATGGAGCTGGCGCCGCTGATCGGCCTGGCCGACAAGATCATTGACGTGGTCGACACCGGTAACACCCTGCGTGCCAACGGTCTCGAACCACAGGACTTTATCGCCGACATCAGCTCTCGGCTGATCGTCAACAAAGCGTCGATGAAGATGCAGCACGCCCGTATCCAGGCGTTGATCGACACCCTGCGCCAGGCAGTGGAGTCTCGACACCGCGGTTGACTCACCCGCGTAGCTGAAAAGCTGCGCCCGTCTATCCGCCTCATAGCCAGAATTCTCAGGTGCCCAAGCGGAAACGACTGCTAGTTTAGGGCGCCTGAGTTTTTGCCAATTCTATTGAGGCCCTCGCTATGACCACGTCCACTGCAATTGCCCGACTCAACGCTGCCGACCCGGATTTCGCCCATCATCTGGATCATCTGCTGAGCTGGGAAAGCGTGTCCGACGACTCGGTCAACCAGCGGGTCCTCGACATTATCAAGGCGGTGCGCGAGCGCGGTGATGCGGCCCTGGTGGATTTCACCCGGCAATTCGACGGTCTGGACGTCAAGTCCATGTCCGACCTGATTCTGCCCCGCGAACGCCTGGAACTGGCCCTGACGCGCATCACCGCGCCCCAGCGCCAGGCCCTCGAAGTCGCCGCGACCCGAGTGCGCAGCTACCACGAAAAACAGAAGCAGGATTCCTGGAGCTACACCGAGGCCGACGGCACCGTACTGGGCCAGAAGGTCACGCCCCTGGACCGTGCGGGTTTGTACGTGCCGGGTGGCAAAGCCTCGTACCCCTCGTCGGTATTGATGAACGCGATTCCCGCCAAGGTGGCCGGCGTCACCGAGGTGGTCATGGTGGTACCGACCCCGCGCGGTGAAATCAACGAACTGGTACTGGCTGCCGCCTGCATTGCCGGTGTCGACCGCGTGTTTACCATCGGCGGTGCCCAAGCGGTTGCCGCCCTGGCTTATGGCACCGAAAGCGTGCCGAAGGTCGACAAGGTGGTCGGCCCCGGCAACATCTACGTGGCCACTGCCAAGCGCCACGTGTTCGGCCAGGTCGGTATCGACATGATCGCCGGCCCGTCGGAAATCCTCGTGGTGTGTGACGGCCAGACCGACCCGGATTGGATCGCCATGGACCTGTTCTCCCAGGCCGAACACGATGAAGACGCCCAGGCGATCCTGGTCAGCCCGGACGCGGAGTTCCTCGACAAGGTCGCCGCCAGCATCAATAAGCTGCTGCCGACCATGGACCGCGCCGAGATCATCGAGAAGTCGATCAATGGTCGTGGCGCGCTGATCCTGGTGCGCGACATGGAACAGGCCATCGAAGTGGCCAACCGTATCGCGCCGGAGCACCTGGAGCTGTCCGTGGCCGATCCACAGGCCTGGCTGCCGTCGATTCGCCATGCGGGTGCGATCTTCATGGGCCGCCACACCAGCGAAGCGCTGGGCGACTACTGTGCCGGTCCTAACCACGTGCTGCCGACGTCCGGCACCGCGCGCTTTTCGTCGCCGCTGGGGGTGTATGACTTCCAGAAGCGTTCGTCGATCATCTTTTGCTCGCCACTAGGCGCTTCCGAATTGGGCAAGACCGCTTCGGTGCTGGCCCGTGGTGAATCCTTGAGCGCCCACGCCCGTAGTGCTGAGTATCGAATCCTGGAAGAGGGGAAATAACACATGAGCAAATTCTGGAGCCCCTTCGTCAAGGACCTCGTGCCTTACGTGCCCGGCGAGCAACCGAAGCTGACCAGGCTGGTCAAGCTCAACACCAATGAAAACCCCTACGGCCCGTCGCCCAAGGCGCTGGCTGCGATGCAGGCCGAGTTGAACGACAACCTGCGCCTGTACCCGGACCCCAACAGCGACCTGCTCAAGCAGGCCGTGGCCAAGTACTACGGGATAGACGCCGGCAAGGTGTTCCTCGGTAACGGCTCCGATGAAGTCCTGGCGCACATCTTCCACGGCCTGTTCCAGCACGAGCTGCCGCTGTTGTTCCCGGATATCAGCTACAGCTTTTATCCGGTGTACTGCGGCCTCTACGGCATCAAGTCCGACCCGGTACCGTTGGACGAGCAGTTCCAGATCCGCGTAGCGGACTACGCCAGGCCCAACGGCGGGATCATCTTCCCTAACCCGAACGCGCCCACCGGCTGTGTGCTGGCGCTGGACGCCGTGGAGCAGATTCTCAAGGCCAGCCCGGATTCGGTGGTGGTGGTCGATGAAGCCTATATCGACTTTGGCGGCGAAACCGCGATCAGCCTGGTGGACCGTTACCCGAACCTGCTGGTGACCCAGACCCTGTCCAAATCGCGCTCACTGGCCGGTTTGCGCGTGGGCCTGGCCGTGGGCCACCCGGACCTCATCGAAGCGCTGGAGCGGGTCAAGAACAGCTTCAACTCCTACCCGCTGGATCGCCTGGCAATTGTCGGCGCGGCAGCGGCGTTCGAGGACCGGGCGTACTTCGACAAGACGTGCCAGTTGGTCATCGACAACCGCAATAAAGTGGTCGCGCAACTGGAAGGTAAAGGCTTTGAAGTGTTGCCGTCAGCGGCCAACTTCATCTTTGCCCGCCACCCACGGCACGACGCAGCCGGCCTGGCGGCCAAGCTGCGTGAGCAAGGGGTGATCGTGCGGCACTTCAAGCAGGAGCGGATTGCCCAGTTCCTGCGGATCAGCATCGGTACGCCGGAGCAGAACCAGGCGCTGATCGATGGGTTAGGTGAGCTCTAAGCCACACTGAAGATCAAAAAATGTGGGAGGGGGCTTGCCCCCGATAGCGGTGTATCAGTCAGCTAATGAATTGACTGACACACTGCCATCGGGAGCAAGCCCCCTCCCACATTAGGTTCTGCCATATGTGTTAGATCAGCGGCTCATCCGGCTTCTTGTTCTTCCAGCCATCATTGCCCGGCAGCAGCAGGTTCAGGCCAATCGCTACCACCGCACACAGGGCAATGCCCTTCAGGCCGAAGTCATCCGGGCCGGTCCCGGTTCCCACCAGCACACCGCCAATGCCGAACACCAGGGTTACCGACACAATCACCAGATTGCGCGCTTCACCCAGGTCGATCCTGTGGCGGATCAAGGTGTTCATCCCCACCGCGGCAATCGAGCCGAACAGCAGGCACAGGATCCCGCCCATCACCGGCACCGGGATGCTTTGCAGCAGCGCACCGAACTTGCCGATGAACGCCAGGCTGATGGCAAACACTGCCGCCCAGGTCATGATCTTCGGGTTGTAGTTCTTGGTCAGCATCACCGCGCCCGTCACTTCGGCGTAGGTGGTGTTCGGCGGGCCGCCAAACAGGCCGGCGGCCGTGGTGGCGATTCCGTCACCGAGCAAGGTGCGGTGCAGGCCAGGCTTCTTCAGGTAGTCGCGACCGGTCACGCTGCCCACCGCAATCACGCCGCCGATATGTTCGATCGCCGGGGCCAGGGCCACCGGGACGATAAACAGGATCGCCTGCCAGTTGAACTCCGGCGCGGTGAAGTGGGGCAGGGCGAACCACGGGGCGGCGGCGATCTTCGCCGTGTCGACCACGCCAAAGTAGAACGCCATGGCAAAGCCCACCAGCACGCCGGAGATGATCGGCACCAGGCGGAAGATACCCTTGCCGAACACCGCGACGATCAACGTGGTCAGCAGCGCCGGCATCGAGATCATCATCGCCGTCTGGTAATGAATCAACTCGGCGCCATCGCCGGATTTACCCATCGCCATGTTCGCGGCAATCGGTGCCATGGCCAGGCCGATGGAAATGATCACCGGGCCGATCACCACGGGCGGCAGCAGGCGGTCGATGAAACCGGTGCCTTTGATCTTCACGGCCAGGCCGAGGAAGGTATAGACAAAGCCAGCCGCCATCACCCCGCCCATGGTCGCTGCGAGGCCGAACTGGCCCTTGGCAAGAATGATCGGGGTAATGAAGGCAAAGCTCGACGCCAGGAAGACCGGCACCTGCCGCCCTGTCACCAGCTGGAACAACAGCGTGCCCAGGCCGGCGGTGAACAGGGCGACGTTTGGATCAAGACCTGTGATCAGTGGCATCAACACCAGCGCGCCAAATGCTACGAAGAGCATCTGTGCGCCAGACAGGATCTGGCGCCAAAGCGGGTCGTTGAACTCATCCTGCATGCTCACGCGTCCTTCTGCTTGGTGCCGAAGATCTTGTCACCGGCATCGCCCAGGCCTGGGATGATGTAACCGTGTTCGTTCAGGCGCTCGTCGATGGAGGCGGTGTAGATCTGCACGTCCGGGTGGGCTTTCTCGACGGCGGCGATGCCTTCAGGCGCGGCCACCAGCACCATGGCACGGATGTCCCGGCAACCGGCTTTTTTCAGCAGGTCGATGGTGGCAACCATGGAACTGCCGGTGGCGAGCATCGGGTCGATGATCATGGCCAGGCGCTCGTTGATTTCCGGTACGAGTTTTTCCAGGTAGGTGTGGGCCTGCAGGGTTTCTTCGTTGCGGGCGACGCCGACGGCGCTGACCTTGGCGCCCGGGATCAGGCTGAGCACGCCTTCGAGCATGCCGATACCGGCACGCAGGATCGGCACCACGGTAATTTTCTTACCGGCGATTTTCTCGACCTGGACAGTGCCTGCCCAACCTTCGATGTCGTAGGTTTCCAGGGGCAAATCTTTGGTGGCTTCGTAAGTGAGCAGCGCTCCGACTTCCTGAGCAAGCTCACGGAAATTCTTCGTGCTGATGTCGGCGCGGCGCATAAGGCCGAGTTTGTGTCGGATCAGCGGGTGGCGGATCTCGCGAGTGGGCATGGGAAAGGCTCCGGCGGCGGGCAAAAAAACCGGCCTAGATTAATCTATCCGAGGGTGTTGTCCTATAGACATCTAGTACGTTAGTCCATTAAGGCTTGCTCGGAGCGCATGAGAAGCGTACCTTCGCCCGCTTTTCTTGCCACAGCACCCCTTGGAGAGCGCCATGTCCGCTGATCTCGAGCATATCCGTCAAATCATGCGCGAGGCTGACTGCCTGTACACCGAAGCGCAAGTCGAAGCAGCGATCGCCAAGGTCGGCGCCCACATCACTCGCGAAATGGCCGACACCAACCCGGTGGTCTTTTGCGTGATGAACGGTGGGCTGATCTTCGCCGGAAAATTGCTCACGCATCTGCAATTCCCGCTGGAAGCGTCCTACCTGCACGCAACCCGTTATCGCAACGAAACCAGTGGCGGCGATTTGTTCTGGAAAGCCAAACCGGAAGTTTCGTTCATCGACCGCGACGTGCTGATCATCGACGACATCCTCGATGAGGGCCACACCCTGGGCGCGATCATCGACTTCTGCAAACACGCGGGCGCACGTAAGGTGCACACCGCCGTGCTGATCGACAAAGACCACGACCGCAAGGCCCGTCCCGAGTTGAAAGCCGATTTCGTCGGCCTGCCGTGCATCGATCGCTACATCTTCGGTTACGGTATGGATTACAAGGGCTACTGGCGCAACGCCAATGGAATCTACGCTGTCAAAGGTATGTAACCCATGACTCGCTTTCTTGATCAGACGCTGTTTGCCGAGTTGGCCGAGAAAGCGGGCGCCAGCCTCCGTGGCCGGCATCATCACAACTTTCATCAGATGGAAGAGCCGTGCCATCGCCTGGCCGTGGGCCTGCAGCCCAGCACCTACGTGCCGCCACATCGGCACTTGAGCGCCGACAAGGCGGAAACCTTGCTGGTCCTCCAGGGCCGCTTGGGCTTGCTGGTGTTCAGCGACACCGGCGAGGTGCTCGCCAAGCGCGTGATGCAGGCCGGCGGCGAATGCTCGGGCGTCGACCTGCCGCCCGGCGTGTTCCATGGCCTGGTGGTGCTGGCGCCCGACACGGTGATGTTCGAGTGCAAGGCCGGGCCTTATCGGCCGGTGGGCGAAGGTGAACTGGCCGATTGGGCGCCCCGTGAAGGCGACGCCAATGTGGCCGAGTATCAACGCTGGATGCTTGCCCAGTTCGATTGAGCTACAGTGCTGGGCCACCTCTTGCGGAGCGGCCCATGAGCCTGTTGATACGCACCTGCGCCGCCCTGGCGTTGACCCTCAGTCTGCCGCTGGCTGCGGCGCCTGCGCCGATGCATGCGCAGTTCCTGCCGCCGGACGATCTGACCCTGCGCGCCGAAACCCCTGACCAGCAGCAACTGCTGCAAGTCACCGAATATGCGGTGGTGGTGGGCAACCAGCGTCAATCCACGCAACAGCCGATCCCGGTGACCTCGCCGCTGATGATCCGTCTCAAGGGCAAGTCCCTGAACAAAGGCGCGACCATCAGCCAGGTGGTGCTCAACTTCGATGCCGAAAGCAAAAGCCTGAAAAAGCCGGTCTACGATGACAAGAGCAAAACCTTGACCCTGTCCTACCCGGTGGCCCAGTACCGAGTGATTGTCGACCTGCTGCGCAATGACACGGTGTATGTGCAGTTCCTCAGTTACGCCAACGGGCATGTCTGGGCGGATGTGCATACCGGTGCTGTTCGTAGCAAATAGCAAAAACACTGAAGAACCAATGTGGGAAGGGCTTGCCCCCGTCCACATTGGTTCTTCACCGCTTTCGAAGCCTGCGCCTCGCAGGTAGACTTCAAACCCCGTGTAAATGTCTGCTGGCTGGAGTCGGTAATGCGTAAAGATAAGAAACAGGTGATTGGTGACGAGATCGGCGACGAACAGATCAAGTTGTTCCTGGACTTCGAGCCGGTTGACGCGACGTCCCCGTCCCTGCACAAACTGATCAAGGCCTACCGTGGCCTGCGTATCGACGACTTCGAACGCTTCCTGGTTTTCTTCAAGGCGGCCGGTTTGGACCTGGATGGCAAGGATGAGCACGGCCAGACGTTTGTCGACCTGATCAAGGACCAGCGTAACGCCGCCGACTATATCGAGCTGATCGACAACGCTCGCGGCTGATTATTCCTGGGCATAAAAAAACGCCCCGTTCTCATCGCGAGAACGGGGCGTTTTTGCTTTTTACTGTAGGAGCGAGCTTGCTCGCAAAAAACCAGAGAACGCCGCGTTAAACCAGATGCGCTGCGTTATCGTTAACGATCTTCGCGAGCAAGCTCGCTCCTACCGGTCTCGGCGGCAGATTCAACCAGTTCGAGGCTGATGTTGTTCTGCGCGTTGATCTTGCGATACAGCTCGGCATCAGTCTCCAGGACCTTCTCCCGCGCCGGGAAGATCTCGTGCAGCTTGGTCGCCCATTCACCGGCAGCTTTCTGCGGGAAGCAACGCTCGATCAATTCCAGCATGATCGACACCGTCACCGAGGCGCCCGGGGAGGCACCCAGCAGCGCAGCCAGCGAGCCGTCCTTGGCCGCGACCAGCTCGGTGCCAAATTGCAGCACGCCGCCTTTCTTCGGGTCTTTCTTGATGATCTGCACCCGTTGGCCGGCCACTTCCAGGCGCCAGTCTTCGGCTTTCGCTTCAGGGTAGAAGCGACGCAGGGATTCCAGGCGCTGCTCCATGGACTGCATCACTTCGCTGACCAGGTACTTGGTCAGGTCCATGTTGTCGCGGGCCACGGCCAGCATCGGGCCAATGTTGCCGGCGCGAACCGACAGCGGCAGGTCGAGGAACGAACCGTGCTTGAGGAACTTGGTGGTGAAGCCGGCGTATGGCCCGAACAGCAGGGATTTCTTGCCGTCGACTACGCGGGTGTCCAGGTGCGGCACGGACATCGGCGGCGAGCCCACGGCGGCCTGGCTGTAGACCTTGGCCTGGTGGTGCTTGACCACTTCCGGGTTGTCGCAACGCAGCCACTGGCCGCTGACCGGGAAACCGCCAAACCCTTTGCTTTCTTCGATGCCCGAGGCCTGCAGCAGCGGCAGGGCCGCGCCACCGGCGCCGAGGAACACGAACTTGGCGTCCACTTCGCGGCTGTTGCCGCTGTTGACGTCCTTGATGCTCACGGTCCAGCCCGCGCCGTTACGCTTGAGGCCGGTCACGCGCTTGCTGTACTTGACCTGGGCGTCCGGTGAGCTGGTCAGGTGAGTGAGCAGCTGGTTGGTCAGGGCGCCGAAGTTGACGTCTGTGCCGTTCATCACGCGGGTGGCCGCGATTTTTTCGTCGAGCGGGCGCCCCGGCATCATCAGCGGCATCCACTCGGCCATTTCGCTGCGGTCTTCGGTGTAGTGCATGTCCGAGAACGCATGGTGCTGGCTGAGGGTTTCAAAGCGCTTCCTGAGGAACTCCACGCCTTTTTCGCCCTGCACGAAGCTCAGGTGCGGCACCGGGCTGATAAAGGACTTGGACGAGCCAAAGGTGCCCTTCCTGGTCAGGTAGGCCCAGAACTGCTTCGACACCTCGAACTGGGTGTTGATGTGCACGGCTTTCTTGATGTCGATGGAGCCATCGGCTGCCTGGGGCGTGTAGTTCAGCTCACACAGCCCGGCGTGGCCGGTACCGGCGTTGTTCCACGGGTTGGAACTTTCCGCGGCACCCGAGTCCATCAGCTCAACGACTTCCAGCTTGAGGCCGGGGTCGAGCTCTTTGAGCAGTACGGCCAGGGTGGCACTCATGATGCCGGCCCCTACCAGTACTACGTCGACTGCTTCGTTATGCGCCATTTAACGCGTCTCCAAAATCTGCAGCACCAAATTGACGGCATGGCTGCCAGGAGTGACGGGGCGTTTCACGTGTTGCCCCAGGTTACCCATGGCCAGGATCGCCATGTCCGTTTCGCAATTCCTTGCACATTCAGCACACGCTTCCTGCCCGGCCTGATCTGCCTATGAACGCATTCATGGGCGCCTGTGGCAATTCGACTTATGGTCAAAGCGTGGGATTCGTGCAATCAATCCGTAGCGGACAGGCTCAAGCTCCGGTGTTTGCGGAGTACTCGGGCCTGTGTGGTTGGGCTGTTCCAGACGCTGATGGTGCTTGTACAAACGCCAAACTATTCATTTGCTCGCCACACTCTTGTGAAGTTGTGAAAACCCGTTTTTTTCACGCTCTTTTGAAGACGTGAACCTCAAAAAAGGGCTGCCCCAGCCTGGCACCTGGCCCGCAAACCTCTGCCGACACGCGGCAAAACGGGCAAACAACTCAAGTGGCCGAGCGCAATGGCAGCTCTGGCAGATTCGGCAAAGGCGGGTGGTTTGCAAAGGAAACAGCAAGCTCGCCAGCTTCACAGGATCTGTGTGGGCGGCTCTCTGTGGGCGATTCTTGGGGTTAATACCGAGGCATTAACGATGCTGCGAGGCCCGATCAGGAGACGTCCTTATAATCGGGGGGAGATTGTAGCGAAGAACGCCGGGGAAATGGGCGGGTTTTATGACTTTTATTAGGCGTTCGGTCAGGCGGCCAACGCCTGGTGACGTGGCGACCGCACAGGGCATGGGCTTACACGGGCGCGAGCCGGCAACGGATGATGCATCCAGCTCAGGCGAATTTCTTCGATTTCCACCCAGCCTTCGCCGACGGGAGGCTGGCAGCACGCTTTGAACGCCTGGCAGCGGCCTTGCGCATCGAGCAGGGCGAACTGGCGAAGGGCGGGCTTGCGCGTAAACAGCGACCAGAGAAAATGCATGGCGATCAACCTCCTGAGATTGAAGCCAAGCATGCCTGCTTCGGATGACGAGCCCATGTAACGGCTATGACATATCGGTGACATCGAACCGCAGGCGAAGCCCCGGGTCACAGGTTGTAACTGACGCTAGTTCCCAGCAGGGGCGCCCCGCTATACTGCCGGCCTGTCGGTACCTGATTTCTGGAGAGAAGCGCATGTTGCAACGCCTGTTGTTCGGTTTGATCACTGTGACCAGCTTGACCCTGGTTGGCTGCGCCAACAGCCCGCAGCAACTGACCCCGGAACCGAAAATCACCACGCAGCTGGCCCCGGTGGGCCATGGCCAGCCGGTGTCGGTACGGGTGGTGGACGGTCGTCCGTCGCCGACACTCGGTTCGCGCGGTGGCCTGTACCCGGAAACCGCCCTGGTGTCGGTGAATGCTCAAGACGTGCTGCCCAAGCTGCAAGCCCAGGCCGAAGCGGCCGTGCGCCTGCTGGGGTTCACCCCCAGCCCCAACGCGCCGGGCGCTCCGCAGTTGACGATCACCCTGGCCGAGTTGAAGTATCAGTCGCCTAAAGACGGTCTTTACGTGACCGAGGCGTCCATTGGCGCCACCTTCAAGTCCGACGTCACCGCCGGTACCCGTCGCTACAGCGGCCGTTACGGTGCGTCGCTGAACCAGCGCTTCGGCATGTCGCCTAACCAGGAAACCAACACCAAGCTGGTCAGCGACGTCCTGAGCGACGCCTTGACCCGCCTGTTCAAGGACCCAAGCATCGGTTCATTGCTCAGCTCGCAGTAATCGCTCAAACAAAAAACCGGGCTCAGCGATGAGCCCGGTTTTTTTATGCCTTCAGTTTCACGCGGCCGTGTCGATACAAAAGTCCAGCATGCTCACCCCCGTCAACAGATCGGCCTCCGGCAAGTCTGCATGCTGGTGCCCGCCAAGGGCGCAATACACCAGCCAGTGGCGGTCCTGCACATTGAACGCCAGGCCGCCGATCAGCGCCTCTTGCTCGTCGCTTTGGGCAATCAGATACAGCCGATCCTGGTTGTGCGCGTGCAGCATGACAAGCTCCTGAGTGTTCGAAGGGCAACAGAGTGGCTTGTTAAGGTGACGTTCAGGTGACGGCGTAAATTACTGGATACATTAGCCGTCCATGGGGGGCGGAGCGGTTTTGGCATTCGATGCCACTACCGTTCAGGTTTGTATCTGAACCGATACCCAGACACTGTTTCATCGAGGTTTGCGATGGCGCTGCCCGCACTATTGATCAATGCCGTGGCTTTATCAGTGGCCTGCCCAGGCGCTGCGCTGTTGTTCATCACCCGCCTGCGTGAGCAGCGCGCGATGGCTGAGTTGACGGCGCAAAGTGAAGATCGCGCAATCGACCAGCCCATGCTGTTCCTGGATGTGCGCACCGAGCGGGCGCACCGTGTGGCTTACCGCATCGGGTTCGCCTGCCTTGGGCTGGCGCTGGCTATTTCCTGGCTCAGCACCCGAATCTAAAAAAACCGCAGAACCAATGTGGAAGGGGGCTACACCCCCTCCCACATTTTCTTGATCGGTGGTTACAGCGGGATCCCGGCCTTGACCCGATACTGATTGCGCACTGGCGTCGCGTATTGCACCACCAGGAAAGGCCGGTGCTCGGCCGGGCATTCGTTCAAGCGCCGCTCCCACTCCGCCTTCGCCTTGGCCAGTTCATCCGCCGGGAACACGTCGGCTGCCTTCGGCACCTGCAACTGCGGGTCGGCATCGCTCCACTGGGCGTACGCCAGGTAGTGCACCGGGAACAGCCGGTAGCCGCCGAGAATCTGTCGATCCATTTCTACCGCCAGGACCTTGGTGTCTTCGAAACGCTCGGTAATCGGCGGCGCGAAGTTGATATGTACGCGGCCTTTGTAGCCGGTGATGCCCAGGGCAATGCTGACGTCATCCTCGCCTTGCGCCTTGACGTAGGTGCCGGTGGTGGCGCGGATATACAGTTCGCGGGCCTTGGCGGCATCGCACGGGTCGTACTCGTAGCTGATGGACACCGGCGTCAGGTTGAGTGACTGGATCACCTCGGCAAACGGCTCGTCCTTGCGGCTGACATGGAACATCTTGAGGATCGCCGACTCGGTGCGGTCATCCCCGTCCTTGGCGCGGCCTTCGGCCTGGGCGATCCAGATCGACTGGCAGTCGTTGCGGATCGAATGGTTGATATAGGCCGACAGCAGGTTGAACGCCGCCATCTTCTCCTTTCGCCCGGTGATCGAACGGTGCACGATGAAGCTCTTGTTCAGGCGCATCAGGTCACTGACAAACGGCTTTTGCAGCAGGTTGTCGCCGATGGCGATCCGTGGCGTCGGCAGGCCGGCGTGGTAGACGGCATAGTTGACGAAGGCCGGGTCCATCACGATGTCGCGGTGGTTGGCCAGGAACAGGTAGGCGGTGCCGGATTTGAGCTGTTCGACGCCGGTGTAGGTCACGCCGTCGGTCGCCCGGTCAATGGTGTGGTCGACGTAATACTCGACTTTGTCCTGAAGCGTGGCCACGGTGGTGACACCGGCGAACTCGCGGCGCAGTTTGCGCGCGATCATCGGCTTGAGCAGCCAGCCCAGGGCGCCGGCAAAGCGCGGGAAGCGGAAGTGGGTCAGGATGTCCAGAAAGGCCTTGTCACTGAACAGCCGGGCCAGCACTGCCGGGACTTCGCTGTCGTTGTAAGGTCGGATGGTATCGAATTCGCCCATCATGCTCTCTTGTTAGAAACGGCTAGGGTAAGTAAAGGAAATACCAGGGTGCGGTCCGGGCAATTGGCCCGGCCGGAAAATAGCCCTGTAAATAGACCGGCGATTATACGCACAAGTCACCTGGGAGACTGCGATGCTGGAAACTGCGCTGTACGATTGTCCTTATTGTGGTGAAGCGGTAGAGACCGCGGTGGATTTATCCGGCGGTGATCAGACCTACATCGAGGACTGTCAGGTGTGTTGCCGACCGATCATTTTCAACCTGCAGGTCCATGGTGAAGAGTGGATGCTCGAAACCCGCAGTGAAAACGAATAACAGGTACGCCCATGCAGCGAATCTACGAACCGGAAAACCTGATGGAAGGCGAGTTGCTGCAGCAAATGCTCGCCAGCGAGGGCATCGAGGCGCACCTGGTAGGGCGCCATTTGCTCGGCGGCACGGGGGAGTTGCCGATCTTCGGCCTGCTGGGGCTGGAAGTGGATAACGACCGGGCGGCTGAAGCCCGCGAGCTGATTACCGCCTATATCGGTGCGCAACCCCTGCCCGGCGACGAACCCGACAGCTTCCCCGACGTATTGGTCTGTTAGGCTGTCGGTCGGTTTACCCAAGAGTCGTGTTGCCCCATGTGTGGACGTTATGCCCTGTTTCGCTGGAACCCTACCTTTGCTGCCCTGCCGGGTTTTCCGGCCGACCAGCAGGCCCAGTGGAACATTTCCCCGAATGATTCGGTGCTGATCCAGCGCCTCAATGAAGGCCAGCGCACCCTGGCACGGGCGCGCTGGGGCCTGACGCCGCCCTGGCTGACTGACCTTTCCCGCACCCCGGCCCATGCCCGTGCCGAAACCCTGGCCGAGCAACCGATGTTTCGCGAAGCGTTTCGCCAGCGCCGTTGCCTGCTGCCCGCCAACGGTTTCTACGAATGGCGCGGCACCCAGCGCAAGCGTCCGTACTGGCTGACGCCGGGGGAGGGCTCGACCCTGTTTTTTGCAGCGATCTGGGAGGCGTACCCGGTGCAGGAGCAAGTGTGGCTGAGTACGGCAGTGGTGACCCAGGCCGCCCAGAGTCAGCGCCGGCCGTTGATTCTGGACACGGCGGGGCAGGCCGCCTGGCTCGATCCCGAGACGCCCTTGCATGTGTTGCAAGGCTTGCTGGCCAGTGAGCCGGTCCCATTGCGTGAGCGAGTCCTGGCCAACATGGTCAATGATCCCAAGCTCAACGGGCCGGAGTGCCTGACCCCGGCCTGAGCCTGAGGCCGGTTGCTCACTGAAGTTGTCGGGCGTGTGAGATGTGTCCGAAATTCATCGGTTACACGTCTGTTGTATCTGGCGCCGATACAAATGAGCGCCTACGATACGCGCCATGTTTTCAGGGCGTCTTTTCAGGGAGAGTGTATTGATGAAGAAATCATTGGCCGTAAGTGTATTGGCGGCAGGCGTGTTGCTGGCCGGGTGTCAGTCGGTCAACACCACCAGCGGCGGCGCCGTCGGGGTTGAGCGCAAGCAATATATGTTCAGCATGTTGTCGAGCCAGGAAGTCGACCAGATGTACGCCCAGTCCTACCAGCAGACCCTGGGCGAGGCCAGCAGCAAAGGCCAGTTGGACAAGACCAGTGCCAATGCCAAGCGTGTGCAGGCGATCGCCAATCGGCTGATCGCCCAGGCGCCGACCTTCCGCCCGGATGCGGCGCAGTGGAAGTGGGAAGTGAACCTGATCAAGAGCGATGAGATGAACGCCAACTGCGGACCTGGCGGCAAGATCTTCGTGTACAGCGCGTTGATCGACAACCTCAAGCTCACCGATGATGAACTGGCCGCGGTGATGGGCCATGAAATCGCCCACGCCTTGCGGGAGCATGGCCGCGAAGCCATGTCCAAGGCCTACGGCATCGAGATGGCCAAGCAGGGCGCCGGTGCGTTGTTCGGCCTGGGCCAGGACAGCCTGGCGCTGGCCGATACCGTGGCCAACTACGGCATGACCTTGCCCAACAGCCGCAGCAATGAAAACGAAGCGGACCTGATCGGCCTGGAACTGGCGGCCCGTGCCGGCTACAACCCGAACGCGGCGATCACGCTGTGGAACAAGATGGCCAAGGCTTCGGAAGGCGCACCGCCGGAGTTCATGAGCACTCACCCGGCCTCCGACAGCCGGATCGCCTCGTTGCAGGCGGCGATTCCGAAGGTGATGCCGCTCTACCAGCAGGCCAAGAAGTCCTAAGACTTCAACGACAAGTAGCAAGCTTCAAGCTGCAGGAAAAAGCACTGCTTCTTCCTGCAACTTGAGGCTTGCAGCTTGCAGCTAGATCCAGCCACTGCTCTGCATGGCCTTGTACACCGCCACAATCGCCAGGACAAAGAACGCCGTTGCCGCCAGTCGACGAATCAACGTCAGTGGCAGTTTCTCCGCCGCGAAATTCCCCGCCAGAACCACCGGTACGTTGGCAATCAACATGCCCAGGGTGGTGCCGATAATCACCAGCCACAGTTCCGGGTATTGCGCTGCGAGCATCACCGTGGCGATCTGGGTCTTGTCCCCGATTTCCGCGAGGAAGAATGCAATCAGCGTGGTCAGGAACGGCCCGAACTTGCGCGTGGTGCTGGCTTCGTCATCGTCGAGTTTGTCTGGCACCAGGGTCCACAGCGCGGTGGCGCAGAAGCTGGCCGCGAGAATCCAGTGCAATACCGCATCCGAGAAGAAACTCCCGAACCAGGCCCCCACGGCACCGGCGGCGGCATGGTTGGCCAGGGTCGCAGCGACGATGCCGGCGATGATCGGCCAGGGTTTGCGAAAGCGTGCGGCAAGGATGAGCGCGAGCAGTTGCGTCTTGTCGCCGATTTCGGCCAAGGCAACGATTGCGGTAGGAACGAGCAATGAATCCAGCATCAGGTAGGTTTCCAGGGGCGGGTCGACACGGCTATGACACGTACAGCCTTCCCGCCCCGGGTAAGGTGTGCGTGTCATAGGTCTTGTCAAACCCCGGTCCGTCTGTGCGGACTCCTGGGTCGCATACGCCATGGCCTGTTGACCAAGTATGTTGACGTATGCCGGACGAGCGTGGCGCTCGTGGGAGACTACTCCCCTAGGACGGAGCGGATTCTGCCTAGGCAAAATCCATTCGGCAAGCGTTCTTTTTCAAACGGCTATCAGCCGCGCTTGGCACGGTAGATGCGAAAACCATTGCCTTCGGCCTTGACCGCACACACGCCCAGATGCTCTTCGATCAACGGTTGGTACTTCAGGAAGCTGTTAGCCACCAGGCGAAGTTCGCCACCTTTTGCCAGGTGTTTCGCCGCTTTTCGCAGCAGGTTCTCCGTGGCGAAATAGTCGGTGTGCACGCCGACATGGAACGGTGGATTGCTCAAGATTGCATTCAACCCCATCGGCGCGGCGTCGATGCCGTCACCGGTCAATACCTCCGCTTCCAGACCGTTGGCGGCCAGGGTCAGGCGACTGCTGGCGGCGGCGAAAGCATCCACGTCCAGCATCGTTACGCTGTTGTGCGGGTAGCGACGTTTGACAGCCGCCCCCAACACACCGGCGCCGCAACCGAAGTCGAGCAAATGGCCGCTCGGCAATTTGTCCAAGTGCTCCAGCAACAGCTCGGTACCGCGATCCAGACGGCCGTGGCTGAATACACCCGGCAGGCTCACCACCTTGAGCGGGCCTTCGGCCAGCGGCACATCGAACACCTGCGCCAGGCTTTCCAGCTCGACCGCTTGCGGGGCGTTGGCCACGGTGATTTGCCACAGTTGGCAATGCCGCGCGTTGTCGAGCTTGCGCGGTTTGCCATACGGCGCCATCTGCTTGGCGGCGCTTTCGATACCGCCTTTTTTCTCCCCCACCAGGAATAGTTCGGCGCCGGGCAGTCGCGCTGCCACGGCATTGAGCAGGTAATCGGTGAGGTCCTTGGACTTGGGCAGGAAGATCACCGCCGCCTCGAACCCGCGCTCGGGCGCATTCACCCCAAACTGGCTGCGCTCCGGGAAGCGCGCGTCGAGCGCCGCCTGGTCGCCGGCATGCCAGCACCAGCCGTGGGCGTTGGGCAGGCGACCCAGCAGGTCGTCGGCGGGCAGGCCCACCAGCAGCAGGTTGCCTTGAAAAAGTTCGGCCTGACGAAGCAGTACTTCACTGCGCGGATCCATGGTCTGCTCCTTGAAAAGGGGCGCAGTTTATCAACTGACGACGCGCAGCGGGGCGCCACTGAAAAAGCCCCGGGCGTTTTCCGCCAGTTGGCCGACGATACGCTGGCGCGCTTCACGGCTGCCCCAGGCGTTGTGGGGGGTGACAATCAGTCGAGGAATATCGCCGGCCAGCAATGGGTTGCCATTGACCGGGGGCTCAACACTCAGCACATCGGTCGCCGCGCCGCCCAGGTGGCCGCTGCGCAGGGCATCGGCCAGGGCCTGCTCGTTGATCAAGCCACCGCGCGCGGTGTTGACGATAAACGCGCCGGGCTTGAGCCGCGCCAATTCACGGGCGCCGATAAAGTCCCGGGTGTGTTCATTGAGCGGGCAGTGCAAGGTGAGTGCGTCCACCTGCGCCAGCAGTTCATCCAGGGGCACGCGGTCGGCGCGGGCAGGGCGCCCGGGAATCGCGCCGAGTAGCACGCGCATCCCGAAGGCTTCGGCCAGGCGTGCCACGGCACTGCCCAGTTCGCCATGGCCCAGCAGGCCGAGGGTCTTGCCTTCCAGCTCGACAATCGGGTGGTCCAGCAGGCAGAACTGTTTGGCCTCTTGCCATTTGCCGGCGCTCACATCGCGCTGATAGTCCTGTAGCCGCGTCGCCAGGTTGAGCAACAGCATAATCGTGTGCTGCGCCACCGACGGTGTGCCGTAGCCCTGGCAGTTGCTCACGGTGATGCCATGGGCGCGGGCGGCTTCCAGGTCAATGTTGTTGGTGCCGGTGGCCGATACCAGGATCAACTTGAGTTCCGGGCAGGCCCCCAGGGTCTCGCTGTTGAGCGGGATTTTGTTACTGATCGCCACCTGCGCGCCTTGCAGGCGCTCGACCACATTCTGCGGCGTGGTGCCCGTCAACAACTGCAAGTCGCTGAAGCTGCCGTGCAACTCGCTGAGGTCGAGGTCGCCCAGATCCAGGGACGGGTGATCAAGGAAGACGGCGCGGCGATTGTTCGTCATCAACTGTACCTTTTGCGACAGGGTTCGAAGGCGTAATCTGCCGAGCCTACCAGATGAAATAATCCGTTACTTAATGGAGTGAGTATGTACGCCGCCGAGTTTTTGACCGTAGCCCTGATTCACCTGTTGGCGGTGGCCAGCCCCGGCCCGGATTTTGCGGTGGTGGTGCGTGAGAGCGTGACCCACGGCCGCCGCGCCGGAACCTGGACTGCGTTGGGCGTGGGCTCGGCGATTTTCCTGCACGTGGGCTATTCGCTGCTCGGCATCGGCCTGATCGTGTCCCAGTCCATCGTGTTGTTCAACGCACTGAAATGGGCGGCGGCCGCCTACCTGCTGTACATCGGCTTCAAGGCCCTGCGCGCCAAACCGGCCAAGCCTGCCGCCGAGGGCGAGTTGCACCGCGAAGCGGGCGAGCGCACCCCGCGCGGCGCGTTTACCGCAGGCTTCGTCACCAACGGCCTGAACCCCAAGGCGACGTTGTTCTTCCTGTCGCTGTTCACCGTGGTGATCAACCCGCACACCCCGCTGGCGATTCAGGCTGGCTACGGCGTGTACCTGGCGGTGGCGACGGCGTTGTGGTTCTGCCTGGTGGCGATGTTGTTCAGCCAGCAGCGCGTGCGCGCCGGGTTTGCGCGGATGGGGCATTGGTTTGATCGGACCATGGGAGCGGTGTTGATTGCGATTGGGGTGAAGTTGGCGTTTACCAGCGCGAAATAAACGCTGTTCTCAAGTAAACACAATCCAGTGTGGGAGGGGGCTTGCTCCCGATGGCGGTGCTTCAGTCGACACGTGTATTGACTGATTCACCGCCATCGGGAGCAAGCCCCCTCCCACATTTGACCTCCATTGTCCCTGAATAATGGCTCAAAGCTAGCATTCCCCAGCCTCTGCAAATCATTCCTTTGGCTGATTTAGCTGAAACATAACCTCTCTACAGTGCAGGTCTTCAAGCCAAGACCGTGCAGTCATAAAAGGGATTCGTATGTTGCAGACCCGTGTTATTCCGCCCGCCGAAGGTGCGTATCAATACCCGCTGTTGATCAAGCGCCTGTTGATGTCCGGTACCCGTTACGAGAAGACCCGGGAAATTGTCTATCGCGACAAGCTGCGCTACACCTACCCCACCTTGATCGAGCGCGTCGCGCGCCTGGCCAACGTGCTTACCGCAGCCGGGGTCAAGGCCGGTGACACTGTGGCGGTGATGGATTGGGACAGTCATCGTTACCTGGAATGCATGTTCGCCATCCCGATGATCGGCGCGGTGATCCACACCATCAATGTGCGCCTGTCGCCGGAACAGATTCTCTACACCATGAACCACGCCGAGGACCGCTTCGTGCTGGTCAACAGCGAGTTCGTGGGGCTCTACCAGGCCATTGCCGGGCAGCTCGCCACCGTCGACAAGACGCTGCTGCTCACCGACGGCGAAGCCAAGACCGCCGAGTTGCCCAACCTGGTCGGTGAGTATGAAACCCTGCTGGCCGCCGCCAGCCCGAAGTACGATTTCCAGGACTTCGACGAACACTCCGTCGCCACCACCTTCTACACCACCGGTACCACCGGCAACCCCAAGGGCGTGTACTTCACTCATCGCCAGCTGGTGCTGCACACCATCGGCGTGGCGACCATCATGGGCAGCGTCGACAGTGTGCGCCTGCTGGGCACCAACGACGTGTACATGCCGATCACGCCGATGTTCCACGTGCATGCCTGGGGCCTGCCGTATGTGGCGACCATGCTTGGCCTTAAGCAGGTCTACCCCGGCCGCTACGACCCGGAATACCTGGTGGAGCTGTGGCGCAAGGAGAAGGTCACCTTTTCCCACTGCGTGCCGACCATCCTGCAAATGGTGCTCAACGCCAAGGCTGCCCAAGGCGTCGATTTTGGCGGCTGGAAAATCGTCATCGGCGGCAGTGCGCTCAACCGCACGCTGTATGAGGCGGCAAAGGCCCGCGGGATTCAGCTCACCGCCGCGTACGGCATGTCCGAGACCGGCCCGCTGGTGTCCTGTGCCCACCTCAACGAGGAACTGATAGCTGGCACCGAGGACGAGCGCATCAGCTACCGCATCAAGGCCGGCGTGCCCGGGCCGTTGGTGGAAGCGGCGATCATGGACGCCGAGGGCAATTTCCTGCCTGCCGACGGCGAGTCCCAGGGTGAGTTGGTGCTGCGCGCGCCGTGGCTGACCGAGGGGTATTACAACGAGCCGCAGAAGGGCGCCGAGCTGTGGGCGGGTGGCTGGATGCACACCGGCGACGTGGCCACCCTCGATGCATTTGGGGTGATCGATATCCGCGACCGCATCAAGGACGTGATCAAGACCGGCGGCGAGTGGATCTCCTCCCTGGCCCTCGAAGACCTGGTCAGCCGTCACCCGGCGGTACGCGAAGTAGCGGTGGTGGGCATCGCCGACCCGCAGTGGGGCGAGCGTCCGTTTGCGTTGCTGGTGGTGCGTGATGGCCATGAGATTGGGGCCCGCGAGCTCAAGGAACACCTCAAGCCTTTTGTCGAACTGGGCCATTTGAGCAAGTGGGCGATTCCGAGCCAGATCGCCGTTGTTACGGAAATTCCCAAGACCAGTGTCGGCAAGCTCGACAAAAAACGTATCCGTATTGACATCATTGAATGGCAGGCCAACAACAGCACCTTCCTGTCCACCCTCTGAGCTGATTTGCCGTGCCCTTGTGGCACGGCGATGCTCTATCTCGCGCCTTCACTTGTGATTTGCCAATTTTCAGCCATCCTTGCCGCGTCGGCCTTCGCCGACATGGCGAAAGGGCTGTGGCAGACGGGTTGGTGATGCAAATCACACTTTAGAGGGATCAAGCGGTACCCCCTGCTGGCTATAGTCCCACCCAGAGTTTTTCAAGGATGCGTCGCTTCGGGCCATGGAGGTTCAGTTGCCAGGCGGCATTGGAATCGTTGTATTCCGGCCGTTACAAGCATCACAGAACAAACTCACTGCCATAACAATAATGCACATGGAGTAGCGTCGATGACCTCAGTAAACCAGTTCTGGCGCCGGGCAAGACTGCCCCTGGCCGTCAGTCTCGCCTCTACGCTCGCCGGGCCCGCATTCGGCGTCAGTTTCAATATCGGTGAAATCGAAGGGAGTTTTGACTCGTCGCTGTCTGTGGGGGCGAGCTGGTCGACGGCCAAGCCCGACCGAGATCTTATCGGCGTCAATAACGGCGGCAAGGGGCTGTCCCAGACCTCCGATGACGGCCACTTGAACTTCAAGCGTGGCGAAACGTTCTCGAAGATCTTCAAGGGTATCCACGATCTGGAACTGAAGTACGGCGATACCGGTGTGTTTGTGCGCGGCAAGTACTGGTATGACTTCGAACTCAAGGATGAAAGTCGGGAGTTCAAGGACATCAGCGACAACAACCGCAAGGAGGGCGCCAAGTCTTCCGGTGGGCAGATTCTCGATGCGTTCATCTACCATAACTATTCCATTGCCGATCAGCCCGGCAACGTGCGGTTCGGTAAACAGGTAGTGAGCTGGGGTGAAAGTACATTCATCGGCGGCGGCATCAACTCCATCAACCCGATTGACGTGTCCGCGTTCCGTCGTCCGGGGGCCGAAATCAAGGAAGGCCTGATTCCGGTCAACATGTTCTATGTGTCGCAAACCCTGACCGATAACCTGTCGGCAGAAGCGTTCTATCAACTGGAATGGGACCAGACCGTCACGGATAACTGTGGGACGTTCTTCTCTCAACCTGATGTTATTTCCGATGGTTGCACGGACAACCTTCGACTGCTCAGCAAGCGTTCGTTTCTCGCGACTCAACCCGGCGCGCTGCCGTTGCTGAACAACTTCGGGGTCAACGTCAACGAAGAGGGCGTTCTGGTTAAGCGTGGGCCTGATCGCGATGCGCGTGACAGCGGCCAATTCGGCGTGGCGTTCCACTACAACTACGAACCGCTGGACACCGAGTTCGGCGCTTATTTCATGAACTATCACAGCCGTGCACCGATTTTCAGTGCCCGCGGAGCGTCAGCCGGAACCTATGCAGCGGCCAATGCCTTGACGCCTACTCCGGCAGTTGGCCTGCGCCCTCTCATCGTCGCAGGCAACTCCAGTTACTTTGTTGAATACCCCGAGGACATCCGTCTCTACGGTTTGAGTTTCTCCACGACGTTGCCTACCGGTACGGCATGGAGCGGCGAACTCAGCTACCGTCCTAACGCTCCGGTGCAGCTCAACACCACGGATATTCTGTATGCAGGCGTCACGCCACTGATCGGCCTGGGCGCAGCCTCTCCGCTCAAGGGCGCCGCCGACACCGATCTGAATGGCTATCGCCGTAAGGAAATCACTCAGTTCCAGACAACCTTTACGCACTTTTTCGATCAAGTCATGGGTGCCAGCCGCCTGACGTTGGTCGGCGAGGTGGGTGTGACACACGTGGGTGGCTTGGAAAGCCGTGACAAAGCGCGTTACGGACGTGACCCGGTGTATGGCCCTGGACAAGGTGCTCTCTGTGCAACGCTTAACTCCGGCACGATCACGGGGGCCGGCCCTGGCACCGATGCCAGCAACCGCACTGCCAATTGCAATAATGATGGTTTCACCACGTCCACGTCCTGGGGCTACCGTGGCCGGGCAATCTGGGAGTACCCGGATGTCTTTGCCGGTGTGAACCTCAAGCCCAACGTGGCGTGGTCACATGACGTGAGTGGTTATTCGCCAGGCCCTGGTGGCAACTTTGAAGAGGGCCGCAAAGCGGTGAGCCTGGGGTTGGACGCTGAGTATCAGAACACCTACACGGCGAGCCTTGCCTACACCAACTTCTTTGGTGGCGACTTCAACACCTCAAGTGACCGCGACTTCGTCGCCCTGAGCTTCGGCGCCAACTTCTAAGCACACTGTATTTTCAGGAAGACCAGAACATGAAAATAACCAAAAGTCTGTTGCATGTGGGTGTGCTTGGGCTGTCGATCCTGGCGAGCAATGTCATGGCGGCAGTGTCGGCGGATGAAGCCGCCAAGCTGGGCACGACCCTGACGCCGATGGGCGCGGAAATGGCCGGTAACGCGGCCGGCACCATCCCGAAATGGTCGCCGATGCCGACCAACGCCGGCGCTGTGGATGCCAAAGGTTTCCTCGCCAACCCGTACGCCAGTGAGCAACCGCAGTTCACCATCACCGCGCAGAACGTCGAGCAGTACAAGGACAAGCTGGCACCGGGGCAGTACGCGATGTTCAAGCGTTACCCGGAAACCTTCAAGATGCCGGTCTACCCGACCCATCGCGGCGCTACCGTACCGGCCGATGTGTTCGCCTCCATCAAGAAGAACGCCACCACCACCAACCTCGTGTCTGGCGGCAACGGCCTGGAAAACTTCGAAACCGCCATACCGTTCCCGATCCCGAAAAGCGGCGTGGAAGTCATCTGGAACCACATCACCCGTTATCGCGGTGGCAGCGTGACCCGCCTGGTGACCCAGGCCACGCCGCAAACCAACGGCTCCTACAGCCTGGTGTACTTCCGCGACCAGTTCGTGTTCCGCGACAAGATGAAGGACTTCGACCCTAAGAACCCGGGTAACGTGCTGTTCTACTTCAAGCAGCAAGTGACCGCCCCGGCACGTCTGGCCGGTGGTGTGCTGCTGGTGCACGAAACCCTGGACCAGGTGAAGGAGCCGCGTTCGGCGTGGGTCTACAACGCCGGCCAGCGCCGCGTGCGCCGGGCGCCGCAAGTGTCCTATGACGGGCCGGGTACCGCCGCCGACGGCCTGCGTACCTCTGACAACCTCGACATGTACAACGGTGCGCCGGACCGCTACGACTGGAAACTGGAAGGCAAGAAGGAAATCTACATCGCCTCCAACAGCTACAAGATCGACGATCCGAAGCTCAAGTACGCCGACATCATCAAGGCCGGCCACATCAACCAGGACCTGGCACGCTACGAGCTGCGCCGTGTCTGGCACGTGGTCGCGACCTTGAAGGAAGGCCAGCGCCACATCTATGCCAAGCGTGACTTCTACATCGACGAAGACACCTGGCAAGCCGCAGTGATCGACCACTACGACGGCCGTGGCCAACTGTGGCGTGTCGCCGAAGCCCATGCCGAGAACTACTACGACAAGCAAGTGCCGTGGTACGCCCTGGAAACCCTCTACGACCTGCAGTCCGGCCGCTACCTGGCCCTGGGCATGAAGAACGAAGAGAAGCAGGCCTATGACTTCGGCTTCACCGCCACCACCAGCGACTTCACCCCGGCGGCCCTGCGCCAGGATGGTGTTCGCTAAGCTGCACGAGTAACGCAAGGTGGGAGGGCGCTTGCCCCCGATAGCGATGTGACAGTCAGCGGAGCATTGACTGATCCGCCTCTATCGGGATCAAGCCCCCTTCCACTTTTTGTTTGCGGCGATATTTCTTGTCTCAGTTCTTTTTCAGGCAAATGTTGCAAAGATCTACAAACCCGCCGCTTTTACCGCTAGTCTGCGGACATCTGCAATGCCGACAACAGCCTTCTACAAGAGCCCGGCGATGACTGATCTGTCCCGAATCCAAGGGCCTGCCAGCCGGGTAATCCCGACCCTGGAAGGTCGCTTCTACAGGCCTCCGCTGCCTGATGGCTACGTGCTGCGCCCGCGCCTGTGTGAACGGCTGGGCGCCGGCCTGGAAGGGCGGTTGCTGCTGGTCTGCGCACCGGCCGGGTTCGGCAAGAGCTCGTTGGCGGTGGAGTTCTGCCAGGGTCTGCCGGCTCACTGGCAAAGCCTGTGGCTGGGCCTGAGCCCACGGGACAACGACCCGGGGCGTTTTCTTGAGCGCCTGCTCGAAGGGTTGCAGCACTACTTCCCGGCACTCGGCACCCAATCCCTGGGCTTGCTGAAAATGCGCCAGCGCCATCAACCCTTTGCGTTTGAAGAGTGGCTTGACGGCCTGCTCGATGAGCTGACCGTTCACCTGTCCACCCGTGCGCCATTGTTGCTGGTGCTGGATGACTACCATCTGGCCCAGGGGCCGGTGCTGGACCGTTGCCTGCAATTCTTCCTCAACCATTTGCCCGATGGCCTGGTGGTGCTGGTCACCAGCCGCCAGCGCCCGGACTGGCATCTGGCGCGATTGCGGTTGTCACGGCATTTGCTGGAGTTGCACGAGCAAGACCTGCGCCTGACCCATGCCGAATCCCAGGCGTTGCTGGATCGCCACAGCAGTTCCTTGAGTGGTGAAGCCCTCGACAATCTCATCCGCCGCAGCGAAGGCTGGGTGGCCGGTCTGCGCTTTTGGCTGCTGGCGGCTTCCGAAGCCGGCAGCGAGGACGCCTTGCCGCAAAGCCTGCACGGTGGGGAAGGGCTGATCCGCGACTACCTGCTGGAAGAAGTGATCGACTGCCTGCCACCCGAAGTGCAGGCGTTCCTGTTCGACACCGCGCCCCAGGAGCGTTTTTGCAGCGAGTTGTGCGATGCCGTGCGCGAAGCCCATGACAGCGCCGAGATTCTGCGTTACCTGCAAGCCCACCAGGTGTTCCTGGTGCCCCTGGACGAGCAGGGGCACTGGTACCGTTATCACCATTTGTTCTCCGACCTGCTGCGCACCCGTCGCGCGAGCAGCAATGTCTTGCCGGCCGCCAGCCTGCATCTGCGCGCGTGCCGTTGGTTCAACGCCCAGGGCTTGATCGACGAGGCGGTGGAGCAGGCGTTGCGCGCCGGGCACCTCGACGTGGCGGCCAACCTGGTGCAGAACCTGTCCGAAGAACAACTGCTTGCCGAGCAGAATGTCGGCATGTTGCTGCGCTGGAAAATGGACTTGCCCGACAGCCTGCTGATCAGCACGCCGCGCCTGATTGTGCTGTACAGCTGGGCGTTGGCACTGGCCTGCCAGTTGGACGCGGCGCAGGAGCTGTCCGCGTACCTCAGTCGCTTCCTGCCGGCGCCCTCGGCCACCGCACAGCGCTCGATGCTGGCCCAGTGGCTGGCGCTGAGCGGGATTATCGCCCGCGGTCGCGGCGACCGTGAATTGACGCAGCGCTATTGCAGCGAGGCGTTGGACAGCCTGCCGCAACGGCGTTACGGCCAGCGCCTGGTGTGCCTGTCGACCCTGTCCAACCTGGCCATTGCCGATGGCGATTTGTGGCGCGCCCGTGGCCTGAACCGCGAATCCCTGGAACTGGCGCAGCGGGTCGGCAACCCGTTGTTCGAAGCCCTGGCCCATTACGACCGTGCACGGGTGCTGCAGGCCCGTGGCGAAATCCTGCGCGCCCTCGATGAGGTGCGCCAGGGCCAGCAGCGCCTGCACGGCCTGGCACCGCAACGACTGTATGCGGTGCGTGCGCGGCTGTCGCTCTACGAAGGCTATTTGCTGTTGGTGCGCAACCAGCCCGAAACCGGCATTGCCCTCCTGCGCGCAGGCCTGGCCGAGGCGCGGGCCTGTCGCGATATCAGCGTGCTGATCGGCCATTGCGTGATCGCCAGCTTCGAAGGGCGGCGCCATGACTTTCCCAAAGCCTTCGCCGAACTCGCCGAAGCCGAGCGCCTGATGCATATCTGGGATGTGCCGCCGATCTACTACCTGGCGATGATTACCCTGATCAAATGCGAACTGTGGCTGGCCCAGGGCCGCACCGATCTCGCGGATGCCTGGCTGACGCGCCTGGGGCAGACTTACCACGGCGAACAGGCCGCTGCTGCACCGGAATTCCACCCGCACTTGCCGCAACATATCGGGCTGCAACAAGCCGCCCTCGATGCCGTGCGCCATCAGCCCCTGGCGGCGCTGGAGCGGCTCGAGGCACTGGCGCAACAGGCCCGCAACAGCGGGCGCCAGATGATTGCCCTGATGGCGCTGACCCAGCAGGCCCAGTTGCTGCTCGAGTGCGGCCAGGAAGCCAGGGCGCGGCCGGTGCTGGCCCAGGCGTTCGAGGCGGGTGCCGGGGGCGCGTTACAGCCGTTCCAGCGCTTGTTGGACGGGCATCCGGACTGGATGCGTGAGCAATTGGGCAAAGACCCGCAAGGTGTGTTGCACCAGAGCCTGCTCGCGCTTCTCCCGGCGGCCGTGACGCCCGAGGTCACGACTGGCCACGAAACCCTGAGCACGCGTGAGCTGGCGGTCCTGCAACTGATCGCCCAAGGCTGCTCCAACCAGGAAATCAGCAACCAGCTGTTTATCTCCCTGCACACCGTCAAGACCCACGCCAGCCACATCAACAGCAAACTTGGGGTGGAGCGACGCACCCAGGCCGTGGCGCGAGCCAAGGCCATGGGCTTGCTGGCGTAAGTGCCGGGCGGTTTACGGTGTCGTCGGGCACTGGCCGGCTGACCTGTCGACCGCCTGGCTGACCTGCGCGGCAAAGCGCTTGAGATTGTTTTGATGGGCGAGCACCACGTTGTCGATGCTCGGCCCGGCGGGCGACTGCAACGTGGTCCGGCAGGTCAGCGGTGGGCGCTCGGTGCCCCCGGCCGGGCGCAGGCGCCATTTGACGTCGAGCAGCGCGTATTGGCCGGGCACGGAGTCAAAGCGCTGTACTTCAAGACGCAACAACATCGATTGTCGAGGGTTGCTATTGGCCAGTTGGTCCACCAGCGCACTCCTCAGCTCATCCGCGAGGCTCGCGGCCCACCACTGGGTTTCTAGGATCGCCACGCCACTGTCGCCCTGGCGGATCACAATCTGCGGTCGGTCGACCTGGGGGGGAACGGTGATGCTTTCAATCCGGATGCTGCCTGCGTCGGCTCCCGTGGCCGTATTCCAGTGCGCCGGTGTCAGCGTATGAAAGGTAATCGGCGTACTGCTGCACGCCGCCAGCAACAGCAGCATACCGACCACTGTGATTTTCAACGGAAACGTCATGGCGTTTGCTCCAGGGGTCATTTGCGCGGTGGTCCTTGCAGGTCCAGGGGCGCGGCGTTGTCGGGGCGGCCGCGAATCAGCGATTCCGGGTGACGGCCCAGGTAGTCCGACAGTTCGCGCAGGGAGCGTGACATGCGCCCCAGTTCATCCAGGGTCTGGGTCAGCTGTTCACGCTGCGGTGAGTCCTCGGCCAGGGTGGAACTGGCCGATTGCAGCGTCTTGCTCACGTCAGCGAGGGTGTTCTGCACGCCGGGCAGGGTCTTGGCATTGAATTGGGTCAGGCCTTTGCGCAGCTCGACCAGGTTGCTGTCGAGGTTGCCGGCAATGCGTTCGATCGGCAGTTGGTTGATCTTGTTGACGATGCTCTCGAGTTTTTCCTGCAGTTGCTCGAGGTTGCCGGGAATGGTTGGAATGCTGACCGGTCGCAGGCTGGGGTCAAATTTGACCTTCTCGGCTTTCGGGTAGAAGTCCAGCGCGATGTATAACTGGCCGGTCAACAGGTTGCCGCTGCGCGCCTGGGCGCGCAGGCCATTTTCGATGAACGAGCCGATCAGCCGTACGCCGGCGGCCTCATCGTTGGGGTCATGGTTCATGACCTTGAGCAGTTTGGTGTGGGCCTGCCCGAGCAACTGTGGATAGATCACGATACCGACGTTGAGTGGGAAGCTGCGTTTACTGGCATCGAAGTCCAGGTTGATCGACACCACCTTGCCAAACTCGACGCCGAGGAACTCCACCGGCGCCCCGACCTTGAGCCCGCGCAATGCCTGGTCGAAGCGCAGGGCCATGTATTGCCCCTCGCCATTGGGTGGGGCGAGGGCGCTGTCCTGGTCGTCGAAGAGCTCAAAGGTACGTGCCTCGTCGGCCGGTTTGTCGTTGGGGCTGTACGGCGGCGCCCGAAAGGCGATGCCGCCGACCAGCATGGACGAAAGCGATTCGGTCTTCAGCGCGAAGCCATTGGCGCCCACGCTCAGGTCAACCCCGCTGGCATTCCAGAAACGCGTGTTTTCGGTGACATAGGCATCATTGGGCGCATGCACGAACACCTCGACATTGACACCCTTGCCTTCGGCATCCAACTCGTAGGCCACCACCTGGCCGACCTCGATTTTGCGGTAGTACACCGGTGAGCCGATATCCAGCGAGCCGAGGGTCTGCGTGTGCAGCGTGAAACGCTTGCCAGGCTCGCCGTAGGTGATGGGCGGCGGGTTTTCCAGGCCTTTGAACTGCTTGGCACGGGTCTCCGATTGGCCGATGTCGGCACCGATGTAGTCGCCGGAGAGCAGGGTGTCGATGCCGGATACGCCGCCGGCGCCGATACGCGGGCGCACCACCCAGAACTGTGAATCGGCGCGGGTGAAGCTTTCGGCCTGCTTGGCCAGTTGAACCGTGGCGTTGACGCTCTTCTGGTCGTCGCTCAAGGCGACGTCGGTCACCTGGCCGATCACCACGTTGCGGTACTTGACCTCGGTTTTGTTCGCGGTCAGACCGCTGCCGGTCTTGAAATTGAGGGTGATGGTCGGGCCCTGCTGGAGGATGCTGTGTACCACCAGCGAAATCCCCACCAGCACCGCGACGATCGGCACGATCCACACCAGCGAAACGCTGAAGCGCCGTGTCTTGATTGCAGGCGATCCTGGGGCTTGCGGGGTGTCAGTGGGATGTGACGTCATCCGCGGTCTCCTTGTTGTGTGGGGTTTCCCAGATCAGCCTCGGATCGAAGCTCATGGCGGCCAGCATGGTAAACACCACCACCAGGCCGAAAAACAGGATGCCCAGGCGCGGCTCGATGGTGCCCAGGGCCTGGAACTTCACCAGCGCGGCCACCAGCGCGACCACGATGACGTCCAGCATCGACCAGTAGCCAATCAGTTCGACGAAGCGGAACAGCTTCGAACGTTCCTTGCGTGCCCAAAGGCTATTGCGCTGCACGGTGACCAGCAGCAGGGCCAGGGACACAAACTTGATGCCGGGCACTGCGATGCTGGCGATGAAAATAATCAGCGCGATGTCCCACGCGCCGTGCTGCCAGAACTCCAGCACCCCGCTCATGATGGTGCTGTCCGCCCCCGAGCCGAGCATGGTGGTGTTCATCACCGGCAGGAGATTGGCCGGCACATAGAACGCCAGCGCGGTAAGCATGTAGGCCCAGGTGCGCGTCAGGGAACTGACCTTGCGCCGGTGCAAGGGCGCGCCGCAGCGCTCGCATTCGGTCGGCCCGTCGCGCAGGTCGCAGGACAATCCGCAACTGTGACAGAGGCACAGGCCGAGCTCGCTGGCCGTCGGCGGTGTGCTCATACGCTGTCCCACAGGTCGCGCACATCACGCCCGGCAATGCGGATCAGTAACAGGCTGAGCACGGCCAGGGCAAACAGGCCGGTGCCGGGGATCACATCAAGCATGCCGGCCAGCTTGAACACCGCCACCATTGCCCCGAGCAGGCACACCTCCAGCATGCTCCAGGGCCTGAGTGCCTCCAGCCAACGCATGCACAATCGGAACGCCGGTGAGCGCTTGCCCGCGAGGGCGAAGCTCAAGACCCACATCAGCAGCAGCAACTGGAACACCGGCGCGATGATGATGGAAATGGCCGCCACCAACGCGATAAACGTGATCGGCCCCAGGCTCAGCGCTACTACCGAGTCCCATAGCGTGGCGCTGCTTTTCAGGCCTTGCAGGCTGATACTCATCACGGGATAGAAATTGGCGAACGTCCACAGCACCGCAGCCGTCAGCGTCAGGGCGAGACGCTGTTGCACGGTCAGGCCGTTGTAGCGCTGGAGCACGCCTGCGCAACGTATGCAGTGGGCTTTTTGATGTTTGGCGAGCGTGACTTTTTCGTACACACAGTCGCAGTGCTCGCAGATGATCAGTTGATTCGCCATGGGGATCGCTCCAACGCGGCACGGTGGCGGGGGCCTGGGTTGTTTTTCGATGGCGTGGGAAAGCTTAGCAGTCGCTGCTCTTCAGGTCTGGCGCCTCGTCAACCATACTGTGTGGAATATGCCATAGCGCCCGCAGGAGCATCGATGAATATTGAAAAAGCCGCGCTGATCCGCGAAACCTTCCCGGTCGGCCCGTTGCAGTGCAACTGCACGATCATTGGCGACCCCATCACCAAAAAGGCCATCGTGGTCGACCCGGGTGGCAATCATGAATTGATCCTGGCGCGCCTCGATGCCCTGGACCTGAAAGTGGTGAGCATCATCCACACCCATGCCCATCTCGATCACTTCCTGGCCTCGGGGCAATTGAAGGAAAAGACCGGTGCCACCCTGCACCTGCACAAGGAAGACCAGTTTCTCTGGGACAACCTGGAGATGCAGTGCCAGATGTTTGGTGTGCCCTACACGCCGGTGCCGTCGCCGGATCGCTGGCTGGCCGATGATGAGGCGTTGGCCTGTGGGTGCGGTGTGGCGTTGCATACACCGGGGCACACGCCAGGCTCGATGAGCTTCTGGTTTGCCGATGCCAAGCTGCTGATTGCCGGGGACACGCTGTTTCGGCGCGGTGTTGGGCGTACGGATTTGTGGGGCGGGGACCAGGCGACGATCGTGCGTTCGATCAAGCAACGGCTCTACACGCTGGACGAGGGCGCGACGGTGGTGACCGGCCATGGCCCGGACACGCGCCTGGGTGACGAGATGCGTGAGAACCCATTTGTGCGGGCGTGAAGCAATTGTTCGAACGGCAATCCGCTGTAGCAAAAACTCAGGCCGCGTTCAGCATGTGTCTGCTACGGTTTCTGTAGCAACGCAAGACCCGAATGTTTTGTTACAGCACTGGGCGCGCCCACGGAATTTTTACCGTTTGTCGCGTTCCAAACTCGGCACGGGTCCATTGCCAATGTCCTTTGCACCACAGAATGCAAAAGTAGGAGCTCCCTTCATGTTCACTCCGCGTCGTCTGCTTGTTGTCGCTACCGCCGTAGCCCTGTTGTCCGGCTGCGCTTCACCTAATCCTTATGGCGGTGGCAGCCAGGGACAGGCGAATAATGAATCCAGCGGTATGAGCAAGACCGCCAAGTACGGTGGCCTGGGTGCCCTGGCCGGTGCATTGGCGGGTGCTGCCATCGACCATAACAACCGTGGCAAGGGCGCGCTGATCGGCGCCGTGGTTGCGGGTGCCGGCGCCGCGGGTTACGGCTACTACGCCGACCAGCAGGAAAAGAAACTGCGTGAGAGCATGGCCAATACCGGGGTTGAAGTTCAGCGCCAGGGCGACCAGATCAAGCTGATCATGCCGGGTAACATCACCTTCGCCACCAACTCGGACGCGATCTCCAGCAGCTTCTACCAGCCGCTGAACAACCTGGCCAACTCCCTCAAGCAGTTCAACCAGAACACCATCCAGATCGTCGGTTACACCGACAGCACCGGCAGCCGCCAACTGAACATGGACCTGTCCCAGCGCCGTGCCCAGAGCGTGGCCAACTACCTGACGTCCCAAGGCGTCAATGGTGCCAACCTCAGTGCGCGCGGTGCCGGCCCGGATAACCCGATAGCCAGCAACGCCGACGTGAACGGTCGTGCGCAGAACCGTCGCGTAGAAGTGAACCTCGGCCCGATCCCCGGCCAGCAGTACGGCCAGCCTGGCGCGCAGCAGCAAGCGCCGCAGCAGAACAACCAGTTCCAGGGCAACCCGTACCAGCAATACCAATAAACGCTGGTCACTAAAAAGGGCGCCATGCAGTGAATGCATGGCGCCCTTTTTCATGGCTGGCGCTTACATCAATCGATGTACTCGAACACCTTGACGATCTTCTGCACGCCGGATACGCCCTGCACCAGGTTGGCTGCGCGCGTGGCTTCCGCCTGGGTCAGCAGGCCCATCAGGTAGACGATGCCGTTATCGGTGACCACTTTGATCCGCGAGCCGGGAATCGCGTTGTCGGTCAGCATCTGTGCCTTGATCTTGGTCGTCAGCAGGGCATCGTTGCTGATGGCCAGCAGGGTGATCGGGTCCATGACCTGCAATTCGTTGTGGACCTTCTTGACCCGCTGTACGGCTGAGGCCGCCTGTTCGGCCTGGGCCTTGAGGTCGGCGCGTGGCGTTTGGCCTGCGAGCAGTACCACGCCGTTGAAGCTGGTCACGACGATGCGTGAAGCACCGTTGCCCAGGTCCGTGGCGGCTTTGGCAATGTTGACCTCGACCTTGGTTTCGATCAGCGAGTCATCAATCTTGCTGCCGAAGGTGCGGGTGCCCTTGTCATCCTGAATAGGGGTGTCACGTGTCGCAGTGATTGCCGTGCTGCAGCCGCTGATGCCGAGGCACAACGTAATGGCCAAAAGGCCGAGGCGGTTAACGGTCATTCTTCACTCCCAAACAGTTGGCTGTCGATCAGATCGCACAGGCAATGGATCGCCAGCAGGTGGACTTCCTGAATACGTGCGGTGACATTGGCCGGGACGCGAATCTCCACATCTTCGGGCAGCAGCAGCGAGGCCATGCCGCCGCCGTCGCGTCCGGTCAATGCTACGACAATCATTTCGCGATCATGTGCGGCCTGGATCGCTTGAATAATATTCGCCGAGTTGCCGCTGGTGGAGATCGCCAGCAGCACATCGCCTGGTTGGCCCAGGGCGCGGATCTGCTTGGAGAAGATTTCGTTGTAGCTGTAGTCGTTGGCGATCGAGGTGATCGTCGACGAATCGGTGGTCAAGGCGATGGCCGGCAGGCTCGGGCGCTCACGTTCGAAGCGGTTGAGCAGTTCGGACGAAAAATGCTGGGCATCGCCGGCCGAACCGCCGTTGCCGCACGAAAGCATTTTGCCTTCGTTGAGCAAGGCATTGACCATGACCTGACTGGCTTGCTCGATGTGCGGTGCAAGTACGTCCATCGCCTGTTGCTTGGTGTCGATGCTGGCCTGGAAAAGCTGGCGAATTCTGGATTGCATGTCCATCTGTGTGACCTTAAGTAGCGCGGCTGTTTGGCACAGGAATGTGCAGCCCGCAAAGCAAAGAGCAAAAGTGTGTGGTGAAGATGTCCGGTGAATCAGTTGTCGAAGGCATTTTGCAGCCAGTTCAGATCAACCTGACCAGACGGTGTGCTTTCCATGGCAACCACATCGAAACGGCAGGGGGCGTCGGCCCAGCGATGCTCTTCTTGCAGGAAAAACTGCGCAGCGAGTATCAGCTTCTGACGCTTGCGCCCGTCGATACTGGCGAGCGCGCCACCCCATTGTGCGTGTTTTCTGTAGCGGACTTCGACGAATACTACTGTATCGCCGTCAAGCATGACCAGATCAAGCTCGCCGCGTTTACACAACCAGTTCTGCGCCAGCAGGCGCAGACCCTGTTGTTGCAAGTGTTTCAATGCTTGAAGTTCGGCATCCTTGCCGCTTTGTGCAGTAGACCGCTCCGGCATCAGCGCGGGGTGTCCGGCAGGCGCTGGATCTCGCCACCGACGAACTTCGCCCATGGCATCTGGCGATCGACGCGCTGGTTGGTGCTGATGCCCAGGTTGCCCGAGAGGCCGTCAATCCGTGTATCCGGCAGTGCCTTCAACTGGCCCAGGCGCGGGGCCAGGCGGTAGGCGTCGACGCCCATCGCATACAGGCGGCCAAGGCTGCCATTGGCTTGCGGCCATTGTGCGGCAACCTGGTTACGCAGCGGGTCGGTGGTGTTGAGCAGCCAAGGGGTTTCGCAGAACATCACGTTGGTCATGTCCAGGTACTGGTTCTTGTCACCGCTGGCGCTGAATACGTGGGACGTGGCGTACACCGGCACATCACCGGCGTACTGGAAATTCAGGGTCGGCTTGATCTGCTGGGCCAGTTGCGGGGTAACGGCCAGGAAGATGAACTCGATGTCCTGGCGACGTGACGGCTGTGCCGCTACGTCTGTGCCGACTGTGCTTTGCAGGCTCTTGGCGCGGCCTTCGCTTTTACGCAGTTGGAACAGGTCGGCAATTTGCTGGGCGAGGGCGACCGGCTGGTCGACATACTCGACACCGACAACCGTGCCACCGTTGGCTTCCCAATCCTGGCGGAAGGCCTTGTAGACACGCTCGCCCCACTCGCCACGGGGCACCATGGCAGCGGCGCGGTGCAGGCCATCGGCACGGGCGCGGCGCGACACTTCGCGGGCTTCGTCTTCAGCGGCCAGGCCGAACTGGAACAATTGCGCCGGGCCCTGATCGGTTTCGCTGTAGTTCAACGCCAGCGTGGTGATGGGGAGCTGAGGACGCGTGCTGAGCTGCTTGACCAATGGCTTCTCCAGCGGGCCAACCACCAGTTGCACGCCTGCAGCCTGGGCCTTGGCATAGAAGTCGTCGATGGAGGCCAGACGCGAGCTGTCATAGAACTCGATGACCGGTGGTTTCTGCCCGGCTTGTTCAGCCTGGTAGTGCGCCGCCATGAAACCTTCGCGCAGGGCCTTGCCGACGGAGGCCAGCGGGCCATCCTGGGGCAGCAGCAGGGCAATCTTGTTCAGGGGCTGGCTGGCCAGCTCCTTGAGCTTGGTCAGCGGGGTTGGCAGCTGCACGGCGGCCGGGTGGCCCGGGTTTTGTGCGCGCCAGGTGTCGATAGCGGCCTGCTGTTGCTCAAGCGTACCGGCGCCCTTGACGGCTTGGGCCAGGGTGATCCAGCCGTCCAGGGTCGGGTTGCCGCTGGCTTGCAGTTGTTCTGCAGGCAGTGCGGCAATCAAGGTCCAGATGGCTTCGTGATTGCTTTTGGCGGCATCGCCGCTGAGCAATGGCGCCATGGCAACGCGTTCGCGGGCAGCGGCCAGGGTCTGGCCATCGGCTTCATAAGCGCGGGCGTGCACGGTGCCAGTGCGGATCTGCTGTTCGGTCGGCAGCTCCTTCAGGCTTTGCAGGCTCGGATGGTTCAAGGCGGTCAGCGCGGCCTTGGGCTGGTTGCGCGTCATGGCCAATTCGGCAGCCAGGGTGCTGGCAAAGACTTGCGCGGCTGGCTTGAGGACATCCAGGGACACTTGCGCAAGAATCTGCGACGAGCGGCCAGGGTTGTTCTGGCGGTAGGCCATGTCTGCCGCACTCAGGCGCAGCAACGCGGCCTTTTCTGGCGTCTTGGCGGTGGTGGCCTGTTCGAGCAGTTGCTCGATACTGGCGTCCGGGGTCCGTGGAAGGTCGCCAAGGCTGGACGAGGGCGAGCTGGCGCAAGCGGCCAGTAAGGCAGCGAGGCAGAGGGCGGAGAGCAGCCGCAGGCAAGCGATCATGTAAGTGTTCCTGATACCGATCAAATTAGCGTGGAATTGTACCCAAGCACTGGCCCAGGCGCGATGTTACTGGCGTGAAACCGTCGATTTAGGTCGTGCAAATGTTGCGATCAGCCAGGGACGGCTGAAAAGCCATCGGCCGTGATGGCATATTTCCGAGGCGCCTACGCGCTACAATATGGCTTTTGCCAACCATCGAGGTGTGCGTTTTGACTGCTCCAGGTCCTTTGAATTCCACTGCAGGCTCGCTTTTTGTCGTGGCGACGCCCATTGGCAACCTGGACGACATCAGTGCCCGGGCGCTGAAAGTGTTGCGCGAGGTTAAATTGATTGCGGCGGAAGACACTCGACACTCCCAGCGTTTAATGCAGCATTTTGGTATCAGTACGCCATTGGCGGCTTGTCACGAGCATAACGAGCGCGAAGAAGGCAGCCGCTTTATCGTGCGTTTGTTGGCGGGTGACGATGTGGCCCTGATCTCGGATGCAGGTACGCCGCTGATCTCCGATCCTGGTTACCATCTGGTTCGCCAGGCACGTGCCGCAGGTATTAATGTAGTGCCTGTTCCAGGCGCGTGCGCGCTGATCGCTGCATTGTCGGCGGCAGGCCTGCCGTCGGACCGTTTTATTTTCGAAGGTTTCCTGCCGGCCAAGGCCGTGGGGCGTCGTGCGCGTCTACAGGCATTGAAAGAGGAACCGCGCACGCTGATCTTCTACGAAGCGCCTCATCGTATTCTTGAATGCCTGCAGGATATGGAACTGGTGTTCGGCGGCGAGCGCCTGGCACTGCTGGCCCGTGAGCTGACCAAAACCTTCGAAACCCTCAAGGGCCTGCCGCTGGAAGCGCTGCGCGCGTTCGTCGAGGGCGACAGTAATCAGCAGCGCGGCGAGTGTGTGGTGTTGGTGGCGGGCTGGACCGCGCCGGAACATGAAGAGGCCGTCGGCAGCGAGGCCATGCGTATCCTCGATCTGCTGCTCAAGGAGATGCCCCTCAAGCGCGCTGCGGCGTTGGCGGCGGAAATCACCGGGGTACGCAAGAATGTGTTGTATCAAGTTGCGCTGGATAAACAGAAAGCCGAATAGTTCCGGGGGGAAACCGGTATTCCGTCCGAACGTGATGGCAATGCTGCACTTTTAATACTTGTCCTGAGGCCGTCGTGCCGTTAACCTGCGCGGCGGAGAGTCGATTGGACAGTCGCTGCCCTCTATGAAAATTAGGGGGGGGAGGAAAGTCCGGGCTCCATAGGGCGAAGTGCCAGGTAATGCCTGGGAGGCGTGAGCCTACGGAAAGTGCCACAGAAAATAACCGCCTAAGCACTTCGGTGCCGGTAAGGGTGAAAAGGTGCGGTAAGAGCGCACCGCACGACTGGCAACAGTTCGTGGCTAGGTAAACCCCACTTGGAGCAAGACCAAATAGGGTCCCAAGGCGTGGCCCGCGCTGGGACCGGGTAGGTTGCTAAAGATGTCCAGTGATGGCCATCGTAGACGAATGACTGTTCAAGACAGAACCCGGCTTACAGATCGACTCTCCACCTTTTTCCTTCTGTCCGAATCTCGGGCAGAAAACCGGTAGTAACGCAAGAATCCCTCCCTGCCAAATCATTGGCAGATGCATCTTCGTAATACCAAAAAAATCTTACTCTTAATAAATCACTTTAACTTTGATCTGTAGCTCTTTGAGCTATTTGTGCTTGTCGAGCCAAAAACACTGCCGAACTCTGGTTTCTCCTCCTTTTACGCTCCTAAATCTCCGATCTGTAAGGCTTTTCCTTGAATCCGCGCCTTGACGGTGTGGTGGGCGCATTCCTATAGTGTGCGCAAGTGGCGGAAAGTGGCACAAAGTGGGTTTTTTGAACGTAAAACGCTAAAATTTGGAGAAACGCATCTGTGTTTCGCGGAGCTAACGCTATCAGTCTCGATGCAAAAGGCCGTCTCGCCATGCCGAGCCGGTATCGTGACGAGCTGATTTCGCGAAGTTCCGGACAGTTGATCATCACAATCGATGCCGTTGACCCTTGTTTATGTGTTTACCCCCTCGATGAGTGGGAGTTGATTGAGACCAAGTTGCGTGCCTTGCCTTCATTGCGTGAAGAAAACCGCCGTCTGCAGCGTTTGCTGATTGGTAATGCCGTCGACCTCGAGCTCGATGGCAGTGGCCGTTTTCTGGTGCCCCCGCGTTTGCGCGAGTACGCCAAGCTGGATAAGCGCGCAATGCTGGTCGGCCAACTGAACAAGTTCCAATTGTGGGACGAAGATGCCTGGGATGCTGTTTCTGCAGCTGACCTGGCTGCTATTCAACAACCGGGCGCCATGCCTGATGAACTGCGTGATTTGATCCTGTGACTATTGATAGCGGCTTTAACCACATCACCGTACTGCTTGACGAAGCCGTTGAGGCTCTCGCCGTACGCGCGGATGGCTGCTATCTGGACGGTACCTTTGGCAGGGGCGGGCATAGCCGGTTGATCCTCAGCCAGCTCGGGCCCGACGGCAAACTCCTCGGGTTCGACAAAGACCCCCAAGCGATTGCCACCGGGCAAGCGCTAGCGGCCGAAGACGGCCGCTTTGTCGTTGTGCAGCGCAGCTTTGCCGAACTCGGTGCCGAAGTCGCCGAGCGCGGCATGGCGGGCAAGGTGGCCGGGGTTTTGCTCGACCTGGGCGTGTCTTCGCCGCAGCTCGATGACCCGGAGCGCGGCTTCAGCTTCATGAACGACGGTCCCCTCGACATGCGCATGGACCCTACCCGTGGCGTCAGTGCCGCGCAGTTCATTGCCACTGCGCCGGTGGAAGAAATCGCCCGTGTTTTCAAGGAATACGGTGAAGAGCGCTTCGCCGGCCGCATGGCCCGTGCCGTGGTGGAGCGTCGCGAAATCCAGCCGTTCGAGCGCACCGCCGACCTGGCCGAAGTGCTGAAAGTCGCCAACCCCGCGTGGGAAAAGGGCAAGAACCCGGCGACCCGCGCGTTCCAGGGCCTGCGTATCCACGTCAACAACGAATTGGGCGACCTGGAGGCTGGCCTCGAGGCTGCCCTCGAGGCGCTGGAAGTGGGTGGTCGCCTGGTGGTGATCAGCTTCCATTCTCTGGAAGACCGCATCGTCAAGCTGTTCATGCGCCGCCTGGTCAAGGGCGAGTCCGACAACCTGCCGCGCAACCTGCCGGTACGTTTCGAAGCCTTTGTGCCGAAAATCAAAATCCATGGCAAAGCGCAGTTCGCTTCCGAAGCCGAACTCAAGGCCAACCCACGTTCCCGTAGCGCCGTCATGCGCGTCGCGGAGAAGCTGCGGTGAGCAAGCTTTTCGCCAAGCCCCTCCCGGGCGGCAGCTTCTTTATGTTGCTGCTGTTTGTCGGCGTGCTGGTGTCCGCAATTGCGGTGTCCTACAGCGCCCATTACAACCGCCAACTGCTCAATACCCTCTATGGGGAATTGAGCGTGCGTGACAAGGCGCAGGCGGAGTGGGGCCGTTTGATCCTCGAGCAAAGCACCTGGACGGCCCATAGCCGTATCGAAGTGCTGGCCACCGAACAGCTGAAAATGCACATCCCGGGTGCGGCCGAAGTGCGCATGGTGGCGCCATGATGAAACTCGAAGGCGCACTCTACCCATGGCGCTTCCGCCTGATGCTCGGCTTGCTGGCATTGATGGTGGGGGCGATTGCCTGGCGGATCATCGACCTGCAAGTGGTCGACCGTGACTTCCTGATCGGCCAGGGCGATGCCCGTAGCCTGCGTCACATCCAGATCCCTGCGCACCGTGGCCTGATCACCGACCGTAACGGCGAGCCGTTGGCGGTGAGTACGCCGGTGACCACCCTGTGGGCCAACGCCAAGGAATTGCAGGTTGCCAAGGACAAGTGGCCGCAGCTGGCTGCCGCCCTGGGCCAGGATCCGAAAGCCTTGGCTGAGCGCCTCGAGGCCCAGGCAAATAAAGAATTTATCTACCTCGTTCGCGGCCTTACCCCCGAACAAGGCCAGCAGGTGCTCGACCTTAAAGTCCCCGGTGTCTACGGCATCGAGGAGTTCCGTCGTTTCTACCCGGCCGGTGAAACCACTGCCCATATGGTCGGCTTTACCGACATTGACGATCATGGTCGTGAAGGTGTGGAACTCGCCTACGATGAATGGTTGGCCGGGGTACCGGGAAAACGACAGGTCATCAAGGATCGGCGCGGCAGGTTGATCAAGGATGTCCAAGTCACTAAAAACGCCAAGGCCGGAAAGCCCTTGGCGTTGTCGATTGACCTGCGCCTGCAATACCTGGCCAACCGTGAGCTGCGTAACGCGATCATCGAGAACGGCGCCAAGGCCGGCAGCCTGGTGATCATGGACGTGAAGACCGGCGAGATCCTCGCCATGGTCAACCAGCCGACCTACAACCCGAACAACCGTCGCAACCTGCAACCGGCGATGATGCGTAACCGCGCGATGATCGACGTGTTCGAGCCGGGCTCGACCATGAAGGCCATCTCCATGAGTGCCGCCCTGGAAACCGGACGCTGGAAGCCCAGCGACAAGGTCGAGGTGTATCCGGGTACCTTGCAGCTGGGTAAATACACCATTCGCGACGTGTCCCGTACTGAAGGTCCGGTGCTGGATTTGACAGGTATCCTGATCAACTCCAGTAACGTGGGCATGAGTAAGGTCGCCTTCGATATCGGTGGTGAAACCATCTACCACCTGGCGCAGAAGATTGGCCTGGGGCAACCCACCGGCCTGGACTTCCCGGGTGAGCGCGTCGGCAACCTGCCCAACTACCGCGACTGGAAAAAAGCCGAGACCGCCACGCTTTCCTACGGCTACGGCCTGTCGGTGACCGCCATCCAGCTGGCCCATGCCTTCTCGGTGCTGGCCAATAACGGGCGCATGGTGCCGCTGAGCCTGATTCACGTCGATGAAGCGCCGAAAGCCACCCAGGTGATCCCGGAAAACGTCGCCAAGACCATGCAGGGCATGCTGCAACAAGTGATCGAAGCACCGCGCGGCGTATTCCGTGCCCAGGTGCCGGCGTATCACGTGGCGGGCAAGTCCGGTACCGCGCGTAAGACGTCGGTGGGCACCAAGGGCTATGCCGAAAACTCCTACCGCTCGCTGTTCGCCGGCTTCGGCCCGATGAGCGATCCACGCTACGCCATCGTCGTTGTGATCGATGAGCCGAGCAAAGCCGGTTACTTCGGTGGCCTGGTATCGGCGCCGGTGTTCAGCAAAGTGATGTCCGGCACCCTGCGCCTGATGAACATCACCCCGGATAACCTGCCGCCGACCCAACAAGCGAATGCCGGACCACCGGCCGCTGCAGTAAAAGCCAATGGAGGGCGCGGCTGATGTCTCTTAGCCTGAACAAGATTTTTGCCCACGCCGGCCGCGATCTGCTGATTCGCGAGTTGACCCTGGACAGCCGTAACGTGCGCGCTGGCGACCTGTTCCTGGCAGTGCCGGGCGGCAAGTTCGATGGCCGTGCGCACATCGCCGACGCGTTGCAGCGCGGCGCGGCTGCCGTGGCCTATGAAGTCGAAGGCGCCACGGTGCTGCCGATCACCGACGTGCCGCTGATCCCGGTCAAGGGGCTGGCCAAGCAACTGTCCGATATTGCCGGGCGTTTTTACGGCGACCCGAGCCGCCACCTCAATCTGGTGGGCGTGACGGGCACCAACGGCAAGACCAGCGTGACCCAATTGGTCGCCCAGGCCCTTGACCTGCTGGGCCAGCACTGCGGCATCGTCGGCACCCTGGGTACCGGTTTTTATGGCGCGCTGCAAAGCGGCCTGCACACCACGCCGAACCCCATCGCCGTGCAAGCGACCCTGGCCGACCTGAAAAAGGCCGGTGCCAAGGCGATTGCCATGGAAGTGTCGTCCCACGGTCTGGACCAGGGCCGCGTCACCGCCCTGGCCTTTGATGTGGCAGTGATGACCAACCTGTCCCGCGATCACCTGGATTATCACGGCACCATGGAGGCGTACGCCGCCGCCAAGGCCAAGCTGTTTGCCTGGAATGACCTCAAGTGCCGGGTGATCAACTTGGACGACGCTTTTGGTCGCCAACTGGCGGCCCAAGACAGCGAAGCGCGCCTGATCACCTACAGCCTGGAAGACGCCGGCGCGTACCTGTATTGCCGCGAAGCCCAATTCAATGACGAAGGCGTGCGCGCCACACTGGTCACGCCTCAGGGCGAGCACCACTTGCGCAGCAGCCTGCTCGGGCGTTTCAACCTGAGCAATGTGCTTGCCGCCATCGGCGCGCTGCTCGGCCTGGATTACGCACTGGACGAGATTCTCAAGGTGCTGCCGAAGCTGGAAGGCCCGGCCGGTCGCATGCAACGCCTGGGTGGCGGTACGCAGCCGCTGGTGGTGGTTGACTACGCCCATACCCCGGATGCGCTGGAAAAAGTCCTCGAAGCCCTGCGCCCTCACGCCAAGGGCAAGTTGCTCTGCCTGTTCGGCTGTGGCGGTGATCGTGATCGCGGCAAGCGGCCGTTGATGGCCGAGATCGTCGAACGCCTGGCCGATGGTGTGCTCGTCACCGACGACAATCCGCGCAGCGAAGACCCAAGCCGGATTTTCGATGATATTCGCACCGGCTTCAAAGACGCATCAAAGGCCACCTTCGTCGCCGGTCGCGGCGCGGCAATCGCCCAGTTGATCGCCAGCGCCAGTGCTGACGACGTGGTTGTGCTGGCCGGTAAGGGGCACGAGGATTACCAGGAAATCAACGGCGAGCGTCATGCCTTCTCCGATCTGGTCGAGGCCGATCATGCCTTGACCGCCTGGGAGGTTGCCCATGCTTAAGGCGATGACGTTCAGCGAACTGACCCAGGCCCTGTCGGCCCGCGTACTGTCGAGCGATTGCAGCTTCAGCGGCGTGAGCATCGACAGCCGCGCGATCCAACCGGGGCAACTGTTTGTCGCCCTGGCCGGTCCGCGTTTCGACGGTCACGACTACCTGAACGAAGTCGCCGCCAAAGGCGCCGCAGGTGCCTTGGTGCAGCGCGAAGTGGCTGATTCAACCTTGCCGCAACTGCTGGTCGCCGATACCCGCCTGGCCCTCGGTCAATTGGGTGCGCTGAACCGCGCCGCGTTCGACAAGCCCGTTGCCGCCATCACCGGCTCCAGCGGCAAGACCACGGTCAAGGAACTGCTTGCCGGTATCCTGCGTACGCGCGGCCCCGTGCTGGCCACCCGTGGCAACCTGAACAATGATTTCGGCGCTCCGCTGACCCTGCTCGAACTCGCCCCGGAACACACGGCGGCGGTAATCGAACTGGGTGCCTCGCGCATCGGCGAAATCGCCTACACCGTGGCGCTGACCAAGCCCCACGTCGCCATTATCAATAACGCCGGTACGGCCCACGTCGGCGAGTTCGGTGGCCCGGAAAAAATCGTCGAGGCCAAGGGTGAAATCCTCGAGGGCCTTGATGCATCGGGCACTGCAGTCTTGAACCTGGACGACAAGGCCTTCGAGACCTGGCGTGTACGCGCCGCCGGTCGCAAGGTCCTGACGTTTGCCGTGCGTAACGCCGCGGCTGATTTCCATGCCTCCGACATCACCGTCGATGCCCGTGGCTGCCCGTCCTTCACGTTGCACACACCGCAAGGTAGCGAGCACGTGCAACTGAATTTGCTCGGCAACCATAACGTCGCCAATGCCCTGGCGGCTGCGGCTGCGGCTGGCGCCTTGGGCGTGTCGCTGTTCGGTATCGCCACGGGCCTGGGCGCAGTGCAGCCGGTCAAGGGCCGCACTGTTGCGCAACTGGCGAGCAACGGCATGCGTGTGATCGATGACACCTATAACGCCAATCCATCGTCCGTCAACGCCGCTGTCGACCTGCTCAAAGGTTTCGATGGGCGCAAGGTGCTGGTGTTGGGCGATATCGGCGAGTTGGGCGACTGGGCTGAACAAGGTCATCGCGAAGTCGGCGCGTATGCCGCAGGCAAAGTCGACGCCCTCTACGCCGTCGGCCCGAACATGGCCCATGCCGTGGCTGCCTTCGGCCCCGGTGCGCGCCATTTCGCCACCCAGGCCGAGTTGATCCAGGCGCTGGGCGTGGCAGAACAAGACAAACACACAACCATTTTGATCAAGGGATCGCGCAGCGCGGTGATGGAAAACGTCGTCGCGGCCTTGTGTGGCTCAAGTACGGAGAAACATTAATGCTGCTGCTGCTGGCTGAGTATCTGCAACAGTTCCACAAAGGCTTCGCGGTCTTTCAGTACCTGACCCTGCGCGGGATCCTGGGTGTGCTGACCGCGCTGTCTTTGTCGCTGTTTTTAGGGCCGTGGATGATCCGCACCCTGCAGAACCTGCAAATTGGTCAATCGGTTCGTAATGACGGCCCGCAGTCGCACCTGTCCAAGTCCGGCACCCCGACCATGGGCGGTGCGCTGATCCTGTCGTCCATCGGTATCAGCACCTTGCTGTGGGCCGACCTGCACAACCGCTACGTTTGGGTGGTGCTGCTGGTGACCCTCCTGTTCGGCGCCATCGGCTGGGTCGATGACTACCGCAAAGTGATCGAGAAAAACTCCAAGGGGCTGCCAAGCCGCTGGAAGTATTTCTGGCAGTCGGTGTTCGGCCTTGCCGCCGCGATCTTCCTCTACACCACGGCGCCAAGCGCAGTGGAAACCACCTTGATCATCCCGATGCTCAAGGACGCCAGCATCCCTTTGGGCATCGGCTTCGTGGTGCTGACCTACTTCGTGATCGTCGGCTCCAGCAACGCGGTGAACCTGACCGACGGCCTCGACGGCCTGGCGATCATGCCGACGGTGATGGTAGGCGGCGCCCTGGGTATCTTCTGCTACCTGTCGGGTAACGTGAAATTCGCTGAATACCTGCTGATCCCCTACGTACCGGGCGCGGGTGAGCTGATCGTGTTCTGCGGTGCCTTGATCGGTGCCGGCCTGGGGTTCCTGTGGTTCAACACCTACCCCGCACAAGTCTTCATGGGCGATGTCGGCGCACTGGCGCTGGGCGCGGCCCTGGGTACCATCGCGGTGATCGTTCGCCAGGAAATCGTGTTGTTCATCATGGGCGGTGTGTTCGTGATGGAAACCCTGTCGGTGGTCATCCAGGTGGCGTCCTTCAAGTTGACCGGGCGCCGCGTGTTCCGCATGGCGCCGATTCACCACCACTTTGAACTCAAGGGCTGGCCTGAGCCGCGTGTGATTGTCCGTTTCTGGATCATCACCGTGATTCTGGTCCTGGTCGGCCTTGCCACCCTGAAACTGAGGTAGAAACGAGTGTCCCTGATCGCTTCAGACCACTTCCGCATCGTTGTCGGCCTCGGCAAGAGCGGCATGTCCCTGGTTCGCTTCCTGGCGAACCGGGGCACGTCGTTTGCCGTGGCCGATACGCGGGAAAATCCACCGGAGCTGGTCACGCTGCGCCGTGACTACCCGCACGTGGAAGTGCGTTGTGGCGAGCTGGATGTCGAGTTTCTGTGCCGCGCCGATGAGCTCTACGTGAGCCCCGGCCTGGCCCTGGCGACACCGGCCCTGCAAGCCGCAGCGGCCCGTGGCGTGAAGCTGTCCGGCGATATCGACCTGTTTGCACGCAATGCGAAGGCGCCGATCGTGGCCATCAGCGGTTCCAACGCGAAAAGCACCGTGACCACCCTGGTCGGCGAGATGGCCATGGCGGCCGGCAAGCGCGTGGCTGTGGGCGGCAACCTCGGTACGCCGGCGCTGGACCTGCTCAGCGACGATATCGAGCTGTACGTGATGGAACTGTCGAGCTTCCAGCTGGAAACCACCCACGACCTGGGTGCTGAAGTGGCCACCGTGTTGAACGTCAGCGAAGACCACATGGACCGCTACAGCGGCCTGCCGACGTACCACCTGGCCAAGCATCGGATCTTCCGCGGTGCCAGGCAATTTGTGGTCAATCGCCAGGATGCGCTGAGCCGTCCGCTGATGGGCGAGGGCATGCCGTGCTGGACCTTCGGCCTGGGCAAACCCGACTTCAAGGCCTTCGGCATTCGTGAAGAGAATGGCGAGAAATACCTGGCCTTCGAATTCCAGAACCTGATGCCGGTGCGCGAGCTGAAAATCCGTGGCGCCCATAACCAGTCCAACGCGTTGGCCGCGTTGGCGTTGGGACACGCCGTGGGTTTGCCGTTCGACGCCATGCTGTCGAGCCTGCGCACCTTCGGCGGCCTTGAACATCGCTGCCAGTGGGTCCGTGACCTTAATGGTGTCAGTTACTACAACGACTCCAAGGCCACCAACGTGGGGGCCGCATTGGCCGCCATCGAAGGCCTGGGTGCCGATATCGAAGGCAAGCTGGTGCTGATCGCCGGTGGCGACGGCAAGGGTGCCGATTTCAAGGACCTCAAGGCACCGGTGGCTGCCCATTGCCGCGCCGTGGTGTTGATGGGCCGCGACGCCGATTTGATCGCCGCCGCGCTGGGCGATGCCGTGCCACAGGTGCGCGCCACCTCTCTGGACGACGCCATTGCCCAATGCCAAGCCCTGGCCCAGCCAGGCGATGCGGTGCTGCTGTCGCCGGCGTGCGCCAGTTTCGACATGTTCAAGAACTACGAAGAGCGCGGCCAGTTGTTCGCCCGCGCCGTGGAGGGCTTGGCATGAGCATTGATTTCAGAAACATCATCAAGCCGTACCCGTCGCCGATCATTACCGGACGCGGCATCGACCTTGATTTTCCGATGCTCGCCGGTTGCCTCGCGCTGCTGGGCCTGGGCCTGGTGATGATCACCTCGGCTTCTTCCGAAGTGGCCGCCGTGCAGTCGGGCAATACCCTGTACATGATGATCCGTCACCTGGTGTACCTGATCATCGGCCTGGGCGCGTGCATCGTTACCATGATGATCCCCATCGCCACCTGGCAGCGCCTGGGCTGGCTGATGCTGATCGGCGCGTTCGGCTTGCTGATCATGGTGATCCTGCCCGGCATCGGCCGCGAGGTGAACGGCTCGATGCGCTGGATCGGCTTCGGTGCGTTCAACGTGCAGCCGTCGGAAATCGCCAAGGTGTTCGTGGTGATCTACCTGGCCGGCTACCTGGTGCGTCGCCAGAAGGAAGTGCGCGAAAGCTGGATGGGCTTCTTCAAGCCATTCATCGTGCTGTTGCCCATGGCCGGCCTGTTGCTGATGGAACCTGACTTCGGCGCCACCGTGGTGATGATGGGCGCGGCGGCGGCGATGCTGTTCCTCGGCGGCGTGGGCTTGTTCCGCTTCAGCTTGATGGTGGTGCTGGCGGTGGCGGCGGTGACCATCCTGGTACAGGCACAACCGTACCGGATGGCGCGTCTGATCACCTTTACCGACCCCTGGTCCGACCAGTTCGGTTCCGGCTACCAATTGACCCAGGCCTTGATCGCCTTCGGTCGCGGCGAATGGCTGGGCGTGGGGCTGGGCAACAGCGTGCAGAAGCAGTTCTACCTGCCGGAAGCGCACACCGACTTCGTGTTCTCCGTACTCGCCGAAGAACTCGGCGTGGTCGGCTCGCTGTGCACCGTCGCCCTGTTCGTGTTCGTGTGTGTACGCGGCATGTACATCGGCCTGTGGGCCGAGAAGGCCAAACAGTATTTCGCCGCCTATGTGGCCTACGGCTTGTCGTTCCTGTGGATCGGCCAGTTCCTGATCAACATCGGGGTGAACGTCGGCCTGCTGCCGACCAAGGGCCTGACTTTGCCGTTCCTCAGCTATGGCGGCAGTTCGTTGGTGATCTGCTGCGCCTGTCTTGGCTTGTTGCTGCGCATCGAGTGGGAGAGTCGAACCCACCTGGGCAGCGAAGAGATGGAGTTCAGCGAAAGCGACTTCGCCGAGGAGCCGACCCATGGGCGCTAACGTGCTGATCATGGCCGGCGGCACCGGGGGCCATGTGTTCCCGGCCCTGGCGTGCGCGCGGGAATTCCAGAACCGTGGCTACACCGTGCACTGGCTGGGTACACCGCGCGGCATCGAAAACGAGTTGGTGCCGAATGCCGGCTTGCCGTTGCATCTGATCAACGTCACGGGCCTGCGCGGCAAGGGCAAGTTGTCCCTGCTCAAGGCTCCGTTCGTGTTGCTCAAGGCGGTGTGGCAGGCGCGCAAGGTCATCCGTGAATTGCAGCCGGTGTGTGTGCTCGGCTTCGGTGGTTATGTGACCGGCCCCGGTGGCGTCGCCGCCAGACTTGCCGGCGTGCCGGTGATCGTGCACGAGCAGAACGCCGTGGCCGGTACCGCCAACCGTTTGCTGGTGCCGTTGGCTGCGCGGGTGTGCGAGGCGTTTCCCAACACCTTCAGTGTGTCGGATAAGCGCCGTACCACCGGCAACCCGGTGCGCACCGAGCTGTTTATGGACATTGCCCGCGAAGCACTGGCGGGGCGCAAGGCGCACCTGCTGATCCTGGGCGGAAGCCTGGGTGCCGAGCCGCTGAATAAATTGCTGCCGGAAGCCGTGGCGCAACTTCCTGTGGAATTGCGCCCGGAGATCTTCCACCAGGCCGGCAAGAACCACGATGAAGTCACCGCCGCGCGTTATCGCGACGCCGGTGTGGCGGCCAATGTGCAGCCCTTCATCAAAGACATGGCCCATGCCTATGGCTGGGCCGACCTGGTGGTCTGTCGCGCGGGTGCGCTGACCGTCAGTGAACTGGCTGCTGCCGGTCTGCCGTCCTTGCTGGTGCCCTTGCCCCACGCCATCGACGATCACCAGACCCGCAACGCCGAATATTTGGCCGGGGAGGGCGCTGCCTTCCTGCTGCCGCAAAGAACGACTGGCGCCGCCGATTTGGCCGCACGCCTGACCGAGGTTTTGATGCAACCGGAACGACTCAACAACATGGCGAGCACCGCAAGCCGCCTGGCCAAACCTGACGCAACCCGCACCGTGGTCGATATCTGCCTGGAGGTGGCCCATGGTTGAGAATCAGAAAGCCATGCCACAACCGGAAATGCGCCGCATCCGTCGCATCCACTTCGTCGGTATCGGCGGCGTAGGCATGTGCGGCATCGCCGAAGTGTTGCTGAACCTGGGCTACCAGGTGTCCGGCTCGGACCTGAAAGAGTCGCCGGTCACCGAGCGCCTGAAGTCCTTTGGTGCGCAGATCTTTATCGGTCACCGCGCCGAGAACGCCGCCGAGGCCGACGTGCTGGTGGTGTCCAGCGCCGTGAACACCTCCAACCCGGAAGTGGCCACTGCCCTTGAGCGCCGCATTCCCGTGGTACCTCGCGCCGAGATGCTCGCCGAGTTGATGCGCTATCGCCACGGCATCGCCGTCGCCGGTACCCATGGCAAGACCACCACCACCAGCCTGATCGCCTCGGTGTTCGCCGCCGGTGGCCTGGACCCGACCTTCGTCATCGGTGGCCGCCTGAATGCAGCCGGTACCAATGCCCAGCTCGGTACCAGCCGCTACCTGATCGCCGAAGCCGATGAAAGCGACGCCAGTTTCCTGCACCTGCAACCGCTGGTCGCTGTGGTCACCAACATCGACGAAGATCACATGGCCACCTACGACGGTGACTTCAACAAGTTGAAGAAAACCTTCGTCGAGTTCCTGCACAACCTGCCGTTCTACGGTCTGGCCGTGCTCTGCCTGGACGACCCGGTGGTGCGTGAAATCCTGCCCCAGGTCAAGCGTCCGACCGTGACCTACGGCTTCAGCGAAGACGCCGACGTGCGCGCCATCAATGTGCGCCAGGAAGGCATGCAGACCTACTTCACCGTGCTGCGTCCCGACCGCGAGCCGCTGGATGTGTCGGTGAACATGCCGGGCAACCACAACGTATTGAATTCCCTGGCGACCATCTGCATCGCCTCCGACGAGGGTGTCAGCGATGAAGCCATCGTCGAGGGCCTGTCGCGCTTTGCCGGTGTCGGCCGGCGCTTCCAGGTCTACGGCCAACTGCCGGTGGAAGGCGGTGACGTGATGCTGGTGGACGACTATGGTCACCACCCGACCGAAGTCGCCGCGGTGATCAAGGCCGTGCGCGGTGGCTGGCCGGAGCGTCGCCTGGTGATGGTCTACCAGCCGCACCGCTACAGCCGCACCCGCGATTTGTACGACGATTTCGTCAATGTATTGGCCGATGCCAACGTGCTGCTGCTGATGGAAGTCTACCCGGCCGGTGAAGAACCGATCCCCGGCGCCGACAGCCGCAAGCTGTGCAACAGCATCCGCCAACGCGGCCAGTTGGACCCGATCTACATCGAGCGCGGTGTGGACCTGGCGCCGATCGTCAAGCCGCTGCTGCGCGCCGGCGACATCCTGCTGTGCCAGGGTGCCGGTGATATCGGCGGCCTTGCGCCTAAGTTGCTGGCGAGCCCGCTGTTTGCGGCCGCCAAGAAGGGGGCGTCGAAATGACTGCTGACTACGGCTCCCTGTTTTCGACAATCGCGCCAGCCGACTTCGGCCGCGTGGCCGTGCTGTTCGGCGGCAAGAGCGCCGAGCGCGAAGTGTCGCTCAAGTCCGGCAACGCCGTGCTCGAAGCGCTGCAAAGTGCCGGCGTGAATGCGTTCGGGATCGACGTGGGCGATGACTTCCTCGCCCGCCTGCAGGCCGAGAAGATCGACCGTGCCTTCATCATCCTGCACGGCCGTGGCGGTGAAGACGGCAGCATGCAGGGCCTGTTGGAGTGTGCCGGTATTCCTTACACCGGCAGCGGCATCCTCGCTTCGGCACTGGCCATGGACAAGTTGCGCACCAAGCAGGTGTGGCACAGCCTGGGTATTCCGACCCCGCGTCACAGTGTTCTGTGCAGCGAAGACGATTGTATTTCTGCAGCCAAGGAACTGGGCCTGCCTTTGATCGTCAAACCTGCCCATGAAGGCTCCAGTATCGGCATGGCTAAAGTGAACTCGGCCGCCGAATTGATCGACGCATGGAAAGCGGCAAGTACCTACGATTCGCAAGTGTTGGTGGAACAGTGGATCCAGGGTCCCGAGTACACCATCGCCACCCTGCGTGGCCAGGTATTGCCGCCCATCGCATTGGGCACGCCCCACACCTTTTACGACTACGACGCCAAGTACCTGGCCTCCGATACCCAGTACCGGATCCCGTGTGGCCTTGATGCAACCAAAGAACAGGAATTGATGGACCTCACGGCGAAAGCCTGTGAGGCGTTGGGTATTGCCGGTTGGGCACGGGCAGACGTGATGCAGGATGACCAAGGGAATTTCTGGTTCCTGGAAGTCAACACCGCACCGGGCATGACCGACCACAGCCTGGTACCGATGGCCGCTCGCGCAGCCGGCCTGGATTTCCAGCAGTTGGTGCTGGCGATTCTGGCCGCCAGCATCGAGCCAAGAGGCTAAGGACATGAAAGGCGCATCGCTTCGTCATCAGCCCCCACAAGCACCGAGCCGTAAGCCGGTGCCACGGGGTGCCAGTCGAATGGTGGCTAAAGAGCCGATGTCGGCGCGCCTGCCGAAAGCCAACTTTGGTTTCCTCAAGGCGCTGTTCTGGCCGGTGATGCTGGTGGTGCTGGGCTTCGGCACTTACGAGGGCGCGCAGCGTCTATTGCCGTATGCCGACCGGCCGATCACCAAGATCAGCGTGCAGGGCGATCTGAGCTACATCAGCCAGCAAGCAGTGCAGCAGCGTATCGGCCCGTTCCTGGCGGCGAGCTTCTTCACCATTGACCTGGCCGGTATGCGTCGGGAGCTGGAGCAGATGCCGTGGATCGCCCACGCCGAAGTCCGCCGCGTCTGGCCGGACCAGGTGACGATCCGCCTGGAAGAACAGCTGCCCGTGGCCCGTTGGGGCGATGAGGCGCTGTTGAACAACCAGGGTCAGGCGTTCACCCCGCGTGAGCTGGCCAACTACGAGCACCTGCCGCAGTTGTTCGGGCCGCAGCGGGCGCAGCAGCAAGTGATGCAGCAGTACCAGGCCCTGAGCCAGATGCTGCGGCCACTGGGCTTCTCCATTGCACGCCTGGAACTGCGTGAACGGGGCAGCTGGTTTTTGACGACCGGGGCAGGCAGTTCCGGCCCGGGCATCCAGTTGTTGCTGGGACGCGACCGCTTGGTGGAAAAGATGCGCCGTTTCATCGCCATCTATGACAAGACCTTGAAAGAACAGATTACGAACATTGCGAGCGTCGACCTGCGTTACGCCAACGGCCTTGCCGTCGGCTGGCGTGAACCGGCTGCGCCCACGGCAGCGCAACCCGCTGTCGCGAAGAATTAAGAAGAGGCAGGACCCATGGCAAACGTGCAAAGCGGCAAAATGATCGTCGGTCTCGATATCGGCACCTCCAAGGTGGTGGCGCTGGTGGGCGAGGTCGGGGAAGACGGCACGATCGAAATCGTCGGTATTGGCACGCATCCGTCCCGTGGCCTGAAGAAGGGCGTGGTGGTCAACATCGAGTCCACCGTGCAATCGATCCAGCGCGCCATCGAAGAAGCGCAGCTGATGGCCGGTTGCCGGATTCACTCGGCGTTCGTCGGCGTGGCGGGCAACCATATCCGCAGCCTGAACTCCCACGGCATCGTGGCGATTCGCGACCGCGAAGTCAGCGCCGCCGACCTTGAGCGCGTCCTCGACGCTGCCCAGGCCGTGGCGATCCCGGCTGACCAGCGCGTGCTGCACACCCTGCCGCAGGACTACGTGATCGATAACCAGGAAGGCGTCCGCGAGCCCCTGGGCATGTCGGGCGTGCGCCTGGAAGCCAAGGTTCACGTGGTGACCTGTGCCGTCAACGCCGCACAGAACATTGAAAAATGCGTGCGCCGCTGCGGCCTGGAAATCGACGACATCATTCTCGAGCAGCTTGCTTCCGCGTATTCGGTACTGACCGACGACGAAAAAGAGCTTGGCGTATGCCTGGTGGACATCGGCGGCGGCACCACCGACATCGCGATCTTCACCGAGGGTGCGATCCGTCACACCGCCGTGATTCCGATTGCCGGCGACCAGGTGACCAACGACATCGCCATGGCGCTGCGTACACCGACCCAGTACGCCGAAGAAATCAAGATCCGCTATGCCTGCGCCCTGGCCAAGCTGGCCGGTGCCGGTGAAACCATCAAGGTGCCAAGCGTGGGCGACCGTCCACCGCGCGAACTGTCGCGCCAGGCCCTGGCCGAGGTGGTCGAGCCGCGCTACGACGAGCTGTTCACCCTGATCCAGGCTGAACTGCGCCGCAGCGGCTACGAAGATTTGATCCCGGCCGGCATCGTGCTGACCGGTGGCACCTCGAAGATGGAAGGCGCGGTCGAACTGGCCGAGGAAATCTTCCACATGCCGGTCCGCCTGGGTGTTCCCCATGGTGTCAAAGGCCTGGGCGACGTGGTGCGCAACCCGATTTATTCCACCGGTGTGGGCTTGCTGTTGTACGGGCTGCAAAAGCAGACCGACGGCATTTCCCTGTCGGGCCCGAGCAACCGTGACAGCTACCGCAGCGACGACGAGGCCAAGGCGCCGTTGTTCGAGCGGCTGCAGGCGTGGGTCAAAGGCAATTTCTAAAGATTTACCGCAACACCGCAGCACCGAAACAAGTAGTAGGCGAAAAAACTAGAGAAAACGAAAGGAGAGGGAACATGTTCGAACTCGTAGACAACATCCCCGCCAGCCCGGTCATCAAAGTGATCGGTGTCGGCGGTGGCGGCGGCAACGCTGTCAACCATATGGTCAAGAGCAACATTGAAGGCGTTGAATTCATCTGCGCCAACACTGACGCCCAGGCGCTGAAAAGCATCGGCGCGCGGACCATCCTGCAATTGGGCACAGCCGTGACCAAGGGCCTCGGCGCCGGCGCCAATCCGGAAGTCGGCCGTCAAGCCGCCCTGGAAGATCGCGAGCGTATTGCCGAAGTGCTGCAGGGCACCAACATGGTGTTCATCACCACGGGCATGGGCGGCGGTACCGGTACCGGTGCAGCGCCGATCATTGCCGAAGTGGCCAAGGAAATGGGGATTCTGACGGTTGCGGTCGTGACCCGTCCGTTCCCGTTCGAAGGCCGCAAGCGCATGCAGATCGCCGACGAAGGTATCCGTCTGCTGTCTGAAAGCGTCGACTCGTTGATCACTATTCCCAACGAGAAGCTGCTGACCATCCTGGGCAAGGACGCGAGCCTGCTGTCCGCGTTCGCCAAGGCTGACGATGTACTGGCCGGTGCCGTTCGCGGTATCTCCGACATCATCAAGCGCCCTGGCATGATCAACGTCGACTTTGCCGACGTCCGTACTGTCATGAGCGAAATGGGCATGGCGATGATGGGCACTGGCTGCGCCAGCGGTCCGAACCGTGCACGCGAAGCCACCGAAGCGGCCATTCGCAACCCGTTGCTGGAAGACGTGAACCTGCAAGGCGCACGCGGCATCCTGGTGAATATCACCGCCGGTCCTGACCTGTCCCTGGGTGAGTACTCCGACGTGGGTAGCATCATCGAAGCCTTCGCTTCCGAGCACGCCATGGTCAAGGTCGGTACCGTTATCGACCCGGACATGCGCGACGAGCTGCACGTGACCGTGGTTGCCACCGGCCTGGGCGCGAAAATCGAGAAGCCTGTGAAGGTCATCGACAATACCCTGCATAACAGCCAGGCCAGCCACGCGAGCCAAGCGGCTGCCGCTCCTGCGCCTTCGCGCCAGGAACTGCCGTCGGTGAACTACCGTGACCTGGATCGTCCGACCGTGATGCGCAACCAGGCTCAGGCCGGTGCTGCGGCGTCCCGTAGCCCGAATCCGCAAGATGACCTGGACTACCTGGACATCCCGGCATTCCTGCGTCGTCAGGCCGATTAATGGAATGTATCAGGGCTATGAAGGTGATTGGTGTTCAGCAAAGGTCTGGTCTGCTATTATCGCCAGCCTTTGTTGATACCAGTTCGCAATTTGCGCTGAAGCGGTCCAAGCCATGATTAAACAACGCACCCTGAAGAATATTATTCGTGCCACAGGTGTAGGTCTGCACTCCGGGGAGAAGGTATACCTGACCCTCAAGCCTGCACCTGTCGACACCGGCATCGTGTTTGTGCGTGCCGACCTGGACCCTGTGGTGCAGATTCCTGCTCGCGCGGAAAATGTTGGCGAAACCACGATGTCGACCACGTTGGTCAACGGTGACGTCAAAGTGGACACGGTGGAGCACTTGCTCTCGGCCATGGCCGGTTTGGGCATCGATAACGCCTACGTCGAGCTCTCCGCGTCCGAAGTCCCGATCATGGATGGCAGCGCTGGACCCTTCGTATTCTTGATTCAATCTGCCGGCCTGGAAGAACAGGACGCAGCCAAGAAGTTCATACGCATTCTGCGGGAAGTGACAGTAGAAGACGGCGACAAGCGCGCCACCTTCGTCCCGTTCGAAGGCTTTAAAGTGAGCTTTGAGATCGATTTCGATCACCCGGTATTCCGTGACCGCACCCAGAGTGCAAGCGTGGATTTTTCCAGCACTTCGTTCGTAAAAGAAGTCAGCCGCGCCCGTACCTTTGGTTTCATGAGTGACATCGAGTACCTGCGCAAGCACAACCTCGCACTCGGCGGCAGCGTTGAAAACGCCATTGTGGTCGACGCGGATGGTGTACTGAACGAAGACGGCCTTCGCTATGAAGACGAATTCGTGAAGCACAAGATCCTCGATGCAATCGGTGACCTCTACCTGCTGGGCAATAGCCTGATAGGCGAGTTCAAAGGCTTCAAGTCGGGCCACGCCCTTAACAACCAGCTGCTGCGCAAGTTGATTGAGCAGACAGACGCTTGGGAAGTCGTGACCTTCGAAGATGCCAGCACCGCACCGATCTCTTACATGCGTCCCGTTGCGGCGGTGTAAGTAACAACTCTCTTTCTTTAGTTTTTAAAGGCTGCCTTCGGGTGGCCTTTTTTTATGTGCCTGTTATGCGCCTCCCTCGTTCCCATGCGCAGCGTGGGGGCGATCATCACCCCTCACTGGCATCCACAATCCGATTGCGCCCCGTGTGCTTGGCCTCATACAACGCCCGGTCCGCACTGAGCAGCAAAGCCTCCAGGGACATCCTGCTGCGCTTGTCCCGGGTGCTCATGCCGATGCTCGCCGTGATCGGCTGCTCATCCCCCGCCACCCGTGGTAAATGTTCGATGCTGCTGCGGATATGCTCGGCGATGACCCACGCGCCCTTGGCGTCCGTATTGGGCAGTACAACCGCGAACTCCTCGCCGCCGTAACGAGCCGCGAGGTCGGCAGGGCGGCGGATATTGCTGTTGATCACCTGGGCCACCGTGCGCAGTGCTGCATCGCCACCATGATGGCCGTGGCGGTCGTTGAAGGCCTTGAAGTGGTCCACGTCGATCATCAGCACAGTCAGTGGTTCGAGCGAACGTTGCGCCCGGTCCCATTCAAGGCGCAGGCGTTCGTCGAGGATGCGGCGGTTGGCCAGGCCGGTCAGGGCGTCGGTGGCTGCCAGTTCTGACAGGACGCGCTCTGCGCGATAACGGCGGCGCAGTTCCCGGCGCAGCATCCAGGTCAGCCATAACAAGCCGATACACAGGATGCCTGTGGCGCCACTGGTCAGCAGTGCGGCGCGCTTCCAGGGGGCGAACACATCTTCACTGGACAGGGCCACCACCACAATCAGCGGCAGGTCCCCGACATTGGTGAAGGTGTACAGGCGCTCCTTGCCGCTGATGGCGGAGATGGCCTGGAAGGTGCCACTGCCTTCACGCAGTATTCTCTTGAAATTCGGTCGCCCGCTCAGGTCCTTGTCGATCATGTCGCTTTCGAGCAGCGGCTGTTGGGCCAATAAAAAGCCTTTGTTATTAAGCAGGTTGACGCTGCTGCCGTTGCCGATGGTCACGGTGTTGAACAACTGGTCGAAATACGCCAGGCGCATGGTCGCGACCGCAACGCCAGCAAACTCACCATTGGGCCCCGACACTCGCCGACTGAATGCCATGCGCCAGACCTGGTCGCAGTTGCAATGAATCTTGAACGGCCGGCTGATAAACAAGCCGGCCTGGGCGTCCTTGGCATGCACTTGGAAGTAATCGCGGTTGGCAAAATTGCGCGGGGTCGGCTGCAGGGTCGAAGAGTCGGCGATCACCGCGCCATTGGCATCCAACAACAGTACTTCACCTTTGAAAGGCGCGGCGGTGGAGAGGTCAAACTGCACCAGGTGCTGGATATTCGCGGAAACCTGGGACAGGTCATCGCGTTGTCTGGCAGCAATCAACCCCTTGAGGGCCAGGTCGTAGAGTTCGACGTTGCGCAGCACGTCGGCATTGATCAACTGCGCAATATTGGTGGTTGAGCGCGTAGCGGCCTGCAGGGTGCTGGCGTGTTCGCGGATCAGCAACGCGGCGACAATGACCACGATCAAGACAACAGTGATAGCGCTGCCCAGAACCATTAACAGTTCTGGGCGTGCGGCCAGGGTACGGACACGGCGTTGACTCATCGGGCAGACTTCAGCGATGTGGATGCTGGCAGTTTAGTTCTACCCGATGAAAATTAAATACTCGGTTAAAAAGAAAGATCTGCGCGTTAGAACACGTTGATCGGGTAGTCGACGATCACTCGGTACTCATCCACGTCCCGGTCTACCGCCGAGTAGCCATGACTGCCACGATTGGTTGCCCATTGCAGGCGTACCGCCAGATCCTTGGCCTTGCCGCCCTGCACCACATACTTCACATCGATATCCCGCTCCCAGTGCTTGGCGTCCTTGCCGTCAGCGCTGTACCAGGCACTGTAGCCACGGCTTTGCGGGTCGACTTTGGTCAGATCGGTCTTGCCGCTGATGTAGGACACCGCCGAGGTCAGGCCGGGCATGCCGAGGCCGGCGAAGTCGTAGGCGTACTTGAGCTTCCATGAGCGCTCATTAGGGCCGTTGAAGTCCGAGTATTGCTGGGAGTTGTCCAGGTACACGCTGTCGCCCTGGCTGATGTAGTCGAACGGCGTGTTGCCGTTGACCCGCTGGTAGGCGGCGGTGACGCTGTGGTGGCCCACGCCGACGGTGAAGTGCAGGCTGTAGGTGTTGTTGTCGATATCCCCGAGCAGCGACTGGCCGGTGTCCTGGGTGTGGTAGTAGTGCAGGCCCGGGTTGAGGCTGACCAGGTCGTTCAGCGCGTAGGTGTAGTCCAGGTCGTAGTAGTACTGGTGCCACACGTCCTTGAGTTCGGAGGCGTACAGGTTGCTGGTCACTCCCGGGATGTCGCTGAACGACACGCCCGCCCAATTCATGTGCTGGCTGTCAGCGTTGCTGGGCAATGCGCCATAGCTGGTGCCGATGCGTCGGTGGCCACTCTGGTTGTAGAGCTTGGTGAAGCTGGCCTGGCCGCCTTCGAGCATCCAGCCGTCGAAACTGTGGTTGCTCAGGCTCACGCCACGGAAAGTCTGCGGCAGCATGCGCGTCATGCCGCCGGCGATCACCGGGTTGTTGAGGAACAAGTCACCGGCCTTCAGCTCGGTGTCGAAGGCGCGCATCTTCAAGGTGCCCCCTGCGGTGGAGAACGCACCGGGCGCTTTGCCGCTGCCGTCAGCACTGCCGTAGGGAAGGATGCTGGAACCGTCGGTGCCGCCACCGCCGTCGAGCTTGAGGCCGAGCATGGCGTGGGCGTCCAGGCCGAAGCCGACGGTGCCCTCGGTGTAGCCGGATTCGAAGGTGCCAATAAAACCTTGGCCCCATTCCTTGCTGTCATCGGTGTGGAGGTCGCGCCGGTCGCGGTTCATGTAGTAGTTGCGGGTGTTGATGTCGAGGTGCGAGCCTTCGACGAATCCGTCGGCGGGGGTGGTGTCTGCCGCGTGGGCAAGGGGAACGATCGTTGCTGCAATCGCGAGGAATAACGGGGTGAACGTCAGCGAGTTCTTCACCGGTGGAGCTCCTTTGGTCAATCGAAAACGGCCAGTGTCGTGGGGGTGTGCCTGGCCTTTTTTTACCGCAAAAAAAAGCCGCTGAAGTCAGCGGCTTTAAGACAGATTCCCAGTGTAGAGCCCTGGAAATAAGTCGAGGGAAATTCGGGTAAGCGGGTCAGCTGCCTTTGCCGTCGCGCTCATCGATGCGTCAAATTAACGCAGGCGAGCGCTGCGATACAGAGTGTAACAAGATAATGACTGTTGCCAAAACAGCAACAGTGATGCCGGGGGCCATGGGGGAGATGTCTAGACCGGCAGGGTAATGCCAAATGTATTGCCACTCACATCGCTGCGCACGAACACATCACCGCCGTGCATCAAGGCTATCGCCTTGACGATGGCCAGCCCCAAACCGTGATTCGCCCCGCTGTTGCTGCGCGACGCATCCACCCGATAGAAGCGTTCGAACAGCCGGGGCAGGTGTTCGCCGGCAATCACGTCGCCAGGGTTGGTCACGCCGATGGCTACCTGATGCTCCAGCACGTCGATGTTCACGTCGATCACCTGCCCGGGCGCGGTGTGCTGCACCGCATTGCTCAGCAGGTTGATCAGGGCGCGGCGCAGGTGGGCTTTTTCGATCTGCACCCGGGCGTCGCCATGCACGCGTACCTGAACCTGGGCGTCTTCAAGGATGAAGTCCAGGTAGTCGAGAGTAGTCGCCACTTCATCGGCCAGGGAGCTTTCGCTCAGCTTGGTGGCCTTGCTGCCCTGGTCGGCGCTGGCGAGGAACAGCATGTCGTTGATGATCGAACGCAGGCGTTCCAATTCCTCGAGGTTGGATTGCAGCACCTCAAAATAATGCTCGGCCGAACGCCCGCGTGTCAGGGCAACCTGGGTCTGGCCGATCAGGTTGGTCAGCGGCGAGCGCAGTTCGTGGGCGACGTCGGCGTTGAACGACTCCAGGCGCGAGTAGGCCTGTTCCACGCGGTCCAGGGTGGAGTTGAACGAGTTGACGAACTGACTCAGCTCCGGCGGCAGCGGCGACAGTCGCAGGCGCCCGGAGAGCTTCGGTGGCGCCAGCTTCTGTGCTTCATCCGAGAGTTTGCCCAGCGGCTTGAGGCCAATGCGCGACACCCAGAACCCCAGCAGCGCCGCCAGCACTACGCCGACCAGCGCCAGGCTGACCAGCGCCACCAGCAGGTGGTGCTGGGTGGCGCGGAAGTTTTCGGTGTCGATGGCGATCATGAAGCGCAGCGGCGGGCGTTGGTCCTTGGCCGGGAACTGGCTCACCAGCACTTTGAACGGGTATTCGCGCCCCGGCAGGCGCAGATCCCGCTTGCCTGTCGGGCCCTCGGCGAAGGCGCGGATCTGCGCATCGGGGTTGCCGTACTCGTAGGTCGGATCGCTGCTGACGACCCAGAAGCGGATGCGCTTGTCTTCCTCGCCGAGTAATTTGAGCTTGGCTTGAATCTTCACCCAATGGTCCGGCGTGCCGAAGCGGTTCACAGAGGATTCCAACACGCTGTAGCGCGCATCCAGCTCCGCCCCTGGCAGCAAGCCCAGGCTGCGGTCCACCTGCTGATACAGCGCGCCGCCGATCAACAGGAATATCAGCGCCGCCACGAGGGTGAACATGCTGCTGAGGCGCAGGGCAATGGAGTTAGCCGACACTGCGATTCTCCAGCACATAACCCATGCCGCGAATGGTGTGCAGCAGCTTGTGTTCGAACGGCCCGTCAAGCTTGGCGCGCAGGCGCTTGATCGCCACCTCGACCACGTTGGCGTCGCTGTCGAAATTGATGTCCCAGACCATTTCCGCAATCGAGGTCTTGGAGAGGATTTCGCCCTGGCGCCGCGCCAATACGCTGAGCAGCGAGAACTCCTTGGCGGTCAGGTCCAGGCGCACGCCATTGCGGCTGGCCTTGCGGCTGATCAGGTCGATCCACAGGTCGGCGACGGTCACTTGCACCGGCTCGTGGCCGCCGCTGCGGCGGGTCAAGGCTTGCAGGCGCGCCACCAGTTCGAGGAAGGAAAACGGTTTGCCGAGATAATCGTCGGCGCCTTCGCGCAGGCCGCGGATACGGTCTTCCACGCGCTCGCGGGCGGTGAGCATGATCACCGGCGTCTGCTTGCGCGCACGTAACGCCCGCAGCACGCCAAAGCCATCGAGACCGGGCAGCATCACGTCGAGCACGATCACCGCGTAATCGTTTTCCAGCGCCAGGTGCAGGCCCTCGACACCCTCGCGCGCCACATCGACGGCGTAGCCTTGCTCCGTCAGGCCGCGGTGCAGGTAGTCGGCGGTTTTTTCTTCATCTTCAACAATCAGTACGCGCATGAGCCTTTTGCTCCAGGGCGGTGCCTTGGCCTCAATGTGTGGTTGCCAGCTCAGCCGCTGGTTTGGGCCGGTGGAAAAATTTCTCAAGGTACAAGTATATGACCGGTGTGGTGAACAGCGTCAGCGCCTGGCTCACCAGCAAGCCGCCGACTACCGCGATGCCCAGGGGTTGACGCATTTCCGCACCCGGGCCTGCGCCGAGCATCAACGGTACCGCGCCGAGCAGGGCGGCGAGGGTGGTCATGATGATCGGGCGGAACCGCGTGATGCAGGCTTCATAGATCGCCTCCTCCGGCGATAGCCCGCGCACCCGCTGGGCGTCCAGGGCGAAGTCGATCATCAGGATGCCGTTCTTCTTCACGATCCCGATCAACAGCACCAGGCCGATCAGCGCCATGATCGAGAAGTCCTGGCCCATCAGCGACAGCATGATCAGCGCGCCCAACCCCGCCGAGGGCAAGGTGGAGATAATCGTCAGCGGGTGCACGAAGCTCTCATACAACACACCCAGAATGATGTAGACCGCCACCAGCGCCGCGAGGATCAGCCAGGGCTGGCTGGCCAGCGAACTCTGGAACGCCTGGGCCGCGCCCTGGAAGTTGCCGATGATGGTGGTCGGCATGCCGATTTCATTCTTGGCCTGGTTGAGCATGATCACCGCGTCGCCCAGCGCCACACCGGGTGCCAGGTTGAACGACAGGTTGGCGGCGGGGAACATGCCGTCATGGCTGATGGACAAGGGGCCCACGGTCGGCGGGTCGACCTTGGCCACTGCCGACAACGGCACCATCTCATTGGTCAGCTTTGATCGCAGGTAGAAGTAGTTCAGGCTTTCGGCCTTGCCGCGCTGTTGGCTGTCCAGCTCCAGCACCACCTGGTATTGGTTGATCTCGGTCTGGAACTCGTTGATCTGGCGCTGGCCGAAGGCGTCATACAGCGCCTGGTCGACATCGGTGGCGGTCAGCCCAAAGCGCGCGGCGGCCTGGCGGTCGATGCTGATATGGGTGATGCTGCCGCCCAGTTGCAGGTCGTTGGACAGGTCGCGAAACGCCGGGTTGGCGCGCAGTTTTTCGGTCAGGCGCTGGGTCCAGGTGTTGAGTGTCGGGCCGTCGTTGCTCTTGAGTACGTACTGGTACTGGGCACGGCTGGGGCCGGAGCTGAGGTTGATGTCCTGGCCGGCGCGCAGGTACAGCACGATGCCCGGCACTTTCGCGAGCTTGGGCCGGATGCGGTCGATGAACTGGCTGGCGGACACGTCGCGATCACCGCGGTCTTTCAAGGCGATCCAGAAGCGCCCGTTGGCGATGGTCTGGTTGCTGCCGGTCACCCCCACCGAGTGGGAAAACGCCTGCACCGCCGGGTCATCCTTGACGATCTCGGCCAGGGCCTTGTGCTTGGCGACCATGTCCGGGTACGACACATCCGCCGCCGCCTCACTGGTGCCGAGCACAAAACCGGTGTCCTGTACCGGAAAGAAGCCCTTGGGGATAAACACGTAGCCGACCACCGCCAGAGCCAGGGTCACCACGAATAGCGCGGCCATACTGCGCTGATGGGCCAGCGCGCGACGCAGGTTGCGCGCGTAGCCGGCCAGCAGGCGTTCGCTGAAGCCGGGTTTGTCGTGGGCGGGATGGGTCGGGGCGCGCATGAACAGCGCGGCCAATGTCGGTGCCAGGGTCAATGAGACCACCACCGAAATCAGGATGGTCGAGGTGGCCGTCAGTGCGAATTCCTTGAACAGCCGTCCGACCACACCGCCCATGAACAGCAGCGGAATAAACGCCGCCACCAGCGAGAAGCTGATGGACACCACGGTAAAGCCAATCTCGCCGGCGCCCTTGATCGCCGCTTCGCGCTTGTCGAGCCCCGCCTCGAGGTGGCGGTGAATGTTCTCCACCACCACGATGGCATCGTCGACCACAAAGCCCACGGCGATCACGATCGCCACCAGGGTCAGGTTGTTCAGGCTGAAGCCCATCAAGTACATCAGCGCAAAACTGGCGACCAGCGACACGCCGAGCACGCTGGACACAATCAGCGTCGCCGACAACTGGCGCAGGAACAGCGCCATCACCGCCACCACCAGCAGGATGGCGATCAGCAGGGTCACCTCCACTTCATGCAGGGACGCGCGGATGGTCTTGGTGCGGTCGGTCAACACGCTGACCTGCACCGAAGCCGGCAGCATGCCTTGCAGGCGCGGCAGTTCGGCCTGGATGCGGTCCACCGTCTCGACAATGTTGGCGCCGGGCTGGCGCGAGATCACCAGGTTGACCCCCGGTGTATCGCCGGACCAGGCCTGCACGTAGGCGTTCTCCGAACCGTTGATGACTTTGGCGATATCGCGCAGTTGAACGGGGGCGCCATCCTTGTAGGACACGATCAGTTGGGCGTAGTCCTCGGGGTGAAACAGCTGGTCGTTGGTCGATAGTGTCGACACGCTGTTCTCGCCGTAGATCGCACCCTTGGCCAGGTTAAGGCTCGATTGCTGGATGGCCAGGCGAATATCGGCCAGGGTCAGGCCGATGGCCGCGAGTTTGTCGGGGGACGCCTGCACGCGGATCGCCGGGCGCTGCTGGCCGGTAATGTTGATCTGGCCGACGCCGTCGATCTGGCTGATCTGCCGCGCCAGCAGGGTTTCCACATAGTCGCTCAACTCGGTGCTGGGCATGCTGTCGGAGCTGACACTGAGGATCAGTACCGGGCTGTCCGCCGGGTTGACCTTCTTCCAGGTGGGCAGGCTCGGCATGTCGCTGGGCAGCTTGCCGGATGCGGTGTTGATCGCTGCCTGCACTTCCTGCGCGGCGGTGTCGATGCTCTTGTCGAGGGTGAATTGCAGGGTCAACAGGCTTGAGCCCAAGGCACTGCTGGAGGTCATCTGGGTCATGCCGGGGATGGCGCTGAACTGCACTTCCAGTGGCGTCGCCACCGAGGACGCCATGGTGTCCGGGCTGGCGCCGGGCAATTGTGCGGTGACCTGGATCGTCGGAAATTCCGCCTCCGGCAGTGGCGCGATGGCCAGGCGCGGGAAGGCAATGATCCCGAGCAGCACCAGGGCGAAGGTCAACAACAGGGTGGCGACCGGGTGGTCGACGCACCAGGCCGAGGGCGAACGGCTGCCGTTCATGGCTGCACCTTGGCGTCGACGGTCTGGACCACCTGCGGTGGCTCCTTGAGCACCTCCACCTGGGCACCGGCCTTGAGCCGCGACTGGCCGTCACTGACCAGCACATCGCCGGCCTGTACGCCCTTGATGATGTTGACGTCGCTGTCCTGGTACGTCACCTGCACCGGCACCACCTCCACTTTGTCGCCACTGACCCGGTACACGAAGTGCGAATCCAGGCCGCGTTGCACCACGGTCGGCGGCACCACCAAGGCATTTTTGTCGAGGGCGGTCTGGATCTTGATGGTCACCAGTTGCCCCGGCCACAGGCGTTGCGAGGCGTTGTTGAACTCGGCCTTGGCGCGCACGGTGCCGGTGGTGGAGCTGATCTGGTTGTCGATCAGGCTCAAGTGGCCTTCGCCGAGCAAGTCGCCGGTCTGGCCGTCGGTGTCGGCACCCAGGTAGGCGTCGACGCTGGCCTTGGCAGGCGCGGCGATCAGGCCTTGCAGGGTCGGCAGCATCTGTTGCGGCAAAGAGAACTCAACGGCAATCGGGTCGATCTGGGTCACGGAGAGCAGGCCCTGGGTATCGCTGGTGCGCAGGAAGTTGCCTTCATCCACATTGCGAATACCGACGCGGCCACTGACCGGTGAGCGAATCTGGGTGTAGGACAGCTGGACCTGGGCTGCATCGATGGCGGCCTGGTTACCTTGGACAGTGGCCTTGAGCTGGTTGACCAGGGCTTGTTGCTGGTCGTACGTCTGCTTGGACACGCCGTCGTCGACGCTCAATTCCTTGTAGCGCTTGAGGTTGACCAGCGCCACTTGCAACTGCGCCTGGCTCTCGCCCAGTTGCGCCCTGGCCTGGTCGAGACTGGCGCGGATCGAGCGATCATCGATTCGGGCCAGTAAGTCGCCGGCCTTGACCCACTGGCCTTCCTTGACCGGCAATTGGGTGAGAATGCCGTCGACCTGCGGGCGAATGACTACGCTGTGCAGGGACAACACCGTACCGATGCCGCTGACAAAGCGTGGAATGTCCTGCTGCGCTACGCTCACCACCCGCACCGGGATCGCGGTGGGTGCCGCCAGTCTGGCCTTGGCTGGGCGGGTCAGCGCCCAGGCTGCAACCGCCACGACCACGAGGACACCCACGATCAGGGCAGTTTTTCGTTGAATGTGCATGGGTGAGGCGCCGGGGCAAAGGATGGGGAGAGTGAGCGGCCTTTATAGCCCTTCAACCCGGTCAGCACGGTGACGGCTAACTGACAGCGCTGTCAGCAAACTCCGACCATTCGTACCGGTGGTGGTTAAAGATCTGAAGCTCGCAGGTATACTGCGCGCCAGTGTGGCCCGCAAGCCGGCCCCGCATCATTTTTTGCACGCCCCGGAGCTTTCATGACTTCCCCGACACAACCCCCTGTTGAAGCGACCGACATCGTCGATCCGGCCAGCGCCGAAGGCGTTGAAAAAGCTGAGATCCCGGCGTTCAAGTTTCCGTTCAAGCCGGGTGAGCTGGCTGGGGCCAGGAATGCGGCCCAACCGTGGTACAAAAACGGTGCCAAGAACGGCCATACCAAGTCGCCAGGCATGGCTCCGCCGGGTACTCGTCGTTCGATGGGTAAACGCTGAGATTAACAAGTCGCAGATCGTGTCGATTATTGCCTACAGCCTCTGCTGAAATTTCTGATTGTAGGCCTACGACCGTTTCTTGAAAGCTTGCACAGCCTTTGCTCTGCCCCTGTGATTTCAGGGGGGAGCGGGGCGACGCTGGTCTTTCCGGAAAAGGACGTCTCCCTTGGCTCTGATACACATCTGTGTAGTGTTTGCCCTGTTGCTTGCAGCGGATGCCTCCGCGGCCGATGATCCACCGCGGCGTGAAATCCGTTTCGCCGTTGCTGCACAATTTCCCCCCTTCCAGAGCCGCGACCCGCAAGGGCAGTTGGTCGGCTTGAATATCGAGCTGGGCAACGCCCTGTGCGTGCAGTTGAATGCACGCTGCATCTGGGTCGACCAGGTGCTTGCCGAAGATTTCATCTCCCTTGAAGCCAGGAAATTCGACGCGATCATGGGGATGGCGCCGACGTCGCAACGGCAACGTTGGGTGGGCTTCACCGATAACCTCTACCCCTTCACCACGCGCCTGGTGGCGCGTCGCATGTCCAACTTGCAGCCGCGGGTAAAGTCGCTCAAGGGCAAGCGTGTCGGCGTGTTGCTGGGAAGTAATCGTGAGGCTTTTGCCCGCTCGATGTGGGCGCCGAATGGCGTCATCGTCAAGAGTTTCTGGCTCAACAATGAATTAGTCAGCAGCCTTAAAGCCGGCGAGATTGATGCGACCCTGCAAGGCACGGTAGAAATTCGTGAAGCCTTGCTCGACACCGAAGACGGCCACGATTTCGACTTCGTCGGCCCTGCCATTTCGTCCGAGCTTTTGGGCGATGGTGTGGCCATCGCGGTGCGCAAACCTGACACCGCATTGCGCAACGAACTCAACTGCGCCCTTGAACAACTGAAGCAGAGCGGCGAGTACCAGCGGATCATCCAGCCCTACCGCCTTGACGCCGTTCCTGCCGAGCACTGATCGGCGGCCTTCAAGGTCTACGCTGCCCGCAGCGAGATAAACGCATAGTTGGCCGGCACCTCGGTGGCAATCTGCGCGCCGGCATCCAGCAACTGTTCGGCGATATCCATCCCCGATACATGAAACACCCACTCACTGGCCACGGCCGGCCGGTCCACCGCCAGCTCAATCGCCTGGGCAAACGCGCCCATGTCCGGCAGGTACGCGGTAAACCCATCGCCCTTGAGCGCCGTGGTGCGGATGCCCAGCAAGGCGCACACCGCCTCCTTGGTCTGCACGTCGTCTCGGTCGGCCTGGCGCGAGCGTTGGATCAGTTCCACCAGCTCCGGGTCCATCAATTCACCCCCGACGATCAACGCCGGGCCCTGTTCCCAGGATTCCGGCGGGCAATCCTTGGCGGCGGGGTTGAGCGGGATATGGGGGTTGATCTCCATCGGGTAGATGCGGCACACCAACGGGCGGCGTTCGTAGATGCGGCATAGGTTGTCGGCGTCAAGATTCCGGCAGCGCCCGGCGTTGTAGGCGGCAAAGGTGATTGCCACAAACGCCTCGGTGCTGCCGCTGGTAACCACCACCGAACGCCGCTCGGCATGTTCGCGCTGCAGTTGAGGCAGGCCCAGGCCATTGCTCAGGAAACCCTCCACCAGAACGATGACGTTACCGCCGTCAGCCGCCCATTGGCGGGCTTCCTGGAGGGTCAGGGGGACGTGATGATCGCTGCAGCACTTGCCGCAGCCGACGCAGGAAAAATGGGTGTTCATGGCGGATCTGTCACCAGGCTAGGTCAGAGGGCACGCAATTACGGTGACGGGTTTTTACCTCTATCCACCGTTGTGCTGCTCTGGAAGCAAGTTATGCGCCAGCGCCTGTCAGTCGTCGGCGACCACATCCCGCAGCACAAAGACCATGCCCGCGCTTTCGTACAGTTGTCGGGCGCGCCGGTTGCTCTCCAGCACCTTGAGGTCGACATAGGGTTCGCCACGCTGCTTGAACACCTGGAAGCAGTGCAGCAGCAACGCGCGGCCCAGGCCTTGGCCTTGAGCGCAAGGATGCACGGACAGGTTCTTGATAAACGCGCTGGTCCAGCACTGCGCCACCCCGAGAATGCCATCGCCGTTGCTGGCCACCAGGCACAGCGTGGGATCGAATTCGGCGTCGCTGACAAACAGATGCTGCCAGGCGTGCAGATGAGGAACGCGGCCACCTCCTTGCTCCTGGGTCATGCGCAGCACCGCATGGATCGCCGGGGCCAGCTCGTCGCGGTAATGATCCAACTGCGTATGGGCCGGCCATTGCGGCGCAGGCAGGCTGCCGGTGAGGTCGCGGCGCAGCAGTTGGAAATACTCCGCCACCGGTTACAGCCCCTGTTGCGCCACGGTCTGGGCGGCGACCACCAGGCACTTGGTCAGTTCGGGCGAAGAGAACTTGGTCAGCACCGCGTTGGCACCGGCCAGGCGCGCCTTTTCGCTGTTCATCGCGCTGTCCAGGGAGGTATGCAGCAGTACGTAGAGATCCTGGAAGTCCGGGGTTTCACGCAGGGTGCGGGTCAGGGCATAACCGTCCATTTCGGACATCTCGATGTCCGACACCACCACATTGATCTGCGCGGCGGTGCCTTGCAGCTCCAGCAGCACATCGATGGCTTCCTTGGCGCTGCGCGCGGTGTGGCAGGTCAGGCCGAGGTTGCGCAGGGTGTGCACCGACTGCTGCAAGGCGACCTGGCTGTCATCCACCACCAGGATCCGCGCATTGCCGAGCACTTCCGCCTCTTCCATGGTCAGGTCGGTAGGCGCCGCTTCAATCGGCGCCGGGGCGATGCCATGGATGACTTTTTCGATGTCCAGCACCTGCACCAGGCCGCCTTCCACCTGGGTCACCCCGGTGATGAACGCACGGTTGCCGCCGGAGCCGTAGGGCGGTGGGCGAATATCGGTGGTCAGGCAGTGCACGATCTTGCTCACGGCCTGCACATGCAGGCCCTGCTTGGAACGGCTCACGTCGGTGACGATCAGGCAGCCGCCGTTCGGGTCTTCCAGGGGCATTTCCCCCAGGGCGCGGCTCAGGTCGATCACCGCCAATGAATTGCCACGCAGGGTGGCGATGCCTTTGACGTGGGGATGGGACTCCGGCAGCTTGGTCAGCGGCGGGCAAGGGATGATCTCGCTGACTTTCAGCAGGTTGATGGCCATCAGCTTACCGCTGCGCAAGGTAAAGAGCAGAAGCGAGAGTGAGTCTGCGCGGGCTTTGGTGGTGGACATAAAAACCTTCTGTGGATCAGGGATGACGAACTTCTATTGAGGGTTATCGACTCGGGAGAGCCAGGCTTTAACCCGATTTTGTGTCGGGCTGGGCCCGTGTCAGCCCTTCCACACCTGCGGGTTCACCAGGTCCTGCGGGCGTTGGCCGAGCAGGGCGCTGCGCAGGTTGTCCAACGCGCGGTTGGCCATGGCTTCGCGGGTTTCATGGGTCGCCGAGCCGATGTGCGGCAGGGTCACCGCATTGCTCAACTGGAACAGTGGCGATTCGGCCAACGGCTCCTGCTCATACACATCCAGCCCGGCGCCGCGAATGGTGTGGTTTTGCAGGGCCTGGATCAGCGCCGGTTCGTCCACCACCGGGCCACGGGAGATATTGATCAGAATCGCGCTGGACTTCATCAGCCCCAATTCGCGGGTGCTGATCAGGTGGCGGGTCTTGTCGCTCAACGGCACCACCAGGCAGACGAAATCCGCCTCGGCCAGCAGTTGGTCCAGGCTGCGGAATTGCGCGCCCAGTTCCTGTTCCAGCGCGGTCTTGCGGCTGTTGCCGCTGTACAGGATCGGCATATTGAAGCCCAGGCGCCCACGACGGGCCACGGCCGCGCCGATATTGCCCATGCCAACGATACCGAGGGTCTTGCCATGCACGTCACAGCCAAACAGCGGCGCGCCGACGCTGGCTTTCCACTGGCCGGCCTTGGTCCAGGCGTCCAGCTCGGCCACCCGGCGCGCGCTGCTCATCAGCAGGGCGAAGGCCAGGTCGGCGGTGCTTTCGGTCAGTACGTCCGGGGTGTTGGTGAGCATGATCCCGCGCTCGTTGAAGTACGGCACATCGTAGTTGTCGTAGCCCACCGACACGCTGGACACCACCTCCAGCTTGCCCGCGCCTTCGAGCTGCGCGCGGCCCAGCTTGCGACCCACGCCGATCAAACCGTGGGCGTGGGGCAGGGCTTCATTGAATTGAGCGTTGATATCGCCCAGCTTGGGGTTGGGCGCAATCACGTCGAAATCCTGTTGCAGGCGTTCGATCATTTGCGGGGTGACACGGCTGAAGGCGAGGACGGTCTTTTTCATTGCAGGCGGGCTCATCGACTACGGAAGAATGCCAAGCACGCTAACATTCCTTGCCACTGTTGTCAGGACACTGCAGACCTAAAGTGGGCAGGGAAAAATGTGGGAGGGGGCTTGCTCCCGATAGCGGTGCGTCAGTCGCCAGATGTATTGACCGATCCACTGCCATCGGGGGCAAGCCCCCTCCCACATTTGACCTGTATCGCCTGGTAGAAATCAGTTCGCCAGCCGTGCACCGCTGAGGCTGCCGCTCAACTCATACGCCACCAGCTCCGCCTGGTGCGCCGCCAGGATCTCCGGCAACGAGCCGCGCAGGTATTCCACCCATGTCTTGATCTTCGCATCCAGGTACTGGCGCGAGGGGTAGATGGCGTACAGGTTCAGCTCCTGGGAGCGATAGGTGGGCATGACCCGCACCAATGTGCCGTTGCGCAGGCCTTCGATGGCTGCATACACCGGCAGCAGGCCGACGCCCATGCCGCTGGTGATCGCGGTTTTCATCGCGTCGGCGGAGTTGACCAGGAACGGCGACGTATTGATCGCCACGCTTTCCTGGCCTTCGGGGCCGTTGAAGGTCCACTTGTCCAGCTGGATCACCGGGCTGACCAGGCGCAGGCAGGCGTGGTTGAGCAAGTCCTGGGGCCGTTGCGCGCAGCCCTTGGCCTTGACGTAGTCCGGCGAGGCGCAGGCGATGCTGTAGGTGATGCCCAGGCGTTGGGAGACGAAGCCCGAGTCCGGCAGCTCGCTGGCGAGCACGATGGACACGTCGTAGCCCTCGTCCAGCAGGTCCGGCACGCGGTTGGCCAGGGTCAGGTCGAAGGTCACGTCCGGGTGGGTGCGGCGGTAGCGGGCAATTGCGTCGATGACGAAGTGCTGGCCGATGCCGGTCATGGTGTGCACTTTCAGCTGTCCGGCGGGGCGGGCGTGGGCGTCGCTGGCTTCGGCTTCGGCTTCTTCGACGTAGGCCAGGATCTGCTCGCAGCGCAGCAGGTAGCGTTTACCTGCCTCGGTGAGGGCAATGCGGCGGGTGGTGCGGTTGAGCAAGCGGGTTTGCAGATGGGCCTCTAGGTTGGAGACCGCGCGCGAGACGTTGGCGGTGGTGGTGTCCAGTTGCGCGGCGGCGGCGGTGAAGCTGCCAGCTTCGGCCACGCAACTGAAGGCGCGCATGTTTTGCAAAGTGTCCATGGAGAGTTCTCAGGGGAGATGCCAAATTGTGACATGAAGTTGCGCGCAGGTGTGTATCCGCTGGACGCGCTCCGCCTGGACATTGATGACGTAGGCTCAGGACAAGGTCCAAGCCTGGCTGACTTTGGCCTGGTAGTGCGGCAGGTATTCCCGCAGCAGGTGATTGAATGCCTCCCGTGCGCTGGCGCGGTGTTCGGCGGTCGGCGCTTCAAGGGCGGTGTTGGCCTGCCGGGTCAGGTCCTCAGCCGCCCGTTCGAGTGCCGGGCTGATGCGTTTGATCGCGTCGAGATCGGCCGCCAGTGTCGTACCGTGTGTCTGCCGGCCGAGGGCGTCGAGTAGTGCATGAATGTCATCGACGTGGTGCTGTATGTAGTTGTCCCAACCCGACTGCTCACCAGGGCTTTCCAGGTAGCGGCGAGCGATTGGCAAAAGATGGTCCAGCGAATCGGTGCCCAATCGTTCTGTGCGCAAGGTTTGCCGTGTGCGCAAAGACTGCACATCAATGCCGCTGAACTGTTCAACGGGCTTGGGCAGCCCCAGCTTGCGCGCTTTGTTCACCGTATGGCGCGTGAGTAATACCACGGGTTCGCCGTGCTTGATCTTTACCAGCACCTGGGTAGACGAAGGTCTGGCCGGGTCGAGCAGCGATTCACTGATCGAACGGACCAGCTTTTCCCAGTCGAACGCCTGGTCTCCGATGGATGACAATGCGTGCCGCAGCGTTTTTTGTACCACCGCCACGGACTTGAGCGCTGCGATGTCGATCGTCAGGTAATCGCCACTCAGGTGCGGGTCATCACTCTTGCGATGGCTGAATTCGATGGACACCCCTTTACCGCCTGCCTCGGCCCGTGACGAAGCCGTGACCCCGGCTGAGCCTGACAGTGTTTGCGCCTGGGCTGACAACGTGTAGGTCCTTAGCGCTTCGGGGCGAAGCAGCGCAGGGTTGCGCTGGATCAGCGCGCGTATTTCGCTGTCCAGGTGCGTCTCCAGGGGGGAGTCGGTCTTGAGCAGTACATACCGCTCCAGCAGTGACCTGGCCTGTCGGTTGCTGGTGTGCAGGGCGGCGTTCAACTCGGACGCCGGCACGGGCTTGCTGACGCTCCGGGTGAATTGCCGGCTGCTGGAAATGACATGGTTTTTCATGTCATTCAACAGTGCCGTGGGGCTGTCATCGGGATGCTTGAGCGAGACCAGTTGCTGCTTCGCCAGCGCCGGGGACATTTCGTGCAAGCCGAGAATATCCAGGGCTTTATGTTGCCGGGTGCGCTGCAAAGTAAGTTCGATCGTGGTGTGCACATTCAGGAAACTGAAGAAGTCGACCGCCACCTTGCCTCGCATGGTCAGTGCGATGCCCCTTTCGGTCATGATGGGTTGGGAGGGACTATGCAGGCAGGGCAGTTCAACGTCGACCAGGCCTGCGCGGGCAAGGGTGTCCCTGACATAGGGTTGGCTCTGTGTTGAGTAAGCGCGGTGCCTGTGCAGGTTGCAGCTGTCACTCACCAGGTTGCGCAAGTTATTGGCGGTGCGCCCGATGCTCTCGCTCAGCGACGTGCGTACAGAATGGCTGCGGGCATTGGCGTAGTGCTCCAGGCTCGAGTACTCGCGAGACGATACATAGCCGAGGCCAAGTTGGGCGCGAGACCGGGACTCGCTCGGTTGTGACAGCGTTGATTTGAATTTGCCCTGCAGGGCAATGATGCGCGTGCTCTTGATCCGCTGATCTGCCGTGGTTGCCAAGTGAGAGTCGGCAGCCAGATGCGGCCCGGCACTGATCTGTCGTGTCGATTCCAGGGCAATGTCGTAGCCGATATGACGATGGTTGATCCGTTCGCCGCCATCGCGGATATAGCTCAGCGACTGCAGCAGATTGTGCGTCAAGCGCTGGTGGTTTCCCTCGCTGACGGCTGCGCGAAACTGCCATTTGAGCGCACGACACAGTGTGTAATCGGCCTCGATGTCCGGGTTTTGAGGTGATCGATGGCGGCTGAGCATGTGTTCGGCTTTTTTGAAAAACGCGTACAAGTCAGGTAACGCCTCAACCGACACTTCCAGGCTTGGTGGGCTGTTGGACAGTCTGTGGTGGAGTGCCTCTATTGCCAACTGGTCGCGAGGGTCGCCTGCAAGAGGGCTCAGCTTTTCCAGAACCCTGTCGGCGATCCAGAGCACATCCCTTTGTAGAGGCCGCATCCCAGGACGCAAAGCCACAGGGTCGAGGTGCAGCTGCCTGCGCAGAGCATCGACGCTCTCTGGTGTCGGCAACCGCGTATTGAGGGCTGAAAGCATGAGGCGCTCTCCGGGGGCAGTCGGCTGACTACTCTGGTGCCCGGTTACGCGGATCGATGTAGGGCAAGGATGCAGATGCCGGGATAAATATCCGAACCACACGCCCGTTGAACCGGGATTGTCGCTGGAACGGTAATAAAGATTCACAGGAACACCTGCTTATCGCGCTCCGTGCCGCCGCCTAGAATTGCGCCACCTCTCCCCGCAATACCACCTCAGGAATTCGTTCGCCGTGCCGCGTCGCATCAGCAGAGAGCTGAAGACTCTCATTAACCGAGCGCTGAAGGCTCTCAGTGTTTGCGCTTTATCGTTAGCAATCAGCGGCTGCATCGGAACCGGAGGAATCGCCCCCCAAGGCCAGGCCCTCAACGCCACTACCCTGGCCACCGACGAAGCGATCCGCAGCGCCGCCCAGGACGCCCACTGGCCCACCGCACAATGGTGGCAGGCCTATGGCGACCCCCAGCTCAACCGCTGGGTCGAACTCGCCACCCAAAGCAGCCCGAGCATGGCCATGGCGGCCGCGCGGGTGCGGGAAGCGCGGGCCATGGCCGGGGTTGCCGAGTCGGCAGAGTCGCTGCAGATCAACGCTGATACCACCCTCAAACGCCACAACTGGCCCAAGGATCAGTTCTACGGCCCTGGTGAATTGAGCGGTGCCAACACCTGGGACAACAATGCGTCCCTGGGTCTGAGCTACGCCCTCGACCTGTGGGGCCGCGAAAGCAACGCCACCGAACGCGCCGTCGACCTGGCCCACATGAGCGCCGCCGAAGCACGCCAGGCCCAACTCGAACTGCAGAACAACGTGGTGCGCGCCTATATCCAGCTGTCGTTGCATTACGCCAACCGCGATATCGTCGCAGCGACCCTGGCCCAGCAACAGCAGATCCTCGACCTGGCCAACAAACGCCTGGACGCCGGGATCGGCACCCATTTCGACGTGAGCCAGGCCGAAACGCCGCTGCCGGAAACCCATCGCCAGTTGGACGCCCTGGACGAAGAAATCGCCCTGAGCCGTAACCAGCTGGCGGCGCTTGCCGGTAAAGGTCCGGGGGAGGGGGCCACCTTGCAGCGTCCGACGCTGTCCCTTGCCGCACCACTGAAACTGCCCTCAAGCCTGCCCGCGCAATTGCTCGGCCAGCGCCCGGATGTGGTTGCCAGCCGTTGGCAGGTCGCGGCGCAAGCCCGTGGCATCGATGTCGCCCACGCCGGTTTCTACCCCAACGTCGACCTGGTCGGCAGCCTCGGCTACATGGCCACCGGCGGCGGCATGCTGGCGTTTCTCGCCGGCAAGAAATTCAACTACAACGTCGGCCCGGCCATCACCTTGCCGATCTTCGACGGCGGCCGCCTGCGTGCAGAGCTGGGTGAAGCCAGCGCCGGCTATGACATCGCCGTGGCGCGCTACAACCAGACCCTGGTCAATGCGCTCAAGGGCATCAGCGACCAGTTGATCCGCCGCGAGTCCATGGACAAGCAAGCTTCGTTTGCCGCGCAGTCGGTGGCCTCGGCGAAGAAGACCTACGACATCGCCATGATCGCTTACCAGCGCGGCCTGACCGATTACCTCAATGTGCTCAACGCGCAGACCCTGCTGTTTCGCCAACAACAGGTCGAGCAGCAGGTCCAGGCCGCGCGGCTTGGCGCCCATGCCGAACTGGTGACCGCACTGGGTGGCGGTCTCTACGCCGGCAAAGACCTACCGCAGGACGCCAAGACCCTCCCGAGCAAGACCCCGGCGGCGCTTGCCATGTTTGATCACTGAATAGTTTGGTCACTGAGTAGGATTTAATGACTCCAATGCCTGCACCGCTGCGCTGGCTGCATTCCCTTGAGTGGCGCCGTGGTTTTTTCGACTGGGCACGCAGCGACGGCGTGACCTGGGTGTACATCTTCAAGGTGCTGATCGCCGCGTTCCTCACGCTGTGGCTGGCCATGCGCCTGGAACTGCCGCAACCACGCACCGCGATGATCACCGTGTTTATCGTGATGCAACCCCAGAGCGGCCAGGTGTTCGCCAAGAGCTTCTATCGTTTCCTCGGCACCCTGGCGGGGTCGGCGGTGATGGTGTTGTTGATCGCCTTGTTTGCGCAGAACACTGAGTTGTTCCTCGGCGCGCTGGCGATCTGGGTCGGCATTTGCACCGCTGGCGCGACACGCAATCGTAACTTTCGCGCCTACGGGTTCGTGCTCGCGGGGTATACGGCAGCGATGGTCGGCCTGCCGGCCCTGGCCCATCCGGACGGCGCCTTTATGGCAGCGGTGTGGCGGGTGCTGGAAATCTCCCTGGGGATCCTGTGTTCCACGCTGGTCAGCGCGGCAATCCTGCCGCAGACCTCCAGCGCCGCCATGCGCAATGCGCTCTATCAGCGCTTTGGCGTGTTTGCGCTGTTTGTCACCGACGGTCTGCGCGGGCGCAGCCAACGTGAAGGGTTCGAGGCCAGCAACGTGCGCTTTATCGCCGAGGCCGTGGGCCTGGAAGGGCTGCGCAGCCTCACGGTGTTCGAAGACCCGCATATGCGCCGGCGCAACGGTCGGCTCAGCCGCCTCAACAGCGAGTTCATGGGCATCACCACGCGCTTCAATGCCTTGCACCAGTTGCTCGAACGCCTGCGCACGGACGCCGCGGATCACGTGGTAGCGGCGATCAAACCGGGCCTGCAGGACCTCGCCGAAGTCCTCGACGGCTTCTCCGACCGCGCCCTCACCAGCCCCGACGCCGCGCGCCTGGTCAACCAGCTCAGCGCCTACAAGGACAGCCTGCCCGCCAAGGTCCGCAGCCTGCGCGCGACCTTCCAGGAGGGTAACCCGAGCGAGGCCGAACAGCTGGATTTTCACACCGCTTATGAGCTGCTCTACCGCTTCGTCGATGACCTGCACAACTACGCGCAAACCCATGCATCCCTGGCCGATCACAGCCATGCACGGGAGCAATGGGACGAAACCTTCAGCCCCAAGACCAACTGGCTGGCCTGCGCCGCCTCGGGGATTCGCGCGTCGTTCATCCTGATTGTGCTGGGCAGTTACTGGGTGGCCACCGCCTGGCCCAGCGGCGCCACCATGACCCTGATCGCCGCTGCCACCGTCGGCCTGTCCGCCGCCACGCCCAACCCCAAGCGCATGGCGTTCCAGATGGCCTGCGGCACCTTGATCGGCGCGTTGGTGGGCTTTGTGGAAATGTTCTTCGTGTTCCCGTGGATCGACGGCTTCCCGCTGCTGTGCGTGATGCTCGCCCCGGTGATCATCCTCGGTGCGTTCCTCGCCTCACGCCCGCAATACGCCGGTGTGGGCGTGGGCCTGCTGATTTTCTTCAGCACCGGTTCGGTGCCGGACAACCTCACGGTCTACAACCCCTACACCTTTATCAACGACTACATCGCCATGATCCTCGGCATGCTCGTGTGCGCGGCGGCGGGGGCGATCATCCTGCCGCCCAACAGCCGCTGGCTGTGGCGGCGCCTGGAGCAGGACCTGCGCGAGCAGGTGGTGTATGCCATCAGCGGCAAGCTCAAGGGGTTGGCGTCGAGCTTCGAAAGCCGCACCCGTGACCTGCTGCACCAGGCCTATGGCCTCGCTGTCGGCCAGCCGCAAGTGCAACGCGACCTGCTGCGCTGGATGTTCGTGGTGCTGGAGGTCGGCCACGCGATCATCGAGTTGCGCAAGGAACAGGCGATCCTGCCGGTGCACCCGGCCTATGCCGAATCCCAGCCGTGGCGCCAGGCGATCCGGGTCATGGGCCGCTCGTTGGTGCGCCTGTTCCTGCAACCCAGCGCCAGTAACCTGGAGCGTGGCCTGATCGCCGTCGACCACGCGATCAGCCGCGTGCAGGCCACCGACGAACCCTTCGCCCCGCACTTCGACACCTCGGCCCTGCGCCGCGTGAAAAGCTACCTGCACTTTATCCGCACCTCGCTGCTGGACCCGCAATCGCCACTGGCGGCCCTCAAAGGAGCCCCGCATGCCTCGTGAAATCGCCTTCCACGGCCTCTATATGCCGACCATGACCCTGATGTTCCTGATCGCGGCCGCGTTGGCCTGGGCCCTGGACCGCTTCCTGGCCGGCTTCGACCTGTACCGTTTTTTCTGGCACCCGGCGTTGCTGCGCCTGAGCCTGTTCGTTTGCCTGTTCGGCGCCCTGGCGCTGACCGTCTACCGTTGAGAATGCCCCGATGAAAAAGTTTTTCAGCCTGCTCGCGACCTTGCTGGTACTGGCTTTGGCGATCTGGATTGGCCGCACGTTGTGGGTGCACTACATGGAAACCCCGTGGACCCGCGACGGCCGGGTGCGCGCCGACATCATCAACGTGGCCGCCGACGTCACCGGCGAAGTGGTCGACGTGCCGGTGCGCGATAACCAGTTGGTGAAAAAGGGCGACCTGCTGATGCAGATCGACCCCGAACACTACCGCATCGCGGTCAAGCAGGCGCAGTCCCTGGTCGCCTCGCGCAAGGCCACCTGGGAAATGCGCAAGGTCAACGCCCACCGCCGCGCCGACCTCGACGCCCTGGTGATCTCCAGGGAAAACCGCGACGACGCCAGCAACATCGCCGACTCGGCCCTGGCGGATTACCAGCACGCGCTGGCGCAACTCGAAGCGGCCGAACTCAACTTGAAACGCACCCAGGTCGTGGCGGCGGTGGACGGCTACGTCACCAACCTCAACGTGCATCGCGGCGACTACGCACGCATCGGCGAAGCCAAGATGGCCGTGGTGGATATGAACTCGTTCTGGGTCTACGGCTTCTTCGAAGAAACCAAGTTGCCCCATGTGAAGGTTGGTGACAAAGCCGACATGCAGCTGATGAGCGGCGAGACGTTGAAGGGGCACGTAGAAAGCATCTCCCGTGGCATCTACGACCGCGACAACCCCGAGAGCCGCGAATTGATCGCCGATGTGAACCCGACCTTCAACTGGGTGCGCCTGGCCCAGCGGGTGCCGGTGCGGATTCATATTGATGAAGTGCCGGAGGGGGTGTTGTTGGCGGCGGGGATTACCTGCACCGTGATCGTTAACCAAACGCCGAACTGAAATGTGGGAGGGGGCAAGCCCCCTCCCACATTTGACCGAGTCAGGCCTTGATAAATGTTTCATGCAGATGACGCCACAGCAGTGCACCACTGGCCTGTTTTTCAAACACCACCGTGGCACGGCGATCCGTCTGCGTGCCGCTGGCATCGATCTGATGTTCGCGATAAGTCACCGTTGCGCCGCGCGCATGCCGGTCAATCCCAGCCATTTCACTCAAGGTGATCTTCAACCCTGGGCGCATACCACCCAGGCGAGTGAACAGCGCGTTGACCCCGGCCGCATTGACGCGTGTGCCGGTGGCGGGGGCGATCATGCTGAACTCGGGCGAGAAGCGCGCAAGCAGGCTTTGCAGGGTGCCTTCCGGCGCAACCCCGGCAAACCATTGCTCGATCTCGACGTGGGTCTGGATCACTTCTTCAAAAAAATCGCTGTAGTCGATCATTTACAAACTCCCATTCAAACCAAAGCGTTTTTTCAACACGGCTTCCAATAACCCCTTGGGCAACAACGCGGCCATCAACGGCAACGCCCGACTGCCATTGCCCGAACGCAACAGGCGCGGCGGTTGTGGTTGTTGCACCGCCTTGAGCACATCCGCTGCAAACACGCTGGCCGGGGTGGGCTTGTCCTGAGAGGCCTGGCTGCGTGCGCGAATGCCCTCGCGCAACGGCCACCACGGCGATTTTTCGTTGATTAACAGTTCGGCCTGGGCGCCGGCGTTTTTTGCGAAGCTTGTATTGATGGCACCGGGCTGGACCTCCATCACCCGCACCCCAAACGGCGCCAGCTCCATGCGCAGTGCATCACTCAACGCATGCACCGCCGCCTTGGACGCGCAGTAGGCGCCGGCAAACGGTGTGACCAGCACGCCGGAAACGCTGCCGATATTCACCACCAGCCCTTTGCGCTTGCGCAGGGCAGGGAACAGCGCCTGGGTCACGCCGACGATGGAAAATACGTTGGTCTCGAACTGGCGCTGCATCGCCTCGGTACCGCCATCGAGCAGCGGGCCCATGGCGCCGTAGCCGGCGTTGTTGATCAGTACATCCAGCTCGCCCAGCTGTTCGGCCAGGCGCTGTAAAGCGGCACTGTCGTTGACGTCGAGTTCGACGGCATTGAAACCCGCAGCGGCGAGGGCGGTGACGTCTTGCGGGCGGCGGGCGCTGGCCCACACGTTGAAACCGGCGGATTTGAAGGCCTCGGCCAGGGCGCGGCCAATACCGCTGGAGCAACCGGTGATGAGTACGTTGGGCATGGATCAGTCCTTTGTCAGTCCGAGAAGCTGCCTTGCAGGTGCTCGGCGCGAAATTCCAGGGTTTGCGCGCGGTAGCCGGAGCGCAGGGGCGGGGTGGGCAGGCAGTCGTCCCAAGTGGCGCCGGCCTGCAACTCGCCGGGGCCACGATAGCGCGGGGCGGCGTAGACGTTGTCGGCCAGGTTGACCGTATCGCCCGGCGCATAGGCGGCGACGCGCCAGCGCAGTTCGGTGAGGGGGACGTCGTTGCCGTTGTTCAGGGTCAGCTTGAGCGGGCGGTCGGCCGGGCATTCCTGCGGGGCGTAGGTGATGCGCAGTTCCAGGCGCGCCAGTTGTGAGGCTTCGCGGTTGTCCAGCCAGACCACCCACACCGCGACAAGACCCAGGCCGACGGCAGCGGCCAGCGACACTGGCAATGCCTTGGCCGGGTAGCGCAGCAGGAGGATCAGCCAGGTGATGATCAGTAGAACGCCGAAGAACATGGGGCAACCTCCTAGAGAGAGCAGACATCCTACTCAAGCCCGCGTGGTATTGACCATCTTCGCTTTGACGTAGCGCTTTTGGTCGGATGAGACCTTGTACCTGTCAGGTTTCACAGGTTCACGATCCTTGGGTTGGCGCTAATGTGGTGCGTACAGACTCCGATGCTGGGTGATGACACACATGGAACCCAAGAGTAATCGACTGCTGCTTAACCTGGTTGATGATCCCGCCGAAAAACAGACCGCACGAGGCAAGGTCAACTTCATTACGGCCATGCAGCAGTTGGGCATAGCGTCGGTCTTCGACATCATTGGCCATTCAAAACCTGAGTTCATCGAGCGCCTGGGTGATATCTGCGACGCCGACGGTGCAGCCGCTTACGACAACGCGATGTGTTACGCCGTGCAGATCGGTCGCCTCTTTCGCGAGCAGCAAGTGTCCAGCGGCAGGTATCAAGACCTGACCCAACGCACGGGTGTACGTGCACTGACTGAAATCGGCCCCAGTTACCCCAACCTGTTCAAGGAAAACTGGGATGAGTTCTGCAAGGTCGGTGCCTTGGCGGCCGTTGATTCGCCCGTGGCTTACTTGCGGTCGTTGTACTACTTTGCCACGAGAATATTAGAGACTTCGGGTCAAGGCACCCACCCCAAGATATTGTTGAACACGCGCCGACCTGATCTTGCAAGGTTGCTGATTGATCAGCAAAGCACCTATACCGCCAGGCCGATGCTGGAGCAGGTCAATGAGGTGCTCAAGGACGATATCAAGCGTTACTCACCAAGTATTCCCGGAACAGACCAAGCGATTTACGAATTATTGGCTGATCGCCGACACCCCTTCATTTTTCCCTACAACTTTCCACACCATCAATGCAGGTTGGGGCTGGCAGAAAAGAACTGGCAACTGGGCGAATTGAACTACCGCATCAGCCGGGAGCTACCGGCTACCCTGGGTGGACGCAATACGTATGGGGCGGTGCAGAATGCAAGGCTAGAAGCGCAACGTATGCTGTCCGGGCTGAGTCCTCAGCAGCAGGCGTTGCTGATTGAACCGTCGTTATTTACGACGTTTTATCTGTCCAGAGCCGAGCTGGCTGGAAAAACCATATGGGCAGGCCCCGGAACGTCTCACCTCAGCCCACACAAAGCGCTGGGTGTGGGTTTTCTGCTGCATCTCGGGCAAACGGCAATTAAAGAGGTCGAGCCCATTGCGCATCTATTGAGTGGCTACACCTCTCCGCTCAACTATGTCAGGGTCGAATTCTGCAAGCCGGGGGAAAGTGCCAGGCGTGAGGAAAGGTTTGTGTTCAGCTCAGGCAGTGTGGCCAGTACTTCTCGAGTGAAACTCAATCATTTGATTTCCTCCACACGATCAGACTCGCGCGTGCCATGCATCCGATCGGCAGAAAGCGCGCCTTCCCCGGAAGGTCCTGGTTATAGCGCTTTATTTATCATCACCACGACCACGAGGTTTTCATCAATCCCCGTCAGCCTGGCTGCGCTGAGTGTGACGCTGACGCAGGATGGGAAAATCACGAGGCCTGCCGAGCAGCAAGCGTTCTTCCGGCGTAGTTATGGTCTGGAAAGCCAGACGGATCGGGGCGATGAGGTACTGATCGAACTCAAGGTTTTCATGCAGCAGACCGAGTTGAGCGCCGAGCAGGTGGAGGCGCTTTTATCGCAACGCAAGCACTTCCCGCGCCTGTCGCCCAATTGCCCAAGCACCAACCTGGAGAAGGAGGGTGGGGGCGTGGGGGCGCGGTACCCGCATGCCAATCACTATGGCGCGTGTTACGTCAATGGTCATGGCTCCAGTCGTTACGACAGCGTATTGCCTGCCACCACCGCTTCTATCCGACGCGATCAGGTCGATAACTCGATGGGGTTCAGAGAGGTTCAGGGCGGTGGCCGCACTGTCTGGTACCTGACCAAGACCTCCGCCCAGCGTTTTGATCGTCTGCAACGTATGATTCGCCTGCAACGCTGGCTCGATATTCCGTTTGCCGAACTGGACACCTTGATCATCAGTGCCATTCGCAGCGAAGGTGAAGATAACCTGGGCATGGACTTGAACCTCAATACCCTGCGAGCCTTGGGGGTCTATCGCTATCTCAGCGGGCGCTATCGGATCAAGCCGCAAGAGTTCGCCGCGTTCATGCATGACCTCACGCCCTATACCAGCGGCGAGGGTATGGCGTTGTTTGACCAGGTGTTCAACCCTGTCGCGTTGTTCGATACACCGCTGGTGCTCGATCAGAAACCGTTCAGTGTTCCAGGCCTGGATGCCGCCTCGACGAAAACCGTGGCGCAACTGTGCGCTGGCCTTGGCTTACAGCCTACCGAGTCGTCGCTGTTTCGCCTGTGCGCACAAACAGCGCTGTATGTCGGCCCGTTGCAACGTGACCTGGAAACCGTGTCGTCGTTGTACCGCCAAGCTCGTATGGCGCAGATGTTCGGGCTCTCGTCGCAAGACGGTTGGGCATTGCTGGATGTGTTGGGCGGGGCGGATTACCAGCGTTTGGTGTGTACCGGGCGGTTGGCAGCACCGATAGCGCAATCACTCAAACCGGTGGTGGTCAAGGCGGTTGATAGCGTCAACGGTGTGAGTATCCGCTTGACGCTGGTCGTGGTCCCTGAAGAACCCGGTGAGCTTTTGCGTTTATTGCCGGGGTCAGAGTTGGTGGTCGAAGCGGGGACTGATTTCGAGGCGCCCGGCACTGCACGCGTGTTTACCCTGACCCGGTTACCGGCGGCCCCCGATGTGCCACAATTCTTGAAAAACACCGATGGAAATGTGCTCACGCTCGGTGTGCTGCACGCCGGGCAATCTATTTCGTTGAGTCACAAGCAAATCATGCGGCAGGCTTGGGAAGCCATCACTCAGTTGCCAGGCCAGATCAGCTATCTACGGGTGAAATGCGGCGCTCTCGGCAACCGCGACCTGACAATAACGGACATTGCCCATGGCGATCGTGCCACACAGGCGCCTGACATTCTCGATGTGTTGATGCAAATGGATTGGGCGGTGACCTGGCTCAAGGACAGCCGGCAAAGCGTTACCCAGGTGCGCCAGATTCTTGGGCTCACCCCTGGCGACTATCTGCCGCCCGAGGGATTGACGGATCGCCTGGCGAAGTTGGCCGAGGAGACCCGGGCGGTGCTTGTCACCGACCAGCAGATCCTGGCGCTGAACTTGCCCACCCATGAAAAGACCACCAAGGCCCGTGGCCCCGGCGATGTCATCCAGTGGCGTACGGTACTGTTGCCATTGCTTGATCCAGAGGGCCTTGTAAAGGCCCTGCCGCTGGAGATGGTCGATAACACCCAGGCGCAGTTGCAGGCGGCGTTGGTGGAGGCACTCAAGCCCCTGAACTTGGACAGCGAAGTCAGGGCTGCCAGCCTGGAAAAACTCGGCACGTTGTTTTTGAACGGGCATGGCCGGCAACTGCGACTGATCGAAGGCCTGGCCCAGGAAATGATCAATCTGCCCATGGACCGTACCGCAGTGGTGGTGCATTGGGCGCAGACCACGGTGTATCAACTGCTGTCGAGGGTGCTGCAACTGGGCACGCACGCCGATGCCGCCCCTTCCCTGATCGAACAACTGCGCGCGGTGCTGCGTCATGCCCAGGCGGTTCTGCATCTGGGCCTGAGTACCAGCGCATTACGGCTGTTCCTGGCTCGGCCGCACTGGCTGATCGGCACCGACAGCCGCGAGCTGTCCTGGGCCAGCCTGTATTTACTCGGCCGGTATACCCAATGGCTCAAGCGCCAGAGCCAGGCCGAAGAGGCGTTGTTGGGCTACTTCATCAGTGCCAACCCCCCCACGGCAGCGCTCAAGAACAAAGCGTTGCGCAGCGCTGTCAATGAGCAAAGTGCCGAGGTGCTGGCCAATTTGCTGGGCTGGTACGCGCAAGACATTCGCCGGTTGTTCCAGGAGCTGCCAATGGGCCGTGCTACGTCGATGGCCGACGTGGACTGGGTACTGCGCTGCCAGAACGACTGTGCCGCCAGCGGGTTTTCCGCGAGCGATCTGCTGGCGTTCACGGCACTGCACATCGACAGCGCGAGTACCGCTTGGCAGGCGGCCGGTGAAGCGGCCGTGGCCGCCAGTCGTTGACGTCATCACCTTTAGGAGGCGCGATCATGTCCAAGTCCATCGACTGCCAGCTCAACGAAACCCTGCGCGATGTGCTGGTGGCTTACTACCTCAACGTGGTGGTGCCCAACACTCAGGAGTTTATCGGCGCCCAGTTGTCTGACAAGCTCAAGACGGCCAATGACCTTTACGAATACAAACTGTTGGACGTGCTGGTCAGCCAGGACGTGACCACCAGCCCGGTCGCGTCGGCGATTGCCAGCTTGCAGCAATACATCAATGGCGCGCTGATGGGCATGGAGCCAGGTTATGAAACCAGGGTCATGGAAGAACACCTGATTACCCAATGGCGCGAGATCAACAGCCAGTACCCGATCTGGGCCGCCAACCAGCAGTTGCAGTACTACCCCGAGGTGTACATCGACCCGTCGCTGCGCCTGAGCAAGTCGACGTACTTCCAGCAACTGGAAAACGACATCAACCAGAACAAGATTCATATCGACACCACCCAAGAGGCAGTGCTCAGCTACCTGGCCAGCTTCGAGGAAGTGGCCAACCTGACGATCATCAACGGCTATATCAACACCGATGATTTCAAGAACGGCCTGTACTACTTCATCGGCAAGTCCAGGGCCGAAAATGCCTATTACTGGCGCTCGGTGGACATGTCCCAGCGCACGTACAAGGACCTTTCGGGTAGCAACCCCAATCGGCCGAAATTCGATTACCCGCAACCCGGTGCCTGGTCGGATTGGCATAAGGCTGCCCTGCCGATTTCGGCGAGCGCCATTGAGCGCACGATTCGGCCGGTGGTGTTCAATAATCGGTTGTTTGTGTTTTGGGTGGAGTGTGTAGGTAGCAACTCCGCTGCGGTCACGGTTGAGCAGGGGTTTCTCCCGGGTACGCCCAAACCTCCTGATCCAGGTTCACCACAAACCCAAGCCGGCAGCAATCCGATGTTGCGCCTGAACCTGGTCTACAAAAAGTACGATGACAGTTGGAGTGTGCCGCAAACCGTCATTGAGGCCTGGAGTGAGGCGCCGCTGTTCAAATCACGAGATTTACCGGCGCTGGTGGAAAGCATCGCAGTAGCAGATAGCTCGGCTTCGCCGGAGTCCATGCTGGTCGCGATGTATGCGGGTTATGAGAGCGGCGCATCGGTAGACGGTACGCAGGATAAGTATGCTTTTCTGAGGACGGCATGGATCGATAAGAACTTTAATGTGACGCCGCTGTTTCCTGAACGCGGAGTTGTTCTTCATGTAGGCGTGGGGGATGGAGGGATAAAGAAACCGTATGTGCTTAAAGCGGCAAGAATATTTGTTCTTGATAATTACGGGCGCTTTCAGTTCAAATTGCCGGCTTTTATGGTTGCGGTGAAAAGTGTCGAAACGAGTTCGCCTCATACGAGTTCGGATAATTGGAACTATATGAATTGGCAGAATAGGATTTTTACTCCAAGAAAAGGGACTGAAGTAAGATATAACGTGTTGGCACAGGCTTTGGAGTTTGAGTCAAAGTTGGTGAGTTCGGTGGCGTCCCAAGAAATCGTTACCCGAGTCAGCGCGGGGTTGGTGAGTCATAAGTTTACCTTGGTGTTGGTTACCTCGCCTTCGATGGGGGGAGGAGAAAACGTAACTCTCTTGAAAGGATCCACGATGACTGTCGAGGGAGGTGGGTTTTCCGCAGTCAATAATAACGTATGTTCTTTTAGTTTGCAGACATCTCAGATTGGTGCTCTCGACTATTATCTTCGGGACAGTGATGTTCTTTCGACTTGTTCGCTTCCAGCTTTACCATCGGGTGCTTCTGTCTCATTGGAAGGTAAACGAATATTTAAGGCAGCACTTTCGTTGCTTTCCCCTGATAACGCACAATTTGTCACGTATTTTTATATTGGTTTTGCTGGAGGCAGTTTATATTCTTATCATGCGGATATTATTCAGCAAGTCCATAGACCTCTCTTCCAGAGTCTTATATTAAGACCCGTTGACGTGAAGACCCCTACACCTGCGTTTCCGGGAGAACGGTGGCTTTTTTACTCAACGACTGTTTCTTCAAGACTCCCCCCCGATACCCAGACAGTATCAATCCCCATTAACCCTGAAACCCTGTTACCGGACTGGAATGTCGACTGGCCTGTCGGTTCAAAAAAAATTCCACTGATTCACGGCCTAAAAGCCTTTGATAACAACTTGGCAGTGGGACATACCCTCAAACTGTCCCTCGTTGAACTGGAACTCGTCCCTGCTATTCGAACCCCCCTGATCGCGCCGCGAATCAGCACCCGCGCCAGCCCCACCCTGGGCATCGCCGAATTCATCGACTTCACCGGCTCCGGCATCCACCTGAGCGACGACGCCAGTGCTCCCCGCCAGCCCATCCGTATGAATACCCTATTCGCCCGCGAACTGATCCAACGCGCCAACATCGCCCTGGAAAACCTCCTGACCTGGGAAACCCAGGGCCTGGAAGAGCCGCCGTTACAGCCGCCGGCTGCGGTCAATCGCATGGATTTCCATGGTGCCAACGGCAAGTACTTCTGGGAGTTGTTCCTGCACCTGCCCTTCCTGGTCAGCCAGCGCTTGAACCTGGAGCTGCAGTTCGACGAGGCCGAACGGTGGCTAGGCTTTATCTTCGACCCGTCGCGTAAACAAGACAGCAAGGGGCGCCCCGATTACTGGAACGTGCGCCCCTTGATGGACGGCCTGTTGCAGATGGACCACGCCACCCGCAAGCCCGCCGACCCGGACGGCATCGCCAGCAGTCACCCGGTGCGCTACCGCAAGGCGATCTACCTGCACTACCTGAAAAACCTGCTGGACCGGGGCGATGCTGCCTATCGGCAACTGACCCCCGACAGCCTCGGCGAAGCCAAGTTGTGGTACGTGCGCGTGCTGGACCTGCTGGGCCCGCGGCCGGACATCAAGCTGGTGGACTCCTGGACGCCTGTGACCCTGCAAGTCTTGAGCAATTCCACCAATACGCAACTGCGTACCTTTGAGCAGCGCCTGATTGAGCAGGACCACTTGCGCGCCGATAGCGCCCAGGCCAATGAGGGCCACTCGCTGTATCAGTTTGCCGAACCCCCCCTGTATCTGCGCACCTTCTCGCACGACCCGACGCTGGCTGACCTGGACAGTGATTACTTGCGCCTGCCGATCAATGCTCATCTGGTGAAAACCTGGGATATCGCTGAGTCGCGCCTGGATAACCTGCGCAACAGCCGCACCCTGGATGGCAAGCCGCTGTCGTTGCCGTTATTCGCGGCGCCGTTGAACCCACGGGATCTGCTGGCGGCGTTCGGCCAGGGCGCGGCGGCGGGGGGCAGTGCGCGGTTGTTGGCCCAGGACGTGCCGCATTACCGCTTCAGCGTGATGCATGAGCGTGCGCTCAACGCGGTACAGACATTGACCCAGTTTGGCGGCACCTTGTTGTCGTTGATCGAGCGCAAGGAGCAGGCGCAGTTCGAAGCGCTGCAATATCGCCAGGCCTGGGATTTCGCGCAATTTTCCATCGACCTGCAACAGCAGGCGCAGGTTATCGATAAAGAAAGCCAAAAGGCCCTGGAGGCGAGTCGGGCGATTGTGCAGCAGCGCTTGAGCTTTTACGCGCAACTGGCCGATGAGGTAGTGAACAGTGGCGAGAGAGCCGCTGCGGGCTTGCACCTGGCCGGACGCGTCGCTGAAGGCGTTGGGGCGATATCCGATGCGGTAGCCGGCGGGCTGGTCATCCCGCCCAATGCGGCTGGGGGCGGGGGCGGGGCAATCGTGGGTTTTGCCAATGGTGTAATGGCGGGAGCCATGGTCGGCGGCTGGCGGCTGGAAGGGGTGCCGCAAATGGTGTCTGCGGCGGCTTTCGGGCTCGCGGCACTCAGTCATAATGTTGCGGACGCACTGGACCGAACCGAACAGTTCCGTCGCCGTCATCAGGAATGGACGTTTGCGCGCGACCAGGCCGCCCTGGAAATCGAACAGATCGATGCGCAACTCAATGTGCTCCGTGCCCAGTCCCGCGCCACCGCATTGCAACTGCAGCAGGCCGAGGTGGCGCAGGCACATGCACTGGCCACGTATGCTTTCCTGGGCAGTCGATTCAGCAATGTCCAGCTTTACCAGTGGCTCAATGGGCAGTTCGCAACCTTCTACTACCAGACTTATGACGCGGCCCTGGCGTTGTGCCTGGCGGCCGAAGCCTGTTGGCAGTTCGAGACCGCCGATTACGCCAGCCGCTTTATCCAGACGGGAGCCTGGAATGACAGCTATCGTGGCCTCGGCGCCGGTGAGTCATTAGGCTTGCAGTTATTGAAAATGGAGGCAGCCTACCTGAGCCGAAATGACCGACATCTGGAAATCACCAAGACGGTTTCCCTGCGTCAATTGCCGGACCGGGACCCGTCATCCGCGCTCAATCAGGATTGGGCGACGACCAAGTTGCGTCTGGTCAAGGACGGCCGCGTCGAGTTCGAACTGACCCAGGGGCTGCTCGACAGCGATTACCCTGGGCATATCCTGCGGCGGATCCAGCGTGTGAGTGTTTCCCTGCCGGTGACAGTGGGGCCTTACGAAGATATTCGTGCCACCCTGACCCAGACCTACAGTGCCGTGCGGATGGCTGACGGCAGTCTCAAGGAGAACCTGCGGGCCAGTCAGCAGGTGGCGCTGTCCGCAGGTATTGACGATGACGGTCTGTTCACCTTTGATTTCAACGATGTGCGTTACCTGCCTTTCGAGGGCACCGGTGCCGTGTCTCGCTGGCTGTTGCACTTCCCGAATCACGACCGGCAACGGTCCATGCTGGAAAGCCTGACCGATATCATTGTGCACCTGCGCTACACGGCCAGGGCGGCACCATGAACGCTGACAAGGCGTTGGACATCAATCCACCGTCGTTGCCTAAGGGCGGCGGTGCCATTCGCAGCCTCGGCGACGGTATGGGCGCGGTGGGCACCACGGGAAGGGCATCATTCGAACTGCCGCTGCCGATTTCGCTCGGACGCGGGTTTGCACCGGCATTGGCGCTTACCTACAGCAGCAGCGTGGGCAATGGCCTATTTGGTATCGGCTGGAGCAACCCCGCCAAAGCGGTTACCCGGCGTACCTCCAATGGCGTACCGGCGTACACCGACGAGGACCTGTTCGTTGGTCCGGAAGGTGACCTATGGATGCCCGAGCGAGACCCAAAGACCGGCGCCTTGATCGGCCAGCGGGTGACTGACTACAACGGGCTGCCGGTGGGCGACTACACCGTGGTGCGTTATTGGCCCCGGGTAGAAAGCAGTTTTGCGCGGATCGAACACTGGGCCGATGACGACGACGCGGCCGGTTTCTGGCTGGTTCACGGCGCCGACGGCAGCCTGCATCTGTATGGCAAAACCGCCAAATCGCGCCGGGCCGATCCCGACCGGCCGCAAAGGGTCGGTGCGTGGTTGCTGGACGAGAGCCTCAATACTTGTGGAGAACACATCGTCTATGAGTACGCGTGTGACGGCCAGGGGCCTGATGCAAGCCAACCACGCGATTACCGGTCACAGCGTTACTTGAGCCGGGTGTGCTACGGCAACGTCGAGGCCGGCGATCAGCTGTATGGCTGGCGTGCCGAGGGCTGGCAGGATGTGCAATGGCTGTTTCACCTGGTGTTCGACTATGTTGAGCAGCGCAGCGATCCGTTCTCCAGCTTCGAATACGGCTTTGAATTGACGACGCGGTGGTTGTGTTGGCGCGTACGGATGCTTCACCAATTCCCTGACCTGGGGCCCGAGCCGTTGCCGGTCAAGGGGCTGTTGCTGGAATACCGGGAAACGCCGCTGGGCTACAACCATCTTTCTGCGGCTCACAGCCAGGCGTATGACGAGGCGGGTGAGGTGCAGGCGCGTCCGCCGCTGGAGTTCTTCTACAACCCTTTCGCTCCCCCTCTGGGGGCCGGGCACTATCAACCCTTCGATCCTATGCCCGGTCTTGACGACGGCCATCGTTACCAACTGGTCGACCTTTATGGCGAAGGCTTGCCGGGCATCCTGCGCCGTACCGACAAGGCCTGGTATTACCGCGAGCCATTGCGCGCCCAGCCGGCAGCTCATCTTGATGAGGTGGCTTATGGCGAGTGGCACACGCTGGCGCAAATGCCCGTGATCGATACCTCTGCGCCAGTACGTCAGTTTCTCAGTGATATGACTGGTGATGGCTCGCTGGACTGGGTGGTGGCGCAGCCCGGCCTGGCGGGTTTTTTCACCTGCCGGCCGGATCGCACATGGTCGAACTTCGCGACATTGGCGGCTTTCCCTCAAGAGTTCTTTCATCCCCAAGGGCAACTTGCCGACCTGCTGGGCAACGGGTTGACGGACCTGGCCATGATCGGCCCACGGAGCGTGCGGTTGTATGCCAGTCGTCGCGAGCAAGGGTTTGCTCCAGGGCAAGAGGTGGCTCGGGAAGCGGATGAAGACGCTTTGCCGCTGTTGAGTGACAGCCCCTCTGAGCTGGTGGCTTTCAGTGATGTGCTGGGCAGCGGCAGCCAGCATCTGATCCGCATTCGTCATGACGAACTCACATGCTGGCCCAATCTGGGACGTGGGCGTTTCGGCAAAGGGTTTGTGTTCAGCGCCCTGGAATTTGACTACGCCACGTTCGATGCATCCAACGTGCTGCTGGCGGACCTCGACGGTTCAGGCGCTGTCGATTTGATCTATGTGCAGCCTGAGGGCGCGTTGATTTTCATGAACCAAGGCGGCAATGGTTTTTCCGACCGGCCCCTTGTCCTGCCATGGCCTGAAGGCGTGCGCCACGACCGTTTCTGCCAAGTGAGCGTCGCCGATCTACAAGGGTTGGGCTGCTCCAGCCTGGTACTGACAGTTCCTCATATGACACCCCGGCATTGGCGCTACGACTTTGTCAGTGCCAAACCCTATTTGCTCTGTGCCACCAATAACAACATGGGAGCGGCGGTGACACTGGGCTACCGTAGCTCGGCGCAGGAGTGGCTGGATGAAAAGCAGCTCAGGCTGGCCGCCTCCCTGACACCTGAGTGTCGATTGCCGTTTCCCGTCCCGCTGGTCAGCCAACTGACTGAACACGACGAAATCACGGGCAACCAGTTGATCCGTCGTTTCAGCTATCGAGAAGGTTATTACGATGCCCGGCAGCGTGAGTTCCGTGGGTTTGGCCTGCTGCTGTCAACCGACTGCGAGGCCTTCGCCGATGGTCCGGGCGATGACGGTTTCAGTGCGCCGCTTCTGAGCAAAACCTGGTTTCATGTGGGCCGTACTGTCCATCAGGCCAGCGATGAGTATTTCAGTGGCGACCTGGCGGCCCATCCTCTCGGAAGCCACCTGTTCAGTTGCTATCACGCTCTGGATGGTACTGATCAACGGGTCGAACCGAAGGACATCGATCTTCCGGACATTTGTGCCGCGCTGGCGGGCCGGGTATTGCGTGTAGAGCGGTTCGCGCTGGGCAGTCCCCGTGAGGTTCCCTATACCGTCGAACAAAATCGGTACCTGGTGCGCAAGTACGACCGGCCCACGGGCGGGGACTTCGCACCCTATGCCACGGTGCTTGCCTTGGGGCTCGAGTCGATTGTCTACCGCTACGAACAGCAGGCGGATGACCCGGTTTGCCAACATACCCTGAACTTGCAGTGGGATGCGTTTGGCCTGCTGACCCAGGGCTTGACGATCAGCTATGCGCGAAGGCTGTGCGTCACCGATGACCCTGTCTGCAAGATGGCGGTAGAGCAGAGTCCCCCTGAAAAACGCTGGTGGTGCGATGCCCACTGTCCTGAGCAGCAGGTGTATTACTTCAATGAATCCCTGGCGAACTTCATTCACCTGATCGACCCGCAAGGCTGGCACTTGGGCCTGGCCTACCAAACCCGCGAAAACGCCTGGACGCTCGATAAGGACTCCGGCCTGACCCCTCAATCTATCAACTACGAGGCTTTCACCCTCAACGGTATTGCGCAGAATCCACACACCGGGCGAATCCTGGCCGGTCAGTCGATCCAACGCTATAGAGACCCGCAGGTACCTGAGCGGTACCAGGCTTTGCCGGATGGCCGCGCAAGTTTCCAAGGGCTGCTGGATCATCGGGAAGTCGCCGAGCTGGATCCGATTGCGTTGTCCGCCTATGACTTGCTGAGGAATGAGCAAGGCGAGCTACCGTTCGATCTTGAGCAAACGCTGCTGAAGGCCGGCTACCACAAGATGCCGTGGTTGCTGGAGTCGGGCGAACCTGGCCAGGGCGCACTTTGGTCTGTTCGGCACGGGTTCAATACGTATGCCGGGGCCGAGGGGTTCCATCGCGTGATCACGGTCCGAGAGACCCAGAGTCATGGCGTGACCCAGCTGGGCTATGACCCTTTTTGGTGCCTGAATACCCGCGTACAACTGGCGGATGGCTGTGAAACCTATGTCGACCGTATCGACTACCGGCGGCTTCTGCCGGCATGCATCATTGATCCCAATCGCAACGTCCATGAAGTTCGCTACGATGCTTTCGGTCAGGTGTCTGCCAGCAGTGTCCGTGGCACTGAGTTGGGCATGCCCGCAGGCTTCGCCCCCCTGGCTGAGTACCAGCGCCCGGAAAATACCAGCCCCGCAAATGCCATCGACGCGCCGCGCCGCGCGTTGCAGGATGCCGCCAGCGTCTATTTCGAAGATGCCTTCAGCTGGATGGCACGCGTGCCCGACGCCGACCGGCAGGACCCGGTGTGGCTGGAGGCATGTGTCCTGCGGGGCGACTTGCTGCCCAGCGGTCACATCCGCGCTTCAGCGCGCCGGTATACGTCCCTGGATACATCAAGTCCGTCCCGCCGACGGTTGCAAGCCTTGATCGACGCGGCGCAGCGGGAGCCGGTGCATGCCGCTACGTTGCAGGCCGATCGCTACCTGGGTGATCAGCAGCAACAGATTCGTATCAGCGTGGCCTGTTGGGATGGCTTTGGGCGACCTTTGCAACTCAAGCAAAGGGTCGATCCTGGCTACGCCTACCACGTATGTGATGACGGGTCTCTGGCGCTGGACAATCACGGGCAGCCCATCATCGTGCAGGACGTGCCGCGCTGGCGCGTCAGTGAGCGGGTGGAATACAACAACAAGGGCCAGCCTGTGCGGATCTATCGGCCTTATTTTGCCGATCATCATCGCTACATTGAGGATGCCAGCTTCAGGGCCTTCGGGTTTTGTGATCGACAGTTCTATGATCCGCTGGGGCGCCCGACCCGGACCGTGCTGGCTAACGAGGGTTACATGCGGCGTCACACCTATTTCCCCTGGTGCACCCTTGCCGAGGATGAGAACGACACGTGGGAGGAGGTGGTGGCAGCCCGCGTTGACGCTGAGGGGGGCAGTCGATGAACCGTTCGGTACATACCAACACCCCCGTTTTGAGCGTCTCGGACCCGCGCGGGCTGACGATTGCAACGGTCAACTACTGTCGTGATACAGCGGACGCGGTTGCACAAGCCCGCTGTGAGCGGCACCTGTATGACGCCGTCGGGCGCCTTGAAGCCGAGTGGGACCCGCGCCTGGCCATGGATGATTCGGCCCCGGCCAACTTGACCCGTACCCGCTCGTTAAACCACACGCCCCTGGCTACCGAGAGTGTCGATGCGGGTTGGCGCGTTTCGCTGTTCGCTGAGACTGGCCAGTTGATACAGGCCTGGGATGCAGGGGGCCGTGTGCAGTTGATTGAGTACGATCAACGGCTGCGACCTTCGGCGGTATTCGAACAAGGCTGCACGCAGCGCTACGAGTATGCGCGCGCCGAGGAACACTTTGCCGATCACAACCAATGCGGGCAGTTGATCCGCCATGACGATACCGCCGGCACACGCCAGTTCGAGGAGTACGGCTTGGCGGGCGAGGTGCTGACGTTGCGTCAGCATTTTCTGCAAGCGCTGGATGAACCGGATTGGCCGCTACTGATCAATCAGCGCGATGCGTTGCTGGAGCCGGGCGACGGAGCGGTTACCGCGTTTCGTTTCAACGCGCTGGGTGATCTGACGGTGCAAGTCGACGCTCAAGGTCATCGCCAGTACTTCAACCAGACACTGGATGGCCAGTTGCGTGAAGCCGGGCTGTTGCTCCACGGCAAGGTTGAACCACAACTGCTGGTGCGCGATATCCGTTACAACGCCCAAGGTCGGGTCGAGCAACAAACGGCGCGCAATCAGGTGGTCAGCCTGTTCGACTACCGCCCGGAAGATGGGCGATTGACTCGTCTGCGTGCCCGGCACCTCAACGGCAAGTGTTTGCAAGACCTGAACTACGGTTATGACCCGGTGGGCAATATCCTCAGTATCGAAGACAAGGCGCTGCCGGTGCGCTTCTTCGCCAACCAGCGTATCGAATCGATCACGCGCTATATCTACGACAGCCTTAGCCAACTGATCGCAGCCACGGGTTGGGAGACCGGCAGTGATAACCGGGGCCCCGCTCACCGTGAAGCCCCCAGGGCCGTGGCCAATTACCGCCAGGCTTATCGCTATGACGAAGGCGGTAACTTGCTTGAACTGACCCACCAGGGGCCACAGCAACATGGGCGCGTATTGACGGCTGCGAAGTACAGCAATCGGTGCCTGCCATTGCGGGACGGGCGGCCACCTACAGAAGCTGAAATAGCCGCTGCGTTTGATCACAACGGCAATCTGTTGGCGCTGGATAACGCACGAACACTGCATTGGGATGTACGTAATCAGCTGCATCAGGTCACGCCGGTAGAGCGCGACTCGCAACCCGATGACACGGAGCGCTACGTCTACGGAGCTGATGGCATGCGCCAGCGAAAGGTGCGCATGTTGCAAACCAATGCTCGTACGGTGATCAGTGAAACCCGTTACTTGCCGGGGCTGGAAACGCGCAATGTCGATGGTGCCCGCTTGAATGTCATCACCGTCCAGGCCGGGCGCATGACGGTGCAGGTGCTGCATTGGGAAACCCTGCCGTCCAGGCTGCTTGCCAATGACCAGTACCGCTACTGCCTGGGCGATCACCTCGGTTCCTGCTCATTGGAGTTGGACAGTGATGCACGCATTGTCAGTCGAGAGACTTACCATCCGTACGGCAGTACAGCGTTTAGTGAGCGAGGAAATTCGAGCGAAGAGAGCTATCGCACGTTGGGTTATTCGGGAAAAGATCGGGATGCGACGGGGCTTTATTATTATGGCTCTCGTTATTACATGTGTTGTAACCAGCGTTGGTTGAATCCTGATCCAGCAGGTGCTGTTGATGGTTTAAATTTATATCGGATGGTTAGAAATAATCCAGTTAATTTCTTAGATGTAGATGGACGCATATCTTCGCACTGGTTCATGTCCACTGATAAGGGCGAGCGGGAGTTAGATGTCGAGGAGGTGGTGAGTGTGTTTTCAAATGGGTTGCCTAAAATTATATTTTCCGGTGACGGTCACGAAACTCCACCCTTGGTGTTTTCAACTGAAATACCTGATGTTATGCGAGCCTATGAAGCAGGGCGGCTAGCGTTGTATGTCGAGGGGGTTAATTCGGATGTTCATGCCAAGGCTGAAAAGTTTGTACCGAGTGCTTTCGACGTGAGTAAGCTGGATCTTGTAGGCTGGGAGCATTCGAACCTTGTAAGTTCGACACTGGGTTTGTTCAATGTGGCCATGAACTATAGTGACTCAAATAAAATAGCCTCCGATTCTGATCGTGACGAGGTAGAGCGATTAGGCGCCTCTCTTGTGTCTGATTTATTTCTGGGTAACGAAGAATTAAGTTTAAAGGCAGCATCTTTGGTTGCCCAATTTACCAGCGATGAAGGTTATGACACTGAAACGATTAAAGGTCTTATGTCTTTAACAAGCTCGGAATGGCGTGACGTCTACGTGAACCCTTATTTGGCGGGTAAACTTGCTGATGCGGCAAGCCAGCAACCGAATAAGACTTTCTTAGTTTCGGTAGGAGGGGCGCATCTTGATCCACGTTATAATCCTGTCCAGCAACACTTAAATAATGCCAAGGCAGAGATCGGGTTTTTTCATCAAGTATTGTTTAACAGGTCTACTCAGCCTGTCGTCAAATGGGGAAAACATAAGTGATTTGAACTGTTAAAAACGCGTGGGAGTGAACAAAAAAAGCCCCCACCCAACCCACTGCGGATAGGGGACGCAATGGGCTGGGCGAGGGCTTCTTGTACGACTGTTTTACTGCGCGATAGTTTTCACCGACACGCCACGTTCAACCGGGGTCGAGCGCCCGTAGATATCCTCAAACCGCTCGATATCGTCTTCGCCCAGGTAGCTGCCCGATTGCACTTCGATGATCTCCAACGGGATCTTGCCCGGGTTGCGCAGGCGGTGCACCGAGGCGATCGGGATGTAGGTGGACTGGTTCTCGCAGAGCAGGAACACGTTCTCGTCACAGGTGACTTCGGCGGTGCCGCTGACCACGATCCAGTGTTCGGCGCGGTGGTGGTGCATTTGCAGCGACAGGCACGCGCCCGGCTTGACCGAGATGTGCTTGACCTGGAAGCGGCCGCCCATGTCCACCGAATCGTAGGAGCCCCACGGACGATAGACTTCGCAGTGGTTCTGGGTTTCGCTGCGGCCCTGTTCATTGAGGGTGTTGACCATCTGCTTGACGCCCTGGACCTTGTCCTTGTGGGCAATCATCATCGCGTCCTTGGTTTCCACCACGACGATGTTTTCCAGGCCGATCACCGACACCAGTTTGCCGTTGCCGTGGATCATGCAGTTCTTGCTGTCCTGGATCACCACGTCGCCCTTGGTGACGTTGCCGTTGGCGTCTTTATCGTTGACCGCCCACAGCGAGGCCCAGCAACCCACGTCGCTCCAACCGGCGCTCAACGGCACCACGCAGGCGCGCTGGGTTTTTTCCATCACGGCGTAGTCGATGGAGTTGTCCGGGCAGCAGGCGAAGGTGGCTTCGTCGAAGGTCACGGTGTCGGCGTCTTGCTGGCTGCGCTCCAGGGTCAGCACGCAGGTGTCGTAGATGTCCGGGTCGTGCTTTTTCAGCTCTTCCAGGAAGCGGCTGGCGCGGAACAGGAACATGCCGCTGTTCCAGAAGTAACCGCCGCTTTTGACGAACTCGACGGCGCGTTTTTCATCGGGCTTTTCCACGAACTGCTGCACGCGGCTAACGCCTTCGGGCAGCAGCGAATCGTTGGTGGACTTGATGTAGCCGTAGCCGGTTTCCGGGCGGGTCGCCGGTACGCCGAACAGCACCATCTCGCCACGCTCGGCGGCCACGGTGGCCAGGGCCAGGGCGCGTTGCAGGGCTTTCTGGTCGTCGATCACGTGGTCGGCCGGCAGTACCAGCATCAGTTCGTCACGACCTTCGTTGACCAGCATCATCGCGGTCAGGGCCACGGCCGGCGCGGTGTTGCGGCCGAAGGGTTCCATCAGGATGCGTTGGCATTCCAGCTTACGGTTGGCCAGTTGCTCGTTGACGATGAAGCGATGGTCCTTGTTGCAGACCACGATCGGGGAGTCCATGCCTTCGAACACCAGGCGTTCCAGGGTTTGCTGGAACAGCGTGTGCTCGCCGGTCAGGGCCAGGAATTGTTTGGGGAACTGTTTGCGGGAAAGCGGCCAAAGACGTGAGCCGCTACCACCGGAAAGGATTACTGGGATCATGTGTTTCTCCTTGAATCAATTTGGGTCAGAGCCTGTGGGAGGGGGCTTGCTCCCGATGGCGGTGATTCAGTCAGTACATCTGTTACTGAACCACCGTATTCGCGAGCAAGCCCGCTCCCACAAGGGGGGAGCGTCAATTTCAAAAGCTAATCAGCGGGTCGACACCGGGCGCTTGACCCAAACTGGCGACAAGCTCGAACCCGAGCCGGTGACATACAGCACCGCCGCTTCACCACGTTCCAACGCAACCGGCTTCACATCGCCGACTTTCTTGTCACCGTCATACAACGCCAGGCTCACCTTCACCGGGTTGATTTCACGTTCGCCACGGCCCTTGGCAGCCACAGCTTTGACCACATCAGTTTTGCCATCGGCAGTCTTCAGGGTCAGGGCCTTGTCGCTGAGGTTCTGCACGCGCACCAGGGATTTCTGCTTGTTCTTGAACGGCGGCTCTTCGATCAGCTGCGGCTGGCCGCTGTTGTTGTTGACCAGGGTGTAGTAGTGGTCCGGGGCGAGCTTGACCGGCACGGTCTGGCTGCCGACCTTGGCGCTGTAGTCGCCGCCGGGCATGAAGCTGAAGTCGCTGCTGGCCAGCGGGGCTACGTCGCTGAGGTTGGTGCTGCCGACAGTGGCGCTGACTTCCTGGTTGGAGGCGTTGTAGATCCGCACGAAGCTTGAGCCTTTCGGTGCGACTGGGCCGTATAAGGCAGCGTCACCGGCGAAGGCGGACAGGGATACCAAGCTCATACCGGCAGCCAGGGCCAGAGTCTTAGCGAGACGACGCGGAGTAGTAGTGAAAGTCATGTGAGTTACCTCTCTTTCAGTTTTGCGCCCGGTCGGGCGTCTCGGATTTTGGGTTTTTAGCTGGGGTGTTCAGTGCCATGTTTTGTTGGCGCGAACCGGCTTGTTTAAGTTGCGCAACCCACGATGGGTCGGCATCACCGATTTCGTTGTTCACGGGCAGATAGCGTTCAGGAAACTCCCAGATCAGCACCTGTGGCGGGCTGTTCTTGAAGTCGTCACTTTTCAGGTAGCTGAGCATCGGCAGGATCGGGCCGTGGCCGTCTTCGGCGTAGCTGACCACGTCGCTGCCCAGGGCTTGCTTGAGGGCGCCGACGAAGTTCCAGTTCGGGTTGGCGCTGTAGCTGGTGCCCACCAGGGCCACCGGGGTTTCGCTGTCGCTGAACAGCGCGTCGTCGCCTTTGGTTTCGGCCAGGTGCGTGACGCGTTTTTCCAGCGGCTCTTTCGGTGGCATCAGGTTTTCGAACAGCGGGTCCAGGGGCAGGAACAGACGCAGGTCGCCTTTATGCGGCTCGGTCTTCTCGGCCTCGGTGACAAAACGCTGCGGCTCGCCGTGGAGCGGGGTCTTGTCGGCGATGGTTTTAGCCAACTGCTTGGCGGCGATTTCCGCGCCGTCCGGGGTCCAGTGGGTGTCGGTGCGCAGGAACACCTGCTTGCCGCCCAGCTTGGCCTGTTGCAGCGGGCCGAGCAGGTCCGGGGCGATGATCTTGTCGGCGGCCACACGGGCGTGGAAGTCCTGGTACAGGTTGGCGTGGATGCTCGCCGGTTTCACTTCACCCAGGTGTTCCGGGTACAGGCGCACCTTGGCCGGCACGATCGCCATCACCAGTTGGATGCCCTGGGCCTTGAGCTTCTGGCGTACGCCTTCGACCAGCGCGTAGTTGCCTTGAAGGTTCTGGTCTTCGTTGACGGCGGGGTTGAACTCCTCGTCGCTGTACAACCAGTGATCGCGGCCCAGCACCACCCCAGGGCGGCCTTCATTGAACAGCTTGTAGTCCAGCGCGGCCCAGAGGTTGGTGCCCAACCGCTTGATCGGGAACTCCTCGTCGTAATGGGTCTCGACGGCCTTGGTCCAGCGACCGTTGAGCACGGTCGCGTCTGCGTTGGTACTGAAGCCCAGGAAGCTGCGCAGCGACCAGGCGCCCAGGGCCAGCAGCAGCACCAGGAACAGGCCGATATAGAGGACGCGTAATGAACGGGTCATGGTCGGCTCCCTCAGAATTGGAAGTAAAGGAACGGCGAGAAACTCTGCGCCGACAGTTTGAGAATCGACGCCACGAACAGCAGCAGCACCGCTGCGCGCATGGCGTAGCGTGGCCAGTCAGCGGTCCAGTAGGCCGGTTGCACGGCAGCGTCACGGCCAACGGTGAAACCTGGCTCGTGGATGCTGCCCGGGTTGTCGCCCGGCACGGCCTTGATCAGGCTCGGGTCGGCCGGCTTGGTTTTCTCGGCAGGGCGGTTGGTGTAGAAGTCGCGCAGGCCGAAGAACGCCAATGTTGCGTACGCCACCACCAGGGTTGCCACCTGCAGGCCGGTGAGGTTGGCGCGGTTGAGTTCCGACAGCGACCACTCGCCGAAGCTGAACATCGCACCGTACATACGGCCGGCGACGTGGAGGTTTTCGGCGCGGAAGATCACCCAGCCCATCACCACCAGCAGGAAGGTGAAGGCCCAGCGCAGGACATTGAAACTGCGCGGTGCGGTGTTGAGGCCGATGGCTTTTTCAATCGCCAGCCACATGCCGTGCCAGGCGCCCCACACGATGTAGGTGATGTTCGCACCGTGCCACAGGCCACCGAGCAGCATGGTCAGGAACAGGTTGCGGTAGGTGGTCAACGTGCCTTTACGGTTGCCGCCCAAGGTGATGTACAGGTAGTCACGCAGCCAGGTGGACAGGCTGATGTGCCAGCGCCGCCAGAACTCGGTGATCGACTGGCTGATGTACGGCTGCTTGAAGTTTTCCATGAAGCGGAAACCCATCATCAAGCCCAGGCCGATGGCCATGTCGCTGTAGCCGGAGAAGTCGAAGTACAACTGCGCGGTGTAGGCCAGTGCGCCGAGCCAGGCATCGCCGGTGGTGGGGTTTTGCAGGGCGAAGCAATGGTCGGCCACCACCGCCAGGGTGTCGGCGATGAAGACCTTCTTGATGAAACCCTGCATGAACCGCGTGCAGCCCTCGGAGAACTTGTCGAGGGTGTGGGTGCGGTTATTGAACTGGTCGGCCAGGTCGCGGAAACGCAACACCGGGCCGGCGATCAGGTGCGGGAAGATCGCCACGAACGCCGCGAAGTCGATGAGGTTGCGGGTCGCCGGGGTATCGCCACGGTACACGTCGATGATGTAGCTGATGGACTCGAAGATGTAGAACGAGATCCCGATCGGCAGCAGCACGTGGGTGAGGATGAACGGCTCCAGGCCGGCCGACTTCATCATCACGTTGATGCTGTCGACGCCGAAGTTGGCGTACTTGAAGTAGCCGAGGATGCACAGGTCGACCACCACGCCGAGCAGCAGCCAGCGTTGGGCCGGCTTGGTGCGCACGCCGGCGGCACCGACCTTGAGGCCGATCCAGTAGTTCCACAGCGTGACGGCGGCGAACAGCGCCAGGAAGTCCACTCGCCACCAGGCGTAGAACACGTAGCTGGCCAACAGCAGCAGCAGGTTGCGATAGCGTTGCCCGCTCAAGTAGTACAAGCCGAGAAAGATCGGCAAGAACAGAAACAGGAACACATTGGACGAGAAAACCATCCCGATCTCTCCATGTTTAACCAACAGTCAAGGGCCAGAGCCCCCCCAAACCCCCCCACGAAAAGACGGGGAGGGCGGTACAACATTCCTACTGACGAAACCGGCTCAAACTGTGGGAGGGGGCTTGCCCCCTCCCACAGTTTTACCGAGTTCGCTCAGGAACCTTTATTGCCTTTCTCATGCGTCGGGTCGTAGACCTTGGTCAGGTCACCCCCGAGGCGGAAGGTCTTGAACGGCTGCATGCCATGCTTGCGCTCGATCACATCCGGGGCGCAGGTGTAGAGGGTGCAGAAGGGTTCGAGCCAGGCGAATTTCATGTCCTGCTTCAAGTCCTTCATGTCCTGCTCCTTGCCGTTCTTCTGTTCGAAGATCTCCGGGTCCTTGACCCCGGCCAGCACTTTGTCGCCCAGGCGCTTGAGCGCGCTGTTGTTTTCCTGGCGCAGGTCGACACCGTTGACCAGGGCAAAACTGGCGATCATCGACAGTGGCGGCAACGCGTAGTTGTGGTACGACAAGGCACGCTGCTGACGCTTCAATTCGTTGGGCAGGAAGCCTTGGTCGTCGACCTGGTTCACGCCAACCTTGTATTCCTTGACGGCCCAGTCAAACAGGTCGCGCCGGTTGGTGGCGACGGACGTTGCCATCACCGACCAGGCGGCCCAGTAGGAGTGGTTGTTGGTTTTTTCCAGCGGCAGGTTGTCCCAGTCGCTCACCACCTGATCGGCCAGTTTGTTGAACCAGGCTTCGATCAGTTGCGATTCCTGCTGGTGGTTGGCCAACGGGTGCGAGTCGGAGAACTTCAGGCGTACATAGGCCGACGCCATGCTGCCCAGGGCCCATTTGCGCATGGACTTGCCGGTGTGGTTGAAGTCCTTGGACATCAACGCATCGGCCTTGGCCCACGACACCAGCCAGTTCAGGGTGCATTCGAGCTGTTCCGGGCGACCGTCGCGCATGAATTGCATCACGCGCTTGCTGGTGTCTTTTTCCAGCTTGGTGATGTCGGCGGTGCTGTCGCGAAAGGCTTTTTCCGACTGCACGTTCAGGGTCGAACGGGCTTTGTCGGAACCTTCGTACTTGCTGCGAAATTGCAGAGGCCCGGTGTAGGGCGTCGGCATGGTGTCGCAGTTTTCCTTGAAGTCGCCGGTCTTGAACGCTTCAATCGGTGCGAAATAGCCCTGGGGCGGACGCAGCGGGGCGGCGGCGTTGACCGAACCGGCGAAGATCGCCAGGCCCAGTAACGATGGAATCCATAACTTCTGCATAAGTAACCTCATTGCCCTGTCGAGGCAGTCTGTTGACCGCCCGCTGGGAATACGTTGCGTGTGCAAATTTTCGCTTCGACCTTCTGCGCGGCAGCGCCCGCTTCGGGGCCCTGCACTTCCACGGCCAGCAAGTTCTGCGAGGCCCAGTCTTCATCGGTGCGCAGTTCAAAGGCGAAACGCCCGTCTGTTTCGGATGTTTCGGGTTTCTCGATCTTGATGTCCTCGTGGCGCCCGTTCATGTACCAGAGGGTGGCTTGCAAGGTTTTCACCGACGGGTCGGCGAAGCGGATATCAACCTGGTGATTGGCATTACGCAGGTCTTTGTTCGAACTGTTAACCAGCAATTCGTTCTTGCCGGGTTTCAACGAGGTGCTTGCACTCATCTGCGCGGTCTTGCCTTCGCAGCCGTTGTCGAGCAGCGCCATCATCTGGCGGTAGATGGTCTCCTGGTCCAGGCGATACAGCGGCGAGAACTCCCAGATCAGGATTTTCGGCGGGCTCTTCTGGAATTCGTCGCTGCCCAGGTACTGGATCATCGAGCCTTCCAGGCCACCGCCGGGGAAGGCGACGTTGAGGATGTCGGCACCGATTTCCTGTTCCAGGAACCCGGCAAAGTTGTAGTTCTTGCCACTGTGGCTGGTGCCCACCAGGGTGATCTGCGGGTTGCCCGAATCGCCGAACAGGTCGCCGTCGCCGGCTTCGCCTTTCGGCTCGGTGGTGAACTGGTCCATGTACTGGATCGCATAGCTGGTGCCGCACAGTTGCCCGGCCATGTTGTGCAGGGTGCCGGTCTTGCCCATGCGCCCGGAGCGTTTGGTCTCGAATTCGCGCTTGGGAATCTCGGCATATTCAGGCATCTGCTTAACCTTGGCCGCGACGATTTTCGCCGTGCGCTGGGCGCCGTACGGAGTCCAGTGCTGGTCGCCGCGGAAGTAGAAGTCGTGGGCCGGCAGTTCGTCCGGCAGTTGCTCGTTGGTCAACGGCGACAGGTCCGGCACCACGTAGCCCATCTTGGCGAAACGGCCGAGCATGGTTTTGTAGTTGCCCAGGGCCTTGTCGAAATCGAACGAGGCTTTTTCTGCGGGGTTGAGCTTGTTGCGGTTCACCAGGCCACGGGTCGGCTGGTAGACCACCACCAGTTCCACGCCCTTGGCCTTGAACGCGTCGTGCAGTTGTTGCATGCGCTTGTAGCCGGCCGGGCTGGTGTCGAATTCGGTGCGCAGGTCTTCCTGGGTACGGAACAGCCAGTCGCCCTGGGCTTGGACCAGGGTGGTGAAGTTCTGCTGGTAGCGCGTGGTGTAGTTCTTCGCGTCGTGGGCGGCCGGGCACAGGCTGCAGCACGGTTCGGCGGTGAAGGTCGGGGCCTTGATTTCGTCGGCGCGCACGCCCTGGCTGGCTGCGAGCAGGCCGAGGGTCAGACCCGAGAGGCTCAGCAGTTTGATCATGTGTGGGTGCATAAGGGTCATCCTCAGTCCTGCATTTCGGTCTGGCGTTCGACAGGGTCGATCAGCACGGCTTTCTGCTGGCGCACCAGCAGGTCGAGAATTTCTTCCTGACGATCGCCCAGCACGCCGGAGAAGCTGATGCCGCTGGATTTGGTCGGCGCCAGCATCGATACGCGGTACAGCTCGATACTCAATGGCGAGTCGATGGACAGCGGCCCGCTGCCGTTACCCGCCAGTTCACCGCCGACCACGATCAGCGAGACCTTGGCGTCGAAGGGGTCGAGGGCGATGTCGCGGTCGGTGTCGGTCAAATCCTTGATGTGGCCGTACACGCCGGTCAGGCCGTTGGCCATGGCGGTGTTCTCGTACAGCTTGATGTTCACGCTGTTACGTATGCGGATGCCGTGGCGACGGTTGCTGATCACTTTGTTGCCCCACAGCAGGTTGTCGCCGCTCTCATAGAGGGTGATGCCGTCGGTGTGGTTGCGGTAGATCTCGTTGTCGGCGATCAGGTTGTTCACGCTGTTACGGTCGATCACCAGGCCCGAAAGCTTGTTGTCGTAGCTGCGGTTGTTGAAGATGAAGCTGTCGTTCACCTCACGGGAAATGATGATGCCGTGCTTCTTCTTGGTGCCGTAGACGGTGTTGTCCGCGATGATCAGGCCGTGGGAACGGTCATGGGGGTCAATGCCGTAGACGATGTTGTCTTTGTAGGTATTGCCCTTGATCACGAAGCCCGTGGTCTCGTAGCAGTAGAAGCCGTACCACATGTCCGAGAACTCGGAATCGATGATCCAGCCGGTCGGCTCAGGGCGCTTGAGCACTTTGGCCATGTTCGGCGTGTACTGGGAAATACTCACCCCGTACGACTTACTGTTGGCATAGCCGAAGCTGGCCATCTTGGTCTTGGAGACGTAAGTCTCGGTGCCGCCCCAGGCCAGCAGGAACGGGCGGAATTCCTTGGGCGACTTGAACAGCGCCGGGCCATTGGCCTTTTCGCTCCAACCGGTGATTTTGGTGTCACGCACGAACAGTTGACCGTCGTTGATCAGGAACGAACCGCCTTCCTGGGACAGGCGCAGCTCCTGGGTGTTTTTATCGATGTCCAGGATGCCCTTGCGGCCGACCACGATCGGCAACTTGGCGAGGAACACGCCCGGCGAGGTTTCGCTGAAGTACTGCTTGGGCACTTTGCCGAGTAGGTCCTTGAGGTTCATGTAACCGTCGTCGACAAAGATCGCCTGGGGAATGCCGTGCTGGCGCACCACCCATTCGGCCATCTTGTTGTCGCCGCCGATAAAGTCCTTGAGGGCGTCTTCCTGCATCATGCGGCGGATGCTGATCTTGCCGGGCTTGGTGCGTACGATCTTCTTTTCCATGGCTGCGGCGGTGTAGCCCGACAGGTCCGGCAGGGCTGGCTTGGCCATTTCCAGCGGCGCGGTCGGCGGGCTGGAAATGGTGTAGGTCTTGGCCTGTTGCAGTTCCTTGGCGATGGTCGGCGCCTTGGCCGCCGTATCGGCAAACGCTGTGGCACTGGCCATCAGCATTGCCGCGACGAGTAGGCTTTGAGCATTCATTGCGCAGGCTCCCATCAGAATTTCCAGATCACGTCGACAAACGCGCGGTGCATGTACGAGTCGACCTGGCTGCCGTAGGCATCACCTGGCTTGAACACACCGGCACGGAAACGCACCAGGGCCGACGGCTCGTCGATCGACTGGCTGAGTGCGGCTGGCAGCAGGCCGGTCTTGAAGTACTTGGTGACGACCAGGTCCATCTCCTGGCCCAGGTCTTTCTTGCCGTCTTCAAGGGGCAGGGAAGTGCTGGACAGGATCGCGCCGGTGACGTCATCGGTGTTGTTCTGCACGGCGTCGATGCCGTTGCTGCCGACTGGCTTGTTGCCGTCGACGCGCCAGAACTTGTGGTACACCAGGCTGGCGTCGTAGTCCTCGCGCAGCTGCCAGGAACCGAACAGGCTCATGGACTGCATGTTGTTCATCTCGCCGCGAAACGCTTCGCCGAAACGGTGCACGCGGGACTGGGTACCGGTCCAGTTCGAACGGTTGCTTTGCAGGCCGTTCTGCTCGTACTCGGCACTGGCGCGGGAGTAGGCCGCGCCCACTTGCCACTGCGGGTCGAGGCGCAGGCGGATGCCCAGGTCGGTGGCCCAGCCACTTACGTCATCACTGCGTTTGGCTTCTGTCGGGCGGGTGCCGTCGGCGTTCAGGGCATTGACCGAGTCGCGGTCGCCTTTCATGCCGGTGATGCTGGCCCAGTAGTTGACGGTGTTGGTGTTGCGCCAGTTGTAGGCGTCGCTGTTGGCTTCGATGCCGAGCCAGGTCAGGTCGCCGTTCTCGCGCTTGTCCAGGGAGTCGGTGGCGACGCCCGGTTCCGGGTAGTCGAGCTTGCCGTTGTCATGGGTGTGGTGGCCACGCAGGCCGATCCACTGGCCCGGCGTCCACTGGTAGGACGCGTCGGCGTAGAGGTGTTGACGGTCCTTATCCTTGGGCGACAGTTCCTTGAGGTCGGTACGGTATTCGCTGAAACGTTCGGCGACGCCGACGTTGGCCTTGAGCAGGGTGGTGTCGAAGGTCCAGTTCAGCGCTTCGATGTTGGTGTCGCGCCATTGGCCGTCGTCGTTACGCAGGCGTTGGCGACCAAGTTTGAGGATCTCGCCGGGGTAGGGCGTGAAGCCGCTGTAGCCGACCCAGAACTCGCGCATGGCCAGGTAGTTTTTCTTGGTCTTGCGGTCGTTGTTGGTGGTTTGCTGGTTTTCGTCATCCGCCGACTGTTGCAGGGTGTCGGTCTCGATGATGTCGCTCGAAGCAACCGCCTGGCCCATGGCGTAGGCGCTCCAGTTGCCGCTTTCGCCGTAGATCCACGGGCGCAGGTCGAGGCCGATGCCGTTGACGTCGCCGCCTTTCTGGGTGCCGAGGTCGCGGTCATCTTCGGACTGCGCGGTGGCTTTGACTTCCAGGCCGAAATTCTTGGCTTCGGTCAGCGCGGCCAGGGTCGGGCACGACCACAGCAGGGCGAAGGTCAGGCCGATGCCGGCCTGCACGAATGGATTGAGCTTCATAGGGATTCCTCGCCGTCTTCTTCTTCCAGGGCGTGCAGTTGCAGCGTGCTCTGGGCCAGGGTGCCGCGGGCGGCCAGTTCCTGTTGCACCAGGCGTTGGCCTTGGGCGCGTTGTTCCGGTGTGAGCGGGGCTTCGAGCTGCGTGGCCAGGTCATTGGCCTCTGGCGTGCCCTGGGCTTTGGCCAATTGGCTGAAGACATAGGCATTCAATGGGTCGGGCTTGGTGCCCTTGCCTTGGGAAAACAATTGGGCGATGGCGAAGTCGGCGCTGTTCTGGCCGTTGCGCGCAGCGGTCAGCAGGTGGTCCAGGGCTTTTTGCGAATAGACCTGGCCCAGGTAACCACGGCGGTAGATCTGGCCGAGGTAGTAGTCGGCAGCCACTTCGCGGCCCACGGCTTTCTGGAAGTGCGCTTCAGCCGCCTTGGCGTCCGCCGGCACCCACTTGCCTTCGTAGTAGAGCTTGCCCAGCAACAGCTCGGCGCGCGGCTGATCGGCGGCGCGGCCGTTGTCCAGGTATTTCATCATCTGGTCGACGTCGCCCAGTTCGGGGAAGTCGTAGAGCAGTTGCGCCAGGCTGACCCAGGAAGCCGGGTAGCCGGGGGCGATTTTTTCCAGCAGGGCCTGGGCGGTTTTCTCGTCGGTCTTGCCCAGCGTGGCGTCGCCCAATACGCGGGCGACGCTGTCGACGCGTTGGGCGGTGACGGTGCCGCGGCTGTAGCCGGCTTCCATCTGCTTGAGCAGTTCGGCCTGTTTTTCCGGCTGGGCTTTTTTCTGGTAGACCGTGGCCAGCTCGACATAGCAGATATCGGTGGTGTTCAGCGCGGCCTTGCAGATGCGCTCCACATCATCCAGATGCTGGTCGTAGGTGTCCTGGGTGCGATACAGCAGGACCTGGGCCAGGCCGGCTTCCGGGTAACCGGCGGCCTGCCACTTGCTGATCTGCTGCTGGGCATTCACGTTGGGGAAGCTGTGGGGGTATTGCAGGTACAGCATCGCCAGCGGGATCAGGGTGTTGCCTTCGCCATTGGCAAAGGCTTTTTTCAGCAGGCCTTCGGCTTCATGGTGTTCGGCTTCGGTGGAGCCCGGCTTGGCCACCAGCAGGCGACCGAGGCGGGCCTGGGCGCGCGGCGAGGTATCCGCCGCGGCACGGTAAGTGGCCTCGGCCTGTTTGATTTGCGCCGGATCGCGGGTGCCTACCTGGATATCGGCCAGGCCCACCTGGGCCTCGCTGTAACCCAGTTCTGCCAGTTGCTGGTAATTCTGCTGCGCGGTGACGGTGTCGCCACGCTTGAGCGCTTCATTGGCCAGGCGTTGGTCGGGCAGGCCGGCGCAACCGGCGAGGGCGATGGCCAGCGCCAGGGGCACCGGCAGGGTTCGAAGGGCGCTCATGATTAAAGACCCGCAGCCATGGCTTTATCGATCAGCCAGTTCAGGGATGGGCCACGGTCGCTGGTCACTTCCACCGGGCGGCCGGCGTAGGCGCTGTCCAGCGGGGCGTCAGGCTTGATCTGGACGCGGATGTCGGAGGACAGGTCGGCGCTGTTCAGGCTGGTGCTGCTGACGATGGTGCCGGTGCGGGTCTGTTCTTCGTCGGCCACCTGGAAGCTCACCGGGGTGCCTGGGCGCACGTCACCGAACTGGCGATAGGTAAAGCGAGCTTCGACGTTAGCCTGGCTGCCGCGTGGCACCAGTTGGAAGATCACGTCGCCTTTGCTGGCGTACTGGCCGTCGGCGACCAGTTGCTGGGCGACCACGCAATCGCACGGCGAGGTGAGGGTGCCGGTCATTTGCTTGCCGAACAGCTCTTCGACCTTGGCCGGCTGCAGCTGGTCTTCGTCCAGGTGGCCCTTGAGCACATCCAGCATGCTGGTGCTGAAGGTCGCCAGTGGTGCACCTTTGGCCGCCACCGCGTCACCTTTGAGCAGGCTTTGCACGGTGCCGTCGCGGGGCATGGTCACGTTCATGCCGGGCACGCTGACCAGGCCCGCCTGGGCGTGGCTGACGAAGTACATGCCGTACACCGATTTGAACACGAAGCCGAAGGCTGCCAGGCCGACGAGGAAGATCGCCAGGCTGAACGTCACGGCGCGCAGGCGACCGAAGGCGCTCATGTTGCTGCCGCCATCCTTGACCTTGCGCGCCTTGGTGAAGTTGTCGCGTTGCAGGGTCGCCAGCACGTCACCCATGGTCACGATGTCGCCCGACAGGTGCGAGGTGATCAGGTGGCGCAGGGTGGAAATATCCTGGGCGTCGAGGTTCTGGAACTGGCAACCGGTGCGGCCGGTCTGGCGGTCGTAGGAGCGGATCTGCAACTCGACATCCATGGCCAGGCCGAGGTTATCGATGACGAACTGCAGGCGACCCTTGTGTACTTCACCCACGGTCAACGGCTGGGTAGCGGTGAACGCCAGGCCGCCGGCGGACAGGTCGATCACCCGCGCTTCGGTCTGGGTGCGGTCAGTGTTGAAGAAGCGCAGCTTGGCCGGGATTTTGACCCGGGCATGTTGGCGCTGGGCTTCGGACTCGTGGACAACGTTGGCGTTTACTTGGCTGTTCATGACGGTGTAATTCCTTGGTTAATTCAGGCTTGGCAGGGTCAGACCATCATCAGCAACACGGCAACGAAGATGCTGCCGGCGGAGAAGGTCATGGTCCGAGACGACCAGGTGTTGAACCAACGTTGAAAGCTGGCCAAATCGCGGGTCAGTTTGGTGTCCTGGCGGGTCCAGGACTGTTGATCAAGGCGGAAGAACACGTAGATCTTCACCAACGCGCCCATGATCTGGTTGTAATAGAGAATCGCCGGGTAAGCCGGGCCGATCTTGTGGCCGGAGCACGACAGCAGCAGCGTCAGGATCAGGCGGGTGATGCCGATCCACAGCAGGTACGCGAGGATGAACGCGCCGCCGTACTTGAAGGTGGCGATGATTGCCACGGTCAGGCCGAGCAGGGAGGTCCACATCGACACGCGCTGGTCGAACAGCACGATGCTGGTGAACAGGCCCAGCCGACGCACACCCAGGCCCAGGGCACGGGAGTTCTGGCGCAGGTTGTTGCCGTACCAGCGGAACATCAGCTTGCGGCTGGCTTTGATAAAGCTCTTTTCCGGCGGGTGTTCCACGGTGTGGATCGCCGCATCGGGCACGTAGAAGGTGTCGTAGCCCAGGCGCATCAGGCTGAACCAGCTGGACTTGTCGTCACCGGTGAGGAACTTGAAGCGGCCCAGGCGCCAGTGTTGCAGGGAGTCGCTTTCCACGTCGGCGATAAAGCCCGGGTCCGTCACGACGTTGGCGCGGAACACCGACATGCGGCCGGTCATGGTCAGCACGCGCTTGGACAGGGCCATGGAGCACATGTTGATGTGGCGCTGGGCGAAGCGCAGCTTGTGCCACTCGCTCATGATGTAGCCGCCGCGCACTTCGCAGAATTCGTTGGTGGTCAGGCCGCCGACGTTACCGAACAGCTGGAACCACGGCACGGTCTTGCGCACCACGCCTTCGGCGAGCACGGTGTCGCCATCGATCACGGCAACCACGGCGCGGTCGTCCGGCAGGTGGCGGGAGATGGCGCGGAAGCCGAAGGCCAGGCCGTCGCGCTTGCCGGTACCGGCGATACGCACGAAGTCGAGCTTGACGTGATCCGGCGGGTTCATGCGTTCCCAGAGGCTCTTGACCAGCAGCTCATCGGACATTTCCACCAGTGAACAGACCACGGTGGTGGGGAAGCCGCATTCGATGGCCTCGCGAATCACCGAGCTGTAGACCTGCGCGGTGGTCAGCGCATCGATACGGAAGCTGGTAACCATCAGGAACACGTGGGACGGGTCGGCAGCCTTGCCCAGCTTGCGCACTTTACGGCGCAGGTGCGGGTAGACCACGTACAGGAACAGCATGCCGCGAAAGAAATGCGTAGCACCCATCGAGTAGCGCCAGATACCGACGGCGCCAATCAGGAAAATAAAATTCTTCGACTCGGAGTCGAACGTACTCGCCGGCAACAGCAGGGCGAGACCCATCAGCAGGCTCAGAAAGAACAGCCAGCCGGCGGATTGGAGCAGTACGTGTTTTAACTTGGACATAAGCGTCATCCGAAGGTGAAGAAGGCTTCGAGCTGCAAGCGCTGGGGATTGGTACGCCTGCAGCTCGAAACTTACCGTTGCTGTTACCAGCAAATGCCTTCGGTGCGACCGGTCGTACAGGTCGCCTTGGACATGAAGCCCACCAAGTCGATCACTTGCTTGCCGTGCGGTGCGTTCTGCGCCAGGGCACGGAACTTCTCGTCGCGGTTGCCGAGGATGATCACATCGGAGTTGTTGATCACATCATCGAAGTCCGAGTTGAGCAGGGACGACACGTGGGGGATCTTGCCTTCGATGTAGTCCTTGTTCGCACCGTGGACACGGGCGTACTCGACGTTGCTGTCGTAGATGCTCAGGTCATAGCCCTTGCCGATCAGCATTTCCGCCAGCTCGACCAGCGGGCTTTCGCGCAGGTCGTCGGTACCGGCCTTGAAGCTCAGGCCCAGCAGGGCGACTTTGCGTTTGTCGTGGCCGGCGACGATGTCGAAGGCGTTCTGCACCTGGGACTCGTTGCTGCGCATCAGCGAGTTGAGCAGCGGCGCTTCCACGTCCAGGGAACTGGCGCGATAGGTCAGGGCGCGCACGTCTTTAGGCAGGCAGGAGCCGCCGAACGCGAAGCCTGGGCGCATGTAGTACTGGGACAGGTTGAGGGTCTTGTCCTGGCAGACCACTTCCATCACTTCGCGACCGTCGACGCCGACCGCCTTGGCGATGTTGCCGATCTCGTTGGCGAAGGTGACCTTGGTGGCGTGCCACACGTTGCAGGTGTACTTGATCATCTCGGCAACGGCGATGTCCTTGCGGATGATCGGGGCGTCGAGTTCTTCGTACAGCGACTGCAGGACATCGCCGGAGGCTTTGTCGAACTCGCCGATAACGGTCATCGGTGGCAGGTCGTAGTCGGCGATGGCGGTGGATTCGCGCAGGAATTCCGGGTTGACCGCAACACCGAAGTCGACGCCGGCTTTCTTGCCGGAGCAGTCTTCGAGGATTGGGATCACCACGTTGGCGACGGTGCCCGGCAACACGGTGCTGCGTACCACGATGGTGTGGCGGGTGGTCTTGTCACGCAGGACAAAACCGATCTCGCGGCATACCGATTCGATGTAGTTGAGTTCCAGGTCGCCGTTCTTCTTGCTCGGCGTACCGACGCAAATCATCGACAGGTCAGTATCACGGATGGCGTCGGCGAAGTTGGTGGTGCCGCGCAGTCGACCGTTTGCGATGCCCTGGCTCAACAGTTCGCCCAGACCCGGCTCGACGATCGGCGATTTGCCGGCGTTGATCAGGTCGATCTTTTCCTTGGAGATGTCTACGCCGACCACTTCGTGGCCACGGGCAGACAGGCAACCGGCACACACTGCGCCAACGTAACCCAAACCAAATATGCTGATGCGCATCGCAATTACCTCTGTATTTAAATCATGCCATTAGATGGCCGGAGTTCATGTTTGCAAACGTCACAAATGCCGCGAAAGTTGGGCGAATAGACGCCGACTTACCGCGTACAGGCATGTTGAATAACGAGTGACTAACTATTGCACTCAAGTTGTGCGCAACTTGGCCTTGTTATTGGGGCCTGCCCTGAAATGCAGCCAGCCTTCCTGGGAGAAGGGCCTGGCGCCAGTGCCGCAGGGCCTTGATAGAGGCTGTAAGCCTTTACATATCAATGCCTTGGGTTGTCTCACTGACCCATTAGGGTAAGCACAGCCTTGGCCTTATAGTTCGTGGCAATGGATCCTTATCGCCGCTCTCAACTAATCGGTTGGTAATGTGACCACTGAGTCAAAGTTGAATATGACAACTTTGCTACTTCCGTTGGTCCGCGTTGTAAGTCATCTCCTACAGGAACAGAGAATTTCGTTACCGGTGGTATGAGCGGCGCTTCAGGACGAAGTTCCTGGCCGCTCATCCTGTTTCCCGAAATTTCTTGAAATATAGGCAAAGATGGCACTGGTACTATATTGATAGCACTTGCTATTTGGGCCAGTAGTTACAGGTAGTTGGCGCGAAGGGATAGTTTTGTGCCACTAGTGTTTTAAAAAAGTGGTGCCACTACGAAAAAATTTTGGAAATGTCGAGTGAAAGAAATGTTAGGGATGTGTCGTAATATTTTTTGACGTCAAATAAATGACGATTCTTGGTGTGAAGCGCGGACAAAATGTGGGAGGGGGCATGCCCCTCCCACATTTGGATTTCATTGTCTGAAAGAGGCTGGTAAGGCCTTATTCCGGTGCGTGATCGCGCAGGAACACCAGATTGTCCGGCTTGGACTGCTCCGCATTGAAGCGGTAACCCTGCACATCGAACTGCTTGAGCCTGGCCGGATCGTTGATGCGCTCTTCGATCACGAAGCGGCTCATCATGCCCCGGGCCTTTTTCGCGTAGAAGCTGATGATCTTGTACTGGCCGTTCTTCAGGTCCTTGAACTCGGTGTTGATGATCCGCGCGTTCAGGGCCGTGCGCTTGACCGCCGAGAAGTACTCGTTGGAGGCCAGGTTGAGCAGCACGTCGTCGCCTTGTTCGGCCAGGGCTTCGTTCAGCCAGTCGCTGATGCGCGTGCCCCAGAAGGCGTACAGGTCCTTGCCACGCGCGTTGGCGAGTTTGGTGCCCATCTCCAGGCGGTACGGCATCATCAGGTCCAGGGGGCGCAGCAGGCCGTACAGGCCCGAGAGCATGCGCAGGTGGTCCTGGGCGTAGCTGAAGTCGGCATCGGTGAAGGTCTCGGCGTTCAGGCCGGTGTACACGTCGCCCTTGAACGCCAGCAAGGCCTGCTTGGCATTCTCCGGGGTGAAGGCCGGGGTCCAACTGCCGAAGCGGGCGGCATTGAGGCCGCCGATCTTATCGGACACGTGCATCAATTCGCTGATCTGCGCCGGGCTCAGCTCGCGCAGTTGCTCGATCAGCGCCTGGGAATGGTCCAGGTACTGTGGCTGGGTAAAGCGCTGGGTCACCGCTGGGGTCTCGAAATCGAGGGTCTTGGCGGGGGAAATCACCATCAGCATGAAGTCGTCTCCTGTAAATCGTGCGGGGATTCTAGGGGCTTGGGCGTTTTGACTCCACCTATGATGGCGATAGGCGCGATCCGCTATGATGGCCGGTGACTCTGGAGAGGGAGACCCTGCGTGCGAATAGCGCTTTTATTGTCGGCGTGCCTGCTGTGCCTGAATGCCCAAGCGGCGCCGGTGGATGTAGCCAGCCTGGACCGTGGCACCTGGCCGGAAAAACTCAGCAGCCCGGCGCTGTTCGATGTGGCCTCGCGTGCGGAAATCCTGATGTTCGCCCACAGCCTGCTGGCCAGTGAATCCCTGGATGAAGCTGCACTCAAGCAGCGCCTGGGCTTGAAGATCATCAACCTGGCCGCCATCGACGACCTGCGTCGCGAGCTTTGGCAGCGGTTGTTGGAGAACTACACGTTCGCCCAGCAGAGCTGCGAAGTCGACGCCTCGTTCTGCTACCTGGTGGAGAACATGGACGATCTGCGCGAGCAGGCCGGCAAGCTGGCGATCAGTGAAGACTCCTTCTATATAGGCTGGGCCGCACCCAGCCATGCCTTCCATGAGCGTTATCTGGACGAACTGCTGCGCAAGGCCGCGCTGTTTCCTCAGATCAGCAGCGAAGTCGCGCGCTTTGGCGACCATGAACGCAACGGCGACGAGTTCAACGACCGCCTGTTCCTGCTGACCTTCGACGGCGGTCCTGCACCGGTCAGCGGCAACACCGACTGGCTCGCCGACTACCTGCGCAAGCAGAAGATGAACGCCACCTTCTTTGTCCTCGGCAGCAGCCTGCAAAACCGTGTGGAGCGTAGTTCCGCCGCTGAGGTGGAGGCGTTGTACCAGGGCCAGTGCGTCGGCACCCAGGGCTGGCAGTACCGTTCCCACAGCCATTGGGTGGACTGGCAGAGTTCCATCACCCGCAGCGCGCAGTTGGTGCAGAACCTGATGCCGGAAAACTACGTACCGCTGTTCCGCCCGCCTTACGGGCAGCGGCGCGCCGACAGCCAGGGGTTCTTCCAGTCCCAGGGCTTGCAGGTGGCGTTATGGGACATCGATTCCCAGGACGAGCCGGGCAAGCTCAAGGCCGATGAGTCGGCGCAACGGGTGCTGACGTTGATGCTGTTGTGGCGCAAAGGCGTGATTGTGTTTCACGACACCCAGGACAAGGCGCGGGTGGCATTGCCGATGTTGCTGCAGGCAACGGCGCAGAGTGGGCTGGGTTGGCAGGACTGCCGGGAGGCGTTTCGTTAAAAGGATGAAGTGCCCGGCCCTGTTGGGTGCGAGGCATTTTTACGCTGATTTTGTGCGACATTTCGATGCAGGCGGACTTCCGACTTTAACGGTGCGTGGGGCACTCGGCTAGTGCTATTCGTCATCCTGAAAAATAAACTTCAAAAAAGCGTCAAAGTACTTTTTCCTGTCATGGGTTTTGCGGTATTACGAAGTCAGATCGCCGAAACCTGCAACACAGGTGGCGTCTTCCAAGACTCCTCATGTGGGCACTGCGCTTGACGTCACTCAGGTGCAGTCGGTGGTCGAATCGAGGCGCAGCACTGTTGTGGTATTGCGTCGACTGGCTCCCACAAAGGTGACCGAGTATGGATGATCATGGACGTAACCCTTCTTCCGACCAGCCAATCCTTTATGTGCTTGATACCAATGTACTGATCCACGATCCAAACGCACTGCTTAACTTCGAAGAACACCACGTCGCCATCCCGATGATCGTGCTTGAGGAGCTCGACAAACTCAAAAGCGGGCACCACAGCGTGGCTGCCGAGTGCCGCCAGGCCATCCGCCTGATCGACAAGACCCTGGGCGAAGCGTCACCCGAGGACGTTGAGGTCGGCGTGCCGATCCAGCGCGGCAAAAGCGGGCCCAAGGGCTTGCTGTCGATCCTGATGAGCAAGCGCAGCGAGCCCAACAGCCTGCTGCCGGAAAACCTGAACGACAACAAAATCATCAACCAATTGATCGATCTGCACGCTCGCGACAAGGACCTGCGCGTGGTGCTGGTGACCAAAGACATCAATATGCGCCTCAAGGCACGAGCGTGTGGGATCGCTGCCGAGGACTACAGTACCGACCAACTGGTCGACGACGTGTCGATGCTGTCCCGTGGTTATCACATGATGACCGGCTCGTTCTGGGACCGTGTCAGCAAGGTCGAAACCCGTCAGGACCATGGCCGTACCTGGCACCAGGTACAACTGATCGACAACCTGCCGGCCGTGCATATCAATGAATTCATCGTCGACGAACAGGGCTTCGTGGGCTGGATCAAAGAGATCCAGGTCGACAAGCTGCTGATCCTCGACCTGCATCAGGAACCCCTGTTGCACCAGGAAGCCTGGGGCCTGAAACCGCGTGATATCTACCAGAGCCTGGCGCTGTATGCGCTGCTCGACCCGGACATCCACCTGGTCAACCTGACGGGCGCTGCCGGTTCCGGTAAAACCATCCTCGCCCTGGCCGCCGCCATCGAGCAGACCATGGTGACCAAGCGCTATCGCCGCATCATCGCCACCCGCTCCGTGCAGGGTCTGGACCAGGAAATCGGTTTCCTGCCCGGCACCGAGGCGGAAAAAATGGAGCCGTGGCTGGGGGCGATCACCGACAACCTCGAAGCCTTGCACATGGATGACGAAAACACCCATGGCAGCGTCGACTACATCCTCAGCAAAGTGCCGTTGCAGTTCAAATCCCTCAACTACATCCGAGGTCGCAGCTTCCAGCAGAGCCTGATTTTGATCGATGAATGCCAGAACCTGACCCCGCACCAGATGAAAACCATCATCACCCGTGCCGGCGCCGGTTCCAAAGTGGTGTGCCTGGGTAACCTGGCACAGATCGACACCCCTTACCTGTCCGCGACCAGCTCCGGGCTGACCTACCTGACGGAACGCTTCAAGGATTTCCCGAACGGCGTGCATATCGCGCTGCAAGGGGTGCCTCGCTCGATTCTGGCTGAATACGCAGAGTCGCACCTGTAACCGTTGGAGCGGCGGTGCGTCGCACCGCTGCTCCCACATTTATTGCGTGTTGGGTTTACAATCGCCGCTCCTGATCAGGAGTATCCCTGTGCTGACTCATCTCGATTCCCAAGGTCGCGCCCATATGGTCGACGTCACCGACAAGTCCGTGACGTTCCGGGAGGCGGTGGCCGAAGCGCGGGTGCGCATGCTGCCCGAGACCCTGCAAATGATTGTCGACGGCGTCCACCCCAAGGGCGACGTGTTTGCCGTGGCCCGTATCGCCGGGATCCAGGCGGCGAAAAAAACCAGTGATTTGATCCCCCTGTGTCACCCGCTGATGTTGACCGGAGTCAAGGTCGAACTGAGTGCCGATGGCACAGACTCGGTGCACATCGTCGCGCGCTGCAAGCTGTCCGGGCAGACCGGCGTGGAGATGGAAGCGTTGACGGCGGCCAGCGTTGCCGCGTTGACCATTTATGACATGTGCAAGGCGGTGGATCGCGGCATGACCATCGAAAACATTCGCCTGCTGGAAAAGCTTGGCGGTAAGAGCGGGCATTTCAAGGCGGATGGACAATGAGCATCAACGTACTGTTTTTCGCGCGTTACAGCGAAAAAATAGGCCTGGATTCACTTGAGATGGAAGGCGACTTCGCCACGGTCGATGCCGTGCGCCAGGCGTTGGCCGCTGATCCGGGCTTTGAAGTGCTCAACGAAACCAGCTTGATGTGTGCCCGCAACCAGGAGTTGTGCGCTCTCGACGAGCCGTTGCAGGCCGGTGATGAAGTCGCGTTCTTCCCGCCCGTGACCGGAGGCTGAACATGGCCATTCGTGTACAGGTCGAACCGTTTGACCCCGGTGCCGAGGTCAACGCGATGCACGCGGCGAATGTGGGCGTGGGCGCGGTGGTGAGTTTTGTCGGCTATGTGCGCGATTTCAACGAGGGCCGAGAGGTGTCCGGGATGTTCCTCGAACACTATCCGGGCATGACTGAAAAAGCCTTGGCCAAGATCGCCGTCGAAGCCGAGCAACGCTGGCCGCTGCTCAAGCTCGAAGTGCTGCATCGTATCGGTGCGCTGGAGCCTGGCGAGCCGATAGTGTTCGTGGCCGCCGCCAGTGCCCATCGCCAGGCCGCGTTTGATGCCTGTGCGTTTGTGATGGATTACCTGAAAACCCGTGCGCCGTTCTGGAAGAAGGAAAATACCCGTGAGGGTGCGCGCTGGGTGGAAGGGCGGGACAGCGACCACGCTGCGGCGGATCGCTGGAAATAACCAGCCGAACACTTAACCAAATGTGGGAGGGGGCTTGCCCCCGATAGCGGGGTGTCAGTCAATTTATGTATCGACTGATCCACTGCTATCGGGGGCAAGCCCCCTCCCACATTTTTATCGCATTTCAGCTTACGGGCGTTTGCGCTCTACAGCCCGCAGCAAGTGCGTCGGCGGTGTCTCGCAGCTGATCTTGCGGCCCAGCAAGGTTTCGATCGACGGCAACTGATACGAGTCATCCTCCCCGGCAAAGCTGATCGACACACCCGCAGCCCCCGCACGGCCGGTACGGCCAATGCGGTGCACGTAGTCGTCCGGCACTTCCGGCAGGGTGAAGTTGATCACGTGGCTGATGCCGTCGATGTGAATCCCGCGTCCGGCCACGTCGGTGGCCACCAGCACGCGGATCTTGCCTTCGCGGAAGCCTTCCAGGGTCTTGATGCGCTTGTGTTGCGGCACATCGCCCGACAGTTGCGCGGCATTCACGCCATCGCGCACCAGGCGTTCTTCGATGCGACGCACTTCGTCCTTGCGGTTGGCGAACACCATCACGCGCTCCCAACCGTTGTCGTTGACCAGGTTGTAGAGCAGCTTGTACTTGTCGGCACCGGCCACGGCGTAGATGTGCTGTTCGACGTTTTCGCTGGCGACGTTCAGCGCTTCGATTTCGACGATGGACGGCTCGGTGGTCCACTGCTTGGCGAGGTTCATCACGTCTTCGGTGAAGGTCGCGGAGAACAGCAGGGTCTGGCGTTCGTTTTTCGGCGGGGTCTGACGAATGATCTGGCGCACTTGTGGGATGAAACCCATGTCGAGCATGCGGTCGGCTTCGTCCAGCACCATCACTTCGACCATGTCCAGGTGCACGTCGCCGCGCTGGTTGAAGTCCAGCAGGCGGCCGGGGGTGGCCACGAGGATGTCGCAGTGGCGGGCTTCGAGGTGCTTGAGCTGCTTGTCGAAGTCCATGCCGCCGACGAACGTCATGACGTTGAGGCCGGTGTACTTGGTCAGGTCGGCGGCGTCCTTGGCGATCTGCACCACCAGTTCACGGGTCGGCGCGATGATCAGCGCACGCGGTTCACCCATGTAGCGTTCTTTCGGCGGCGGCGTTTGCAGCAGCTGGGTGATGATCGAGATCAGGAACGCGGCGGTCTTGCCGGTGCCGGTCTGGGCACGACCGATGGCATCTTTGCCGGCGAGGGTAAAGCCCAGTACCTGCGCCTGGATCGGCGTGCAGTACGGGAACCCCAGGTCCTGGATGGCGTGCATCAGTTCCGGGGCCAGGTCGAAATCGTGGAAGCGGGTCTTGCCTTCCTGGGGCTCGACGACGAAATCCTCGAGTTTCCACGGGATCACCGGCGGTTTGGGCGCGCGTTCCCGGCGAGGCTTGGGGGCGGGTGTGGCTTGCGTCTCGGGTTTTGCCTGTTCGGGCGGTGTCACCGTCGGCGTCTTCGGCTGGGCGACAGGTGCAGTCCGGCCTGGCTGTTGACCGTCATTGCGGCTGCCGGAGGAGGGGACAGGAGCACTGGGAACAGGCGCGAGCGGCTCAGCCTCGCTTTTGCCGAACATCTTCTTGAGTGCTTTGAGCACGGTGATCTCATTAATTGGTTAAGGAATGTACGCCGGCCAGTGTAATGCAAGAATCGGGCGCGGCGTAGTGCGTCTGTCATACGGCTACATAAACGTGGGGTTCAGCCCAGGCGAGCGGTCAACCAAGTCCCTATATCGTGTATCTCCTGAGGTAACACTTCGTGGCCCATTGGGTATTCCTGCCATGTCACGGTGACACCACGGGTTTTCAGATGCTCGTAGGCGCTGCGGCCCATGGCGTTCTGTACCACCTCGTCGTACTGGCCGTGCAGGCATAGCGTTGGAATGCGTTGTTGGCTGGCCGACAATTCAAGCTCATCGCTGAAGGTGGGCGCGTAGGTGGAGAGGGCGATGACGCCGCCCAATGGCCCCTCCCAATTCAGGAATGCGGTGTGGAAGACCACGGCGCCACCTTGGGAAAAGCCCGCGAGGAAAATTCGCGAGGCGTCTATTCCGGTTCTCTTCTGTGCTTCGATCAGATCGGTCAGCATTTTTGCCGACACTTCCAGCTCCTCCAGGCTGATCGAGCGGGCCGGGCTCATGGCCTTGATGTCGTACCAGCTGGGCATCTCGTAGCCACCATTGATCGTCACCGGACGGGTCGGTGCCTGGGGCAATACAAAGCGGGTGGACAGCAAGCTTTCCTGCAATGCCTCGGCCACCGGCAGGAAGTCGTAGCGATCGGCACCCAGGCCATGCAACCAGATGACGCAGGCGTCTGCGGGCTTGGCGGGCTGAAGAATCAAGGGTTCGGTCATGTCTGCTCCATATATGTGCGTGCGCTCCGATTGGGTGCGTCGGAACGGTGCGCGACAGGTTGATCTGTTAAGAGAATGTCGCAAGGTTGAATCTTTTTCTATTGACCAAGGGCTGAAACGACTCAGCCGCCACTCTGGTACGCGCCTTGCTATGTGTATGTCGATGTCAGAACTTTCCCTGGACGGTAACACTATCAGTGACTGCCGCTTCTGGGATAGCCGCTGGAATTACCGCGAAAGCCTCATGCCGCTTGACCCCAAAAAAAGCCAACACGGGTCGATATCGCCTCATAAGGGTGCGCTGAGGTTGGAGCTTCGACACAACAAGAGCAACTGGAGGTTTGAATGAAGGTATTGAAATCCACCCTGGCCATCGTTAGCGCGGCGGCTGTACTGGGTGTCAGTGGTTTCGCCCACGCTGGCGCCACTCTGGACGCCGTGCAGAAGAAAGGCTTTGTGCAATGTGGCGTGAGTGACGGCTTGCCGGGCTTCTCGGTACCGGATGCCAGCGGCAAGATCCTCGGGATCGATGCTGACGTTTGCCGCGCCGTGGCCGCTGCCGTTTTCGGCGACGCCACCAAGGTCAAATTCAGCCAGTTGAACGCCAAGGAGCGTTTCACCGCGCTTCAATCCGGCGAAGTCGACATCCTGTCGCGTAACACCACCATGACCAGCTCCCGCGATGCGGGCATGGGCCTGAAATTCCCGGGCTTCATCACTTACTACGACGGCATCGGCTTCCTGGTTAACAACAAGCTGGGCGTTAAAAGTGCCAAGGAACTGGACGGTGCAACCATCTGCATCCAGGCCGGTACCACCACCGAGCTGAACGTTTCCGACTACTTCCGTGGCAACAACCTCAAATACACCCCGATCACCTTCGACACCTCCGATGAAAGCGCCAAGTCGCTGGAATCCGGCCGTTGCGACGTACTGACCTCCGACAAGTCCCAACTGTTCGCCCAGCGCAGCAAGCTGGCCTCGCCAAAGGACTACGTGGTTCTGCCGGAAACCATTTCCAAGGAACCGCTGGGCCCGGTCGTGCGTAACGGCGATGACGAGTGGCTGGCCATCGTGCGCTGGGTGGGCTACGCCATGCTCAACGCTGAAGAAGCCGGCATCACGTCCAAAAACGTTGAAGCTGAAGCCAAGTCCACCAAGAACCCGGACGTTGCGCGTCTGCTCGGTGCTGACGGCGAATACGGCAAAGACCTGAAAGTGAAGAAAGACTGGGTCGTACAGATCGTCAAGCAAGTCGGTAACTACGGTGAAGTGTTCGAGCGCAACCTGGGCAAGAGCACCCCGCTGGAAATCGACCGCGGCCTGAACGCGCTGTGGAACAACGGCGGCATTCAATACGCACCGCCTGTGCGCTGATCGCTGATGGTTCTGTCACCCGGTGGGCCAACCGCCGGGTGATGTTCTGTTCCATTCTTTCCGGGGCACTTCATGCAAAAACAAATCGGCGCACCAAATCGGAAGCTCAGCTTCAGCGATCCCAAAGTGCGTGCGTGGCTCTTCCAGATCATCACGATTGTGGCGGTGATCTCGCTGGGCTGGTACCTCTTCGACAATACCCAGACCAACCTTCAGCACCGGGGCATTACCTCGGGTTTCGACTTTCTTGAGCGCAGTGCCGGCTTCGGCATCGCGCAGCATTTGATCGACTACACCGAATCGGACAGCTATGCCCGCGTCTTTGTGATCGGGCTGCTCAACACTTTGCTGGTGACCTTTATTGGGGTGATCCTGGCGACCCTGCTGGGCTTCATCATCGGCGTAGCGCGCCTGTCTCCGAACTGGATGATCAACAAGCTGGCGACCGTGTATGTGGAAGTATTCCGCAACATTCCGCCGCTGCTGCAGATCCTGTTCTGGTACTTCGCGGTGTTCCTCACCATGCCGGGACCGCGCAACAGCCATAACTTCGGCGACACCTTCTTTGTCAGCAGCCGTGGCCTGAACATGCCGGCAGCGCTGGCCGCTGACGGGTTCTGGCCGTTTGTGGCGAGCATCGTGGTTGCCATCGTGGCAATCGTGCTGATGGCGCGTTGGGCCAACAAGCGTTTTGAGGCGACCGGCGTACCGTTCCACAAGTTCTGGGCGGGCCTGGCGCTGTTTATCCTGATCCCGGCATTGTGTGCCTTGATCTTCGGTGCGCCGCTGCACTGGGAAATGCCAAAGCTTTCAGGTTTCAACTTTGTCGGCGGCTGGGTACTGATCCCTGAACTGCTGGCCCTGACCCTGGCGCTTACCGTGTACACGGCAGCGTTTATCGCCGAGATCGTGCGTTCGGGCATCAAGTCCGTCAGCCACGGCCAGACCGAAGCTGCGCGCTCCCTGGGCCTGCGCCCTGGGCCGACGCTGCGCAAGGTCATCATCCCGCAAGCCCTGCGGGTGATCATTCCGCCGCTGACCAGCCAGTACCTGAACCTGGCGAAGAACTCGTCGCTGGCCGCCGGTATCGGTTACCCGGAAATGGTTTCGCTGTTTGCCGGCACGGTGCTCAACCAGACCGGCCAGGCCATCGAGGTTATTGCCATCACCATGAGCGTGTACCTGGCGATCAGCATCAGCATTTCCCTGCTGATGAACTGGTACAACAAGCGCATTGCGCTGATCGAGCGGTGAGGAAACGCACATGAGTTCGCATACTTTCAAACCTGATATGCCGCCGCCGAGCAAAGTCTTCGGACCGATGGCCTGGATGCGCGCCAACCTGTTCTCCAGCTGGCTCAATACCTTGTTGACGCTGTTGGCGTTTTACCTGATCTACCTGGTGGTGCCGCCGATCCTGCAGTGGGCCATCCTCGATGCCAACTGGGTCGGCACCACCCGCGCCGACTGCACCAAGGAAGGCGCGTGCTGGGTGTTTATCCAGCAGCGCTTCGGGCAGTTCATGTACGGCTACTACCCCGGCGACCTGCGCTGGCGTGTGGACCTGACCGTGTGGCTGGCCATCGTCGGCGTGGCGCCGTTGTTCATCTCGCGTTTCCCACGCAAGGCGATCTATGGCCTGAGCTTCCTGGTGCTGTACCCCATCATCGCGTACTTCCTGCTCCACGGCGGGATCTTCGGGCTGACCAATGTGGCGACCAGCCAATGGGGCGGCCTGATGCTGACCCTGGTCATCGCCACCGTCGGCATCGCCGGTGCCTTGCCTCTGGGCATTGTGCTGGCGCTGGGGCGGCGCTCGAACATGCCGGCGATTCGTGTGGTCTGCGTGACCTTCATCGAGTTCTGGCGCGGCGTGCCGTTGATCACCGTGCTGTTCATGTCCTCGGTGATGCTGCCGTTGTTCCTGCCCGAAGGCATGGGCATCGACAAGCTGCTGCGGGCGTTGATCGGCGTGATCCTGTTCCAGTCGGCCTACGTGGCCGAAGTGGTGCGCGGTGGCTTGCAGGCGATTCCCAAAGGTCAGTACGAAGCGGCCGCGGCGATGGGCCTGGGTTACTGGCGCAGCATGGGCCTGGTGATCCTGCCGCAAGCCCTGAAGATGGTGATCCCTGGCATCGTCAACACGTTTATCGCGTTGTTCAAGGACACCAGCCTGGTGATCATCATCGGCCTGTTCGACCTGCTCAATAGCGTCAAGCAAGCCGCCGCCGACCCTAAATGGTTGGGCATGGCCACCGAAGGCTATGTGTTTGCCGCCCTGGTGTTCTGGATTTTCTGTTTTGGTATGTCGCGCTATTCCATTCATTTGGAACACAAGCTCGACACAGGCCACAAGCGTTAGGAGTTGATGTTATGAGCGAAGCGATCAAACAGCCTGTGAGCCCTGAAGGCATTATCCAGATGCAGGGCGTCAACAAGTGGTATGGCCAGTTCCATGTGTTGAAAGACATCAACCTCAACGTCAAGCAGGGCGAGCGTATCGTGCTGTGCGGCCCGTCGGGTTCGGGCAAGTCCACCACCATCCGTTGCCTCAACCGCCTGGAAGAGCACCAGCAGGGCCGCATCGTGGTCGATGGCGTGGAGCTGACCAACGACCTCAAGCAGATCGAAGCGATCCGCCGTGAAGTCGGCATGGTGTTCCAGCATTTCAACCTGTTCCCGCACCTGACCATCCTGCAGAACTGCACGCTGGCGCCGATGTGGGTGCGCAAGATGCCCAAGCGCAAGGCCGAGGAAATCGCCATGCACTACCTGGAGCGTGTGCGCATCCCGGAGCAGGCCCACAAGTTTCCGGGGCAGTTGTCCGGCGGCCAGCAACAGCGCGTGGCGATTGCCCGTGCCCTGTGCATGAAGCCGAAAATCATGCTGTTCGACGAGCCGACCTCGGCCCTCGATCCGGAAATGGTCAAGGAAGTGCTCGACACCATGATCGGCCTGGCCGAAGACGGCATGACCATGTTGTGCGTAACCCACGAAATGGGCTTCGCGCGCACCGTGGCCAACCGCGTGATCTTCATGGACAAGGGCGAGATCGTCGAACAGGCGGCGCCGAATGACTTCTTCGACAACCCGCAGAATGACCGGACCAAGCTGTTCTTGAGCCAGATCCTGCATTGATCGATGCCTGAAAAAATAAACCCGGCCTGGCCGGGTTTATTTTTGTCTGTTCAGGAGGCCTTGAGCGCCTCCTGCCCTGTGTTCGCGGTATGGGTGAAGCCCCGCAGGTCAGCGCCTTCGGCCAATACCCTGGCGTCGGCGAGCAGGTGAGGGTAACGGTCCAATAGTCGCATCAACAGAACCAGTGGCTTCGGTGGCAGGAGCTCACCGCGTTCATAACGTGAAAAAGCGTTGTGACCGCCACCGGACAACAGTTGCACGGCTTCTTTCTGCGTAAGGTGCAGCTTGCGACGGATGCGTTTCATCTCGTTGCCGATCATTGTCCGCGCGGTGCGGACCAGTTCATCGCTGGCGGCGCTATAGCGGTCGGAGCTGTCAGGGTCATGCATGCCGTCGCCGCACAGTTGGCATTCCCAGCCAGACAGGTCATCGACACGCCGTTCCATACCGTTGACACGGAGGGTTTCGCTGCGGCTTTCGAAGCGCGTCATGGCGTCGGGTGCACCGCAAATGAAGCAATGTTGAGTGTTCATGAGCTCTTCTTCTTGAAGGAGATCACTGGAGGGTTACCGGCTGTGCAGTAAGTGACCTTGATGTAAATCTCCAGACCGTGTGAATTGATGTGGTACACGTCCTGCCACACCCGGTGATCGGCATACGTGGTCATCGATTTGTACAACATCCTGTTTTGTAGTTCGAAAACGACCTCTTGCATCTCCTTGATATTCAGGCCGAGCCGCGCGCCTGTTTGCTTTGCTGCGAGCGTAAATGCCCGGCCTCCAAGCCGCCTGACATCCGCCTTGATCACCGCCAGATCGTAATGAGGTGTGTACTTTTCCATAAGACACCTGAGCCGAATAATTACCCTTTGAGGGTAATTTTACCAATCGAAAATACTGCTCCTTTTCCTGCCTAAGAACCCTAGTGCGTTGCCTTTGTAGGCAACTCTGAATAGGCTGTAGGAAAATTCATCCTATGATTGGACGAAAGCCTGCATTCCATGACAGACATCGCCCCCTTGATCAAACGCTCCCTGGTGGACCAGGCCCTTGAGCAATTGCGCTGGCGCATCAGCGAAGGCCGGTGGGCCATTGGCGAACGCCTGCCCACCGAGTCGGAGCTGGCCGCCGAGCTGGGCATCAGCCGCAACACCGTGCGCGAGGCCATGCGCGTGCTGGCGTTTTCCGGGTTGATTGAAATCCGCCAGGGCGACGGCAGTTACCTGCGCTCGATGACCGACCCGCTGGGGGCCATGCGCGCGTTATCCCACTGCACCCTGGAGCAGGCGCAGGAGACGCGGCAGATCCTTGAAGCCGAGGCGATCGGCCTGGCAGCGCTGCGCCGAACCGAGGAAGACTTGCAGGGTTTGCATGCGGCCCTGCAAAGAAGTGCCCAGCTGTACCACGGTGACCTGGAGGCCTATATCAGCGCCGACCTGGTGTTCCACAAACGCCTGGTGGACGCCGCGCACAACCCGGCATTGAGCGAGCTGTACCAATACTTTTCCGCCATCGTCGGCGCGCAGTTGCGCCAGACCCTGAACATTTCGCCGCGTCGCCAGGCGGTGTTCGACCTGCATATCGCCCTGCTCGAAGCGGTGGAACACCAGGACCCGGAACGCGCCAAATCCCTTTGCCGGCAGTTGATCAATGAACCCTGAAACCAAGCGTACGAGCGAGTTGGACGAACTGTTGATCGACGCCGAGGCCGACGACGAAGTGGTGCAAAGCAGCCACCCGGTGGTGAGTCGCCCCTGGCTGTTGCTGCTGGGCCTGATCCTGGTGGCCTTGAACCTGCGTCCGGCGCTGTCGAGCGTGGCGCCATTGCTGGCCGACGTCTCCAGCAGCCTGGGGTTGTCGGCGGCCAAGGCCGGTTTGCTCACCACCCTGCCGGTGTTGTGCCTCGGCCTGTTCGCACCCATGGCGCCGATCCTGGCCCGGCGGTTTGGCGCCGAGCGGGTGGTGTTGGGGATTTTGCTGACCCTGGCCGCCGGCATCATCCTGCGCAGCGCTTTTGGCGAAGTGGGATTGTTCGCCGGCAGCCTGATCGCCGGTGCGAGCATCGGCATCATCGGCGTCTTGCTGCCGGGCCTGATCAAGCGTGATTTCGCCAGGCAGGCCGGTGCCATGACCGGCGTCTACACCATGGCCCTGTGCCTGGGCGCGGCGTTGGCTGCCGGTGCCACGGTGCCGCTGAGTCATTACTTCGGTGACCGCTGGACCATCGGCCTGGGCTTCTGGATTCTGCCGGCGTTGGCGGCGGCGTTGTTCTGGTTACCGCAGGTCGGCCGCAAACACGCTACCCACCAGGTCGCCTATCGAGTGAAGGGCCTGCTGCGTGATCCGCTGGCCTGGCAGGTCACCTTGTACATGGGCCTGCAATCGTCCCTGTCGTACATCGTGTTTGGCTGGCTGCCGTCGATCCTGATCGGTCGTGGCCTGAGCGCCACCGAAGCCGGGTTGGCGTTGTCCGGCTCGATCGTCATGCAATTGTTCAGTTCCCTCGCCGCACCCTGGCTCGCCACCCGTGGCAAAGACCAGCGCCTGGCGATCGTAGTGGTGATGCTGCTGACCCTCGGCGGTTTGTTCGGTTGCCTGTATGCACCGTTGGACGGCCTGTGGGGCTGGGCGATCCTGCTCGGCCTGGGCCAGGGCGGTACGTTCAGCCTGGCGCTGACCCTGATCGTGCTGCGTTCGCGCGACTCCCATGTGGCGGCCAACCTGTCGAGCATGGCCCAGGGATTCGGTTATACCCTGGCGTCCATCGGCCCATTTGCGGTGGGCCTGGTGCACGACTGGACGGGCGGCTGGTCGGCCATCGGCTGGATTTTCGCGGTGATCGGCCTGGGCGCCATCGTTGCCGGGCTGGGGGCGGGGCGGGCGCTGTATGTGCAGGTCAGCAGCGAGAAAGTCTAGAGGTACAGCACTTCCAGGGTCGCCGAGCCGTCGAGCAAGGTGTCGCTGCTCAGGTCCAGGTTCTGCTTGGCATTGATCACCGCCTCGACCTTGACGGTGCTGGTTAACGCCTGGATCGCCGAGGGGCCGGTGGTACTCCCTTCGGTGTCGGTGAAACCCAGGTAGCTGTTGGCGCCGATGTCGATCGGGTTGAGGTTGGCGGTGCGCCAGGCCAGGCCGCCGGTGGTGGATTCGGTACCGTAGGCCGTCGCGAGACTGTCCGCCTGGGTCTGGCGAGGGTCGAAAGTCAGGGAATAGAGGCCGATACGGTTGCCGCTGTTGTCCAGTCCCAGCCCGTAGTAAATCTCGCTGTTGACCATGGCCGTGCCGTCGCGGTTGTCACGCATGCGCAGGGCAAAGCGGTTCGGCGCGTTGCAGCCGATACTGACTTGCAGGTGCTTGACCGGCAATCGAGTGCCTTTTTCGAGGTTGAGGTCTTGCTGGGAAATCTTGCCGTAGTCGATCAACCCGTTGCTCGACAGCAGTGGCGTGCAGGCGGTGGGTGTCAGCCGGCCTTTGACACTCAGGTCCACGCTGGAGGCGGCCAGTGTATGTGGGGCACCGGTCAGTAAAACCAGGGCGCAAACGGCAATGCGGTACGTGTTCATAAGGCGAACTCCAGAGGTCAGAGGTAGATGATTTCAAGGGTGCCCGAGCCGTTGATGTACACCACGTTGCGCAGGTCCAATGACTGGGTTGGCGCCAGGTAGGCCTTGATGCGCACTGTCCCGGCCAGTTGCTGGATCGGCACCGGCCCACGGGTGTTGCCGAGGCTGTCGGTAAACCCCATCAGGCTGTTGGCGGCGATGGGGATCTGCCGGGCACTGGAGCTGCTCCAGGCTGCGCCGCCACTGGTGGAATCGGTCCGATACAGGGTGCCGAGGGCGTCGGCGCTGAATTCGGCCGGGTCGATGTTCAGGTAGTAGCGCCCGATCTTGTTCTGGCTGGCGTCCAGGTCCAGGCCGTAGGCGGTTTCATCGATACCGCCGGTGGCCGAGCCGCTGCGGTTGTCATGCATCTTCAGGGCGAAGGGCGTGGCGGCATCGCAACTCACCGAGAGCTGCAAGGTGCGGGTGGGCAGTGGTGTTTCATTGGTAGCATTCAGGTCCTTGGCCAGCAGCGTGCCGTAGTCCACCAGTCCGCCATTGGACAACTGCGGCGTGCAGGCGGCAGGGGCGAAGTGGGCGCGCAGGGTGAGTTCCCGCGAGCGGCTGCCCTGGTGGGCGTCGAACGTCCCGGACACTTCCCAGGTGGTCGCCTCGCGCACTCGGGTTGCGGCGATGTCGGCCCAGGCGCTCAGGCTCACGTGCAAGGCGAAATGCTTGCCCTGCACCACGCTGGCGCCTTGCACCGGTGCTACGCCATGGCCGGGTCGCCAATTCAATGCCGTGCCGACGACGGCCGGTGCCTGGCCGGCTGCGGGCAGCAATCCCAACTCTACTGCCTGGCCATCCAGAACGCCGTCGCTGACCTGCAGGGCGTAGGTGCCGTGCTCGGTCAGTTGCAGGCGTTGGGCACTGGCTGCGAGGGCGCGGTAGAACACACTCATGTCCGCCGGTTGTGGGCAGTTGAGGTTCAGGCTCAAGCGGCGTTCACCGAGCAGGCGCTGTGGGGCACTGTCGTTTTGCGCAAGGCGTTTCATCAGGCCGAAATCGAGCAACGACTCGCTGATGTTCAACTGGCACTCGTCGTTGGCCAAGACGTCTGTGACGAGGCTGACGCTCATCAATGCAGCCGTCAGCCAGGGCGCGCGGAAAAGGGGCATGGCGATCTTCCTCATAGGGGGTGGCAGCGCGCAGGCGCGGTTTCGAAATACACCTGGGGATCACCCTTGGCCGGCAGCTCGAACTGCAACCGGCAGCGGGTCAAGCCTGGCGCGCTGACCCACAATCCGGATTGCTCCAGCACATTGGGCAGGAACACCTGGCCGCCGTCCTGCACCAGGGTCACGAACTCGCCGCCGGCGGTGCTCACGGCTGCACCACGGGGCAGCAGTGCGCCTTGTTCGGTGCGGGCGGTGAGCAACACTCGGCGGGTCAACGTCACCCCGAACTCGACCCGATCCACCGCGCCACGCCCGGCCGAGATCATTGCCAGGCCGTTGTTGATATCGGCATTGCGTGGCAGTGAGCGGGTCTGCACTTCCACCGGGCTGCGACCATAGGCGTTCACCTGGGGCACCACGGCCTGGCCTTGCCAGTCGGTCCATACCGGGCCGCTGGGGGTGCTCAGCTTGATGCCGCCCATATCGCCCACCGAGACCACGGCGAAGGTGTCGCGTACCGGATAGGGCGAAAAGGTGACGCCGTCGCCATGCACTACCACGCCACCCCGGGCGCTGCCTTGATAGCTCGACCGCTCGGCATCGGAGCGGCTGTAGCTGACATCGAGCTGGCTGTAGCGCGGCAGGGCCGATAGCCCGAGTGTGGTTTCCACCTGCTGGTCGCGGGTGTCGTGTTCGGCGCTGACGCGATAGCTCAATTGATCGTCGAGCTGTTCGTTCAGCCCCAGGCCCGTGCGATGTTCGCCGCCCGAGTTGCGCACCCAGGCGCGTACGCGACGACTCTCGCCCAGGGGCAGGCTGACATTCAGGTACACCGCGTTGTCCTGTTGCTGGCGTCCGCCCATTTGCCACTCGGCACTGGCCGACAACGACACGCCCCCGACGCTGGTGCCCCAGGACGCCAGGCCCCGGCTGCTGCTGTCGCCATCAAAATTGCTGGAGCGCGACACGCCCGCACTGAATGCTCCCAGCCACGGGTGCGACCAGCCCAGGGCGGCACTCTGCTGATCGCGATAGCGGGAGCGCCGCTGCTGGGTGGAGTCGGATTCGTAGGTGGATTCTTCCAGCTCCCGATAGCCTGGCGTACGCCAGGAGTTGGCCACACTGAACGACCATTGATCATTCAGGCGCTGAGACCATGACAGGTCGGTCTGCACGCCACGCACCTTGTCCCGTGCCTGGGTATCGGCGACCTGGGTGCCCAGTTGCACCTGACTGTCCAGCCATGGCAGCCAACCCAGGCTCAGCCCCACCGCACGGTATTCACTGGCCGCCAGCACACCGCTGCCCAGGGACAGTTGCGGGTGCACGGCGCCGGTCCAGCCCGCGCTGACCACCCACGGATCATCACCCTGGGCATCGCCGATATTGCGCACGCGGCCCGCCGCCACCGAGTACCCCGGCGCAGCCAGTCCCAGGCCGAGCATGGCGGCGGGAACGGTGAAACGGCGCTCGCCACCGCTGCTTTCCTTGACCGTGACTTCGACGTCCGAGCGTGAGTTCAGGCGTCGCACGTCGGTCAGGGAAAACGGCCCGGCCGGCACCACGGTGGAGTGAATCAACGCTCCGTTCTGCCGCACCTCGACCTGGGCCGGGCTGTTGGCGATACCCTCGATGGTCGCGCCCTGGCCTTGTTCTTGAAGGGCCTGTTCGGTCAGTACCTGCACCCCGGTGATCTGTGCACCGGACAATACCGGGTTGTAGAGATTGATCTGCCCGGCTTGCAGCACCGCCTGATGGCTGGCAAAGGTGCGTTGGGCATACGCCTCAAGATGAGTGCTGCGCGACAGGCCATCCTGCCAGGTCTGCACCTGGCGGCTGCGCACGATCCAGTCGCCCGCGTTGAAGCCCACCTCGGTGTTGGCGGAGCCGAAACGACTGTCGTCGTCCTCGAAGCGGTTATAGAAACCCGTGAGGTCGTAATTGAGCAGGGCGGCAACCCCCCCGGTCTGATAACCGGAGATGTCCTGTTGCAGTGGCCGCAGGGCTTCGGTGGGCACCACCAGCGACACGGTGAGGCTGGCCGGGTCGGGCTCCACCAGGCTTTGGGGGTACAGCGCGAGCAGGTCGTGGCAGGGACCGCTGTCGCCGGGCTGGATCAGGTTGGCGGCGTCCAGCAGTGCCTGATCGAAGCACAGTTGGCCCTGTTGATCGAAACCGACCTCCAGCCGCCCCCGGGGCAGGCCGTTGACCCGCAGGCTCACCGCGTGCCGGCCGGCGGCAAAGCGCGGTGCGTCCAGCAGCAGGCTGGCCAGCTGCGGGTCGATGCCGCGTTGGTGCAGGGTGGTCGCATCGAAGCCTGTGCGTTCTGCGCCCCAGGCTTCGGCGGGCAACAGGCTGCACGCCAGCAGCAGCGCGGGGAGGGCGCTGCGGTTAGGAATGTCGGGCAGGGCATCGCCGTCACGGTAGTTCAATACTGTTTTCACGAAAGGCACTCGAATAATGGCGTCTGTGCGCCCGGTGACGGTCTTCGAGCCGTCACTTCGTTATGCAGGCGCCGGGCGCCTGTCGTGTTGGTCAGGTGAGGGGGGCTTCGTAGGCGGCGACGGCAAAGCCATACACCGTGGCCGGCTGCAGCCGGACTTTACTGGCGGTGCCACCGGTGGCCGGTACGCTCAGGGTTTCCCCCGGCAACACGTAGGTGCGCGGCAACATGGCCTTGCCGTTGCCAGGCAGCAGGCGCAACTCCTGGGCCAGACGTACCACGTACGGACTGTCGTTGCGCACCTGCAGCGTGTTGCCGTGCTGCGACCAGGTCAGGCGGGTCCAGGGCGTGCGATTGAGGGCCAGGCCCTTGGGATGAATGATCACCGGCAGGTTCTGGCGCACGGTCACGCCCACCCGGGCATGCCCTGCTTCGGTGGCCGGGCGGCCCTGGGGCATGCCTTCGAAGATCGCGCGCTTGAGCCGCTGGGTCAGCAGCGGTTGTTGGCGTTGCAGGATGAACCGCACCAGTTGCGATTTGGACGCCTCCACCCGCGACAGGGGCGGGGTGACGACGAGCAACGGCTCGCGGTCTTCGGGAATGTCTTCCAGGGTGACGTGGAGCAGGGCCAGTTGGCTGTCGGTGTTGGTGACCGAAACGGCCGCTTCACCTTCGGCTTCGTAGACGATGACCACGGAGGTGTCCGGGATCATGCCGTCGGCCTGCGCTCCCGTGCCAAACAGCAGCGTCAGGGCAATGAGGCAGGTTGAGGTTTTGAGCAATGTCGTCGTCATGACGGGGTTTTCCATTGGGGCAGCATGAAAAGGTCAGAGATAGCGCAGGTCCAGCACGATGGAACCGTCCAGCGGCACCTCCTGGTTCAGGGTCAGGTACTGGCTGAAGTTGATGGAGGTGTCGATGCGCAGTTGGGCGCTCAACTGGCCGATGAAGTCGGGCTGGCGATCACCGGGTGGGGCGAAGCCCACATAGGATTTGGGATAGGCATTCGGTTCCGGCGACCAGGTTTCACCGTTGTCACTGGAGGCCAGCACCTGCATGGACTGCGCATCGCCGATGGGGTTGCGGTAGGACAAGGCCACGGATCCCAGGCGCTCGGCCGGCACATGAATGTTCCTGCCCAGGCCATAGAAAAAACCGGGGGCCAGTGACGACTCGGCGCGGTTGTCGAGCCCCACCAGGGCAAACAGCATCGGCCTGCTGCATTGCACATTCAGTTGCAGCAACTGGCTGGGCAACACCGTGAATTCGTTGGCGTTCAAGGTGTGCGAGGGGATTTTTCCGTGGTCGACCGTGCCTTGGTCTGACAGCGTGACGTGACAGGCATCCGGCGTAAGCCGCCCGGTCACCGTGAGGTCGACGAAGGCGGCGGCGAACACCGCAGGAGTCGTCGTCAGCAAGAGCAATACAGCCAGGCGTTGAGTGAGCGTGTTCATGGGGAGCGCCACGGGTCGAGTTGAATACGGGCGGTACAGAAACAGCGCCCATGCCCGTGATGGATTGCCAGGCATGGGCGCCCAGGGCGTTACAGGTACTTCACTTCCAGGGTGGCCGAGCCGTCGAGGGTGACCTCGTTGCTCAGGTCCAGGCTGTCGGTGCGGGCGATGACGGTTTGAACCACCAACTCCAGGGACAAGTCCTTGACCGGCACCGGTTGACTGTCGTCCGCCATGCTGGCCACCGACATGTACAGGCCCGGGTCCCAGAATTTTTCGCTGTACCAGTTGTCCTGGCCGTTGAGTGACGCAATCGGCTGCACTGCAACACCGTCGGCGATCGGGTTGGTGAGCATCAAATCAAACGAGCCGAGCTTCTGGTTGCCGTTGATCAGGCCCAGGCCGTAGTAGGCGATGGACGACCCGGCCCGGTTGTCGACCGAGTGCAGCGCAAAGGTGATCGCGCTGTCGCAGCTGACGACCATGGTCAAGGTGTGGTTCCCAATAACCGTATTGCTGTTTGTGTTCAGGTCCTTGGCGGAAATCTTGCCGTGATCGATCACGCCACCGCTGGACAGCACGGGGGTGCAGGCGCTCGGTACGATCAGGCCCTTGACGGTCAGGTCGACGGTGGACGCGGCGTAAGCGGTGGTAGAACCGAGCAGTATCAGGCCGGTGGCGAATGCGTTAAACAGGGGCTTCATGGGCGGCGAGTTCCTTTCAATTGAGTCTGGGGGGCGTCACAGGTAGTTGACTTGGACCGTGGCGTGCCCGTCTACGGGGACTTCGTCGGTCAGGGTCAGGCTGCTGGCGGGGGCGATGTGGGTGTACAGGCGGATTTGCGCATCGAAGTCTTGCACGGCAATGGGGACCAGTCGGTTGCCTACCGCGATTGCCGTCAGCATGGTGTGGGTGAGCATGCTGGTGGGTACCCATGTAACGCCGCCATCGACTGAGGTAATGGTGCGTACGGCAACGCCGTCCGCCACCGGGGCATACAGGTGGAAGGCGGCGCCGCCGAGTTTTTCCCCGTCCGACGTCATGCCCAGGCCATGCCAGTTGGCGTGGTTGGCCGAGGAGCCGGCGCGGTTGTCGACGGTGGTCAGGGTGAAGAACGTCGGCGCCTCACAGCGCACGCTCAACTGCAGGCTTTGGTGGGGCAGCGAGGTGTACTGATCGGCCTCCAGATCCTTGGCCGCCATTTTTCCGAAGTCGATCGTGCCACCGCCGCCGATCAGCGGCGCACAGGCGCTGGGGGTGATGGTGCCTTTGACGGCGAGGTCGGTAGTGCTGGCGGCCAGTGTCAGTGGCGAGGCGGCGAGTAACAACGCCGTCAATGGGATCGCGTGGGCAAAATGCATGGTTAGAACCTTCCGTGTGGACGGGGTTGAGTTACAGGTACACCACTTCCAGCGTTGCGGAGCCGTCGATGGGCGTCTCGTTACTGAAATCAAACTGGTCTGCGCGGTTGATCTGGGTACCAACCTCCAGGCCCATCACCAGGTTCTTGATCGGCAGCAGCGTGGTGGCGTCGTCCATGGCGCCTGCGCCCCACAGAGTCTGCAGTTCCCAGGCCCACTCGTCATACCAGGTGCGGCCGCCGTCGCTGGAGGCAATGGGTTGGACTGCGACGCCGTCGGCGACCATGTTTTTTGGTGTCAGGTAAAACCTGCCCAATTTCTTGTTGCCATTGACAAAGCCCAGGCCGAAATTAGTGCTGCTGATTGAGGAGCCGCTGCGGTTATCGATGGGCTTGATGGCGAAGGGAATGGTTGCATCGCAATCAATGCTCAACTGCAACGTCACTCGGGGCAATGTCGTCGGGTTGTTCTGGACCAGGTCCTTAGAGGCTATCTTCCCGTGGTCGACAACACCGCCGGCCGAGACCGTCGGAGTGCAGGCATTCGGGGTGATCAGGCCTTTGACGGTCAGGTCAACGTTGCTGGCAGCAAAGGCGGGTGCAGCACTGGCGAGTAAAAGGGCGATGCTCGACAGGGTCAGGGACTTGCTCATTTCAATACGTTCCACTACAGGGCTGGCTGATAGAAGCGCGCGCAGCATCGTCCGGCCTTTGCGGGAAGGCGGCGAGCAAGGCGGCGGGTTGTATTTGGCTGGGGTCGCAGAAGGCCGCGAGCCCGTTCCGTCTTTGCGGAGTGGCGGCAATTTAGCCGCGCGGTGCTGCGGGGGAAATACAACTATTACGACAATCGACGGGGCCAGAATTCAGGCGTAAGCGCGTGAGAATTTATATTCATATTTTGTAGGAAAGTTGGATTTTTCGTAGTTGTTGTATCGCCACTTTTATATCCGGAAGGATATTCATGGTCGCTTGTAGACAGTCATGTGAGTGCCTTGGGTTTTGATGAGCTCATGGGCTGACCCATTACTGTAAGCGCAATGAGGTGACCATGGTGACAAGGGTATTTTCCAAGCAAGTACCTGTCCTGAAGTTGGCACCCTCACCCTTGCCACCGTTGGTGGAGGCGCCGGCTCGTCGTCCAGGCGCGATCGCATGGCCGACGCGGGCCAGCCTGATCGAAATTTTCGGCAGTGATGAGATGGTGAACCGGGCGGTGGCCAGCCTGATTGAGGAAGCACGGGAGGACGATGCCTGGCTGGACCTGGCGCAGGCCCGCGCCGATGCGCCCTTGCTGGTGGAGCGATTGCACCGTTTGGTGGGCAGTCTGGCCTTCGTCGGCGGAGTCGACCTGGGGCATTGCGGCGAACAGTTGATTGCGCGGGTCCAGGCCGATGGTGTGGTGGCGAATACGCCGCGGTTGCAGGCCTTCCAGCGCAACTTGCGGGTATACATTGCTTATCTGAGCCGGTTATGAGTCTTCGGGACTCAAAGGTTTGTAGGAAGTTATTACTTTTAGTTGGAAGTTTTGGATGTAGGTAATTTCTTTTTATTTTGTAGGCGTAAAGTTGCCATCTATCAAACGCTGGACGCAATCCGGAGCCGGCTGCGTAGAGTGGTTGTTGAAACAAGAGGACACAGGTATTTTGCGCTAATTCCAAGTTGCCATCATTCGTGGGTATTTATGTTGCGTGTAATTATTGCCGACGATCATCCCATTGTGCGCATCGGGCAACGGGTGGTGATTGAGGCGGGCGGTAGATGCACAGTGGTCGGTGAGGCCGACGGTCCCGATGAATTGCTCAAGTTGCTGGGCAGCGTGGCGTGTGACGTGCTGGTGACTGACTTCGCCATGCCCGGCGGCCAGCAGGCCGACGGCTACGGACTGCTGGGGCTGTTGCGGCGCCAGTACCCGACATTGCCGGTGATTCTGGTCACCATGTTTGCCAATGTGGCGACGCTGCGTGCGTCCTTTGCCCACGGGGCACGGGCGATTGTCGCCAAGAGTGCCTCGGCCCGGGAGCTGCCTACCGCCATCGGTACCGTGATCAAGGGCGAGACATTTGTCAGTGAATGCCTGCGCGCGCAGTTGGTGGAGGCGGGCACCGGCGATCAGCTGCAACAGCCGCAGCTATCCAGCAAGGAGCGCGAAGTGGTCAGGATGCTGGCCAGCGGCATGACCGTCAGCCAGATTGCGGCCCGGGTCAATCGCAGTATTTCCACGATCAGCAAGCAGAAAAGCACGGCCATGAGTCGGCTGTGCATCTCCACCGATGTGGACCTGTTTGCCTACGCACGCAGCTGCGGCATGGTGCCGTAGCGCCGGGTGGGGCATTCCCGGTGTAAATGGCGATAGAGTTTTACCGGCGCCCGGACTATCTTGGACGGCTTACAACCCCTGGTCTGGAACCTGCCCATGAGCGACGCACACAACGCCCTGATCACCGAGTTTTACAGCGCTTTCCAGCGGCTGGATGCCGAGGCCATGGCGGCCTGCTACACCGAGGATGTGCTGTTCAGCGACCCGGCCTTCGGTGAGTTGCGCGGGCGTGACGCCGGCGATATGTGGCGCATGCTCACCACCCGGGCCAAGGATTTCTCCCTGACGTTCGACCATGTGCGCAGCGATGAAACCACCGGCAGCGCGCATTGGGTCGCGACCTACCTGTTCAGCGCCACCGGTAACACGGTGGTCAACGATATCGGCGCGCGGTTTGTGTTTCGCGATGGCAAGATCTGCGAACACCACGACCACTTCGATTTGTGGCGCTGGTCGCGCCAGGCCCTGGGCCTCAAGGGCCTGTTGCTGGGCTGGTCGCCGGCCCTGAAAAACGCCGTGCGTGCCCAGGCGCTCAAAGGCCTCAGGGCATTCCAGGCCGGTCGTTGATAAGCTTGGCGCTCTTCTGGTTTGCCGAATCGACCCGTGACTGATCCTTCTGAACCCAAACCCTGGTTTGTGTACCTGGTACGCGCCGCCAATGGCGCGTTGTATTGCGGCATCAGCAATGACCCGGTGCGCCGTTTTGCCGCTCATCAGAGCGGCAAGGGCGCACGGTTTTTCCTGTCCAGCCCGGCGGTCGCGCTGGTGTACACGGAGCAATGCGCGAGCAAAGGCGAGGCGTTGCGCCAGGAGCGCTTGATCAAGAAGTTGAAGAAAAGCGCCAAGGAGTGCCTGGCCGCAAGTGGCTCATTGATTTGACTGATGGGTTCCCATCGTCCCCGCCTGGGGTTTTGCAGGCTAAGCTAGCCGCTCACCTATCGAGCGGAGCCTGGCATGTCTGAGTTGATTCTCCACCATTACCCGCAGTCCCCTTTTGCTGAAAAAGCCCGCCTGATGCTGGGCTTCAAGGGCTTGTCCTGGCATTCCGTGCGCATCTCGCCGGTGATGCCCAAGCCTGACCTCACCGCCTTGACCGGCGGCTATCGCAAGACGCCGGTGCTGCAAGTCGGTGCCGACATCTACTGTGACACCGCCTTGATCGCCCGACGCCTGGAGCAGGAAAAATCCGCCCCGGCGCTGTTTCCCCAAGGACTGGAGCTGGTCACCCAAGGCTTCGCCGCCTGGGCCGACTCGGTAGTGTTTTCCCATGCCGTGGCGCTGGTGTTCCAGCCTGAATCCCTGGCCGTCAAATTTGCCAACGTACCGCCACAGATGCTCCAGGTGCTGGTGGCCGACCGCAGCAAATTGTTCAGCGGTGGCACCGCCGCCCGCGTGCAACTGGACCAGGCCAAGCACCAATGGCCGGCGATCATCCATCGTATCGATCAGCAATTGCAGCACCCGACGGGGGACTTCCTGTTCGGTGAGCCGTCGATTGCCGACTTTGCCCTGGCCCATCCGCTGTGGTTCCTCAAGGGCTCGTCGGTGACTGCACCGTTGGTGGATGCGTATCCCGCTGTGGCGGCGTGGCTGGACCGGGTGCTGAGCTTTGGCCATGGCACTGCCAGTGAGATCAGCGCCGAGCAAGCGCTGGAAGTGGCGCGTAACGCTACGCCCACTGCGCTGTCCGATGAGGTTTTCGAGGACTTGAACGGCTTCAAACCCGGCCAGCAGGTGACCATCTCGGCCACTGACTACGGCACCGACCCCGTGGCCGGTGAACTGCTGTTTGCCGGGCGCGAAGAGCTGATCCTGCGCCGTACCGATGAACGCGCCGGCACCGTGCATGTGCATTTCCCACGCTTGGGTTTTTGCATTCAGGCGCAATAAATAAAAATATTTGCAAATAAAGGTGAGGTAAACCGTCAGCCCATCCGTGTAGTGCTTGAAACTGCGATCTATTCGCATTAACAGCGTTTTCTACACGGGTTCTCACAGCATGAAGTCGACGGCGGGCGGTTGGGTTAAACAGTGGCTGGGAGCCTCGGTATTGGCGGTGTCGGGTCTGGCATTGCTGCCCCTCGGCGTGGCGCAGGCGCAGGAGCAGCAAAGCGCCCAGTTCACCTTTGCCCTGGCTGCCAAACCGTTGCCCCAGGCCTTGAGCGATTTCAGCCGGGTTACCGGGATCAGCGTGATCTACACCGATGAAGCGCCCTATGGCCTCAGTGCCCCGGCGGTCAGCGGGCAAATGAGTGCGACCCAGGCCCTGCAACGTCTGCTGGGCAACTCCGGCTTTACCTTCCGCCAGATCGACGCCCGCACCCTGGCCCTGGAACCGGTGCCCACCGATGGCGCGCTGAACCTCGGCGCCACCACCATCAGCGGGGTCGGCCAAACCGAGGACAGCACCAGCTACCAGCCCCCGCCCACCAGCTCGGTGATGCGTTCCCGCGCGTTGCTGCTGGAAACCCCGCAGACCGTCAACGTGGTCCCCGCCCAAGTGCTGCGCGACCAGACCCCGCGCAACCTGGATGACGCCCTGGCCAATATCAGCGGCATCACCCAGGCCAACACCCTGGCCAGCACCCAGGACGCGGTGATGCTGCGCGGCTTCGGCGATAACCGTAACGGCTCGATCATGCGCGATGGCATGCCGGTGGTGCAGGGCCGGGCGTTGAATTCAACCGCAGAACGGGTCGAAGTGCTCAAGGGCCCGTCGTCGCTGCTGTATGGCATCCAGGACCCGGGCGGCGTGGTCAACATCGTCAGCAAAAAACCGCAACTGACCCAGGCTACGTCCCTGACCGTGCGCGGCTCCACCTTCGGCGATGGCAAGAACGGCAGCGGCGGCAACCTCGACACCACCGGCCCCATCGGCGATTCGGGCCTGGCCTATCGCCTGATCGTCGACCATGAGGACGAAGACTACTGGCGCAATTTCGGCACCCACCGCGAGTCGCTGGTGGCGCCGTCCCTGGCCTGGTACGGCGATACCACCAAGTTGTTGTTTGCCTACGAACACCGCGAATTTCTCTCGCCGTTCGACCGCGGCACCGCCATCGACAAGTCCAACCACCCGCTGGACATCCCGGCCACTCGCCGTCTGGACGAGCCGTTCAACAACATGGAAGGCCGTTCCGACCTGTACCGCTTTGAAGCCGACCACGATTTGAACGACGACTGGAAAGCCCATTTCGGCTACAGCTGGAACCGTGAAACCTACGACGCCAGCCAGGTGCGTGTCAGCGCGGTGAACACCAACGGCACACTGACCCGCAAGATGGACGGTACCAAGGGCGCGATCACCACTGACCGTTTCGCCACAGCCAGCCTGGAAGGCAAGGTCAATGTGCTGGGCATGCAGCATGACCTGGTGTTCGGCCTGGACGACGAGTACCGCAAGATCTACCGCGCCGACCTGATTCGCCAGAACTCGCGCGGCACCTTCAACTACAACAACCCGGTGTACGGCAACGAAGTCGCGGGCACTACCGTCAGCGCCGCCGACAGCGCCCAGACCGACCTGTTGCGCAGCGATTCGCTGTTCTTCCAGGACGCGATTCACCTGACTGACCAGTGGATCTTCGTGGCCGGTGCGCGCTATCAGATGTATGACCAGTACGCCGGCAAAGGCGTGCCGTTCAAGGCCAACACCGACGGCAACGGCCAGGCCTGGGTGCCGCGTGCCGGCCTGGTGTACCGCTACACCGATGAGTTGTCGTTCTACGGCAGCTACACCGAGTCGTTCAAGCCCAACTCCACCATCGCCGCCTTGGCCGATGGCAGCACGTTGACCGGCGACCTCACGCCGGAGGAATCCAAGTCGTGGGAACTGGGCGCCAAGCTCGACATCCCGGGGCGCATCACCGCCAGTGCGGCGTTGTTCAATATCGACAAGCGCAATGTGCTGGTGTCAGTGGGCTCCGGTGCCAACACCATCTACAGCATCGCGGGGCAGGTACGCTCCCGTGGCCTGGAACTGGACGCCAGCGGCCAGTTGACCGACCAGTGGAGCCTGATCGGCAGCTACGCCTATACCGACGCCGAAGACATCAAGGACAACGACCCGACGCTGGAAGGCAACCGCCTGCAAAACGTGGCCAAGCACACCGGCTCGCTGTCGGTGGCCTACGACTTCGGCAACATTTTCGGCGGCGATCAGTTGCGTGTGGGCACCGGTGCGCGGTATGTCGGCGAGCGCGCAGGCGACGCCGCCAACGACTTCACCCTGCCGGGCTACACCGTGGCGGATGCCTTCGCCACCTACGACACCAAGATCGACGGGCAGAAGGTCAAGTTCCAGGTCAACGTGAAAAACCTGTTCGACCGCGTTTACTACACCTCTGCGGCCAGCCGACTGTTTGTGTCCATGGGCGATGCGCGGCAGGTATCGGTGTCCAGCACCCTGGAGTTCTAAAACCTGGCGGGCTCCCTATGGCAAGTGTGCTCCTTGTGGTGGGCAGGCTTCCTCTGGTGAGCGGGCCTCCTGTGGTGAGCGGGCTTCCTCTGGTGAGTGGGCTTCCTGTGGTGAGCGGGCTTGCCCCGCGTTGGGCTGCGAAGCAGCCCCAAAACAGACTCCATGGTGCTCCTGAAAGAACGCGACGGCATCAGTAAGGGCGGCTTCGCCACCCAACGCGGGGCAAGCCCGCTCGCCACAAAGGTACGGAGCTGTTAGCGTTGCGGCCACCAATGGCTTTGCGGAACACGTTACTGATGCACTTTGGACGATGGCTACACCTGTTGTGCCTGAGCGTTTTACTGGGCGGCTGTGCGAGTGTTTCGCAGCCATCCACGCCTTCAACCCTGGATCAGCTGTTGGCCGATCCAGTCCTCAACGGCGCCACGGTTTCCGTCATGGTGCGCGACGCCCGCAGTGGCAGCACCCTCTATCAGCACAACCCGCGCACGCGCCTGATCCCGGCCTCCAACCTCAAGTTGCTGACCACCGCTGCGGCGATGGATGTGCTGGGGCCGCAATACCGCTTCTCCACCCAACTGTTGAGCAACGGCACCCAGCAAGGTGGGCGCCTGGCCGGCAACCTGTACCTACGCGGTCTCGGCGACCCGACCACGCAGTTCGCCGACTACCAGGCACTGGCCGCCCAACTGGCGAGCCAGGGCGTGCGCCAGGTGCAAGGCGACCTGGTGTTCGACGACACGTGGTTCGACGCCGAGCGTTTGGGCGTGGACTGGGCCCAGGACGACGAGAGCACTTACTACGGCGCACAGATTTCGGCGCTGACGGTGTCGCCCAACACGGATTTTGATGCAGGCACCTTACTCGTCACGGCAAAGGCTCCCGTCGCCCTCGGCCAGCCAGTGAACGTGGTGGTGAGCCCGTCAACCGACTACGTGCAACTGAGTAACCGCGCCATCAGCGGCCCCGGCAACAGCTACGCCATTACCCGCCAGCACGGCACCAACCTGCTGCAACTCAGCGGCGCGCTGGCGCCGGGCAAGCAAAGTCGGCAGTGGGTGAGTGTGTGGGAACCGACGCAACTGGTGGCCAATCTGTTTGAGCAGGCCTTGGCGCAGCAGGGCATCCAGGTGCTGGGCCGGCGCGTGATCGGTGGCGCCAGCCCCGCGGCGGCGGCGACGGTGTTGGCGGAGCATCAATCGGCGCCGTTGCAGGACTTGATCACACCGCTGCTCAAGCTCTCGAACAACAACATGTCCGAAGCCCTGCTCAAGGCCATGGGCCGCAAAACCGCCAATGCGGGCACTGCGGCAGCGGGCGTGGCGGCGGTGGCGGCGTTCATGCAGCGCCAGGGCCTGGACCCGGCGACACTCAACCAGGTGGATGGCTCAGGCTTGTCGCGACGCAACTTGGTGTCGGCGCAGAACCTGACCGACCTGCTGCTGGCTAGCGCCAAACAACCCTGGTTCGACGCCTGGTACAACGCCTTGCCGATTGCCGGCAATGCCGACCGTATGACCGGCGGCAGCCTGCGCTATCGCCTGCGCGGGACGGCTGCGGAAAACAACCTGCACGCCAAGACCGGCTCCATGGCCGGCGTGTCATCGTTGAGCGGCTATATCACCGACGCCGAGGGACGACGCCTGGTATTTTCGATGATCAGCAACAACTACCTCAGCGACGCAGCCCCTGTCCGCGCCCTCGAGAACCGCGTGGCGCTGGCCCTGGCCCAGTGGCACGACTAGTTCAGGGCTGGTAGCCCATTCGCCAGCTCACGGCCCGGGTCGCCGCCAGCAGGCGCTGCGCCGCCGGGCCATCTTCGTCGGCGTGGAACAGCGAGGTGGGGCCGACCACGGTCATCACCGCCGCCACTTGCCCGACCGCGTTGAACACCGGTGCCGACAGCGCATCCACCCCCGGCATCAGCAGGCCATGCACAAAGTGCAGGCCGCGTCGGCGGATCTGTTCACAGGCCGTGGCGTAGGCCTGGTCGTCGGCGAGGGCATGGGCGGTGCCGGCCTGGATTTCACGCTCACGCAATTCGACGGTTTCCCGCGACGGCAGGAAGGCACTGAACACCAGCCCGGTGGATGAACTGAGCAGCGGCAGCACCGACCCCAATTGCGTCACCACCGTCACGGCGCGCACGGCCGGTTCGATCTGCACCACCGTCGCGCCCTGGTTGCCCCATACCGCCAGGAAGCAGGTTTCATTCAACTCGTCGCGCAGCTCCGCCAGGGGCATCGCGCCGACTTTCAGCACGTCCATGCTGCCCAGCGCGGCCAGGCCCACGCGCAACGCCTCGCGTCCCAGGCCGTAATGGTTGGTGGCGGCGTTCTGTTCGGCAAAGCCCGAGGCGATCAGCGCCTGTAAATAACGGTGCACCTTGCTCGCCGGCATCTGCACGTGGTCGGCCAGCCGCGACAACGACGTGGAGGGCGACAGTTCGGCCAGGGCCTTGAGGATGTCGGTGCCCACTTCGGCCGAGCGGACTTTCTGTTTACCGGTGTCGCGGGGCTTTTCCATGGAGGGGCGAGAATCCGAGAGATGAATGGGCGTCTTTATAGCTTGACGGTCGATAGTGATCAAATTACGTTATGCGTAACTGGATTACGATAAAAACAACTTCCGCCTTGAGGATGATCCATGAACCTCGAATACCTGTCGGGCTTCGGCAATGAATTCGCCAGCGAAGCCCTGCCCGGCGCCTTGCCGGTCGGGCAGAACTCCCCGCAAAAAGCCCCCTACGGGCTGTATACCGAGCTGTTTTCCGGCACCGCCTTCACCATGGTACGCAGCGAAGCCCGCCGCACCTGGCTGTACCGCATCCAGCCATCGGCCAATCACCCCGCGTTTATCAAGCTGGAGCGGCAGCTGGCCGGCGGCTCGTTGGGGGCGGTGACGCCCAATCGCCTGCGCTGGAACCCGTTGGATATTCCGAGTGAGCCGACAGACTTTGTCGACGGCCTGGTCGGCATGGTGGCCAACGCCGGGTCGGAAAAACCCTCGGGCATCAGCATCTATAACTACTGCGCTAATCGCTCCATGGACCGTGTGTTCTTCAATGCCGACGGCGAACTGTTGATCGTGCCCGAGCAGGGCCGCCTGCGCATCGCCACCGAACTGGGGGTGCTGGACGTCGAGCCGCTGGACATTGTGGTGTTGCCCCGTGGCCTCAAATTTCGCGTCGAGCTGCTGGATGCACAGGCGCGCGGTTACGTCGCCGAAAACCATGGCGCGCCCCTGCGCCTGCCGGACCTGGGGCCTATCGGCAGCAACGGCCTGGCCAATCCGCGTGACTTCCTCACCCCGGTGGCCCACTACGAAGACCTCAGGCAACCGACCACGCTGGTGCAGAAATTCCTCGGTGAACTGTGGGCGTGCGAGCTGGACCATTCACCGCTGAACGTGGTGGCCTGGCACGGCAACAACGTGCCGTACAAATACGACCTGCGCCGCTTCAACACCCTTGGCACCGTGAGTTTCGATCATCCCGATCCGTCGATCTTCACCGTATTGACCTCGCCCACCAGCGTGCACGGCCTGGCCAACCTCGACTTCGTGATCTTCCCGCCGCGCTGGATGGTGGCCGAGAACACCTTCCGTCCGCCGTGGTTCCACCGCAACCTGATGAACGAATACATGGGCCTGATCCAGGGCGCCTACGATGCCAAGGCCGAAGGCTTCCTGCCCGGCGGCGCGTCGCTGCACAGCTGCATGAGCGCCCACGGCCCGGACGGCGAGACCTGCACCAAGGCCATCAACGTGGACCTGGCGCCGCACAAGATCGATAACACCATGGCCTTCATGTTCGAGACCAGCCAAGTGCTGCGTCCCACCCAGTTCGCCCTGGAGTGCCCGCAACTGCAACCTTCCTATGACGCGTGCTGGGCCTCGTTGCCCGTCACCTTCAACCCGAACCGGAGATAACCCATGACGCAGCCAACCCCTACCCGCAGTTGGGTAGCCTCCGCCAATGGTCACCGCGATTTCCCCCTGCAAAACCTGCCGCTGGGCGTGTTCAGCATCAACGGCTCTGCCCCGCGCAGTGGCGTGGCGATTGGCGATTCCATCCTCGATCTGCATGCCGCTTTGGATGAGTTTGAAGGCGAAGCCCGCCGTGCCGTTGAAGCCACTGCCGGCGGTCAGTTGAACGCCTTCTTCGAATTGGGCCGTGGTCCGCGTGTGGCCTTGCGCGAGCGCCTGCTGGAACTGTTGGCGGAGGGCAGCAAACTGCAGAGCCGTGAAGCGCAGGTGCTGCACCGCGCCGCCGATTGCCAGATGCACGTGCCGGCGAAGATCAACGACTACACCGACTTCTACGTCGGCATCGAGCACGCGCAGAACGTCGGTAAACTGTTCCGCCCGGATAACCCGCTGCTGCCGAACTACAAGTATGTGCCGATCGGTTATCACGGCCGCGCCTCGACCATTCGCCCCTCGGGTGCCGACGTCCTTCGCCCCAAAGGCCAGACCTTGCCGGCTGGCCAGACCGAACCAACCTTCGGCCCCTGCGCACGCCTGGACTATGAGCTGGAGTTGGGCATCTGGATTGGCCAGGGCAACGCCATCGGCGACTCGATTGCCATCGGCGATGCAGCCGAGCATATCGCCGGTTTCTGCCTGCTCAATGACTGGTCGGCGCGGGATATCCAGGCCTGGGAATACCAGCCGCTGGGCCCGTTCCTGTCGAAGAGCTTCATCACCAGCATTTCACCTTGGGTGGTCACGGCCGAAGCTCTGGAACCGTTTCGCAAAGCCCAGCCGGCGCGGCCCGAAGGCGATCCGCAGCCACTGCCGTACCTGCTGGATAAGCGCGATCAGGCGGCCGGCGCGCTCGATATTGAGCTGGAAGTACTGATCACCACCGCTTCGATGCGCGAACAGAACCTGCCGGCTCATCGCCTCGCCCTGAGCAATAGCCTGCATATGTACTGGACCGTCGCGCAATTGGTGGCGCACCACAGCGTCAACGGTTGCCAATTGCAGGCCGGCGACCTGTTTGGTTCGGGCACCTTGTCCGGCCCTGAAGCCGGGCAGTTCGGCAGCCTGCTGGAGATGACCGAAGGCGGCAAGAAGGTCATCGAACTGCCTTCCGGCGAAGTGCGCAGGTTCCTCGAGGACGGCGACGAAATCATCCTGCGCGCCCGTTGCAGTCGTGAAGGCTTCGCCTCCATCGGCTTCGGCGAATGCCGTGGCACTGTGGTCGCGGCGCGCTAAGAGGGCATGGCGATGGAACTCTATACCTACTACCGCTCAACGTCGTCGTACCGGGTTCGCATCGCCCTGGCGCTCAAGGGCCTGGATTTCACCGCCGTGCCGGTCAACCTGCTGGTGCCGGCGGGCGGCGCTAATCGCCAGCCGGAGTACCTGGCCATCAACCCCCAGGGCCGGGTGCCGGCCTTGCGTACCGATGACGGTGAACTGTTGATTCAGTCGCCGGCGATCATCGAGTACCTCGAAGAACGTTATCCACAGGCGCCGCTGCTTTCCAAGGACATGGCCACCCGTGCCCATGAACGCGCGGTGGCGTCGATCATCGGCTGCGATATTCACCCGCTGCACAACTCCAGCACCCAGAACCTGTTGCGTCAGTGGGGACATGACGAGGCGCAGGTGCTGGAGTGGATCGGGCATTGGATCAGCCAGGGGCTGGGGGCGGTGGAACAGTTGATTGGCGATAAGGGCTATTGCTTCGGCGAGCAGCCGGGGATGGCCGATGCCTTCCTGATTCCCCAGCTGTATGCGGCGGAGCGCTTCAAGGTGCCGCTGGGGGCGTATCCGCGCATCGGCAGGGTGGCGGCGTTGGCGGCGCAGCATCCGGCATTTATCCAGGCCCACCCTGCCAATCAACCCGACACTCCTGAGTGATCGTGCCCGCGCAGAGCGTGAGCACAATAATAAAAACAGGTACCTTGCGATGCACAATCAGATTGCCAGCTTTCGCGCGGCACTCGATGCCCGTCCGGTGTCGCGCTACCAGTGGTTGATTCTCCTGTTGCTGGCCTTGTTGCTGGTAACCGATGGCTACGATGCCCAGGTGCTGGGTTATGTGGTACCGGCGCTGGCGTCGGATTGGGGGCTGGAAAAGGCCGCGTTCGGACCGGTGTTCAGTGCCAACCTGCTGGGGCTGACCTTGGGCTCGTTGCTGGTGACACCCCTGGCCGACCGCTTTGGCGTTCGCCGCATCCTGCTGGGCTGCGTGCTGATCTACGCCAGCCTCACGGTCTTGATGGTCTTCGCCAGCTCGCTGCCAACGCTGATGGCGGCGCGCTTTATCTGCGGTATCGGCATGGGCGGCGCGATGCCCAGTGCCATGGCGTTGATGTCGGACTATTCCCCGCCACGTTTGCGCACCTTGATGGTGACGTTGGCGGCGTGCGGCTTCTCGTTCGGCGGTGCAGCCGGTGGGTTTGTGGCCGCAGGATTTATCGACGGCTTTGGCTGGCAGGCGGTGTTTCTTGCCGGCGGCGTGACGCCGTTGCTGCTGTTCCCTTTCCTGGTGTGGCTGCTGCCGGAATCCCTGCCGCGCCTGCTGCGCGATGCGCCGCCGTATGCACGCTTGCATAAGGTCACCGCGCGCATGTTGCCTGGGTGGCGTGCGCCACTGGCTAGCGAGGAAGAAAACCGCCGCGAGCAGGGCAGCCCATTGACGGTGGTGGAGCTGTTTCGCCATGGCTATGCACGCCCGACCGTGCTGATCTGGGCGACCTTCTTTGTCAGCCTGATCCTGTTGTATTTCATGATCAGCTGGTTGCCGTCGCTGCTGCTGGAAAGTGGCCTGGCGTTGAGTGAAGCCAACCTGGTGACCTCTATGTTCCTGTTCGCCGGCACCTTGGGTGCCATCGGCATGGCCTGGTTTGCCGACCGATTGAAGCGCAAGGTGCGGCTGTTGTCCGGCGTGCTGGCCGCGGCTGCGGTGTGTACCGTGCTGCTGGGGCTGAACCACGACAATCCGCGCTATCTGGTGGCCTGTGTGTTTGCCGCCGGGTTTTGCATCATCGGCGGGCAACTGACCCTTAATGCTTTCGCCAGCAATTTTTATCCGGCGCATGTACGCGCCACCGGTACGGGTTGGGCATTGGGTGTGGGGCGCTTCGGCTCGATCCTGGGCCCGTTGCTGGGCAGCATGCTGCTGGCGATGCATATTCCGGTGCAGCAGATTTTCTTCTTCTGCGCGATTCCGGCGGTGATCGCGGCGTTGTTGATCATTCAAGTGCGCTCGCCCGCGACTGACGCGCCGGAGAGCCCTTTGCACGACGATATCCTCAAGGTGCCGGCCAATCACTGAAGATGTTGCATCTACATTGAGCAGGATCACTGTGGTGAGCGGGCTTGCCACAGGGAAATAGGCGCTTGAGAGCAGTGGGTTCAATGCACCACGGAGTTGGGCGGCAAGTGCCCCAGGCGTTCAGTCAGGCGCAGGCGTTGGATCGGGTCTTCGCTGAGCATCAACGCGTGTTCCAGGTCGAAGCGCTCGGCGTTGGGGCAATCCAGGCGTTGATACAGGCTGGCCCGTGCGAGGTAATCGGCAGCGCTGGCATTGCCCAGTTCCAGCACGCGTTCGGCGTCGATCAGCGCGGCCAGGGGGTTGTCATTGGCCAGGTGCAACTGGCGCAGGTTGCGGGACAACCGTTGCAGGATCGAACGGGGTTCGGCGGTGTGCAGGTGATCGGCTTGCAACTTGAGGTTGGGACCATACTGGCGTTGCAGCAGCTCGCGGCAGTCGTTGGGGTACAGGCGTCGCCCGCCGCAAGGGTCCAGTAAGTGATCGGCACCGGGCACCCGCAACAGGAAGTGGCCGGGGAAGTTGACGCCGACCATGGGAATGCCCAGGCGTCGCGCCAGCTCCATGGCAATCAACCCCAAGGCCAAGGGCTGCCCGCGTTTGCGCTGCAATACCTTGTCCAGCAGGGCGGCGGCGGGGCGCAGCGGGGTGAAGTCATCCTGGGCGAAGCCGAGGTCATTCATACCTCGCAGCAAGGGTTGGCCCAATTCATCCGCCGGCAGCAGGGGCATGCCCAGGCTGACCTGTTGCTCGAGCAATTTCAGGTCCTGCATGATCAACGCCGGTTGCACCGCCGGGTCATGCTCGGCGGCGATCCACAACGCGGCTTCAAACAGCGCGGGGGGCGAACGTTCCAGGCAGGCGAAAAAAGCGTGACGGGGATTCATTGCATTCTCCGGCGAATGCCCCCGTTTTAGCCTTGCTGGGAATTTTCGTCCAGTGGCTTAAGAAATATCCTATCCGCTTATGTCGCAAGACCTACAAAACCGGACGGCTTATTCCAGCGCACTTCGGCAGTTTTCTGCCGCAAGCCTATACTTGGCGACACAAGAAGTGATTCGGGAGCTCGACGATGTTTGCTCTCATGCACAGCACCCGCCTTGAATCGCTGCACCTGAGCATCGACCCGGTGACGGGGTTGAAGGCGGTCATAGCCATCCATAACAGCCGCCTGGGCCCTGCCCTGGGTGGTTGTCGCTACCTTGCCTACCCCGACGATGAAAGCGCCGTGGCGGACGCCGCGCGCCTGGCCCAAGGCATGAGCTACAAGGCCGCCCTGGCCGGGTTGCCGGTTGGGGGCGGGACGGCGGTGATCCTGCGCCCCGCCCATGTGGAAAACCGTGCGGCGCTGTTTGAAGCCTTCGGTCGTTGCATCGAGCAACTCGACGGTCGCTACATCACCGCCACCGACAGCGGCACCTCGGTCGCCGACATGGACTGCATCGCCCAACACACTCGCTTCGTTACCAGCACCACCGCCGCCGGCGACCCCTCGCCCCATGCCGCCATGGGCGTGTTCGCCGGTATCCGCACCACCGCCATGGCCCGCCTGGGCAGCGACAACCTCGAAGGCTTGCGCGTGGCCATCCAGGGCCTGGGCAACGTGGGCTTCGCCCTGGCCGAACAACTGCACGCCGCCGGCGCCGAACTGCTGGTCAGCGACATCGACCACGGCAAGGTGCAACTGGCCATGGAGCAACTCGGCGCGCACCCCATCGCCAACGACGCCTTGCTCAGCACTCCGTGCGACATCCTCGCACCCTGCGGCCTGGGCGCCGTGTTCAACCGCCAGAGCGTCGGCCAGCTACGCTGCGCCGCCGTCGCCGGTTCCGCCAGTGCGCAACTGACCAACCTGCAAGTGGCCGACCAACTCGAAGGCCGCGGCATCCTCTACGCCCCGGACTATGTGATCAACTCCGGCGGCCTGATCTACGTCGCCCTCAAGCACAGCGGTGCCGAACTGCCGACCATCACCGCGCACCTGTCCAACATCGGCACGCGCCTGACGGAAATATTCGCCCACGCCCAGGCCGAAAAACGCTCCCCGGCACGGGTCGCGGACGAACTGGCCGAGCGCTTGCTCTACAAATAGGCATTAAAAAGGCCCTGAATCATCGACTCAGGGCCTGTTCAATTCGGGCTTTATTCCGCCGGTGCGTTCAGCAACTCGGACAATGCATCCGGTTGGCTCTTGAACGCCTTGGCAAACACATCGCGATTCTTCGCCATGTAGATCCCGGCTTCCTCCACCTGCTGCTCGCTCAGGGACGGCACGGCTTTTTGCAACACTTCTGCGAGCAACTCAGCGAGTTCAAGCATCTTGTCATGACGGTCAGCTTCGGCTTTATCCATGAACAAACGCTCCAGATCTCGGCTGCTGCGGTATACCACTTCGACGGCCATTCACCACCTCACATGCCTTCACGATAGTTGTCTTTTGCGACTACTGTATTTATATACAGCCAAAAGGGTAAGCCAAACCGTGGGGTTTGGGTAGCAGTTTTTTAATGTAGCCCGTAAATACAGGTCAGGCGTGTCTCATGTCACCCCGCCATCATCTTATACCCGCCTCTGGCCTTTTTTCTGCATGCAGAACAACCGTCACGTCCAACCCGCATTATCCGGTCGAACCGACCTAAGGAAGCACCATCGTGAAATTTAATTGGGCCGAAAAGCTGCGCCATCAAGTCCATGGGCTGGCCGAGTCCCTGGGTAACCTGTTTGTCGAGTCGTTCCATTACCTGGCGTTGTTCGCCATCGGTGCGGTGACCGCCTGGGCGGCGGTGATGGAATTTCTGGGGATGCTGGAGAACGGGCACATCAAGATCGATGACATCCTGCTGTTGTTCATCTACCTGGAATTGGGCGCGATGGTCGGGATTTACTTCAAGACCAACCACATGCCGGTGCGCTTCCTGATCTACGTGGCGATCACCGCGCTGACGCGTCTGTTGATCTCCAACGTGTCCCACCACAATCCGCCCGACCTCGGCATCATCTACCTGTGCGGCGGGATTCTGCTGTTGGCGTTTGCGATTCTGGTGGTGCGCTACGCGTCGTCGGCGTTCCCGTCGGTGAAGGTCGAAGGCCCGCGTCGCAAGGGCGAGGCGAGCCTTGAGACCGAGAAGGGTGAGCTTTAAAGCCCGACGCTGAAGGGCAGGGCGCGGGTCGGCGGCCGCTGCAACAATTTGTGGCTGTCGCCGTCCGTCATCACCGCCAGGATCTCCATGGCGCTGTGGCCCTGCTCGATGGCAATGCCGAATTGAATGCTTTGCACCAGGCGTTTGAGCCGTTGCGGGTCGTTGCGTTGTTCGGCGCTGATCATGCGTTTGGCCACTACGCCCGTCTCGTCCGAGAGGGTGAGCATGATGCTGCCGTCGAGCCGTTGGATGCTCAGGTTGACGCGGTATTTTGGGGTGAAGGTGTCGGTGATGATCTGAAAAGGATTGTCCATGGTGCGTTACCGCCTGATAAGAACATGCAGTCATTGACGACCGGTGTCGTGATTAGTTCGCGTTGCCTGACCACCGGCCACTCCGTCGCTGAGGTGGTACAAATTCCGTTTACCTCATGGGCTGTACAGCAAAGGGCGTGCCGTACAGCGATCTGTCAAACAATGAGCTCCTTATGTGGGAGGGGGCTTGCTCCCGATAGCGGTGCATCAGTCAATGAATACTTGGCTGATGCACCGCTATCGGGAGCAAGCCCCCTCCCACATGGGTTCTATGTTGTTATTGAGATCGGTGATCCGTTTCAGGGCAACACGGAAAAAACGATCGCAGACAGCGCAATCAGCACTCCACCCAGCTGACCGCCAGGCCGCCCCGTGAAGTTTCTTTGTATTTGTCGTGCATGTCGGCGCCGGTATCGCGCATGGTGCGGATCACCCGGTCGAGGGAAATGAAATGCTTGCCGTCACCGCGCAGGGCCATTTGCGTGGCGTTGATGGCCTTGACCGCGGCGATGGCATTGCGCTCGATGCACGGTACCTGCACCAGGCCGCCGACCGGGTCGCAGGTCAGGCCGAGGTTGTGTTCCAGGCCGATTTCGGCGGCGTTTTCCAGTTGCTCGGGGGTGGCGCCGAGGATGTCGGCCAAGCCGGCGGCGGCCATGGCGCAGGCTGAACCGACTTCGCCCTGGCAACCGACTTCGGCACCGGAGATCGAGGCGTTTTTCTTACACAGAATGCCGACGGCTGCGGCGGCCAGGAAGAAATTGATCACATCGTCGTCAGACGCGTCGGCATTGAACTTCATGTAGTAGTGCAGCACCGCCGGGATGATCCCCGCTGCGCCATTGGTCGGCGCCGTGACCATGCGCCCGCCCGCGGCATTTTCTTCGTTGACGGCGAGGGCGAACAGGTTGACCCATTCCATGGCCGACAAGGTCGAGGTGATTACATTGGGTTTGCCGATTTCCAACAGGCTGCGGTGCAATTTAGCCGCGCGCCGTGGCACGTCCAGGCCACCGGGCAGGATGCCTTCATCGCGCAAGCCTTGCTCCACGCATTCGCGCATCACCGACCAGATATGCAGCAGGCCGCTGCGGATCTGTTCATCGCTGCGCCAGGCGCGTTCGTTGGCCATCATCAATTCGGAAACCCGCAGGCCGTGTTTGTTGCACAGGGCCAGCAGCTCGACCGCGCTGGAGAAGTCGTAGGGCAATTGCACATCGTTGGCCAGCGCGATGCCCGAAGCCGCTTCAGCGGCTTCGATGATGAAACCGCCACCCACCGAATAATAGGTCTGCTCGCTGAGCAGGCCGTTGTCGCCGTAGGCGTGCAGGGACATGGCGTTGGGGTGGTAGGGCAGGCTTTCGTCCAGCAGCAGGAGGTCGCTGTGCCAGTTGAAGGCAATTTCCTGTTGACCGGCCAGCAACAACCGTCCGGACTCGCGCAACTGTTGGATTCGCGTGTTGATCGAAGTGGGATCGACCTGATCCGGCCATTCGCCCATCAGGCCCATGACGCAGGCGCGGTCGGTGGCGTGGCCTACACCGGTGGCGGACAGCGAGCCATACAGGCGCACTTCGACCCGGCGCGTTTCACTCAGCAAGTGCTGGTCGCTCAGGGCTTGGGCGAATGTCGCCGCCGCGCGCATGGGGCCGACGGTATGGGAGCTGGAAGGGCCGATGCCCACCTTGAATAGATCGAAAACACTGATAGCCATGCTAAAGCCTTACAAGCAATGGAGTAGGAATCGCTGCCATGTTTTGTAGGACGAGCGCAATTGGCGCGATACTGAGCTTCTGGATCGGCACTGACCAACGAATTATCCTAAGACACCCTTTAGCAGGACTAAACCCTATGGCTCGCCCTCTCCATGGCCAGACTTATGTCTGGTTGCACGTGTTTTCCTGCGCTGCACGGCATCTGTCGTTCACCCGCTGCGCCGAAGAACTGCACATCACGCCGGGGGCGGTGAGCCAGCAAATCCGCCAATTGGAGGAGCGCCTGGGGTTTCGGCTGTTTCATCGACGGGCACGGGGGGTGGAGCTGAGTGCCGAGGGCCAGCGCCTGGCGGCAACGGTGGGGGAGGCCTACGGCAGCATCGACGCCGAGTTGCAGCGGCTGGATGCGGGGATGATCAGCGGCACGCTTCGCCTGCGCTCGATTCCATCATTTCTCGGCAAGTGGCTGACCCCACGCTTACCGCGCTTGCAGCAGCGCTTCCCGGATATCCAACTGCGCATGGTCGCCGAGGACAGCAGCATTGCCCTGCACGAAGGCGACTTTGACCTGGCCATCGACCTCAACGACGGCAGCTACCCTGGCCTGTTATCCACAGCCCTGCTGGATGAGCAAATTTTCCCGGTCTGCGCCCCCAGCCTGTTGCGGGGGCGACCGCCCTTGCACGGTCCGGCCGATCTCGTGCATTTCCCGCTGCTGCATGACATTACCGCCTGGCGTGGGAGTTATGAGTATGCGGAGTGGGAGTTCTACCTGAATGCCATTGGCTATCACGTCGCCGATGTACGCCGTGGCCACACCTTCAACCGCAACCACCTGACCATCGAGGCCGCCATCGCCGGCATGGGCGTGGCGATTGCACGACGCACCTTGCTCAATGATGAGCTGGAACGCGGCACCTTGATCGTGCCGTTCGGCCTCGCGGTGCCCAACCACAAACGTTATGTGCTGCTGTATGCACCGGGTGCCCTGAACCATCCCGGCGTGCGCGCGGTGCATGACTGGCTGGTGGAGGAAGCAGGTATTTTTCGCGCCTTGCACCCGCTGGGGAAGGGGCAATTGTGAGGATTGCGGGGTGTAAGAAGATGTAACTAACTCCCCACCCTAACAGTGTTTCTGCTCGTCGTCAGGGTTAATTTGTAATGGGGGATTTATCTTTGCAAAGGGGTTGAAATGTTTCTCTGACTGCTCAATTGTGTAATCAAGAGGTCATGGTTTCACCACCCCGGTGTTGCAGTTTGTGACCTCTCGCGAGCTAGCTGAAATAAGGGAAGAACTATGCAAATCCAAGTCAATAGCGATAACCATATTGAAAGCAGCATCCGACTGGAGGAGTGGGTACGTACTACCATTGAGAGCACGCTCGAACGTTATGAAGAAGACCTGACCCGAGTGGAGGTCTACCTGCGGGATGAGAACGGCGACAAGCCCGGTCCCCACGATTTAAGTTGCCGACTGGAAGCGCGGCCAAAAGGCCATCAACCGCTGTCGGTGTCCGCCAAGGGCGATACCCTGGAACAAGCGATTGACAGCGCGGCCACCAAGCTGGATCACGCATTGGAACATCTGTTTGGTCGACTGCAAGGCAAGCCCCGCGCTGCCGCGAAAAACCAGCCCATCAACAAAGTGAACGAAGACGCGCTGGAACAGGAATTCCTGGAAAACGAAAACGCGGTCATCAACGGCTGACGTTCTTTTCACCCCCTGCAAACGGGCCTGCATCTGCAGGCCCGTTTTCGTTCAGGCGCCGCGTCGGAAAAAATACCGGCTCAACAGCGCCAGCCCCCCAGCCCCCAACCCGGCAAACAGCATCGCCCAACCGGCGCCGTGGCGCAGTGCCGCCTGGGCATCGTTGGCTGCCAGCCCCATCGACTCCAACTTTCCTGCGGCAATGTTCTGGCTGATGGCCGGCCACTCCATTGCCGTGGTGGCGGGCAGCATCTCGGCCAACTGATGGCTGATCCCCAGCAACAGCACCAGGCCCATCAGGGCAATGTTGAGCGCCAGGGTGATCAGCCGCGCACTGAGGTCGATGCCGGAGGCCATGCCCGCGCGGTCGGCCGATACCGAGCCGGTGGTGGTATTGGTGGTGGGCGAGTTGGTCAGCGCCAGGCCTGCGCCGGCGATCACGCAACTGAGCAGCACCAGCCCGATACGTGGGTGCTCGGCGCCGTTGACGGCGGCCATGGCCAGAAAGCCTGCGCCCATCAGGCCCAGGCCGAGGGGGATGATGCGTTCGGCGCCATAGCGCAGGGCCAGGCGCTCGGCCAGCGGCGGTACCAGCAAGGTCGGCAGGGTATAGGCGAGCAGCGCGGCGCCGGTGGTCAAGGTGTCGTAACCCAGGCCTGCCTGAAAGTACAACGGCAGGTAGATCATGAACGGCCAGAAGCTGAAGTTCATGCCGATCGAGCCCATCAATGCGCCGTTGAAACGCGGGATGCGGAACACAGAGAAGTCGAACATCGGGTGCGCACTGCGAAGCTCGACCGTGATGAACAGCAGCAGGCCGAGCACCGACAACGCCGCCCAACCGAGCATGGCCGGTGTGCCGAAACCGTGTTCGCTGCCTTGGGTGATGAAGTACACCAGGGCAAACACCGACAGGGTCAGGGTGAGCATGCCGGCGATGTCCAGGCGATGGGCGGCCGGGTCGCGGGATTCCTGCACGCTGATGCGCAGCAGCAGCAGGGTGAGCAGGGTGAGCGGCACATGTACGAGGAACACCCAACGCCAATCCGCCACCGCCAGGATCAATGCGCCGATCATCGGCCCGAAGCCCAGGCCCACGCCGGCAATCACGCCCCATATCGCAAACGCCCGTGCCCGTGCTGCCGGTTCGCGGAACAGGTGCGAGAGGATGGCGAATTGGCAAATCATCATCGCCCCGGCACCGATGCCCTGGACAAACCGCGCCGTGATCAGCAGCGAGGGATCCTCGGCCAGCCCGCAGGCCAGTGAAGCCAGGCCAAACACCCAGAGACACAGCACCAGCATGCGGCGACGGCCAAAGCGGTCGGCCAATGTGCCCGCTGCCATCAGTACGCTGGTGCAGGCCAGGGTGTAGGCGTTCATGATCCACTGGGCGTCCTGGAAGCCCGTGCCCAACTCTCGCTCGAGCGTCGGCAGGATCACCGGCACGCTGGAAATCTCCAGGCCGAACATCAGGGCGACGAGGCACACGGCCGTGAGGGCCAGCCCATTCCTGGCGGTACGCGGGGGGCTGGCGGTGGTTAGCGTGGCGGCGGGTGGCATGGGATTCTCCTGTGAATGAAGTGTCGCGTTATTTTCAGGGGAATCTGTTTCGTTATTCGTGATAAGTTTTCCGCTAATAAGGGAATTCAGGGCGACAATTGAGCCATGACGACACCGCGTTTTGATGGCGTTGAGCTGTTTCTGCACATCGTCGAAAGCGGCAACCTGACCGAGGCCGCCGAACGGCTGAACCTCACTCGTTCGGCGGTCGGCAAGGGCCTGGCACGATTGGAAGCACGCCTGGGCACGTGCCTGTTGCAGCGCTCCACCCGCCGCCAGCGGCTGACCGAGGACGGCCAGGCGTACTACGAGCATTGCCTGCGCGCGTTGGCGGAACTCGAGGCGGCCGAATCGGTGCTGGAAAGCGGCCGGCAACAGCCCCGCGGCCGTTTGCGGGCCAGCTTGCCACTGGCCTTCGGGCATCACTACGCGGCCCCGGCGTTGTGGGGGTTGATGGCGCGCTATCCGGAACTGGAGATCGAGATCAGCTTCGCCGATCGGCTGGTGGACCTGGCACAGGAAGGCTTCGACGTCGCCGTGCGGATCGGCCCGCTGCCCGACACCGACCGCCTCAGTGCACGTCGCCTGGGCGAACAGGCCGTTGGGCTGGCGGCGTCACCGGCGTACTTGCAGCGCGTCGGGCCGATTGAATGCATCGAAGACCTTGCCGGCCATCGCGGCATTGCCTATCGCAGCACGACCTCGCAGCGCAATCCCGTGGCCTCGCCGTTGATGATGGACGACCTCCAGGCGGTGGCCGATGCCGCCATCGCGGGCGTCGGCCTGGCCTGGTTGCCGAGTTGGTTGATTGCGCACTATGTGCTGCGGGGGCAGTTGGTCGCAGTGTTGCCCGGCTATCGCGAGCAACCCGCGCCGATCCATGTGATCTGGCCGACAGCCGCGCATATGCCGGCCAAGACCCGTTGTGCAATCGACGCTCTGGTCGCCGCCACCCCCAGTTGCCTGGCGGGCAGTTAGAACGCGATGGAGGTCTGCACGTACAGCGTACGCGGCTCACCCACGTATTTGCCCTTGTTGTTGTCGTCGAACGAGCGGGTGAAGTACTGCGTGTTGAAGATGTTCTTCACGCCGACCGCCACATTCAGATCCGACAGTTGCGGGCCGAAGTCATAGGCTGCGCGGCTGCTGAACAGCATGTAGCCGGGAATTCGACCGTTGGCGCCGTCAGCACTTTCTGCCTGGGTGTTGGCGTTGTCGGCGAACTGGCTGCTCTGATAGCTGCTGTCCACATTGAGTTTCCAGCGCCCTTCGGTGTAACCCACGCCGAGGGTGCCTTTGTGCTTGGACGAGAAGGGCACGCGGTTGCCTTTGTTCGGGCCGTCTTCGCGGATGGTGGCGTCGACGTAGGCGTAGGTAGCGTACACATCGAAACCGGCCAGCGCCGGGCTCAAGCCATCGAGGGCGTAGTTGATGCTGGTTTCAATACCCTGGTGGCGCGTTTCGCCGCGGGCGATCACCGAGTCGTTGGTCTGGTTGCTTTCATACTGGTTGTCGAAGTTGATCAGGAACGCACCGATCTCTGCGCGCAAGGTGCCGTCGTCATAGCGGGTACCCAGTTCCCAGGTGCGGGCTTTTTCCGGTTTCACTTCACCGCTGGTCACACGGTTGGGCATCTGGCTGTACTGCACGCTGCCGAATGAACCTTCGGTGTTGGCGTACAGGTTCCAGTCGTCGGTCAGGTGATAGAGCACGTTCAATGCCGGCAGCGCGGTGTTGTAGTCGCCTTTGTATTTGACGTTGGTCAGGTTGTTGCTTTGCTGGGATTCGATCATCTCGTAGCGAATGCCCGGGGTGATGGTCCATTTGCCGATATCAATCCGGTCATCGACGAAGAACGCATTGGCTTCGGTGCCGCCGCGGGTGTCGCGGTCGTTGCGGCTGTCGGTGCTGGGGATTTGCTGGTTGTTGGCGGAAATCGGCGTGCGGTAGCGCAACTCGTGGCCGGCTTCGTTGATGTAGCGGTAGCCGACGCCCACTTCATGGCTGGTCGGGCCGAGGTCAAAGCCCTGGGCGAAACGGGTTTCCACGCCACGCACCCAATACTCGCGCGGCGACAGCGACAGGAACGTGCCCTGGTCCAGGTAGCCGCTGCGCAGGGTCTTGGTGAAGAAGCTGTTGACGGTGAATTCGCGGCGGTCCTGCTCGTAGCGATAGCCGACGTTGAACATCGTACGGCGGCCCCAGAATTTGTCGTAGGGGCGGGTGGACTGATACGGATCGGCCTTGTAGTCCGCGACGTTCAACCCCCCAGGCATATCGGCCTGGCCTTCGTAGTACTGCGCCATGGCGTTGAAGCTGTTGGCGTCGTCGAGCTGGTATTTGCCTTTGAGGATCAGGTCGTCGATGCGCGTGTTGCTGTTTTCGCGCCAGTCGCCGCCACGGGTGCCGGAATACAAAATCGCGCCGCCCAGGCCATTCTCGGCAGTGCCGCCGGCCAGCAGGTTGCCGGTGGTCTTGAAGCCGTCATGGCTGGAAGATGGGCTGGTCTCGGTCTGCAAGCCACCTTTGACGGTGGGTGCATCCGGGATCGCGCGGGTCACGAAGTTGACCACGCCGCCGACGTTCTGCGGGCCGTAGCGCACCGCGCCGCCGCCACGTACCACGTCCACGGCGTCCATGTTGCCCATGCTGATCGGCGCGAAGGACAGCTGCGGCTGGCCGTACGGCGCGAACGGTACCGGGATGCCGTCCATCAGCACCGTTGAGCGCGAGGCCAGGCGCGGGTTGAGACCGCGAATGCCGAAGTTCAGCGCCATATCGTGGCTGCCGGTGCCGTTATTGTCCGGGGCGTTGACGCCGGGGATGCGGTTGAGCACGTCCTTGGCCTGGGTGGCGCCCTGGCGTTCGAACGCTTCGCGGCGGATCACGTCACGGGCGCCGGGGTGTTCGAACACATTGGTTTGCGCCGCATCGCCGAGCCAGTCGCCGACCACGCTGGAGGTCGCCAACTCGACAGCCGCCGGCGCCGGCGCCGGCGCCGTTGCCGGTTGCAGGCTGTAGGCGTTGTCGCCTTCGGCACGGGCTTGCAGGCCGGTACCTTCCAGCAGCTTCTGCAGGCCTTCGGCGGCGCTGTAGCTGCCGGACAAACCACGGCTTTGCATGCCCGCCGTGACTTCGGAACCGAAGGAAATCAACACGCCGGCTTCACGGCCAAACTGGTTCAGGGCTGCTTCCAGCGAGCTGGGCGCGATGTGATACGGCTTGGCATCGGCCGCCATTACGCAAGGCAGTACGGTCAGGCTGAGGCTGGCGCCCAGCAGCAGTTGGCGCAAGGTGCGGGCGAGAAGGGTGGGGTGCTGGGGCATGAAGGGCGGTCCTGAGAAGGAAGGATCAAGGTGGCTTTCCTTCTCTGTCACGCGAGGTGCGGAAAACGGCTCACGGTGGCTGAAAATAATTTACGCACGGGCCTGGACGCTCACCCAATAACGGGTAAAACGCCGCACCTTGACCGGCAGGCTGATCTCCAGCAGGTCGAGGATGCGTTCGCTGTCGTCCAGCGGGTAGCTGCCGGACAGCAGCAGGTTGGCGACCTGCGCATCGCAATGGAGCTGGCCACGGCGGTAGCGACCCAGTTCGGCGAGAAAGTCCTCCAGGCGCATATGCGCGGCCACCAGCATGCCGTCGGCCCAGGCGCCGCTGTTGGCGTCGGTAGGTCGCGGGGTGTCCCAGCCTTTACGGGTGAAATTGACCTGGCGTGCCGCGTCGACCGTCAGGGGCAGGCCGCTGTAGGTGTTGGGCATCACCTCGACGCGGCCGTCCAAGACCGCCAGTTGGGTATGGTCGTTGAACTGGCGCACATTCAGGCGCGCCGCCTGGCTGCTGAGCAGGCCCTGGCCGGTCAACACCTGCAGCGGCATGCTGCCGGCATTGGCGGTGAGCAGGATCTCGCCTTCGAGCAGGCGGATCAGCCGTTGCCGGCCGTCGAAGTGCACATCCACGGCGCTGCCGGTATTGAGTTGCAACTGGCTGCCGTCGGCCAGTTGCACCTTGCGCCGTTGGCCGACGGGGCTGCGGTAGTCGGCGCTCAACGGCGGCAGGATATGCTGCTGGCGCAGGCTCCAGGCGGCGGCCGAACCGGCGCCGAGGATCAGCAACAACTTCAGCGCCTGGCGCCGGCTGGTGGCGGTCGGTGCGCTCAAGGCCGCATGGGCCAGGGGCGAGGGCATGCCGCGCAGGCGCTGGTTGACGCGCTGGATATGGTCCCAGGCGCGCTGATGTTCGCTATGGGCATTCAGCCATTGTTGCCAGGCCGCCTGCTGGCGTGGGTTGAGCGCGCCTTGCTGCATTTCCATCAGCCAGTGCACGGCCTGTTCGGCAACCTGGGTCGAGACATTCATAGGGCGAAATAGCAGCGCAGGGCGGCTTTATTCAGGTGGCGCTTGACGGTGGCGATGGAGATGCCCAGTTCGGCACCGATCTGCGCATACGTCAGGCCGTCGAGCTGGGCCAGCAGGAACGTGCGTTTGACCTGGGTGGGCAAGCCGTCGAGCAACTGGTCCAGCTCCAGCAGGGTTTGCAGGATGATCGCGCGCTCTTCTTCTGATGGCGCTACCTGCTCAGGCATCTGCGCCAAGGCGTCGAGGTAGGCGCGTTCCAGGTCCTGGCGGCGGTAGAAGTTGAACAACACACGCTTGGCGACCGTGGTGAGGAACGCGCGGGGCTCGACCAGCGTCGGCGCCTCCCGTGCGGTCAGGACCCGGATGAAGGTGTCCTGCGCCAGGTCTGCCGCACTTTCCGGGCAGCCGAGCTTACGTCGCAACCAGCCGGTGAGCCAGTGGTGATGGTCGTTGTAGAGCACTTCGACAGGGTTGGACGGTTGCAACGCAAACACTCCACAAGCATGGGCATGCTTTAGAGAACAAGAATTGTTCGCATTGTAGGGCGCCGCCAACCGTTCGGCAATGCGTGAAGGCAGGTGTTTCATCCGTTCTGTTTTGCTTATGAGAATATTTATCATTAATATTGCGCGCTGATGACCCTGGCGCTTCCCGCATGAAAAGCAAAACCTCACTGCCCGCCTCCTATCGCCTCGCTGTCACATCGCGGGTGCTCGCCGCTGTGGTCGGCGGTTACCTGATGGCGTCCCTGGCCAGTATCTGCCTGGCGCTGTGGATGCCTGTCTCCCGCGCCGATGCGGTGATCACCGGGATGATGAGTTCGTTCGTGTTCTACCTGTTGGCAGTGCTGTGGTGCTTCGCCTGCCGTACGGCATGGCGCGCGTGGTGCGGCGTGATGCTGCCGAGTGCGGCGTTTGCCACCCTGGCGGGCGTGGGCTTGTGGATGGCACGCACATGAAAGAGGGCTTTCGCCAGGCCATGGCCTGGTTGCACACCTGGGCCGGGCTGATCTTTGGCTGGCTGCTGTTTGCGATTTTCCTGACGGGCACCCTGGCCTATTTCAAGGATGAGATCACTCACTGGATGCAACCCGAAGTACAGGCCCATCCCCTGGATGACGCGCGCAGCCTGAGTGTCGCCCAGGACTACCTGCAGAAGGTCGCACCCACGGCCGCACGCTGGTTCATCACCTTGCCGAATAGCCGCGACCCTGGCCTGTCTGTGATGTGGCAAGACAAGGTCGACCCCGGCAAACGCGGCAATTTCATTCAGAAAACCCTCGACCCCGTGAGCGGGCAAGCCGTAGAGGCCCGGGAAAGCATGGGCGGGGATTTCTTCTACCGCTTCCACTTCCAGCTGCAAATGCCTTACCCGTGGGGCCGCTGGCTGTCGACCATTGCAGCGATGGTGATGTTCGTGGCGTTGATCACGGGCATCATCACCCACAAGAAAATCTTCAAGGACTTCTTTACCTTCCGCCCCCGCAAAGGCCAGCGTTCCTGGCTCGACGGGCATAACGCGGTGGGTGTGCTGGTGCTGCCGTTCCACCTGATGATCACCTACAGCAGCCTGGTTATTTTCATGAGCATGGTGATGCCAGCGCCGATCGTGGCTTCCTATGGCAACGACACCCGGGCCTTCTTCAATGACGTGTTCCCCGCCACCAATAATGCGCCGGCGTTGGGTCAGCCTGGCCGACTGCTGTCATTGCTGCCGATGTACGAGCAGGCGAGGGCGCAGTGGGCGGGTGGGCATGTCGGGCGGTTGGCGGTGAACAACCCGAGTGATGTAAACGCTTCGGTGAACCTGTCCCGTGCCAGCTCCGACCGCGTGGTGCATGACTTCGGCAGTACCGTGTCGTTCAACGGCAACACTGGTGAGTTGTTGCGGGTCAGTGCTGAACAATCGCTGCCGGCGGCGATCGGCGGCAGCTTCTATGGCCTGCACATGGGCCATTTCGCCGGTCCGGTGCTGCGCTGGTTGTACTTTATCTGCGGCCTGGCGGGCACGGCGATGATCGGCACGGGGCTGGTGATCTGGCTCGGCAAGCGGCAACTCAAACATGCAAAAAGCGGCGTGATGCCGTTTGAATTGCGGCTGGTAGACGTGCTGAACATCGCCAGCATGTCCGGGCTGTTGATCGCCATTGCAGCCTTCTTCTGGGCCAACCGTTTATTGCCGGTGGGCGTCGCCGGGCGCTCCGATTGGGAAGTGCAGGCCTTCTTTATCGCCTGGGGCCTGAGCCTGTTGCACGCGATCCTGCGCCGGGGCCGCCAGGGTTGGGTTGAGCAATTGAGCTTCGCAGCACTGCTGTTTGCCGCCATCCCGTTGCTCAATGCCCTGACCACGTCGCAGCACTTGGGCGCTTCACTGGCGACGGGCGACTGGGCCATGGCCGGCTTCGACCTGACCTGCCTGGCCAGCGGCGTGTTCCTCGCCTGGGCAGCCTGGAAGATGCAGCACCGCAAGGCCCCGCAGGCCAAGACCGAACGGGCGCGGCCGCCGCAGCTCAAGCCGGAGGCGAACTGAATGCTCCTCACGCTGCTGATGTGTTACGCGGGCTTCACCGCCTTGTGCCTGTCCACCGACCGTCACCACGGCGAACTGCTGCACAGCAAACCAGCGCCTCGGCGGCGTATTGCTTTGCGCGTCATCGGTTGGCTGCTGCTGACCGTCTCGATCTGGCCCGCCGTGGCTGTCGCCGGTTGGGGCCTGGGCCTGGTGGAATGGTGCGCGGTGTTGATGCTCAGCGCCCTGTTGCTGGTGCTGTTGTTGCCGTATCGGCCAAGGCTGGCCTTGCTCCTGGCAGGCGTCGGCCTGCTGGCCAGCCCTGTTGCCGCCTTCGCAACGTTCTGAGCCGCGGCCATGATGATCAGCACCCCACCCGACTCCCAGGACAGCCCCCAGGCTGACGCGGCGGGTGGGCGTGCGCATTTCCTGCAGGTGTTCCTGTCCCAGCGTTCGCAGATGGAAGCGTTGGTGAGCCGACGTGTCGGGTGCCGCGCCACGGCGGCCGACCTGGTGCAGGACCTGTTCCTGCGGTTTTGGCGTCGGCCATTGGTGCAGGTCGAAGAACTCAGCACCTACCTGTTGCGCTGCGCCGGCAATATCGCCATCGACCACCTGCGCAGCGAAGGCGCGCGGGTGCGCAGCAGTGAAGGCTGGCTGCCGGAGCAGCAGGATAACCAGGGCTCCGAACCCCAGGCGGCGCTCGAGGCGGGCAACGACCTGCGGCATGTCGAAGCCGCTCTGCGCAGCCTGCCGGAGCGCACCCGGCAGATCTTCCTGCTCAACCGCATTCATGGGCGCAAGTACGCGCAAATCGCCAAGGCCATGGGCCTGTCCCAAAGCGCCGTGGAAAAACATATGATGCGTGCCCTCGAAGCCTGCAAAGCCAGCCTTCGCGAACCATCGCCATCGCGCACGCCAGGGAAAGCACCGTGAATCCGACCCCCACGCCAGACCAGGAACAAGCCGCACTGGCCTGGCTGAGCCTGTTGCACGACCAGCCCAGCAGTGGCGACCAGGCCACGTTCAGTCGCTGGCTAAGGGCAGATCCTGCGCACGTCGAAGCCTATGCCCAGGCCCAGGTGCTCTGGGAGTTGAGCGAAGTGCCGGCACGCCAACTGGCGGATGAAGACGCGCTGGCGTTGCAGGGCTACCTCAATGCGATGAACACCCCTAGGCGCTCGCGGGTGGTGCGCTGGTCCGGCGCCTTGGCCATGGCGGCGTGCCTGATGTTGATGGTGTCCATGGGCGCCGGTTGGCAGCCTTCGCGGTGGATTGATGACTTCGGCGCCGATTACGTGAGCGCACCGGGAGAAGTGAAGACCGTCACCTTGGCCGATCAATCCCGGGTCACGCTGGATGCGGACAGCGCCATTGCCGTGGACTTCAGCCATGGTGAGCGGCATATCCAATTACGTCGCGGTGCAGGTTTTTTCAGCGTCACCCACACCGGCGAGTCCTTTGTGGTCGAGGCGGGCGGCGGTGAAGCGCGGGTGCTGGGGACGCAGTTCGAAGTGCGCCTGCAACCGGCAGGGGCCGAGGTGACGGTGTTGTCGGGGCGGGTCGGCGTGACCGCGTCGAAACAGGGCCAGCAGCAAATTCTGACGGCGGGCCAGCAAGTGGCCTACGCCGATGGCAGCGCCGATCCCTTGCACGCGGTCGACAGCGAATCCCGCCTGGCCTGGCGGGATGGCTGGCTCAACTACTACAAGGCACCGCTGGCGGAGGTGGTCAAGGACTTGGGGCGTTACTACCCTGGCCGCATCCTGCTGCTCAACGAAGCGATGGGTGCCAGGCGTGTCAGCGGCAGCTTCCCGAGCAAGGACCCGCAGGCGGTACTCAACGCCTTGCAAGCGGTGCTGGGGTTCGAGCAGCACAGTCTGTTGGGGCGGGTAATCGTGGTGCGCTGATTACTTCAGCGCGGCCATGATCGCGTCAGGGTTGTAGTCGCGAATCAGCGTGCCGTTCACGTCCACAAACGGAATCCCGCCACCGCCCAGCGCTTCATATGCCTTGCGCGCCTTGGCGTCCTTCTCGATATCGACGGCCTGGTACGGAATGCCCTTCTGGTCGAGGAAGCGGCGGATCTGCTTGCAGTAGCCGCACCACTCGGTGGCATACAGCACCACCCGCGCCGACGCTCGCGTCTGCTCCGGCACCACCTGGGAAGGGTTGAACAGGCGCTCGATCTTGCCCCAGTTCTGGATAACCACCACCACCAGCAACACCAGCAGGACTTTCTTGAGGACCCCGCCGAGCATCAGTTGCGGCGCTTGAGCTGGTCGGTCAGTTGGGTCGGCAGGCCCTTGATGATCAGGGTACCGGCGGCTTCGTCGTACTCGATCTTGTCGCCCAGAAGGTGCGCTTCAAAACTGATGGACAGGCCCTCGGCGCGTCCGGTGAAGCGGCGGAACTGGTTGAGGGTGCGTTTATCCGCCGGGATTTCCGGCGACAGGCCGTAGTCCTTGTTGCGGATATGGTCGTAGAACGCCTTGGGCCGATCCTCATCGATCAGGCCCGACAGCTCTTCAAGGCCCATGGGCTCGCCGAGCTTGGCCTGGCTGCTGGCGTAATCGACCAGGGTCTTGGTTTTTTCGCGGGCGGATTCGTCCGGCAGGTCTTCGCTTTCGACGAAGTCGCTGAAGGCCTTGAGCAGGGTGCGCGTCTCGCCCGGGCCGTCGACGCCTTCCTGGCAGCCGATGAAGTCGCGGAAGTATTCCGAGACCTTCTTGCCGTTCTTGCCTTTGATAAACGAGATGTACTGCTTGGACTGTTTGTTGTTCTGCCACTCGGACACGTTGATACGCGCCGCCAGGTGCAGTTGGCCCAGGTCCAGGTGGCGCGATGGGGTCACGTCCAACTCGTCGGTCACCGCCACGCCTTCACTGTGGTGCAGCAGGGCGATGGCGAGGTAGTCGGTCATGCCTTGCTGGTAGTGGGCAAACAGCACGTGGCCGCCGGTGGAGAGGTTGGACTCTTCCATCAGTTTTTGCAGGTGTTCGACGGCGGTGCGGCTGAACGTGGTGAAATCCTGGCCACCCTCGAAATATTCCTTCAACCAGCCGCTGAACGGGTGCGCGCCGGATTCGGCATGGAAGAAACCCCAGGCCTTGCCTTGTTTGGCGTTGTAGCTCTCGTTGAGGTCGGCAAGCATGTTCTCGATGGCGGCCGACTCGGCGAGCTCGGAGTCGCGGGCGTGGAGAACTGCGGGTGTGCCGTCGGGTTTTTTGTCGATCAGGTGGACGATGCAATGACGGATCGGCATGGGCTTCTCGGCTGGTTGAAGGGGAGCGGTCGGCCTCCCCGAAAAGTCGCCCAGTGTACCGCACCCATTGGTCAAGACACGCGTCGAAGGGCATTTTGGATGCTCTCCGACGAGGCATATGCCTTTTTTTCACGGTTTAGAGCGATAAAGCTGACCAAATGGGTAGGTAGAAGCGGATATTTCCCCGTCTCTGTGCTAGTTTTGCCCCGTCTTACGCCAAGTCTCGGCGATAAGCGTGCATTCAGCATCTGTCAGGTCGAACCAATCCCCGTTTCAAGCATCTATAACCCCGATCTCCGTGGTTATAGCCGGGGGTGCCAGGCCATGACGGTCGGGCTCGACGGCTGACACTGCACTCTGCAATCCATATGAATTTGATAGGGAAGGAACACCACAATGGCTATTACTAAAGACCAACTGATCGCTGACCTGGCTGAAGCAGTAGACGCACCGAAAACCACCGTGCGCGCACTGCTGGACCAACTGAGCCAAGTTGTTGCTGACCAGCTGGAAAACGGCGGCGAAATCACTCTGCCAGGCGTTGGCAAACTGAAAGTGACCGAGCGTCCTGCCCGTACTGGCCGTAACCCTTCGACTGGCGCTGCCATCGAAATCGCTGCCAAGAAAGTTATCAAGCTGGTTGTGGCCAAAGGCCTGACCGACGCTGTTAACAAGTAAGACGCAGCAAAAAAACCGTGCTCCGGAGCGATCCGGGCACGGTTTTTTGTTGCCTGCGATTTTTTACCTGTAGGAGCGAGCTTGCTCGCGAAGGCCGTTAACGATAACGCGGCCATCCCGGATGAATGCGGTGTCTTGGCGTTTTTCGCGAGCAAGCTCGCTCCTACAGGTTGACGTCAGCGCACCCAGCGCTGGCGCCAGATCTGCTGTTCGTTCTTGGTCTGGAAGGTCCAGGCCACGAAACGGCTCTGCTTCTGGCCCTGGGACATTTCCACCACCTGGCTTTCCAGCACGCCGGCTTTTTTCAGGGCGGTCTCGATCGCGGGCAAATTTGACGCTTTTGACACCAGGGTGCTGAACCACAACACCTTGTGGGCAAAGTGCGCACTCTCGGCGATCAACTGCGTCACGAAGCGCGCTTCACCGCCTTCACACCACAACTCGGCCGATTGGCCTCCGAAGTTGAGCACCGGCAATTTGCGCTTGGGATCGGCCCGGCCCAAGGCGCGCCACTTGCGCTCGCTGCCCTTGGTGGCTTCGTCCATGGACGCATGGAACGGTGGGTTGCACATGGTCAGGTCAAAACGCTCACCCGGTTCCAGCAGGCCCAGCAGGATGTGCTTGGGGTTTTCCTGCTGGCGCAACTGGATGACCTTGCTCAGGTCATTGGACTGCACGATGGCCTTGGCGGCGGCCACGGCGATAGGGTCGACCTCCGAGCCGAGGAAGTTCCAGCGGTACTCCATATAGCCAATCAGCGGGTAGACGCAGTTGGCGCCCATGCCGATGTCCAGCACCTTGACGATTGAACCGCGCGGGATCTTGCCCTCGTTGACACTGGCCAGCAGGTCGGCGAGGAAGTGCACATAGTCGGCACGTCCCGGTACCGGCGGGCACAGGTAATCCGCCGGGATGTCCCAATGCTGGATGCCATAGAAGGCCTTGAGCAACGCCCGGTTGAACACCCGCACCGCGTCCGGGCTGGCGAAGTCGATGCTCTCTTTGCCATAGGGGTTGATGATCACGAATTGCGCCAGTTCCGGCGTGGTCTTGATCAACGCCTGGAAGTCGTAACGGCCTGTGTGGCGGTTGCGTGGGTGCAGGGTAGCCTCTTTGCGCGGCGCGACGGGTTTGGCCGTGGCTGCGGTCTTAGGCTTCTTGCGTGGAGGTTTGGGCGTAGTGGGGGCGGTCATGATGATTCTGGTGTTGGCTCAAAGTGGCGGCCATTGTCACACATTCCCGAGGATAACTCGGTCAAATGTGGGAGCAAGCCCCCTCCCACATTGACCGCAAGCACAAAAAAAGAGACCCGAAGGTCTCTTTTTTCACACGGATTGCCCCTTACAGGCTGGAAATCCGCGCATGTTGCTCCGCCAGCTTGCCCAAAGCCTGTTCGGCCTCGGCCAGCTTGGCGCGTTCCTTATCGATCACTTCAGCCGGTGCCTTGTCGACGAATGCCGCGTTGGACAGCTTGCCGCCCACCCGCGCCACTTCACCTTGCAGGCGCAGGATTTCCTTGTCGAGACGGGCCAGTTCCGCGCCCTTGTCGATCAAGCCGGCCATCGGCACCAGCACTTCCATGTCGCCGACCAGTGCGGTCGCCGACAGTGGCGCTTCGGCGCCATCCGCCAATACGGTGATCGATTCCAGCTTCGCCAGCTTCTTGAGCAGCGCATCGTTCTCGGTGAGACGACGCTGGTCTTCGGCGCTGGCGTTCTTCACGAATACCGCCAGGGGCTTGCCCGGGCCGATGTTCATTTCGGCGCGGATGTTGCGCGTGCCGAGCATCAGGGTCTTGAGCCATTCGATGTCGCTTTCGGCCGCCTCGTCGATACGTGCTTCGTTGGCCACCGGCCAAGGTTGCAGCATGATGGTCTTGCCGTCTTTGCCGGCCAGCGGCGCGAGGCGCTGCCAGATTTCTTCGGTGATGAACGGCATGAACGGATGCGCCAGACGCAAGGCGACTTCGAGCACGCGTACCAGGGTGTGACGGGTGCCGCGCTGACGTTCGATCGGCGCGTTCTCGTCCCACAGTACGGGCTTGGACAGTTCCAGGTACCAGTCGCAATACTGGTTCCATATGAACTCGTACAAGGCCTGTGCGGCCAGGTCGAAACGGAACTGGTCGAGTTGACGGGTCACTTCGGCTTCGGTGCGCTGCAATTGCGAGATGATCCAGCGGTCGGCCAGGCTAAGTTCGATGGCCTCGCCGTTCTGGCCGCAGTCTTCGCCCTTGTCCAGCACGTAGCGCGCGGCGTTCCAGATCTTGTTGCAGAAGTTGCGATAGCCTTCGACGCGGCCCATGTCGAACTTGATGTCGCGACCGGTGGACGCCAGCGAGCAGAAGGTGAAGCGCAGCGCATCGGTGCCGTAGCTGGCAATGCCGTCGGCGAACTCATCGCGGGTCTGCTTCTCGATCTTCTTCGCCAGTTTCGGCTGCATCAGCCCCGAGGTGCGTTTCTGCACCAGGGTTTCCAGGTCGATGCCGTCGATGATGTCCAGCGGGTCGAGGACGTTGCCCTTGGACTTGGACATCTTCTGGCCCTGGCCATCCCGCACCAGGCCGTGTACGTATACGGTCTTGAACGGTACCTGCGGCGTGCCGTCCTCGTTCTTCACCAAGTGCATGGTGAGCATGATCATCCGGGCAACCCAGAAGAAAATGATGTCGAAGCCGGTGACCAGCACGTCGGTGGAGTGGAATTTCTTCAGGAATTCGGTCTGCTGCGGCCAGCCCAGGGTGGAGAAGGTCCACAGGCCCGAGCTGAACCAGGTGTCCAGTACGTCGTTGTCCTGTTGCAGCGCCACGTCCGGGCCGAGGTTGTGCTTGGCACGTACTTCGGCTTCGTCGCGGCCCACGTAGACCTTGCCCGACTCGTCGTACCAGGCCGGAATGCGATGGCCCCACCACAGCTGGCGGCTGATGCACCAATCCTGGATATCGCGCATCCACGAGAAGTACATGTTTTCGTACTGCTTGGGCACGAACTGGATACGCCCGTCTTCCACGGCAGCAATCGCCGGCTCGGCCAGGGGCTTGGTGGACACGTACCACTGGTCGGTCAGCCACGGCTCGATCACGGTGCCGGAGCGGTCGCCCTTCGGCACTTTCAGGGCGTGGTCGTCGACGCTGACCAGCAGGCCGGCAGCGTCGAAGGCAGCAACGATCTGCTTGCGCGCTTCGAAACGGTCAAGGCCGGCGTATTCGGCCGGGATCTTGCCGTCGATGCTCTCGTTCAGCGTACCGTCCAGGTTGAACACCTGGCAGGCAGGCAGCACGGCGGCATTCTTGTCGAAGATATTCAACAGCGGCAGGTTGTGGCGCTTGCCGACTTCGTAGTCGTTGAAATCGTGGGCCGGGGTGATTTTCACGCAGCCGGTGCCGAATTCAGGGTCGCAGTAGTCGTCGGCGATGATCGGGATGCGGCGGCCTACCAGCGGCAACTCGACGAACTTGCCGATCAGTGCCTGGTAGCGCTCGTCGTTCGGGTTGACCGCGACGGCGGCGTCGCCAAGCATGGTTTCCGGACGGGTGGTGGCGACGATCAGGTAGTCGTTGCCCTCAGCGGTCTTGGCGCCGTCGGCCAGCGGGTACTTGAGGTTCCACAGGAAACCTTTCTCGTCGTGGTTCTCCACTTCAAGGTCGGAAATTGCCGTGTGCAACTTGGTGTCCCAGTTGACCAGGCGCTTGCCGCGGTAGATCAGGCCGTCTTCATGCAGGCGCACGAAGGCTTCTTTCACCGATTCCGACAGGCCGTCATCCATGGTGAAGCGCTCGCGGCTCCAATCGACGGACGAACCGAGGCGACGGATCTGACGGCTGATGTTGCCGCCGGACTGGTCTTTCCACTCCCAGATTTTTTCCAGGAATTTCTCGCGACCCAGGTCGTGACGGTTCTGGCCGGTGGCTTCGAGTTGGCGCTCCACCAGCATCTGGGTGGCGATACCAGCGTGGTCGGTACCCGGTTGCCACAGGGTGTTGCGGCCCTGCATGCGGCGGAAACGGATCAACGCATCCATGATCGCATTGTTGAAGCCATGGCCCATGTGCAGGCTGCCAGTGACGTTCGGTGGCGGAATCATGATGGTGTAGGACTCGCCCGCGCCTTGCGGAGCGAAATAGTTCTCGGACTCCCAGGTGTTGTACCAGGAAGTTTCAATAGCGTGCGGCTGGTAGGTCTTATCCATGCGCGGCGGGACCCTAGTTGGCATATATTCAGGAAAGCCGGCAAGTATAACGGGGGATAGGGCGCAGGGCGAGGCGAAGGCGGGCTTAAGGTGCAGGCAATCAAATGTGGGAGGAGTTTGCCACCTCCCACAGGGGATCTATGGACGGTTCAAGACTGGTATTGGCTGAGCAGCCGCTCCATCCGCGCATCCATCCGGCGCTTGATCTCGGTTTCGATATGGGGGGCAAAGTCGTCGATCACGTCTTGCATGATCAATTGCGCAGCGGCACGCAGTTCGTTGTCCAGGTGCAGCAGCAGGGCGTCGGGGCCCTTTTCAGCCGCAGCAGGGGCAGGGTCCACCACAACGGGAGCTTCGACAACCGGTTCCGGAGCGACCTGCTTGCCACCGACCATGTCGAACAACAGCGGAATCTGAACCTCGCCATCGGCCTGTTCGGTCAATAGCGGCGGTTGCAAGTCATCATCACCCAGCAACTGACGAATCGACTCGAGGTCGTCCAGCAGGTGGTCATCTTTTTTTGTCGGGTTGGGAGTGTCCATCATGTACTCAAAGTCGTTGTAGCCGGTGATCTTGCAAAGGATAGCCCTGTTCGCGGTAGAAACGGAAACTCTCCCGCGCGGCCTGACGAATAGCCGGATCTTCCACCACCACTTCCGCCACACGGGCGAAGGCCTTGGCAAAAGGCGGTACTTTCAGGTCCAGGTTGACCAGCAGGTCCTGGTGATTGCCGCAACTGTCCCCCAAACCCAGGACAACCTGGCCTTCGGGTTCTGATTCTGCGGGGCCGTGGGGCACGAAGCTTTCGCCCTTGAAACGCCACAGGCGGGCGTCGAGCTCGTCGCGTTGGGCGGCATCGCTGCAATGCAGGTAGATGCGGTGGCCCATGCGCCAGGCTTTCTCGGTGAGTTTGCAGGCGAAGTCCAGGCGCGCGAGCGGATCGGCGCTGGGCAATATATAGAAGTCGACTTGGGTCATTGCGGTTCCTGAGGCCGGGGCGGCGAGATCACCGCCCCGGCATCTTCAGTGTCAGGCTTTGGCGCGGTCCAGCAGGTATTGGGTCAGCAATGGCACCGGACGGCCGGTGGCGCCCTTGTCCTTGCCGCCGCTGGTCCAGGCAGTGCCGGCGATGTCCAGGTGTGCCCAGTTGAAGTTCTTGGCGAAGCGCGACAGGAAGCACGCAGCCGTGATGGTGCCGGCTTTCGGGCCGCCGATGTTGGCGATGTCGGCGAACGGGCTGTCCAGCTGCTCCTGGTACTCATCGAACAGCGGCAGTTGCCAGGCGCGGTCGTCGGCGGCCTTGCCGGCGCTGAGCAGTTGCTCGATCAGCTCGTCGTTATTGCCCAGCAGGCCCGAGGTGTGGGAACCCAGGGCCACGATGCAGGCGCCGGTCAGGGTGGCGATGTCGATCACGGCTTGCGGCTTGAAGCGCTCGGCGTAGGTCAGGGCATCGCACAGCACCAGGCGGCCTTCGGCGTCGGTGTTGAGAATTTCCACGGTCTGGCCGCTGAGGGTGGTGACGATGTCGCCCGGACGGGCCGCGCCGCCGCTCGGCATGTTTTCGGCGCAGGCCAGGATGCACACCAGGTTGATCGGCAGCTTCAGTTCCAGCACGGCGCGCAGGGTGCCGAACACGCTGGCGGCGCCGCCCATGTCGTACTTCATCTCGTCCATGCCCAGGCCCGGCTTGAGGCTGATGCCGCCGGTGTCGAAGGTGATGCCTTTGCCGACCAGGGCGTAAGGCTTCTCGGACTTCTTGCCGCCGTTGTATTGCATCACGATCAGGCGTGGTGGCTGGTCGCTGCCCTGGCCCACGGCATAGAACGAGCCCATGCCCAGTTCCTTGATCTTCTTTTCGTCCAGGACTTCGACTTTCAGGCCCTTGAACTCTTTACCCAATGCCTTGGCCTGTTCGCCCAGGTAGGTCGGGTGGCAGATGTTCGGCGGCAGGTTGCCCAGGTCGCGGGTGAACGACATGCCATTGGCGATGGCCTGGGCGTGAGTCACGGCGCGCTCGACTTCAGCCTGGGCGGCCTTGATGGTCAGCAGGGTGATTTTCTTCAGGGCGCGGGGTTCGGCTTTCTGGCTCTTGAACTGATCGAAAATGTAGCCGCCGTCCACCAGGGTTTCGGCCAGCAGGCGAGTCTTGCCGTAGCTGTCACGGCCCTTGACCACGATTTCATCGAGCGCCAGTGCCGCATCGCTGCCGCCCAGGCCCTTGAGGGTGTTGAGGATGCCGCTGATGATCTTGCGGAACGGACGGTCGCCCAGTTCAGCGTCCTTGCCCACGCCCACCAGCAATACGCGGTCGGCTTTCAGGTTGGGCAGGCTTTGCAGCAGCAGGCTCTGGCCGACTTTGCCGGCCAGGTCGCCGCGCTTGAGAACCGCGCTGATCGCGCCGCCGCTGAGTTCGTCGAGCTGCCTGGCGGCCACGCCGAGCTTGCGGCCTTCGCCGATGGCGACCACGAGGGTGGCGGTTTTCAACGTTTCGGGGCTAACGCTTTTTACAACCAATTCCATTTTCGGGTCCCTTATATAAGGTCTGAGAGCCTGGCGTCTGTACGCAGGCTTTAAAGCTTGGCGGCTGTGTAAACCGCCAGCGACAAAGGCCGCAGTTTGAACCTCGCCGGCGGAGCCTGACAACCCTTGCCACCAGCTTTGTGCGTGCGCATGAGGTTGCGCAGTGACAGGCGCGGTCAATCACAGGATAATGCGCCATCTTTTTAGCCGGCCCGGTGCAAACGGGCTGACTCGGTATGCTTGCTTGTTTGGCCGCCTTAGCCTGACAACCCTGGAGTGTCTGGTTTGATCGTCTTCCGTTATCTGTCCCGCGAAGTCCTGTTGACCCTGAGTGCCGTGAGTGCGGTCCTGCTGGTCATCATCATGAGTGGTCGTTTCGTCAAATACCTGGCCCAGGCTGCCTCCGGCGCCCTGGACCCAGGCTCGCTGTTCCTGATCATGGGCTTTCGCCTGCCGGGATTCTTGCAACTGATCCTGCCGCTGGGCCTGTTCCTCGGCATCCTGCTTGCCTACGGCCGCTTGTACCTTGAAAGTGAAATGACCGTGCTCTCGGCCACCGGCATGAGCCAGCAGCGCCTGCTGGGCATGACCATGATTCCGGCGGCCGGCGTTGCGCTGATCGTGGCCTGGCTGAGCCTGAGCCTGGCTCCCCAGGGCGCCATGCAGTTCCAGCTGGTGCTGAACAAGCAGGACGCGATGACCGAGTTCGATACCCTCGAGCCGGGCCGTTTCCAGGCACTCAATGACGGCTCACGGGTGACTTACACGGAAACCTTGACCGACGACCGCGCCAACCTGGGCGGTGTGTTCATCTCCGAGAAACGGTTTGGCCAGGACAAGAAAGACCGGGGCATTTCCGTACTGGTGGCCGATTCGGGCCGTCAGGAAGTGCGTCCTGACGGCAGCCGCTACCTGATCCTGGAAAATGGCTATCGCTATGATGGCAGTCCAGGCATGGCCGACTATCGCGCGATCAAGTACGACACCTATGGCGTGATGCTGGCCCGCCCGGACATCAGCGACGAAGTCACCGACCGCGACGCTATCCCCACGGCGGACCTGCTCGGCAGCAAGGAGCTGCGCTCCATCGCCGAGCTGCAATGGCGGATTTCCCTGCCGCTGCTGGTGTTTATCGTGACCCTGATGGCCGTGCCGCTGTCGCGCGTCAACCCGCGCCAGGGCCGTTTCCTCAAGCTGTTGCCGGCGATCCTGCTGTACATGGCTTACCTCACCATCCTGATTTCCGCCCGTGGCTCCCTGGAGAAAGGCAAGCTGTCGCCGGTCCTGGGCCTGTGGTGGGTGCACGGCATGTTCCTGGTGATCGGCCTGGGACTGCTGTATTGGGAGCCTATTCGTTTGAAAATGATGAGCCGTCGTGGCCAGAAGGAGTTGGCTCGTGGCTAAGCTCGATCGCTACATTGGTAGCAGCGTCCTGATCGCCATCCTGGCGGTACTGGGCATTATCCTGGGCCTGGCCTCGTTGTTCGCCTTCATCGATGAAGTCGGCAACGTCAGCGACACCTATACCGTATGGGACGTGCTCAGCTACGTGGCACTCACCGCGCCGCGTCGTCTCTACGACATGATGCCGATGGCCGCGTTGATCGGTTGCCTGATCGGCCTGGGCAGCCTGGCCAGCAACAGCGAACTGACCATCATGCGCGCCGCCGGTGTGTCCATCGGGCGTATCGTCTGGGCGGTCATGAAGCCAATGCTGCTGCTGATGCTGTGCAGCGTGCTGATCGGTGAATACGTCGCGCCGCCGGCCGAAACCACCGCCCAGGCCAATCGCGCCCTGGCCCAGGGCTCGGGCGATGCACAAAGCGCCAAGCATGGGCTGTGGCACCGCCAGGGTGATGAGTTCATCCACATCAACGCCGTGCAACCGGGCGGGCTGTTGATCGGTGTGACGCGCTACACGTTCGACAAGGAACGTCACATGCTGTCGTCCAGTTTCGCCAAACGCGCGCAGTACAGCAGCGAAAAGTGGCAACTGACCGACGTCACCACGACTTACTTCCGCAATGTCGGCCAAGGCACCAAGGCCAGCACCGAAGTGATCAATGTGCCAAGTGAAGAGTGGGATATCGCCCTCAAGCCGGAACTGCTCAATACGGTGGTGATGATCCCCGAAAGCCTGCCGATCTCCGGGTTGTGGGGCTATATCCACTACCTGAAGGATCAAGGCTTGAATAACGGTCGTTACTGGCTGGCATTTTGGGTCAAGGTGTTGCAGCCGGTGGTGACCGCCGCACTGGTGTTGATGGCGATCTCGTTCATCTTCGGTCCCTTGCGCTCCGTGACCCTCGGTCAGCGGGTATTCACGGGGGTGCTGGTCGGTTTCACCTTCCGCATTGCCCAGGACCTGCTCGGCCCGTCGAGCCTGGTGTTCGGGTTCTCGCCACTGTTTGCAGTGCTGGTGCCGACGGCCATCTGCGCCCTGGCCGGCTTCTGGCTGCTGCGCCGAGCGGGCTGATAGCGCACCGATGGATAAAAAATGCCCCGCTCGGATGAGCGGGGCATTTTTGTTCTGGTCAGCAAAGATGACGCCCGGCCTGAGCATCAGGTACAATTCCCGGCTATTTTTCAGCGGGCAATCTGCCTGCAGCCTTTTTGAGTGTTGATCCGTGAGTGATTTGAGTCATATCCGCAATTTCTCCATCATCGCCCACATTGACCATGGTAAGTCGACGCTGGCCGATCGATTCATCCAGATGTGCGGCGGCCTTGCCGAGCGTGAAATGGAAGCCCAGGTGCTGGACTCCATGGACCTCGAACGCGAGCGCGGGATCACCATCAAGGCCCACAGCGTTACCCTGTACTACACCGCCAAAGACGGTATCAAGTACCAGTTGAACTTCATTGACACCCCCGGCCACGTGGACTTCACTTATGAAGTCAGCCGCTCCCTGGCGGCCTGCGAAGGTGCGCTGCTGGTGGTGGACGCGGGCCAGGGCGTTGAAGCCCAGTCCGTGGCCAACTGCTACACCGCCATCGAGCAAGGCCTGGAAGTCATGCCGGTGCTGAACAAGATCGACCTGCCACAAGCCGATCCGGACCGGGTAAAGGAAGAAATCGAAAAAATCATCGGCATTGACGCCACCGACGCCGTCGAGTGCAGCGCCAAGACCGGCCTGGGCGTCGACGAAGTGCTCGAGCGCCTGGTCAAGACCATCCCAGCCCCCACCGGCAACTACGAAGATCCGCTGCAAGCGTTGATCATCGACTCCTGGTTCGACAACTACCTGGGGGTTGTCTCCCTGGTACGCGTGCGCCACGGCCGTGTGAAGAAGGGCGACAAGATCCTGGTCAAGTCCACCGGCAAGATCCACCTGGTGGACAGCGTCGGTGTATTCAACCCCAAGCACACCGCGACCACTGATCTGAAAGCCGGTGAAGTAGGCTTCATCATCGCCGGTATCAAGGACATTCACGGTGCGCCGGTGGGTGACACCCTGACCTTGAGCTCCACCCCTGACGTCGACGTGCTGCCGGGCTTCAAACGCATCCAGCCGCAGGTCTACGCCGGCCTGTTCCCGGTCAGCTCCGACGACTTCGAAGACTTCCGCGAAGCCCTGCAAAAGCTGACCCTCAACGACTCGTCGTTGCAGTACACCCCGGAAAGCTCCGACGCCCTGGGCTTCGGCTTCCGCTGCGGCTTCCTCGGCATGCTGCACATGGAAATCATCCAGGAGCGCCTGGAGCGCGAGTACGACCTGGACCTGATCACCACGGCGCCGACGGTTATTTTCGAGCTGCTGCTCAAAAACGGTGAAACGATTTACGTCGACAACCCGTCCAAGCTCCCAGACCTGTCTTCCATCGAAGACATGCGCGAACCGATCGTGCGGGCCAATATCCTTGTGCCGCAGGAACACCTGGGCAACGTCATTACCCTGTGTATCGAAAAGCGTGGCGTGCAGCACGACATGCTGTTCCTCGGTACCCAGGTGCAAGTGACCTACGATTTGCCGATGAACGAAGTGGTCCTGGACTTCTTTGACCGTCTCAAATCCACCAGTCGCGGCTATGCTTCGCTGGATTACCATTTCGACCGTTACCAATCGGCTAATCTGGTGAAACTGGATGTGCTGATCAACGGCGACAAGGTCGATGCCCTGGCACTGATCGTGCACAAGGACAACGCGCACTACAAAGGTCGCCAGTTGACCGAAAAGATGAAAGAACTGATTCCGCGCCAGATGTTCGACGTCGCGATCCAGGCCGCCATTGGCGGGCAGATCATTGCGCGAACCTCCGTCAAGGCACTCAGAAAGAACGTACTGGCCAAATGCTACGGTGGCGACGTCAGCCGTAAGCGCAAGCTGCTTGAGAAGCAAAAGGCCGGTAAAAAACGCATGAAGCAAGTGGGCAACGTGGAAATTCCACAAGAAGCCTTCCTTGCGGTGCTCAGGTTGGATAGTTAGGTCCTATGTCGCTAAATTTCCCGCTGTTGCTGGTCATCGCCGTTGCCGTTTGCGGTCTCCTGGCGTTGCTCGATCTGGTGTTCTTCGCCCCGCGTCGGCGGGCGGCTATCGCGTCCTATCAGGGCAGCGTCAGCCAGCCCGATGGCATGGTGATCGAGAAGCTGAACAAAGAGCCTTTGCTGGTTGAATACGGCAAGTCGTTCTTCCCGGTGTTGTTCATCGTGCTGGTGCTGCGCTCGTTCCTGGTGGAACCGTTTCAGATCCCGTCGGGCTCGATGAAACCTACCCTGGACGTGGGCGACTTCATCCTGGTGAACAAGTTTTCCTACGGGATTCGCCTGCCGGTGATCGACAAGAAGGTCATCGAAGTCGGTGATCCGCAGCGCGGCGATGTGATGGTGTTCCGCTACCCGAGCGACCCGAACGTCAACTACATCAAGCGTGTGGTAGGCCTGCCGGGCGACGTGATTCGCTACACCAGCGACAAGCGCCTGTTCATCAACGGCGAGTCGGTGGCCGAGAAGCTGATCGGTTCCGAACCGAACAGCCTGGGCAGTGCCGAGCTGTACCAGGAAAAACTCGGTGCGGTAGAGCATGAAATCCGCAAGGAAATGAGCCGCTACCGCGCCATGCCTGATGGCGAGTGGAAAGTGCCGGCCGGGCACTACTTCATGATGGGCGACAACCGCGACAACTCCAATGACAGCCGTTACTGGGATGACCCCAGCATTCCCAAGGACCTGCTGGGCATGGTTCCCGACCAGAATATCGTCGGCAAGGCCTTTGCGGTCTGGATGAGCTGGCCGGAACCCAAGCTCAGCCACCTGCCGAACTTCTCGCGGGTCGGGCTGATCAAGTAATACAAGCGGCGCTGTGCACACAGCGCCGAATGCTTTTCTGGGGCTTGGACATTTCCCGTCCCCGTGCAATACCAATCAGGATTTGAATTTGAACACTGCGTCAATCGTCGATGGCCGCCGGTGCCACCACACAGATATGGGTAAACCGTGACCGTTTCTCTAAGTCGTCTCGAGCGCCAGCTCGGCTACACCTTCAAGGATCAGGAATTGATGGTCCTTGCCCTCACACACCGCAGCTTTGCAGGGCGTAATAACGAACGCCTGGAATTCCTCGGTGATGCCATCCTCAATTTCGTCGCCGGTGAAGCCCTGTTCGAGCGCTTTCCCCAAGCCCGTGAAGGTCAGCTGTCGCGTTTGCGCGCACGCCTGGTAAAGGGCGAGACCCTGGCCGTACTGGCCCGTGGTTTTGGCCTGGGTGAGTACCTGCGCCTCGGCTCCGGTGAGTTGAAGAGCGGCGGGTTCCGCCGTGAGTCGATCCTGGCCGATGCGCTTGAGGCGTTGATCGGCGCGATCTACCTCGATGCAGGCATGGAAGCGGCCAAGGAGCGCGTCACCGCGTGGCTGACTTCCGAGATCGAAAGCCTCACGCTGGTCGACACCAACAAGGATCCGAAGACCCGCCTGCAGGAATTCCTGCAATCGCGCGGTTGCGACCTGCCACGCTACGAAGTGGTGGATATCCAGGGTGAGCCCCATTGCCGCGTGTTCTTCGTGGAATGTGAAATCACCTTACTGAATGAAAAAAGCCGAGGTCAGGGTGTGAGCCGTCGTATTGCCGAACAGGTAGCGGCCGCTGCAGCACTGATTGCCCTGGGCGTGGAGAATGGCCATGACTGATTCAACCGCAACACGCTGTGGCTATGTTGCCATCGTCGGCCGCCCGAACGTGGGCAAGTCCACGCTGCTGAACCACATCCTCGGCCAGAAGCTTGCAATCACCTCGCGCAAGCCGCAGACCACCCGCCACAACATGCTGGGCATCAAGACCGAAGGCAGCGTGCAAGCGGTCTACGTCGACACCCCGGGCATGCACAAGGGCGGCGAGAAAGCCCTTAACCGCTATATGAACAAAACGGCCTCGGCGGCGTTGAAAGACGTCGACGTGGTGATCTTCGTGGTCGACCGCACCAAGTGGACCGACGAAGACCAGATGGTCCTCGAGCGTGTGCAGTACGTCACCGGCCCTTTGATCGTCGCGTTGAACAAGACCGATCGTATCGAAGACAAAGCCGAGCTGATGCCGCACCTGAGCTGGCTGCAGGAGCAACTGCCGAACGCCCAGATCATGCCGATCTCGGCCCAGCACGGGCACAACCTCGAAGCCCTGGAGCGCGTGATCGCCGGTTACCTGCCGGAGAACGAGCACTTCTTCCCGGAAGACCAGATCACCGACCGCAGCAGCCGTTTCCTCGCCGCCGAACTGGTGCGTGAGAAAATCATGCGCCAGATGGGCGCCGAGCTGCCGTACCAGATCACCGTTGAAATCGAAGAGTTCAAGCAGCAGGGCAAGACCCTGCATATCCATGCGCTGATCCTCGTCGAACGTGACGGCCAGAAGAAAATCATCATCGGCGACAAGGGCGAGCGCATCAAACGCATCGGCACCGAAGCGCGCAAGGACATGGAATTGCTGTTCGATTCCAAGATCATGCTTAACCTGTGGGTGAAGGTTAAGGGTGGTTGGTCCGATGATGAGCGTGCGTTGCGCTCCCTTGGCTACGGCGACCTGTAAGGGCACCGTAGGGCAAAAAATGTGGGAGGGGGCTTGCCCCCGATAGCAGTGGGTCAGTTAATAGATAAGTGACTGAACCACCGCCATCGGGGGCAAGCCCCCTCCCACATTAGGTTTGTGTTGTTTTCAAGATAGAGAACCCATGTCCCAATCCCCACCCACCAGCCAACTCGCCTATGTGCTGCACAGCCGCGCCTACCGCGAGACCAGCGCCCTGGTGGATTTCCTCACGCCCCAAGGCCGCCTGCGCGCGGTGTTGCGTAGCGCGCGGGGCAAGGCGGGGACATTGGCGCGACCCTTCGTGGCGTTGGACGTGGAGTTTCGCGGCAAGGGCGAATTGAAGAACGTCGGCCGCCTGGAAAGCGTCGGCACTTCCGCCTGGCTCAATGGCGATGCACTGTTCAGCGGCCTCTACCTTAATGAACTGCTGATCCGCCTGTTGCCCGCCGAAGACCCGCACCCGGCGGTCTTCGATCACTACGCCGCCACCTTGCTGGCCCTGGCCGAGGGCCGCCCCCTGGAGCCGCTGTTGCGCGCCTTCGAATGGCGTCTGCTTGACGACCTGGGCTACGGCTTCGAACTGAACAACGACCTGCACGGCGACCCCATCGCCGCCGACGGCATGTACCGCCTTCAGGTGGATGCGGGTCTGGAACGTGTGTACCTGCTGCAACCGGGCCTGTTCCAGGGCACCGAGCTGCTGGCCATGAGCGAGGCCGACTGGAGCGCACCCGGCGCCTTGTCCGCCGCCAAGCGCTTGATGCGCCAGGCCCTTGCCGTGCACTTGGGCGGACGGCCGCTGGTCAGTCGCGAGTTGTTTCGAAAGCCCTGACATCCCCGTGTATGCTGTGCAGCGTTTCTTCCCCTTTTCAGGAGCGCTTCCGTGACCACCAGCAATCGCATTCTTCTTGGCGTCAACATCGACCACGTCGCTACCCTGCGTCAGGCCCGGGGCACCCGTTACCCTGACCCGGTCAAGGCCGCGCTGGACGCCGAAGAAGCGGGGGCCGACGGCATCACCGTGCACCTGCGCGAAGACCGCCGCCACATCCAGGAGCGCGATGTGCTGCTGCTCAAGGACGTGCTGCAAACCCGCATGAACTTCGAGATGGGCGTCACCGAAGAAATGATGGCCTTCGCCGAGCGCATTCGCCCGGCGCACATCTGCCTGGTCCCGGAAACCCGCCAGGAACTGACCACCGAAGGCGGCCTCGACGTCGCCGGTCAGGAAGCGCGGATCAAGGCCGCGGTGGAGCGCCTGTCGAAGATCGGCAGCGAGGTCTCGCTGTTCATCGACGCCGACGAGCGCCAGATCGAAGCGTCCCGCCGTGTCGGCGCGCCGGCCATCGAACTGCACACCGGCCGTTACGCCGACGCCACCACACCGACCGAAGTGGCGGATGAACTGCAGCGCATCATTGACGGTGTGAACTGCGGCCTCAATGAAGGCCTGATCGTCAATGCCGGCCACGGCCTGCACTATCACAACGTCGAAGCGGTGGCTGCGATCAAGGGCATCAACGAGCTGAACATCGGCCATGCGCTGGTGGCCCACGCGCTGTTCGTCGGTTTCAAAGGCGCGGTTGCCGAGATGAAGGCACTGATTCTGGCTGCTGCCAAGGCCTGATACCGCAGCGCAAGCTCTGCTGTGCTTCCTGTAGTGAGCGGGCTTGCCCCGCGTTGGGCTGCGAAGCGGCCCTGAAACCTGCGATTCCGGTCTCCCTGACACCCGGCGGCGATTGAACTGCGGCTGCTGCGCAGCCCAACGCGGGGCAAGCCCGCTCACCACAAAAAGCGTGCTCGCCACGCGACCCAATAAAATCAGCAACTGCGGCAATGCGAAGCCTTACTGTTTAGCCAATGCAGGTGTATCGTATCTGCCCTTTGCAGGCCCTGTGCCTGCGGCAGATACGTGAGGTTGTTGTGTCCCGATCCTTTTCCCGTCGACAAATCCTGGGTGGTCTTGCAGGCCTGGCCGTAGTGGGCGTCGGCGCCGGTGGCGCCTACCGCTACTGGCTGGGGAAAGTCGCCGAAGCCGAAGCGGGGCATGATTACGAACTGATCGCCGCGCCGCTCGACGTAGAACTGGTGCCGGGGCACAAGACCCAGGCCTGGGCCTTCGGCCCTTCGGCACCGGGCACCGAGTTGCGCGTGCGCCAGGGTGAGTGGCTGCGGGTGCGCTTTATCAACCACTTGCCGGTCGCCACCACAATCCACTGGCACGGCATTCGCCTGCCGCTGGAAATGGACGGCGTGCCCTACGTCTCGCAATTGCCGGTGCTGCCCGGCGAATACTTCGACTACAAATTCCGCGTGCCCGACGCCGGCAGCTACTGGTACCACCCCCATGTGAACAGCAGCGAAGAGCTCGGCCGCGGCCTGGTCGGCCCGCTGATCATCGAAGAACGCGAACCCACCGGGTTCAAACACGAACGCACCCTCAGCCTGAAGAGCTGGCATGTGGACGAAGAGGGCGCCTTTGTCGCCTTCAGCATTCCCCGTGAGGCCGCGCGCGGGGGCACGGCCGGGCGGTTGTCGACCATCAATGGCGTATCCCAGGCGGTGATCGACCTGCCCGCCGGGCAGATCACCCGCGTGCGCCTGCTCAACCTCGACAACACCTTGACCTATCGCATCAACATCCCCGACGTCGAAGCGCAGATCTACGCGCTGGACGGCAACCCCGTCGAACCACGCCCGCTGGGTAAGGAATACTGGCTGGGTCCGGGCATGCGCATCTGCCTGGCAATCAAGGCGCCGCCGGCGGGTGAAGAACTGTCGATCCGTAACGGCCCGGTGCGCCTGGGCACTTTCCGCTCAGTCGCCAACACCGACGCACCGGCCGAATGGCCACCGGCATTGCCCGCCAACCCGATTGCCGAGCCGGACCTGGCCAATGCGGAGAAACTCAACTTCAATTTCGAGTGGGTCGGTTCAGTGTCGGTGAATGTCGATAATGGCAAGCCGCCGAGCCTCTGGCAGATCAACGGCCAGGCCTGGGACATCACCGACAAGACCTGCGCCGACCGCCCGATCGCCAAGCTGGAAAAAGGCAAGAGCTACATTTTCGAATTGAAGAACATGACCCAGTACCAGCACCCGATCCACCTGCACGGCATGAGCTTCAAGGTGATTGCCTCGAACCGCCACAAGGTGATCCCGTATTTCACCGACACTTACCTGCTGGGCAAGAACGAACGCGCCCGCGTGGCCTTGGTGGCGGATAACCCCGGGGTGTGGATGTTCCACTGCCACGTGATCGACCATATGGAAACCGGCCTGATGGCCGCTATCGAGGTGGCGTGATGCGCCAGTTTCGCCCCACGGCGATCATCGACCGCAGCCGCGACCAGGATTTCATGCGCGAAGCCCTGGCCCTTGCCGCCCAAGGCGCGGCGCTGGGCGAAGTGCCGGTGGGCGCGGTGCTGGTGCAGGACGGTGACATCATCGGTCGCGGCTTCAACTGCCCGATCAGTGGCAATGACCCCAGTGCCCACGCCGAAATGGTCGCCATCCGCGCCGCCGCGCAGGCTGTCAGCAACTACCGCCTGCCGGGCAGTACGCTGTACGTGACCCTGGAACCGTGCAGCATGTGCGCCGGGCTGATCGTGCATTCACGCATCGCGCGGGTGGTGTATGGCGCGTTGGAGCCGAAGGCGGGGGTTGTGCAAAGCCAGGGGCAGTTTTTTACCCAGGGCTTTCTGAACCATCGGGTGTTGTTTGAAGGCGGTGTGCTGGCCGAGGAGTGCGGCACGGTGTTGAGCGAATTCTTCAAGGCCCGTCGAGCCAAGCCCCCGCTCTAAAGAACACTTCATTTTTTCAGGGAGCTTGGGGGCTTACTTTTTAGCGATGATCACCGCCCGCATCGGTGCCGGCAGCCCTTCAATCGTCTTGCTGTGATCCTGCGGATCGAGGAAGTCGCTGAGGGATTGATACTTCATCCACTCCGTTCCGCGTTGTTCCTCCACCGTGGTCACGCTCACATCCACGCACCTCACATCACTGAACCCCGCACGCCGCAGCCACAGCATCAGTGCCGGCACCGACGGCAGGAACCACACGTTACGCATCTGCGCATAACGGTCTTCCGGCACCAGCACCTGTTGCTGGTCGCCTTCCACCACCAGGGTTTCCAGGACCAGTTCGCCGCCCTTGACCAGGGTGTCCTTCAGCGCCAGCAGATGTTCGATGGGCGAGCGGCGGTGATAGAACACCCCCATGGAAAACACCGTGTCGAAGCCTTCCAGGTTCGCGGGCAGGTCTTCAAACGGGAACGGCAGGTGCCAGGCCTTGGGTTCGGACAGGTAACGCTGTACGGCCTGGAACTGGCAGAAGAACAGCCAGTTAGGGTCGACGCCAATCACGCTGTCGGCCCCGGCGCCGAGCATGCGCCACATGTAATAGCCGTTGCCGCAACCGACATCGAGGATGCGTTTGCCTTTGAGGTCCAGGTGCGGGGCCACACGCGACCACTTCCAGTCCGAGCGCCATTCGGTGTCCACATGCACGCCGAACAGGTGGAACGGGCCCTTGCGCCACGGGCTCAAGCCCATCAGCGCGGTGTGCATCTGCGCGCGGGTGGCGTCGTCGCAATCGGTGTCCAGCACCAGGCCATTGAGCAAGTCGACTTCGCTGGGCTGGATCTTGGGCAGCGCGTCCAGGGCACTCTGCCAACGCTCCAGGTCGCCATGACCCTTTTCCATCTTGCTATCGAGCTGCGCTTGCAGGCCTTGGGCCCATACGGCCAGCGGGGTGCCGACCAGATGGCGGGCGAGGGGGGACAGATCAATCATGGCAAGGCAATCAACGAGGCAAAGTTAAGACACTGGAACCACGGCACGACTTTCGAGAACCCGGCCGCCAGCAGGCGTTCACGGTGTTCTTCGAGGCTGTCGGGCTTCATGACGTTTTCGATGGCGCTGCGCTTCTGGGCGATTTCCAGTTCGCTGTAGCCGTTGGCGCGTTTGAACGCGATATGCAGGTCGGTGAGCAGCGCATGCTCTTCCAGGTCATTGAAGCGCAGCTTTTCCGAAAGGATCAATGCACCGCCGGGCAATAACGACTGGCGGATACGCCCGAGCAACGCCAGGCGCTCATCCGGGACGATGAATTGCAGGGTGAAGTTCAACGCCACCACCGAGGCCGGTTGGAACTGCAACGCGAGGATGTCGCCCTCGATCACCTCGACCGGCAGCAGCTCCTGGAACATCGAGTCCTGGCCATTGAGGTATTCGCGGCAGCGCTCGACCATGGCTGCCGAGTTATCCACCGCGATCACGCGGCAACCGTCGGTGCGCACATGACGGCGCAAGGCCTGGGTCACCGCACCCAGGGACGAGCCCAGGTCGTAGAGCACGCTGTGCGGTTGGGCAAACTGCGCCGCAAGCACGCCGAGGTTTTCGACAATCGTCGGGTAACCGGGCACCGAACGCTTGATCATGTCCGGGAACACCCGCACCACGTCCTCGTTAAAGGCGAAGTCCGGCACCTGGGGCAGGGGCTGGGCGAATAGACGATCGGGTTCTTTGCTCACGGTTGTTCCGGCGACGAAGGGGAAAGGCCGGCATTTTAGCCAAGTTGGCCCTCGTGTGCGCGGGTTGTCTGATGGAAAGCCGAGGCGGTGATGCCCCACTGTCCGAGCCAGTAGGTGACGATCAACAAATACGGCGCGGCGTCGAACGACAGCACAAACCGATTGATACCGATCAGCGTGTCGGAAAACACAAACGACACCGCGCCCGCGGCCGCCAGCAGCGCCGAGCGTTTCGGCACATCGCTGCCCACGCGTGCCAGCGCGCGCCAGAGCATGGCGCTGATCACCAGTGCGTAAATCACCACCGGTACCAGCAGTTCGCCAAGGCCGTGGGAGATCAGGATGCCCAGCAGGATCGCGCCCACGCCCAGCGCCAATGCCAACGGCAGCAGCGCCAGACGGCGACAGTCGTTGCAATAGGCTTTGAGGTAGGCCAGGTGGGCAAACAGGAAGGCTCCCAGGCCGAAGATAAACAGGTCGCCCGGCCAGGCCAGCAACACATCGCCGACCAGGGAGAAAATCAGCCCGAGGCTGATCCAGCGTCGATAGTCGGTCGGCGGCGCATCATGCAGCCAACCCAGCAGCGCCAGGACCGGCAGCGGCTTGACCAGCAGGCACAGCAACGTGGCATGGGCGGTCAGGCCGTAGATAAAGGTGCCTGCGCCCATCAACGCAAGAATCAGCCATGGCATATCAGTTCACCGTAATGGCGCAATCGAAGGTCTCGGCGGGTTCGGCTTCCGGTTCCCAGGGTTGCTGGGAGGTCAGGCGCAACCGCCCCTGGCCGGCCGTGAATGCCTGGAAGCGCCAGGTGGACTGGCCACCGCCGCCGATCACACCGGATTCCGAGCTGCTGTACACCTCGGGGCTCAGCGCACGCAGTACGCCACCGGCGGAATCCTGGATGGCCCAGCGGTAGCCGGTGGTGGGGTTACTCGGCAGGGTGAGGATCAGGTTTTGCCCGGTCTTGAGTTGCAGCGGGCAGGCGCTCTGGTTGTCCACGGTGACGTTTTGCTTCGGCGCACTGGCACAGGCGGCGAGCAGGCAAAGGCTCAGGGGGAGAAGCAGGCGGGCAGCGGTCATGGGGGCTCCGTTGTTTGGCGACGAAGACCGAGCATAACCGAAGATAAGACAGGGTGTTACAAGCAGGATACAGGTTGCGGCCACTCACGCCATCGGGGGCAAGCCCCCTCCCACATGTTGATGTGTGAACACATTCAAGTGTGGGAGGGGGCTTGCCCCCGATGAGGCCAGTTCAGGCGCTAGCGCTCTATCAGAACAACACCTTCGCCACATCCGCAAAGCGCTTGGCAAAGTGCACGGTCATGCCTTCCTTCAGGTACTCCGGCAACTCTTCAAAACTGCCGCGATTGGGCTCCGGCAAAATCAGCTCGTGAATCTTCTGGCGCCGCGCCGCAATCACCTTCTCGCGTACCCCGCCAATCGGCAGCACATGCCCGGTCAACGTCAGTTCACCGGTCATGGCCACGCCTTTTTTCGGCGCTTGGTTGCGCGCCAGGGACAGCAGCGCGCTGGCCATGGTCACCCCGGCGCTCGGGCCGTCCTTCGGCGTGGCGCCTTCCGGTACGTGCAAGTGCACGAAGGCCTCGTCGAAGAACTTCGGATCGCCGCCAAACGACTTCAGGTTTGAGCTGATGTAGCTGTAGGCGATTTCGGCGGACTCTTTCATCACCTCACCCAACTGCCCGGTGAGCTTGAAGCCGCGATTGAGGGTGTGGATGCGGGTCGCCTCGATCGGCAACGTAGCGCCACCCATGCTGGTCCAGGCCAGGCCGGTGATCACGCCGGTACCCGACAGCACCTGTTCGTTGCGGAACACCGGCATGCCGAGGGAGCTTTCCAGGTCCTTGTTGCCGATCTTGATCACCGAGTTCGGCTCATCCAGCAGCTTGACCACCGCCTTGCGCACCAGTTTGCCCAGTTGTTTCTCCAACTGGCGCACCCCGGCTTCCCGGGCGTACCCGTCGATCAGTGCGCGCAGGGCGCCGTCACTGATGCTCAGGCTGTTTTTCGAAACGCCGGCTTTTTCCAGCTGCTTTGGCCACAGGTGGCGTTTGGCGATGGCGACTTTTTCTTCGGTGATATAGCCCGACAGGCGAATCACTTCCATGCGGTCCAGCAGCGGGCCGGGGATCGAGTCCAGGGTGTTGGCGGTGCACACGAACAGCACCTTGGACAGGTCCAGGCGCAGGTCCAGGTAGTGGTCGAGGAATTCGACGTTCTGCTCCGGGTCGAGGGTTTCCAGGAGTGCCGAAGCCGGGTCGCCCTGGAAGCTCTGGCCCATCTTGTCGATCTCGTCGAGCATGATCACCGGGTTCATCACTTCGACATCTTTAAGCGCCTGCACCAGCTTGCCCGGTAGGGCGCCGATGTAGGTGCGGCGATGGCCCTTGATCTCGGCCTCGTCGCGCATGCCGCCGACGCTGAAGCGATAGAACGGCCGCCCGAGGGACTCGGCGATGGATTTGCCCACGCTGGTCTTGCCCACGCCCGGCGGGCCCACCAGCAGCACGATGGAGCCAGCGACTTCGCCTTTATAGGCGCCCACCGCGAGGAACTCGAGGATGCGGCTCTTGATGTCATCCAGGCCGGCATGGTGCTTGTCCAGCACCTTGCGTGCGTGCTTGAGGTCGAGTTTGTCCTCGCCATACACGCCCCAGGGCACCGAGGTGGCCCAGTCCAGGTAATTGCGCGTGACGGCGTATTCCGGCGAGCCGGTTTCGAGGATCGACAGTTTGTTCAGTTCTTCATCAATACGTTTTTTCGCCTGGGCAGGCAGCACCTTGCCTTCCAGGCGTTGCTCGAACTGTTCGACGTCGGCGCTGCGGTCGTCCTTGGTCAGGCCCAGTTCCTGCTGGATGACCTTGAGCTGTTCCTTGAGGAAGAACTCGCGCTGGTGTTCGCCGATCTTGCGGTTCACCTCGGCGGAGAGTTCTTTTTGCAGGCGTGCGACTTCCACCTCCTTGCGCAGCATCGGCAGGACTTTTTCCATACGCTTGAGCATCGGCACGCAGTCCAGCACTTCCTGCAGCTCGTTCCCGGTGGCCGAGGTCAGCGCGGCGGCGAAGTCGGTGAGGGGCGACGGGTCGTTGGGGCTGAAGCGGTTGAGGTAGTTCTTCAGCTCTTCGCTGTACAGCGGGTTGAGCGGCAGCAGTTCCTTGATCGCATTGATCAGCGCCATGCCGTAGGCCTTGACCTCGTCGGTCGGCTCGCTGGGCTGGTGCGGGTATTCCACTTCCACCAGGTACGGTGGGCGGTGGTGCTTGAGCCAGGTCTTGATGCGCACGCGCGTCAGGCCCTGGGCGACGAATTGCAGCTTGCCGTTCTCGCGGCTGGCGTGGTGCACCTTCACCAGGGTGCCGTACAGCGGCAGGCTCGAGGTGTCGAAATGGCGCGGGTCTTCGGGTGGTGTGTCCATGAAGAACAAGGCCAGGGAGTGGTGGTCGGATTTGCTCACCAGCTCCAGGGTCTCGGCCCACGGCTCTTCGTTGACGATCACCGGCAGCACTTGCGCCGGGAAGAACGGCCGATTGTGGATCGGGATGATGTAGACCTTGTCCGGCAGGTTTTGCCCAGGCAGGGCCAGGCCGGTATTGGACGAATGGGTTTCAGCGTTTTCGGGGTCGGCGTAATCGTTGAGGTCGTAATCAGGGAATTCTTGCTGGTCGCTCATGGGGCACCTGCATCAGGAAGTATGCAGCTTAGATGGGGCGGGGTAGCAGTGGTTTCAATGGTGGGGGTGAGATAGCAACATATTGCAGGAAATTACTGCGGCGACATTGGTCAATATGGGTCAGCTGATTTTGTGGAGGTAAGCGGGGAGTGGCTGTTCTGGCAGCACCGAGAGCACTTTCAGGCGCTGCAACATCCGCTGCCGGGCCCGTTGCAGATGCTCGCGCAGATTCAACGCCGCGGCATCGAATGCGCCATGCAGCAGCAGCTCCAGAATCAAGCGATGTTCGGCAAGCATCGCCGGATCGGCACCGATCCCCAGCAATCGGTAAAAAATCCGGCTGATGATCATCGGGCTCTGGCCCTGGCGAATCAGCGCGGCAATCTTGCGGTTCTGCAGGCCGGCCAGGCAGCGCTGGTGCAGGTCCTCTTCGATCTGCTCGATGGCTTCCAGGCTGCACTGGGGGCTGTCCTGGGCATCCAGCACGCGCTGCAGCATAGCCTCCAGCATGTCGCGGTCGAGGTTCGGGGCACTCTGGCGCAGGGCTTCGGGTTCGAGGCAGGCGCGCAGTTCGTAATCTTCGGTGACTTCCCGCGCGGTCAAGGGCCCCGCCAACCATTGGGAATAGGGCTCTTTTTCCACCAGGCCACGGTCGCGCAGGCGCATCAGCGCTTCACGCACCACCGCGCGGCTGACGCCGTAGTGGTCGGCGGCGGCTTGCTCATCCAGGCGGTAATGGCCAAAGGCGATGCAGGTGGACAGCGCCGCGCCGATTTCCTCGACGATGCGCTCGCCCAACGGCCGGGTGTCCACCAGTTCGGCCTCGCCATTGAGGCCCAGGTGCCCATGGCTCAAGGGCAGGCGCAGCGGCTCCATGGCCAGGCCGTCGGGGTTGATCAGGTAACCCCGGCCGTTGAAACGGCAGATCAAGCCCTCAGCGTGCAGCAGGTCCAGCGCCTTGCGCACCGGCACGCGGCTGGTGCCGAACAGCTCGGCCAGGGGCGCTTCGAGCAATACCAGACCATGGCGGGCGGTGCCATTGACGATCGCGTCGCGCAACACTTGGTGAATCATCGCGTAACGGGAGGCCGAGGCGGACACTGCTTTCATCGATTTCTCAAAGGCATGTAGGACGATGGCCGGGGATTCTCTCATAAGTTGCGCCTGTCACCCTGCGCCACGTCGGTGGCACTTTTTTGGGGCCTTGAATGTAGGAATGTTACTTTTCTGCACCAAAATGTACTTATTAATAAAAGATACATTATTTCATTGGGAGCGCTTCGCAAGTGGGGCGCACATTTTTTTTCCATTGATCAACACCATCTATCCCGTAGCTCTGGGTAAGAATGCGTAATCGCGCCACGAGCGCTACGCAGAGACTGGCACGAAAGCTGCCTTTGTAAAATGTACATTTTATTAATATGTACGTTTTATGAGGTTTCCCTGATGTCAGACGCCACTTCACTGGCCGAGGATTTCGCCAGCGGTCGCAGCGACCCGGTGCAAGCCCTTGAACAGGCACTCGATCAAGCGAGCCGCTCGACCAGCGTATTTATTGCCCTGACCGCCGAACGCGCGCGCCGTGAAGCCGAAGCGTCCGCCGCCCGGTGGCGTGCCGGCCAGTCCTTGAGCGTGTTCGATGGCGTGCCCCTGGCCTGGAAAGACCTGTTCGATGTGGCCGGCAGCATCACCACCGCCGGTGCCGCCTACCGCCGCACTGCGCCCGCCGCGTTGCTCGATGCTCCCAGCGTGGGCCTGTTGTGCCGTGCCGGGATGGTCAGCGTCGGCAAGACCAACCTCAGCGAACTCGCCTATTCCGGGTTGGGCCTGAACCCGCATTTCGGCACGCCGCACAATCCCCATGGCACGGACCAGGCGCGTATTCCCGGCGGCTCGTCGTCCGGGTCGGCGGTGGCGGTCGCGGCCGGTATCGTGCCGATCGCCATGGGCACCGACACCGCAGGCTCCATCCGCATTCCGGCAGCGCTCAACGGCCTGGTGGGTTACCGCAGCAGCAGCCGACGCTACAGCCGCGACGGTGTGTTTCCCCTGGCCCGTTCCCTCGACAGCCTTGGCCCGTTGACCCGCAGCGTGCGCGATGCCTTGGCCATCGACGACCTGCTCCATGGCCGTGCCCGGCAGCACACTGCCCGCCGCCTGAAAGGGCAGCGTTTTGTGTTGGAACAAGGTGTGCTGGCCGACGTGGAGCCTGCGGTGCGCAACAACCTGCTGCGCGCCGTTGAGCGACTGAAGGCCGAAGGTGCGCTGATTGAAGAGCGTGAAAGCACCCCGTTCCAGGCCACCCTGGACCTGATCAAGCACCAAGGCTGGCTCGGCGCGTTCGAAGCCTTCGCCTTGCACCAGGCCCTGCTCGACAGTGCTGACGCCGAGCACCTCGACCCCCGCGTGCGCCGCCGCCTTGAAGCCGCGCGCGGATTGCCGGCCAGCCAGTTGATCCACCTGACCGACGCACGTCGCCGCCTGCAACAGCAACTGCTCGACGCGCTTGACGGCGCGGTCCTGATCACCCCCACCGTTGCCCATGTCGCCCCGGCGTTGGCACCGCTTGAGGCCGATGACGAACTGTTCGTCAAAACCAACCTCGCCACTCTGCGCCTGACCATGCCCGGCAGTTTTCTCGACATGCCGGGCATCAGCTTACCCAGCGGTCGCGATGCCCAGGGCCTGCCCACCGGGCTGCTGCTCAGTGCCCCGAGCGGAGAAGACGCGCGGCTGTTGCGCGCAGCCTTGTCCGTCGAATCCGTCCTCAACCTTTAAGGAGAAACACCATGGCTAAAGACATCCTCTGTGCATTTGGCGTCGACGTCGACGCCGTCGCCGGCTGGCTCGGTTCCTACGGCGGCGAAGACTCGCCCGACGACATCTCCCGCGGCCTGTTCGCCGGTGAAATCGGTGCGCCGCGCCTGCTCAAACTGTTCGAACGCTACGGCCTGCGCACCACCTGGTTTATCCCCGGCCACTCGATGGAAACCTTCCCCGAGCAGATGAAGGCCGTGGCCGACGCCGGCCACGAAATCGGCGTGCATGGCTACAGCCACGAAAACCCGATTGCGATGACCGCCGAGCAGGAAGAAATCGTCCTCGATAAATCCATCGAGTTGATCACCCAAGTCACCGGCAAACGCCCCACCGGCTACGTCGCGCCGTGGTGGGAGTTCAGCAAGGTCACCAACGAGCTGTTGCTGAAAAAAGGCATCAAGTACGACCACAGCCTGATGCACAACGACTTCCACCCCTACTACGTACGCAAGGGCGACAGCTGGACCAAGATCGACTACAGCCAGCACCCCGACACCTGGATGAAACCCCTGGTGCGCGGCGAAGAAACCGACCTGGTAGAGATCCCGGCCAACTGGTACCTCGACGACCTGCCGCCGATGATGTTCATCAAGAAAGCCCCCAACAGCCACGGCTTCGTCAACCCGCGCCACCTCGAAGAAATGTGGCGCGACCAGTTCGACTGGGTCTACCGCGAGCACGAACACGCGGTGTTCACCATGACCATCCATCCCGACGTGTCCGGCCGCCCGCAAGTGCTGCTGATGCTCGAGCGCTTGATCGAACACATCCAGAGCCATGCCGGCGTGCGCTTCGTCACCTTCGACGAAATCGCCGACGACTTTATCCGCCGCCAACCGCGTACCTGACCCCAACCCTGTAGGAGCGAGCTTGCTCGCGAAAAGCCTGAGAGCACCGCGTGCATTCAGGATGCCCGCGTCATCGTTGACGATTTTCGCGAGCAAGCACGCTCCTACAGAAAGCCCACTCCACCTCCCGAGGCGCGATTATGTCCATCTACAACAAGCTTGACCTGACTGGCTGGAAACCCCGGCAACTGACGTCCCAGGAAGTGCGCTTCGCCACCTGGATCGCGTTTTTCGCCTGGGTGTTTGCGGTGTATGACTTCATCCTGTTCGGCACCTTGCTGCCGGAGATCGGCCGGCACTTTGGCTGGGGTGAAGTGGAGCAGGCTGAAATCGCGACCTGGGTGGCGGTGGGTACCGCCGTGGTCGCCTTGGCCATCGGGCCGATCGTCGACAAGCTGGGGCGACGCAAAGGGATTATTTTCACCGTGGCCGGTTCCGCACTGTGCTCGGCGCTGACCGCCATTGGCGGCGCGTGGGGCAAGTCGCCGCTGATTCTGATCCGTTCGCTGGGCGGCCTGGGGTATGCCGAAGAAACCGTCAACGCCACCTATTTGACCGAGCTGTATGGCGCCTCGGAAGACCCGCGCCTGACCAAGCGCCGCGGCTTCATCTACAGCCTGGTGCAGGGCGGCTGGCCGGTCGGTGCGTTGATCGCCGCCGGCTTGACCGCGCTGTTGCTGCCGATCATCGGCTGGCAAGGGTGCTTCATCTTCGCCGCGATCCCGGCCATCGTCATCGCGATCATGGCGCGCAAGCTCAAGGAGAGCCCGCAATTCCAGATCCACCAGCGCATCAGCCAACTGCGTAAAAGCGGTGCGGTGACCGAAGCGCAAAACGTTGCCGTGACCTACGGCGTGGACTACGACGAACACAGCAAGGCCGGCCTCAAGGCGGCCTTCCGTGGCCCGGCCCGTCGCGCCACCCTGGTGATCGGCGCTGCGCTGCTGCTCAACTGGGCAGCGATCCAGGTGTTCAGCGTGCTCGGCACCTCGGTGATCGTCAGCGTGCACCACATTTCGTTCGAGAACTCGCTGATCATCCTCGTGCTGTCGAACCTGGTGGGTTACTGCGGCTACCTCAGCCACGGTTGGATGGGCGACAAGATCGGCCGCCGCAATGTGATCGGCCTGGGCTGGATGCTCGGCGGCCTGGCGTTTGCCGGCATGCTGTTTGGCCCAAGCAATATGCCGATGGTGGTCGGGCTGTACAGCCTGGGCCTGTTCTTCCTGATCGGGCCGTACTCGGCGGCGCTTTTCTTTATCAGTGAAAGTTTCCCCACCAGCATCCGCGCCACCGGCGGCGCGATCATCCATGCCATGGGCCCGATTGGTGCCGTGGTCGCGGGCTTTGGTGCGACCCAGGTGTTGTCCGCCGGCAGTGACTGGCAGACCGCCGCGCTGTGGTTCGGCGCGCTGCCATGCTTCTTGTCCGGCGCGCTGATGTTTGCCGCACGCCATGTGCGTCCGGAAACCGTTCAGTAAGGAGAATGTGATGAGCCGTAAAGTTGCCCTGATTACCGGTGCCGCCAGTGGCATCGGCCAAGCCCTCGCCGTGGCCTATGCACGTTGTGGCGTGGCGGTGGTGGGCGGGTATTACCCGGCCGATCCCCACGACCCGGGCACCACCGTGTCGTTGGTGGAAGAGGCGGGGGGCGAGTGCCTGATGTTGCCGCTGGACGTGGGCGATACCGCCTCGGTGGACGCCCTCGCCGAGCAGGCGGTACAGCATTTCGGCCGGCTGGATTACGCGGTGGCCAACGCCGGTTTGCTGCGCCGTGCGCCGCTGCTGGAAATGACCGACGAGTTATGGAACGAGATGCTCAATGTCGACCTGACCGGGGTGATGCGTACCTTCCGCGCGGCGACGCGGCATATGAACGAAGGCGGCGCGCTGGTGGCGATCTCTTCGATTGCCGGCGGCGTGTATGGCTGGCAGGACCACAGCCACTACGCGGCGGCCAAGGCCGGTGTGCCGGGCTTGTGCCGTTCGCTGGCGGTGGAACTGGCGCCCCTGGGCATTCGCTGCAATGCGGTGATCCCGGGGTTGATCGAGACGCCGCAGTCGCTGGATGCGAAGAACTCGCTGGGGCCGGAAGGTCTGGCAAAGGCTGCTCGAGCGATTCCGTTGGGGCGGGTAGGGCGCGCGGATGAAGTGGCGTCGTTGGTGCAGTTCTTGACCAGTGAAGCGTCGAGTTATTTGACCGGGCAGAGCATCGTCATCGACGGCGGCCTCACCGTGCGCTGGCCTGACTGATGTACTCAATCCAAATGTGGGAGAGGGCTGTGTTTGCTTCAGGAGATTTTCATATGCCTCAACTAGATAACCGCCGTGCCGTGATCACCGGTGCCGGCAGCGGCATCGGTGCCGCCATCGCCCGCGCCTACGCCGTTGAAGGCGCGCGGCTGTTACTGGCCGACCGCAACCCCGCCAGCCTCGCCGAAACCGCGACCGCCTGCCGTAACCTGGGCGCCGAGGTGGTCGAGTGCGTGGCCGATGTGGGCACGGTGGAAGGTGCCCAGGCCAGTGTCGACCGATGCGTCGAACATTTCGGCGGCATCGATATCCTGGTCAACAATGCCGGGATGCTCACCCAGGCGCGTTGCGTCGACCTGTCCATCGAGATGTGGAACGACATGCTGCGCGTCGACCTCACCAGTGTGTTCGTCGCCAGCCAACGTGCCTTGCCGCATATGTTGGCGCAGCGTTGGGGGCGGATCATCAACGTGGCGTCGCAACTGGGCATCAAGGGCGGCGCCGAACTTACCCACTACGCGGCCGCCAAGGCCGGGGTCATCGGTTTTACCAAGTCCCTGGCCCTGGAAGTGGCCAAGGACAATGTGCTGGTCAACGCCATCGCTCCCGGCCCGATCGAGACGCCGTTAGTGGGCGGTATCAGCGCCGACTGGAAGCGCGCCAAGGCCGCTGAATTGCCTTTGGGACGCTTCGGCCTGGCGGATGAAGTGGCGCCCACCGCCGTGCTGCTGGCCAGCGAGCCGGGCGGCAACCTGTTCGTCGGTCAGACTCTGGGCCCGAACTCCGGCGATGTCATGCCATGAGCGGGGTGTAGCCATGTGCGGACTCTGCGGACTGCTCGGCGAAGACCTGCACTGGAGTGATCCCCTGGGCGATGAACTGCCCAGGCGCCGCGAACGCCTGCGCCGTATCGCCGCGATCAACCAGGTGCTGGCGGTGTTCCGGCTCAAGGTCGAAGACTTCCAGGGTGCGTCTTATCTGCTGTTGGGCGCCACCGGTAAACAGGCACTGGCGAGCGGCTTGGATCAACTCTGGCAGGCGGCTGAAACCATGCTCGGCCGGCCTTTGGATCCCCTTGATCCGCGTCTACTTGACCACCTGGAAAACACCCCACTGTAGGAGCGAGCTTGCTCGCGAAAAACGTCAACGATAACGCGTGTTGTCTGGATGTACGTGGCGCTCTCGGGTTTTTCGCGAGCAAGCTCGCTCCTACCGGGCGTGGAGGTAAATATGAGCATTGCTCTAAATGTGATCACCGGCTTTCTCGGCAGCGGCAAGACCACCTTGCTCCAGCGTCTGCTGCAAGGCGAAAGCCTGGGCGACACCGCGTTGCTGATCAACGAATTCGGCGATATCGGCATCGACCATCTGCTGGTGGAAGAGGTCGCGCCGAACACTGTGCTGCTGCCCAGCGGCTGCATTTGCTGCTCCATCCGTGGCGAGCTCAAGGACGCGTTGCTCGGCCTGTTGCAACGCCGCGAGCGCGGCGAAATTCCTGCGTTCAAACGGGTGATTCTCGAGACCACCGGCCTGGCCGACCCGGCCCCGATCCTCGCCACCTTGAACAACGATGTGCAACTGCGCGGGCGTTTTCATATCGGCCTGGTGGTGACGCTGGTGGACGCCAGCCACGCCGCGTTGCAGGAACGCCTGCACCCGGAATGGCTGGCCCAGGTTGCGGCCGCAGACCGTTTGCTGCTGAGCAAGACTGATCTTGTGGATGACTGCGAACCGCTGCGTGCGCACCTGCAGGCGCTCAACGCCGGTACGCCGATCCTCGATACCCACGCCATCCACAGCGGCGACCAACTGTTGCTTGGTGAAGGCCTGCGCAGTGCCGAGCCCGCCCTGGAAGTCAGCCGCTGGCAATTGCACCAGACCATCAGCGCCAGCCATGGGGCGGCCCAAGTGTGCAGTATGACCTTCGACCGGCCGCTGGACTGGGTCGGCTTCGGGGTGTGGTTGTCGATGCTGTTAAGATGCCACGGCGAACGAATCCTTCGCGTCAAAGGACTGCTCAACGTGAACGCCAGTAACGCCCCCATCGTCATTCATGGCGTGCAGCATTGCCTGCATGCCCCGGTCCATCTGCCCGCCTGGCCAGGCACCGAGCGGCAATCGCGCCTGGTGTTTATCCTGCGCGGTCTCGACCCAGCGTTGCTGCGGCGTTCCTTTGAGGTGTTCTCACGGCGGTTCGCCGGATGATCACCTTACGGGTGCTCGGCACCTCGGTCACTTTGCTCGAATGCCTGCGGGTGCGCGCCGAACAGGAACTGGGGATTCGCCTGGTGTACCAGGTGCACGATGTGGAGCAGGCCCAGCGCATCGCAGTGATGCAGCCCGACAGCTACGACCTCTACGACCAATGGTTTCACAACGTCGACTTCGTGTGGCCGGCCCGGGCGATCCAGCCCATCGACACGCGGCGCATCGCGCTGTGGCACGAGATCAACGACCTGCCCAAGCGCGGTCGGCTGTCGCCCAATGACCGCCTGGGCAGCGGCAGCGTGCCCAGCGAACGCCTGTTCGTGCAGCACGACGGCAGCCTCGGCAGCACCGTCACCGAGCGCATCAGCATGCTGCCCCTGACCCACAATGCCGACAGCTTCGCCTACCGCCCCGAGCGCCTGCCCGAGGGTTTTTGCCACGGTAACGAAAGCTGGGGCTGGCTGCTGGACCCGGCCTGGCGCGCCCGCACGGCGTTGCAGAGCGATGCCGCCATCGGCGCCCTGGATGCTGCGCTGGCGGTGCAGGGCGCGGGGCTGGCGCGCTTCAACGACATCGGCAATATGAGCATCGAAGAGATCGACGTGCTCGCCGATATTCTGGTGCGCAAGCAGAAGGAAGGGCATTTCGCCGCGTTCTGGTCCGACGATGAAGAGGCCGCGCAACTGATGCTCAGCCCGAGCATCGATATCCAGAGCCTGTGGTCGCCGACCTTGATGCGTCTGCACCGCGCCGGAGTGAAATACCGCCTGGCGGTGCCCCGCGAAGGCTATCGCGCCTGGTTCGGCGGCTTGTCATTGTCGCGCCATGCCCGAGGCCCGGTGCTGGATGCGGCCTACGCGTACCTCAATTGGTGGTTGTCCGGCTGGCCGGGCGCGGTGATGGCGCGCCAGGGTTACTACATCGGCAACCCGGCGCGCAGCCGTGATCACCTGAGCAGTGCCGAGTGGGATTACTGGTACGCCGGCAAGCCTGCGCGGGAGGAGCTGCTCGGCAGTGATGGGTTGCCGTTGATCGATATCGGCGAGGTGCGCGATGGCGGCTCCTATGAGCAGCGCATGGGGCATATCGCGGTGTGGAACTCGGTCATGGATGAGCACAACTATCTGGTGCGGCGTTGGGGGGATTTCATGCGCGCCCGCAGCTGACAGGCGGATATGGCCAAGCGGTTGTCGCCAATAAAATGACAGTTAAATCCCCGGTTTTATTCGGTGCGCTTATGCGATGTCCCAGCTAATCTGCTAAAACAAAAAGTCCAGTCTAAATGGATGTTTTTTTGACAGCAGGTCAGGGCGCAAGGAATGCACATGACTAAGGGACGCGGCGGCGGCGAGCGGCGAACGCTGCCGGAGGGCACTGCCATGACATGGCGCCATACCTTTCAAACCCGTATTGCCGGGGTGTTGGCGCTGTTGCTGCTGGTGGTGGTCGCCGCCACCTATTTCGCCGTCAAGAGCGCCACCCGTCGTGCCGTGGAGAACCAGGCACAAGTCCAACTGAAAACCGGAACCCAGGTATTCGAGCGCCTGCTGGACCTGCGCGGGCGGCGCTTGCAATACGGGCTCGACTGGCTCGCCGGCGATGGTCCGTTCAAGCAGGCCGTGGCCGAGGGCAAGCCTGCGCCGATCCTGGCGGCACTGCGGCGCCACGGCACCGGCATCCGTTCCAGCGAAGTGTTTGTGCTGGGCCTGGATGGCAAGGTCATGGTCAGCACACTCCCTATCCTCACCCGCGGCCAGCCGTTCCCCTATGACGCCGCCTTGCGCCATGCGCGGCGCAATGGCCTGCACATGGTGATCGTGGCCCTGGACGGGCGGCCTTACCTGCTGGTGCAGGATGAAGTGCGCGACCCGTTGCCCATCGCGCGCATCGTGATGGGCTTTGCCATGGACCAACTGTTCGCCTATGAACTGCGCTCCATGAGCAACCTGGAAGTGTCGTTTCTCAGTGTGCAGGACGGCACGCCCGGCCCTCTGTTCAGCACCCAGCCCGACGCGTACCGGGCCACCGCCCTCAGCCTGCTGCACGACGCTCCGCTCAACCCTGAGGCACAGATCCATGGGTTCCACGGTCAGCGCGTGCTCAGCCGCGTGCTTCCATTGGCCAATACCGGCGACGGCGATGACGTGCGCGTATTGCTGCAAAGCCCGCTGGACCATGCGCTGGAATCCTTTGCGCCGCTGGACCGGCAGTTTCTCGGGATTGCCCTTGCGGTGCTGCTGGTGTCGTTGGCCGGCGCGTTGTTCCTGGCGCGGCGGGTCTCGCGCCCGCTCAACGCCCTCGTGGAAGCGGCGGGGCGCATCGGCGCCGGTGATTACCGCACGCCGGTGCGGGTACGCAGCCACGATGAGTTCGGTTTGCTGGCCCGCGCCTTCAATGCCATGCAAAGCGGCATCGCCGTGCGCGAACGGCAACTGGCCCATAACGCCCTGCATGATCCGCTCACCGGCCTGCCCAACCGTGCCCTGGCCATGGAGCGCCTGGGCAGTGCGATCAGTGCACGACGGCCGGTGGTATTGCTGTACCTGGGCATCGAGAACTACCGGGTGATCAACGAAGGCTTCGGTCCGGAGGGGGTCGAGGACATGCTGCGCGAAGCCAGCCGCTGCCTGTCCATGAGCCTGCTGGCCAGCGACACGGCGGCGCGCATCACCGGCAGCGAGTTTTTGCTGTTGCTGGAAAATACCGAGATCGATCGCGCCGTGGCCCGCGCCGACCGCCTCTACGCGCTGCTTACCGAGCCCCAGCGCATCGGCAATGATGAAGTGCGCCACGAAGTCAGCATCGGCATCGCCGCCTACCCCGCCGATGGCCAGCAGGTGGAAGAGTTGATCAGTCGCGCCGCCATCGCCCGCCACGATGCGGCGACGCTGCCGGGTTATCTGCAGATCTACCAGCAGGACCGCGACCTCGCCCACCAGCGCCAGATCACCCTGATCCGCGACCTGCGCCGGGCCGTCGTCGAAGGCGAGCTGTACCTGTGCTACCAGCCCAAGCTCGACCTCAAGCATGGCGAGGTGTGCCAGGCCGAAGCCCTGCTGCGCTGGCAGCATCCCACCCTGGGGCTGGTGTCGCCCGCCGAGTTCATCCCCCTGGCCGAGCGCACCGGCAGCATGGGCGGCCTGACCCTGTGGGTGATCGAAGAAGCCATCCGCCAGATCGGCGAGTGGTCGCAGCGCGGCATGCACATTCAATTGTCGGTGAACATCTCGGTGGATGACCTGGCCGATGACGACCTGGCGATCCGCGTCAGCACCTTGCTGATGCAGTACGGCGTGGCGGCCCGGCAGCTGATTTTCGAAATCACCGAAAGTGCGATCATGCACAACCCGCAGCAAGCCTTGAGCGTGCTGGAGCAACTGCGCGGCTGCGGCATCAGCCTGTCGGTGGATGACTTCGGCACCGGCTATTCCTCCCTGGCGCAACTGCAGCGCCTGCCGGTGCAGGAGTTGAAGATCGACCAATCCTTCGTGCGCAACCTCGACAGCACCAGCGGCGACGGCGTGATCGTGCGTTCGACCATCGAAATGAGCCACAACCTGGGGCTCAAGGTGGTGGCCGAAGGTGTGGAATTCGAGCCCAGCCTCAAGCTGCTCAAGCAGTGGAACTGCGATACGGCCCAGGGCTACTTGATCAGCCGTCCGCTCAATGCCATGGCGTTCGAGTTGTGGATGCGGCGGGAACGCAAGCCGCTCTGAAGCACCGCATAATCCAACACCGCGCAAATCCGCAGCTGCTATGGAAGGCACAAAAAAGGCGGCTACCTGTGAGGGTAGCCGCCTTGGTTTTGCCGCCGATAAAGCTTAATCCGGCAGTTTGAACGCCATCACGTAGTCACCCTGCTTGGTCCCCAGGGAACCATGACCACCCGCCATGACCAGCACGTACTGCTTGCCGTCCTTGCCGGTGTAGGTCATCGGGGTGGTTTGCGCGCCGGCGGGCAGGCGGCCTTCCCACAACTGCTTGCCGTTTTTCACGTCATAGGCACGCAGGTACTGGTCGAGGGTACCGCTGAGGAACGACACGCCACCGGCTGTGGTGAAGGTGCCGCCCAGGCTCGGTACGCCCATGGTCAGGGGAACCGGAACCGGCGAGCTGTCACGCACAGTGCCGTTCTTGTGCATCCAGATGGTCTGGTGGGTGGTCAGGTCGACCGCGGCCACGTAACCCCACGCCGGTGCCTGGCACGGCAGGCCCAGGGGCGACAGCAGTGCTTCGAGGATCACGCCGTACGGCGCGCCTTTGTTCGGCTGCACGCCCTGGGTTTCGCTGACGCGCGGGCCTTGCTTGGCGATGTCGGCCGCCGGGATCAGCTTGGATTTGAACGCCATGTAGCTCGGGTTCACGAAGGCGATCTGGCGTACCGGGTCGACGGAAATACCACCCCAGTCGAACACGCCAAAGTTACCTGGGTAAACGATCGAACCTTGCAGCGATGGCGGGGTGAACGGGCCGTCGTAGCGCATGGATTTGAAATCGATGCGGCACAGCATCTGGTCGAACGGCGTCACGCCCCACATGTCACGCTCTTTCAGCGGCGGTGGCATGAAGTTCAGCTCGGACTTCGGTTGGGTCGGGGAAGTACGGTCGCCCGCGACAGCGCCCTGGGGCACGGCCACTTCGTGGATCGGCACCACCGGCTGGCCGGTGGCGCGGTCCAGCACGTAGATGCTGCCTTGCTTGGTCGACGCCATCACCGCCTGCTTCACGCCGGCTTCGGTCTTGATGTCGATCAGCGACGGCTGGCCGCCGACGTCCATGTCCCACAGGTCATGGTGAGTGAACTGGAAGGTCCACTTCACGTGGCCGCTGTCGATGTCCAGGGCAGTCAGGCCCGCAGCGTATTTCTCGGAATCGTCGGTACGGTCGCCGCCGTACTGGTCGGGCATCTGGTTGCCCATCGGCAGGTAGAGCATGCCGAGTTTTTCATCCACGGCGAACATGGACCACATGTTCGGCGAGTTGCGGGTGTACGTCTTGCCTTCGGCCAACGGGGTGGTGTCGTCCGGGTTGCCGCTGTCCCAGTTCCACACCAGCTTGCCGGTGTGCACGTCGAACGCGCGGATCACGCCGCTGGGCTCGTCGGTGGAGACGTTATCGGTGACGTGGCCACCAATCACCACCAGGTTTTTGGTCACGGCCGGTGGCGAAGTGGAGTAGTAACCGCCTGGGGCAAAGCTGCCGATGTTGGCACGCAGGTCGACCTGGCCTTTGTCACCGAAGTCTTCGCACATCTTGCCGGTGTCGGCGTTCAGGGCGATCAGGCGGGTGTCGGCGGTCGGCACGAAGATGCGTTTCGGGCAGGCATTCGGCGCGGCGGCCGGGCTGGCGCTGCCGGTCGGGCTCTGCTCGGAAGCGTAGGCGGCGTCATCGTGATACGACACGCCACGGCAGGTCATGTGCGCCCAACCCTTGAAGTTCTCGGCACCCTGGCTGCTGATCTTCGGATCGAAGCGCCAGATTTCCTTGCCGGTGTCCGGGTCCAGCGCAATCACCTGGCTGTGGGGCGTGCACACGTAAAGCATGCCGTTGACTTTCAGCGGGGTGTTTTCCGCGGTGGTCTCGCCTGGATCGTTCGGGCCGGGGATGTCGCCGGTGCGATAGGTCCATGCCGGTACCAGCTTGTGCGCGTTTTCCGGAGTGATCTGCGCCAACGGCGAGTAACGATCACCGTAGGCCGAGCGGCCGTAGGAGTTCCAGTCGCCATCGGCCTGGGACGGTGCAGCGCTGGCCATGCCCGGTACCGCGTCGCGGTCCAGTTGGCCGGTCTTGACCATTTCACCGGGGTTGGTGAATTGGCTGGCCAGGGCGGTTGCACCGGCCAGCACCACGGCCACGCTCAGCGCGCCAGTGCCCAGCGGGGCAGGTTGGCCGCGCAGCAACGGACGGCGAAACCACGGGAGCAGCATGACGATGCCCAGGGCGAACAGCAGTGCCAGGCGCGGCACCAGCTGCCACCAATCCAGGCCGACTTCCCACAGGGCCCATACGGTGCTGGCGAACAGCACCAGCGCGTACAACCCGAGCGCGGCGCGGCGGGTGGCCAGTAGCAGCAGGCCGGTCAGGGTGATGCCGATACCGGCCAGCAGGTAGTACAGCGACCCGCCGAGCAGGCTCAGCTTGACGCCGCCGGCCAGCAAGGCCAGGCCCATGATCAGCAGCAAGATCCCCAGCAGCCTGGGCAGCAGGCGGCTTGGGCTCGAAGCACCATCAGTGCTCATAGTGTGTTTCTCCGTGACGTTGGAATAATTGTGTAACCCCGTGCTTCATTCACTGTAGATGACGATTCGGCACAGGCTTGGTTCAGCGTTAATTCGGTTTTTTCGGGGAAAGCGGGGGTTATCCACAGGCAGGTGATTTATCCCCAGGCGCAGGTCGATGTAAGACAGCGCTGTCTTGGCGGGCAGGAATAATCAGCAAGATAGGATCGACCGAGGGAGTGAAACGTTTCAGTTTATTGCCGACAAGGATAAAGCGCGGACGCGCCGAGAGAAAGCGCAAATCGCAAGATGCATCATTTCCGATTTGGTAACAGTGACAGATCGTCGCTGCCAAATGACGGTGGGAGGGGCAAGCCTCCTCCCACATGGGCATTTCAGTGTATTTAGAAGGTGGTGCGGATGCCCAATTGCACACTGCGCCCCGGTGCCGGCGCGATATCGCGCAGGATCGAGCTGGCATAGCGCACGGTCTGGTTGGTCAGGTTTTCACCGTTCACAAACGCCAACCATTGACTGCCGCCGACATTGAAGCGATAGCCGGCGCTCGCGCCCAGGGTGGTGTAGCCATCGGTACCGCTCTCGTTATCCGGCACACGCCCTTGCCCGGCCGCGTGCTCGACGTCGATGCGCGCCTGCCAGCGGTCCAGTTCCCACAGCAGGCCGCTGTTCAAGCGCAGCGGCGCGATGCGTGGCAAGGCTTCGCCGGTGTCCAGGTTGGTGGCGCGGGTGTAGTCGCCTGACAGCTCCAGCGCGAACTTGCCGTAGGCGCCCTCACTGAGCTTCCAGTGATCCTGGGCCTCGAAGCCGGCGAAACGTGCGCGCACACCGGAGTATTCGTACTCGGGGATGCCGCCAGCGTCTTCTTCGCCTTCGTCGTTCAGCGTACGACCGGTGCCCAGCAAACCGATGTAATTGGAGAAGTGGCTGTAGAACACGCCGAAGCTGCCCTTGTGGGTGCCGGTGTCAAAGCGCAGAGCCAGGTCGCTGGACACGGCTTTCTCTTTCTTTAAATGGGCGTCGCCCAACTCATAGGTGCCGGTGGCGACGTGGGCACCGTTGGCGTACAGCTCGTAGAAGGTCGGTGCGCGCTCGGTGTAGCCCAGGGTCGCGGCCACGGACCAGATCGGCGTGAGGGTATACACCGCGCCCGACGACAGGCTGCCGGCGGTGAAGTGGTTGCTCCTGTCGGCGCCGGCGAAGCGTTCGTTGCCCTTGGCGTCGGGGTCGATGCGGGTGTGTTCCAGGCGCCCGCCGAGGCTGAGTTTCAGGCGGTCGGTGGCCTGCATTTCTTCGAGGATAAACAGCGCGCCGGCGTTGGTGTCGGTCTGCGGCACGAAGGCTTCTTCGCCCAAGGCCGAGAACTCGTTGCGCGTCACCTGCGCACCGACCACGCCGTCGAATGGGCCGAGCGGCTGGTGACGGGCTTCGACGCGGGCTTCGTAGCCCTTGTTCTTGAAGACCGTACCGGTTTCGCCGCCTTCGATTTCGCGGTGCTCGTAGTCGGTATAACCGGCGTCGACTTTGACCGAGGTAAACGGGCCTTGCAGGTTGCGGATTTCGGACGCAAACCCGTAGTGATCCTGCTGCATGCGGATGCGCACATCCTGTTCGGCCGGGGAGCCGTAGTTGCTGTCGTAGTTGCTGTAGGACAGCCCGGCGTAACCGTCGTCCCAGGTGTAGGAACCGCCTACCGCGCCGCCGTCCTGGCGCCCGTCGCTGTTGCCCAGGCGGCCGTTCCTGCCGGGTGCGTCGTCGCTGTCCGGGGCGTGGCGGCTGCGGGCCTGGCCGGGGATTTTCAGGTCGTTGAATTCCCGCGCGTTGGCATCCAGGTGCAAGGCGAAGGTGCCATTGCCGGCTTCCAGCTTGCCCGCACTGCTGCGCGTGGTGTCGGCGCCGCCGTAGCGCAATTCACCGGCGCCGTGGATGCCCTCGATGGCTTCGGTGGGGATGCGGTTGTCGAAGGTGTTGACCACGCCACCGATGGCGCTGCCGCCATACAGCAACGCTGCCGGGCCGCGTACGATTTCGATGCGTTCGACATTCACCGGGTCCAGCGGCACCGCATGGTCGTAGGACAGTGACGAGGCATCCAACGCCCCCACGCCATTGCGCAGGATGCGAATGCGGTCGCCGTCCTGGCCACGGATGATCGGCCGGCTGGCGCCCGGGCCAAAGTACGAAGACGACACGCCCGGCTGCTTGTTGAGGGTTTCGCCGAGGCTGCCTTTTTGTTGCAGGGTCAGCTCATCGCCCTCCAGCACGGTGGTCGGCGAGGCGAGTTGCTCGCTGCCCAGCGGGTTGCCGGTGATGACTTGGGGTTGCAGTTCCAGGGCGTGGGCTTCCGAGCTGATCAACAGGGCGGCGGCGAGCGGCGACAAGCGCCACAGGGAGGAGAGGGACATCGGACATTCCTTGGCAAAACGACGAAAAGATTTGAGATTTATGGTTACAATATAACATCTCTTTTTTGCCGGGAGCGGGAACTTTTTTTACCTGCCAGGGCGGAGTGATAAGGTGTGCGCCTTCGTGAGCACTTTTTCATAGGCCCGGCATGACCGCGACAAACAACGACCCCCTCCACGGCGTGACCCTGCAACACGTCCTCACCACCCTGGTGGAACACTACGAATGGGCAGGCCTGGCCGAACGCATTGATATCCGTTGCTTTAAGAGCGACCCGAGCATCAAGTCGAGCCTGACGTTCCTGCGCAAGACCCCATGGGCGCGGGAGAAGGTCGAAGGCTTGTACGTCAAGCTGATGCGCACCAAACGCCCGCTGGATTGACCTCATGAAGCGGTATGTGGCGGCAGCGGCGCTGGCCGGTTGGGTGGGCCTGGCGATTCAGCAACACCTGATTTTCTATTCGCGCTGGGAGTCCGGCGCCAGCCTGCTCGGCGGGCTGATCAACTTCTTCAGTTTCTTCACGGTGCTGACCAATACCCTGGCAGCGGTGGTGCTGAGTTATGCGTGGGTGAAGCGCGATTCTGCAGCCAGGCGGTTTTTCCTCGCCCCCGGCGTCAGCAGCGGCATCGCCGTCAGCATCGTGGTGGTCGGCTTGGCCTACAGCCTGTTGCTGCGGCATCTGTGGCAGCCCGAAGGCTTTCAATGGATCGCCGATGAACTGCTGCACGACGTGATGCCGCTGCTGTTCGTGCTGTACTGGTGGCGCTGCGTGCCCAAGGGCCAGTTGCGCCTCAAGCACATTGGCCTGTGGGTCATCTACCCGCTGGTGTACTTCGGCTATGTGCTGCTGCGCGGGGATTTGCTCGGGCAGTACCAGTACCCGTTCATCGATGTCGGCACCCTGGGTTATCCACAAGTGTTTGTGAACGCCGGGGGGATCCTGCTGGGGTTCGTGCTGGTTGCCCTGGCGGCGGTCGGCCTGGACAAGACCTTGAAGTCACCCCGAATTTAACCTGTACAGATCTCTGGGCAGGGAGCAACTCCCTTCTCCCAGGCTTTAAGCCTCTTCATTCCCCCCCGCTGCGCACCGTCCATGGTTTTCCATTGAACGGTGTTTCACCACGTCGCGCACTTATCAACATGTTAGTTGATGTGCTCCAGTAAACGTTGTTATTTTTCGTTGAATGTAATCCCTCTCTTACAGTGATATCTGAAGACAAGTTTCTGCAACTAAAGCTGATGTAGTCCAATTCTTACGGGTAATTTTAAAGTTTTGGCAATTTGCCATATTTTTCCTATGTGTCCGAGTGTTGCAAGGCTACGCAATTAGAAGAACTGGCCGACTTATGTTTTTTGAAATTGGCCGGGATAATCGCCTGGCTTCAAATGAGCTGGTTTGCAATACAAGTAATTGGAATAAATAGAGGAATTCTGTGCGCCACGGCGGCGGAATCACTTAAACGACGTTTATTACTAATGTGGGCATCTATAAATGAAAGCTAAAATGAAAACCGCGCTGTTCTCTATCGGGCTGTTGGTGGGGTCGATGTCCGTTGCCCAGGCGGCGGACGGAACTGTCACGTTCTTGGGGTCGGTCCATTCGGGTGCCTGCTCTATCAAGCCTGATTCGGTCGATCAGACCATTCCCCTTGGCGCGATCGCAAAACATCAATTGCAAGCGGGCGGGAAGTCCGAGCCGCGTCGTCTGCTGATTGAACTTGAGGGCTGCGACCTGGCGGGTCTCACCGATAACACCGTGACCACCACCTTCACCGGAGCGCCATCGAGCGTTGTGCCGGGTGCGCTGGGCACCGTCGGGAGCGCGGGCAATGTGGGCATCATGATGACCCATGGCAGTAAACCCGTTGAATTGGGCGTGGCTACCACGCCGCAAGTGATTGCCGCCGGTGACAACACACTGGAGTTCGGTGCCTATGTACAAGGCGCTGCCACGGGCGACATCGTGCCAGGCGACTTCAGTGCGGTGACCAACTTCACCTTGGCTTATCAGTAAGCGTTTTCCCCCGCCACCCAGCGTGGCGGGGGAGGCTGGTGGAGGCACAGGTGAAAACATTCATAAGTCTCGCTATCTCCTCTTCTTTGGCGATGTTCATCAGCCCTGGGGTGGTTGCCCAGGAGCCTGCTCAAGGTGATGGGCTTGTCACGCTGGGAGGAGAGGTCGTCGACTCGGCCTGCGGGCTGGAGTTGGTCAGCGTCGATCAAACCATCGATATGGACCCCGAGCCCATTGGCCGCTTCCTGCGGCGCGCCAGGGGCCAGGACCAGTCCTTCCAGTTGCGCCTGGTCAATTGCACCTTGAGTCGTACCGATCCATCCCGTCCAGGGGTGACGCTGCCCGACTGGCAGCACCTTCGGGTGACGTTTGACGGCCCCACGGATAGAGGCGGTCGTTCTTTTGCGGTCTTTGGTGGCTCCCAAGGCGTTGCGATGAATATTGAGGATTCCGCTGGCCAGTTAAGTGTTCCGGGTCAGCCGATGACTCCACATCCGTTAACGGAAGGCGATATGACGCTGCACTACACGCTCCATTTTGTCGGTAACGGATTGCCCATAGTGGCCGGAGCCCACCGTACTGCCGTGCGGTTCAAGTTGGAATATTTTTGAACGTTGATGGGTTGCTTGCATGTTAAATACAGCGAAGGTCAAAAATACGCTGCGCCCGAGCCTTTTTGGCGGGTTGATATCATTGGCAGGCACTGCACTGGCTGCTGGGGATATTGAGTTTAATACTGATGTTCTTGATCTGAGTGATCGCACTAATATTGACTTGTCTCAGTTTGCCCGCAGCGGGTTTATTCTGCCGGGCACCTATTCGATGGTAGTGCAGATTAATGCCCAGCCTATTGCTGAGCAATCGGTGGCTTTCTATCCCCCCGATAATGACCCTAAAGGCAGCCAGGCATGTTTATCGCTGGATCTTGTCGATCAATTGGGTCTCAAGGCGTCGGACGCGGCCAAACTCAAATGGTGGAAAAACGGCGAGTGCCTGGATACCGAAAGTTTGCCTGGCATGGAGGTCAGTGGCGACCTGGCCACCTCCACACTGAACATCAACCTGCCCCAGGCCTACCTCGAGTACAGCGCCATTCATTGGGATCCGCCGTCCCGGTGGGATGAGGGTGTGCCGGGGCTGTTGGTTGACTACAACATGACGGCGCAGTCCAGCTATCAAAAGAATGACGGCACCCGCAACAACCTCAGTGGTAACGGAACCCTTGGCGCCAATGCCGGGGCCTGGCGCCTGAGGGCCGACTGGCAGGGGCGGATCGAGAAAGGCGTGGAGGGGGCACCCAGGGATCAACAACAGTTGGAGTGGAGTCGTTACTACGCCTATCGCGCAGTGCCTGCACTGAAGGCACGCTTGACGGTCGGAGAGGACTACCTGTACTCGGACATCTTCGACAGCTTCCGTTTTACCGGTGCTTCACTGATCTCGGATCAAAGCCAACTGCCACCCAACCTGCGCGGCTACGCACCGGAAGTCGTCGGGGTCGCCAAGACCAACGCAAGAATCATCATCAGCCAGAAGGGCCGCGTGCTGTATGAAACGCTGGTCGCCGCAGGCCCTTATCGCATTCAGGACCTCAGCGATGCCGTGAGTGGCACTCTGGATGTGCGGGTCGAGGAGCAGGACGGTTCGGTTCAGACCTTCCAGATCGATACGGCAGGCGTTCCCTACCTGACACGTCCTGGGCACGTTCGATACAAGCTGGCGACCGGGCGCCCGTCCGATCTTCAGTACGGTGCCAACGGCAGCGTTTTCGGCACCGGCGAATTCTCCTGGGGGATCAGCAATGGCTGGTCGCTGTTTGGCGGCGCGATAACGGATAACAACTACCGCGCATTGTCTGTCGGGGTCGGTCGCGACCTGCTGGCGTTCGGCGCCGTATCGCTGGATGCCACCCAGTCCCACGCCAGTGTGTGGAACCAGACACTCTCGGGCAAATCCTACCGTCTTCAATACTCCAAGCACTTCGAGCAGTACGACAGCCAGGTCACGTTTGCCGGTTACCGGTTTTCCGAGAAAAACTACTTGAGCATGAGCGAATACCTGGACGCCCGTCATTACGGGTTGAACGGTGAGCGCGGCGGGATCGAGCGCGGTGAATACATCGAGGGCTGGAAGCCGATTGGCGACAGCAAGGCCCTGTATACGGTGACGCTCAACAAGCAGTTTCGTGACCTTGGGGCGACCGTCTACGCCAGCTACAACAAGCAGACGTATTGGGGGCGCCCGGACACTCAGCGTTGGAACCTGTCGATGTCGCGCTACTTCAATGTGGGAACCGTCAGGAACATGAGCCTGTCCCTGAACATGTTTCGCACCCAGGAGTATGCCTACAAGGATAACGGAATGGCGCTGACGGTCAGCCTGCCGTTGGGGCGCAGCGGCACCCTGTCGCTGGACGCCAACAGGACCTCGGGTAAAGAGAGTTTCTCGACGCGCTACAGCGATCGCCTCGATGAGCGCAACAGCTACCAGCTCAATGCAAGCGACCGCTCCGTCAGCGGCTACCTGAGTCATATCGGCGACCAGGCCGACATCGATCTCAGCGCCAGCACCCAGGAAGGCAGTGGCAGAACCCTCAGCGCATCCATTCGCGGCGGTGGCACGCTCACGCCCTACGGTGCGGCGCTGCACCGAACCAATGGCACCGGTGGCACCCGCCTGATGCTCGACACCGGGGGTGTGCCCGATGTGCCTGTGCGTGGTTACGGCACATCGACCCGCACCAACGCGTTCGGCAAGGCAGTGATTTCCGATATCAGCAGCTACCAGCGTACGGCCGCCAGTGTCGACCTGGAGAACCTGCCGAGCAACGTTGAAGCCACTCAATCGGTGACCCAACTGACCCTTACCGAAGGGGCCATTGGTTATCGGTCCCTGGACGTGATTGCCGGTGAGAAGGCCATGGCTGTCCTGCGCCTGCCGGATGGCAGCGCACCGCCCTTCGGCGCGACGGTGAAGAACACCAAACAGCAGGACACCGGGATTGTGAACGACGGTGGCGCTGTTTACCTGAGCGGTATTCAGGCCGGTGAGCAAATGATCGTCAGTTGGGGCGGCATCGAACGCTGCCTGCTCACGCTGCCCGTCGCGCTGCCCGCAGACAGCTTGACCGATGCCTTGCAATTGCGCTGCCAGAGCGTAGCCACTGATCAATCCTCACCCGAGCCAGCAGCGCTGACCGGGAAGCGTACCGATACGGAGAACAACGCCTCATGATGCTCAATACGCACCCCACACTCCTGGTCTTCGCACTGCTGGCTCTGGGCCTGAGCCAGAGTGCCGGCGCCGCGGTTGGCCTGGACCGAACCCGGGTGATTTTTGACGGTGGCAAGGATGCGACCAGCGTGAATATCACCAATAACAACACCCAACTGCCGTACCTGGCCCAAGGCTGGATCGAGGACGAGGAGGGCAACAAGATCACCTCGCCCTTGATCGTGCTGCCGCCGGTTCAACGCTTGGAGCCCGGCAAGCAAAGCCAGGTGAAAGTGCAGGCGTTGCCGGCGGCCAAGTCGTTACCGCAGGATCGCGAGACGGTCTACTACTTCAACCTGCGGGAGATTCCACCGCGCAGCGACAAATCCAACACCCTGCAAATCGCGCTGCAGACCCGGATTAAATTGTTTTACCGACCGCAGGCCATCGCTCCCAGCCAGCAAGACCTGTCCAACCCCTGGCAGGAAAAGCTGACCCTGACCCGCCAGGGCGACCGTTACCAGGTGAACAACCCTACGCCTTACTACGTGTCTCTGGTGGATGCTCGCAGCAGCAAAGACGGCAAGACCGTGCCGGGTTTCGAGCCCGTGATGATCCCGCCTAAAGGCACGCAAACCCTGGGGCCGACGGCCAAGGCGCTGGGCAATTCACCCTACCTGGCCTACGTGAATGACTACGGCGGGCGTCCATTACTGGCGTTCACCTGCACGGGCGAAACATGCAAGGTGAACTTGCAAGTCTCGACGCCTAATGAGTAGCAGCCTGCAGCGGGAGAGCGTCATGAAGTTGCACAACGTGAAAGTCCTGGGCTGTGTGTTACTGGTCCTGGCAACGCGCGCGGGCGCCGAGGATGACGATGGAATCGATGGCCAGCGTGGCCGGTTGAACGTTTCCGGATCCATGCATGAGTCCCCTTGCACGCTGGAGATGACATCGCTGCATCAAACGGTCGACTTGGGCGCCGTGTCTGCCAGTCAGCTGCAACGACCTGGCGATCAGGCCCCATCGAAGCCGTTTCAACTGCGTTTTCAGGATTGCCAGCGCACCGCAGGCAGTATCCGCAGCGAACGTACCGGGAACCTGGCATGGAGCGCTCACCAACCGGTGTTGTCGGTGACGTTTGTTGCCCCTGCCGATGCCGACGACCCTCGGCTGGTCAAAGTGCAAGGCATCACCGGGATGGGACTGCGGTTGACCGATGCCCTGGGGCGCGATGTACAGCTGGGCTCCAGGGGCGAACCGTTGTATCTGAGCGAGGGCAGCACGACCCAGACGTGGAATGTTCAACCCACGCGTACCGCCGCGCCGTTGACCAGCGGAGCGTTTCGGGCGGTGGTGGATTTCAGGCTCAGTTATGAGTAAGGGCAAAACAATGGCTAAGTCAGTCGGCTCGCGGGCCATTCTTATCGCGGGGGGCCTGTTGTGGGCGGCCAGTCAAGGCGCGCAGGCCGAGACCAGCCTGATCATCCGCGCAGTCATCATTGCGCCTCCGCCCTGCGTCATCAATGGCGGCGGTACGCTCAATGTGCCTTTTGGCAATGACCTTCTTACGTCACGGATCGACGGGGTCAACTACCGTCGCAACGTGCCTTACACCGTCACCTGTGACGCCCCGTTCAGTAACGCGATGACCCTTCAGCTCAGGGGGACCGGGGCTTCGTTTGATGGGCGTGTGCTCTCGACCCGCAACCCGGACCTGGGGGTCAAGCTGTCGCTCAATGGCACTGACTGGGCGCTGAATTCGAGCGTGAATTTTACCTATCCGAACTTTCCCGTGGTGCAGGCGGTGCCTGTCAAGCGCGCGGGCAGCCGGCTGGTGGGAGGCGCATTCGATGCTGCCGCCACCTTCGTGATCGATTACCAGTGATGAGGAGCGCGCAATGACATGCTGGCAGCAGCGAGCCTTGCTCGCTTTGTGTTCCATCGGCCTCTGCCATAGTGCGTCGGCCAACGTAACGTTCAGCGGAACGCTTAACGAGCCCCCGCCCTGCACCATCGATGCGGGCAACAAGATTGAAGTCGACTTTGGGGATGTGGGGGTCAAGCGGGTCGATGGGGTGAAATATCGCCGGGGGGTGGGTTACACCATCAATTGTGGCGTCGACACGCTCCCGTGGGTACTCAAGTTGAGTGTCAACGGTACCCCCACGACGTTCGACGGCGCGGCATTGCAGACCAGTGCACCTGACCTGGGTATTCGGATATTCCAAAACAACCTGCCGTTTCGACTCAATACGCCACTGGACATCACCCTGTCTTCCCCGCCGGTATTGGAAGTCGTGCCGGTCAAACAGCCCGGTGCAACGCTTGCCCCCGCCAGGTTTACCGCGGTGGCGACGTTGTTGGCCGAGTACCAGTAGGAGTTGGATATGGGACATGAAACTGTTCAGAGGGTCAGGCTGTACGCCGTGCTGGCGTGCCTGCCTGCCCTGGGCCTGATCTGCGAAGCACACGCGGCGGATAACCTGAATTTCAAGGGCAACCTGGTTGAAGAAGCCTGCACCATCCGCCCGGGTGACGAGGCAATCAGCCTGGAACTCTGGGACCTGACCAGCAAGCACCTCTACATCAATACGCGTTCGGTGGGCAAAGGTTTCAAGCTGCACCTGGAGGACTGCGACACCACCATCGGCGACACGGTGACCATCACGTTCGGCGGCGTAGAAAACCGGGAGCTTCCAGGGTTGCTCGCACTCGATGGTGGAAGCGGCGCCTCCGGTATCGGGATCGGTATAGAGACGCCGGGTAACAAGCCCTTGCCGCTGAATAAAACCAGCGACGAACAGGTACTGAGTAATGGCAGCAACGTCATCGAACTCAAGGCCTACGTGCAGGGGGAGCCGACGGCCATCAGGGACCAGACCATAGGGCACGGCAGCTATACCGCGACCTCTACTTTTACGCTGGACTATCCGTAGTCGTGAGCCGTCATTGACCGGCTGAAAACAGCATTGGACAAACTTCACATCTCTCCTGGGCGGCTTAAGGTACGAACTCCGCGTTCGCAGGCCAACGCCTGGTGGAGGAGCAATGAGAGATCAAAATGAAACGATTCTATGGAGCCATTGCACTGCTTGCCTTGATGGGTGCAACTGCCACCGTGAAGGCCGCAGAGTGCCGTGTGAATGGCGGGCCGTGGGGGTGGTCCCTGCAGGTCCCTGTGACTGTGACCTTGGCGGCGGATCGTACGCGGATCCTGTTGGAAGGCGCCAGGCTGGAATGCCGATACAGCGCCGGGCATGGCCCAAGTTGGGGGGAGGATTACTGGGCAACGGGGAACGGCACTATTACGCCTTGGACCCCCGGCCCCAAGTTTGCGAGCGAAAGGACGGGGCTACGAATTAACGGGGCTTTTCACAACACCCCGATCCCGAACGGTATACGGTTGGCGACGATGCCCAACAATGGGGTTGCTTACCCGATCAATGTCACGCCTTTTATTCTGGTGCGCAACAGTCCGTCTAATCCGATCAATGTTCGAATAGGAGACAACCTTGGCCGGTTGCATCTCACTGCGACGAACAATTACAGCGCTGAAGTGGCGGAAGTCATCCTCATCTACACCGCCGCCAACAACTTCGACATCTCGCCATCCACCTGCACGATCAACAACAACAACCCGATCGAGATCAACTTTGGCAACGTACACCAACGGGCGATAGGCACCGATCCGCTGACGACCTCCATCCGCAGCAACCGCCGGCTCACCTACTCATGCCCGGACGGAGGGATTACCACGCCAATCACCATCACCTACAAAGGCACCGCCTCGTCGTTCGACACGCGCCTGCTGCGCATGACCAACCCGGACGTGGGCACCGCCCTGGTTCGTGGCGCAAGCGCGGTTCAAGTTGGTGGTTCATTCCTGACCCAAATCACCAACAGTGTGGGGGGCGACGATGTGACGTTTTCTCTCGTACGGCGTTTCGGTTCACTGCCTGCCGCTGGGGTTGTCAGCGGCAGCGGTGTCCTCGTAATGGGTGTGCCCTGAGGCTTACTCCTCTTCGCTGCCTTCCGCACGCCAGTAACCCACCGCCTTGAGGAACGCCTCATTGACCTTGTGGGTGTCCAGCAGCACCCGGCGGACCTGGCGCGACAGCCTGGTTTCGGTGGCGACAAAGCTGTACAACGAACCGCTCGGCAGCGTCAGTTTCTGCACGGTGTCGAGCAGGTCGTCCTGGCCGCGCACGACCCATTTCACCTCCACATCGGCAGCACTTGCCAGTGCCTGCCGTTCCGCCGCATTGGCGATTTCGATCACCGCCAGCACCTTGCGCCCGGCCGGCAATTCTTCCAGGCGCCGAGCAATGGCCGGGATCGCCGTCTCATCGCCGATCAGCAAATAGCTGTCGAACATATCCGGCACGATCATCGAACCCCGTGGCCCGCCGATGTACAGGTGCTGGCCGACCTTGGCCTGTTCGGCCCAGGTGGAGGCCGGGCCGTCGCCGTGCAGCACGAAGTCGATGTCCAGTTCGCCGATGTCCAGGTCGAAGCGGCGTGGCGTGTAGTCGCGCATCGCCGGTTGCGGGCCGTCGCCCTTGATGTTGAAGGTCGGGCTTTCCAGCGCCGCTTGTTCCGCAGCGTTCTGTGGGAACAGCAGCTTGATGTGATCGTCACTGCCCAAGCTGATAAAACCGGCCAGTTCCGGGCCGCCCAGGGTGATGCGGCGCATGCGGGGGGTGAGGTCGACTACCCGCAATACTTCAAGGCGGCGGCGTTTGATTTCGTGGGTCACGCGGTGGATGGCTTGCGTATTCATTGAGCTGTCCCGTCGGCAATGGCTTGGGCGGCGCCGTTGAGCAGCGCCGCGACACGAACGATTTCTTCCGGGCTCCAGCGCCCGTGGTGCGAATGCAAGGCATGGCGCAGGTTGTGCACGGCCTCGTGGATTTCCGCAGGGCGGTCATGACCGCGCAGCGAGCGTTTGCTCACGTCCATGCGCAGGCGAATGCCGTCGAGGGCCACTGCCTGTTCGCTTAGGAAGAGACGACCGGCCTCGGTGATTGTGTAGCGTTTTTTTCCACCTTCGGCGTCGCCGGCGATCAATTCGCTTTCTTCCAGGAAAGTCAGCGTGGGGTAGATCACCCCGGGGCTGGGGCTGTAGGCGCCGTCGAACAGGGTTTCGATGCGGCGGATCAAGTCATAGCCGTGGCACGGCTGCTCGGCAATCAGCGCCGGCAGCAGCAGTTTCAGATCACCCGGCGCGAAGACACGCGGGCCACGCCCACCGCGTTCGCGGCCGGCGCGCTTTTCAAAGCCATCGTGGCGGTCACCGTGGTCTCGGTGGTGATGAGGGTCTCTCATGATGATGTTCTCCTGTCTGATTTCGATACAACTTAAGATATATCTTACTCAGGATGCAAAATCTTCTGACGAGCGGTGCCGGAAGGCGAGAGCTGCTTCGAAGGGGCGCCACGACCCACAATCCGTTTCGGCACTACCATCATTTATTTGACAGTTAAATGGCGATTTTATGAATGTGGAATAAACTTATTAAGTACGTCTTTAGGCGAAACGCTTGAATAGTGGGCGCCTGCAGAGCGTGTAGTTAATGTCTTACAGATAAGCGAATAAATTAAGTAGTGTCGAGTACTTGTAAAGGTAATACGTGGATGACAGTTAATATTCAACTTATTGAATAATATTGTTTTTTTCTGTATTGACCAGTCGTGATTAATTACGCGCTTAAACGAAAGTGCTGGCATCGCCAAGTGGTTTTTCAAGGGAGTATTTACCGGCGTCGCAAGACACGCATTACGCGTTTTCTTGACGCCAGAGAACACCGCTTCTCAACTAAATACTGATGCCACTACAGGTACTTAAAATGCTTAAGAAGACCGCTTTCGTCCTGCCATTCATCGCATTGGCTTTCGGCTCATCCAGCGTATTCGCTGCCGGCGAAGCCACCAGCGTCATCAACATCAAGGCCACCATTCCTACCAAGCAGTTTCATGTCCAGCCGCGTGATCCCAACTTCGGTCGTGATGAAACCATGGCCTACAACACCGTCAGCGGTGAACTGAGTTCGCTGCGCGCCACCTACGATGTGAAGAACACGGATGGCTCGATCAAGGCCTACATCGAAGGCGGTCCTGCTTCGTTGACCAACGGCACTGCGTCGATCGCACTGACGAACACCTTCAACGGTGTGGTGCTCACCGGTTCGCCGCTGGAAGTGGTCGACGACGCCAGTTCCACCCCGGGTACCCAGGCAGATCTGGTCGTGGCCGCAGCCAAGCCGGCGGATGGCATCTCCGGCCTCTTCACCACTAACTACACCATCGTGTTCGACCACGAGCCACGCGTTACTCCGTAACGCCAAGCCCGTTGACTCAATAAGCAGCGGCTTATTGTTGGGTAGCGGTACCGGTCGGCAGGCAGCATTTGTCGGTCGATCGGTCTCCCTGTTTTGACGTCCGAATCCAGAGTATTCCGTTCATGTTCCCGATGACTCCCATCGCGGCAGCGCTCGCCCTGTTGTTTTGTGCGGGCGCGTTGGCGGCAGGTACCGCCGACGGTACAACCCCTCGTAGTTTGCTTTCCCAGGCCAAGGGATTGCCGGCGGATTTTGAAGAGCATTTTTTCGACGTGCCGCTGGCCGTCAGGGTTGAGCTGGATCAGGAGTTTGTTTCCGAGGCGATGATTGTCCTGACCCGCGATGACCGCCTGACCCTGCTCGACTTTACCGACCACGACGGCAGCGTGATCAAGGATGAGGAACGCGATCAGTGGGCCGATTACCTCAAGCAGGGTGTGGCCCTGGGGACGTGCGCCAGTAACTGCCCGGATGGGCTCATGGCCGTGCACTACAACCTGGAAAACTCCACGGTGTCGCTGCTGACCGAAAACGCCGAGCGCGATGAGCAGGCGCAGCGCTACTATTTCCTGCCCACTGGTGGCAGCACCGGCCTGATCGTACGCAACCAATTGAACCTCAGCGGCGGCGAAGGCCAGGACCTGGGCGGGCGTTTCGGCATCGACGCCAGCAGCAGCCTGGGCCTGTGGAGCCAGACCCTGAACATGCAGTTCTCGCGCCTCGGCGGTCCTGATGACGACGACCTCAACCACGCGGTGTACGCGCTTTATACCCAGCGTGAATTGCAGGGCAATTTCCTGCGCCTGGGTTACTTCACCCCTAACGCCGAAGGCCTGACCCGCCAGCTGCGCACGTTCGGCGCCAGCCCGGACACCGCGGTCGGCGTGATGTACGGCAGTTCCGACAGCCTGGTGATCAACAACTCCAAACCGGCGGTCTACCCGATCTATGTCACCGCCAGCCGCCAGGCATCGGTGGAGATTTACCGCAACGGCCTGCTGATCAACACCCAGCCGGTCGGCAGCGGCCTGCACAGCCTGGACACCCGACCACTGCCTGGCGGCATCTATGAAGTGGAAGTGCGCCTGGTGGAAGATGGCCAGATCACCAGCACCACCCAGGAGCTGGTGTACAAGCCCAACAACTGGCGCAACCACGACGAGCGTTGGCGCTACAACCTGTTCGCCGGCCAGGAAAGCAAACTGCTGAGTAACTTCGACGAACAAAGCAGCGGCAGTCCGACTGCCGGCGTCTCCCTCAATTACCTGGCGCATCCCCGTGTGGTGCTGGGTGTATCCGGGCGCCAGGTCAAGGACAACATGCAGTACGGCTCCTCGATCGACTGGACCCTGGCCGACCAGGCCAGCCTGTACGCCAACGTGTACTGGACGGAAAAGTACGGCACCGGCCTCGACCTCAACGGCTTATACAACTACGGCCTGGGCAGCGTGGTGTTCAACCACACCCGCAGCTGGCTCGACACCCGCAACACTTACGAAACCCTGCCCGATGGCACGCGTATTCGCCAGCGTGACATCTTTGTCGGCCAGACCAGCAGTTCGTCGATTTCGGTCAACCATCGCCTGAGCAACCTGCGTTCGATCAATGGCCGGCTGTTCTACAGCGAGGGCAATAACGAAGGCGTCGGCCTGGACCTGGGCTGGACCGAGCGCACCCACCTGTTCGGCAACGACGCCAATTGGCGGCTGTCGGTGTTCGACCGGCCCGCCAGCGCCAGCACGGGCGACCGGCGCAACCGCGGGATTGACCTGAGCGTCAGCCTGGCCCTTGGCGCGCCGGGCGAGCAATGGTCCGCCAGTATCGGCACGCGGACCTCCCGCGACGGGACCCGCGACAATAATGCCTCGCTGACCTACCGCAAGGACCTGCAGGACCACATGCTGCAAAGCGTGTCCGCCACGGCAACCACCGATACCTACGGCGTCGGTTTGTCCGGCATGGCCAGTTTCGAAAACGAGTTTGTCAGTGGTGACGGCTATGCCCAACGCTCGTCGTTCAACAACGAGTTGTCCGGCGGCCTCAACCTGGACAGCACCTTCGCCCTGGGCCAGCAGAAGATGGTGCTCACCAGCCAGTACCACGGCACCGGTTCCGGCCTGATCGTGGACGTGGAGACCGACGTCGATGACATCGCCCTGCGCGCCGACGACCTGAGCGGCGGCAGCACGGCCCTGCGCCCCGGCCGCAACTTCATCCCGATCACCGCCTACAAGGGTAGCTCGGTGAGCTTCGACTTCGAAGGCAACCATGCACCCTCGGCCACGATCCAGCCGCCGCGCACGCGCTACCACTTGAACAAGGGGGGCGTGGAGTATCGCAAGATCAGTGTGATGCAAACCGTGACCGTGCTCGGTCGCCTGGTGGACCCCCAGGGCAAACCGCTCAAGGGCTTGCACGTGATCAATCACGCCACCCGTGGGGTGAGCGAGGTCGACGGCTTCTTCTCGCTGGAAATGAACGCCAGTTCACCCACCCTGGAAGTGCGTCTCAACAACCAGTTGCTCTGCCAGTTCCGGCTAGACCCCTCCAAGGCGCGCAGCGAAAACAGCGTGCTGATGATCGGTGACTTGCGTTGCACGCCGGATACGTTGGCCGACACCACCACCGCCGAACAGATTGCCGGTTGAACATGATGACGAGACTAAGCAACGTTATGAAAACCCCCAGCGCCCGCGCGCCTCAACGTTTCGCCCTGGGCCTGGCTGTCCTGCTGTGTGGCGCTGGTGCAACGGCCGACGAAAACATCACCGCGCGGTTCCGCCCCGACCCCTCCAACCCCATGGTGAACAAATTCGAAAACACCACGCCGATCAGCTCGATCTGCGCCGCGCATATTCCGGCGCGCTGCAAGGCGTTGGGTATTTTCAGCCTGCGGGACACTACCCTCAGGATTGCCAGCGTCGCACCGATCATTGCCAATCATGAGGAGGAGCGTCAGGGCTTCATGGTCAAGGTGCCGTCCGCTTGGCGTGACTTGGTCGTGACCCATGCCACCACCCAGGAAACAGAGATCGTTCAAGTCCGGATCGCTGGCATCGGCGGGTATTGGTCTGTCCCCCGGCCTCCAGGCGTGTCGGCATGGGGGCAGCCAGGGATCGCCTGGTCAACACAGTGGCGGTACGCTCCTTCCCCTTGCCAAAGCACCAACCATCTTGCAGCGGGTACCGCGTCCGCTTCGTACTTCTGGCTGACGCCTGAAGGGGCCGGCCCTTGCAGCCGGAAACCGTCACAGGACCTGCTCAGGATGAACGTCAACACCATGGAGTATGCCTACGAACTGCGCACCCCCAACCCCTTGGGCATGTCCAGCGGGCAATACACCGGCAGCATCACCTACACCATGGGCCCTGGCGGCGATTACGATTTCGGCGACGTCATGATGCCCTCCAAGAACGCCCTCACGTTCAACTTCACCTTGAGCGTGGAGCACGACCTCAAGGTCGAAGTACCACCAGGGGGCAATCGCATTGAACTGGTGCCCCAGGGCGGCTGGCAGGCCTGGCTGAACCAGGGCCGCAAACCTGCGCGGCTGTTCCGTGACCAGACTTTCAATATCTCCGCCTCGTCGCGCTTCAAGATGCAGTTGGGGTGCGAGCGAACGATGGGCGATACCTGCGCCTTGAGAAACGCCACCGACGGCCACGCAGTGCCGGTGGATGTCAGCGTCAGCCTGCCCCATGGTTTGAGCGGCATGGACGGTGCGCCGGTGAATCGCCAGCCGCTGCTGCTGAGCGGTGCCGGTACCGAGTCGTTTCAACCGGGGTTCTATGTCAACCGACGGCCCGGCACCTTGCACTTCGAGGTCAAGAAGGACTACGCCGAACAGATGCTCGAACGGGGAGGCAGCACCTACTCAGGCCAGGTCACGGTGGTCTGGGATTCGGAACTCTAACGGGGATTTATGGCGATGAAACATCTGTTGGCACTGTGTGCGCTGTGCTGGTTGCCGTTGTCGGCGCCAGCGGCTCCCAACATCAACGTCGGGGTGTTCTATGACTACCTCGACGGTGACAAAAGTACCTACCTGAAACGGATATTCAACGGTGGCGACAGTACGGCGTTCATCAAGGTCTCGGTGATGGAGATCCTCTACAACGCCGATGGCAGCGCCGAGGAGGTCGAGCTCAAGAACGACCCCGGCAACTCCGCGCGCGATGGCCTGATGGCCACGCCGGCCCGCCTGATCGTGCCGCCCGATGGCATGCAGGGCACACGCCTGCTGTACCTGGGCGAGCGGCAAAACGAGCGTTATTTCCGCCTGCGTTTCGTGCCCGTGATGCCCGAGCCCGAGGACGATTTCGTGGTCTCCAGCGAAGAGCGCGAGGCCTACAAGAACCAACTGTCAGCCGGGGTCACGGTGTTGGCGGGGTTTGGCACGGTGTTTTTCGTGCGGCCCAAGGACACCCGCTTCGCCACCCGCATCGATGAGCAGCCGGTTGAGTACGGGCTGCATAACGACGGCAACAGCGTGGTGGTGGTCGATGAGTTCAAGGACTGCGCCAGTGGCGATAGCCAGGACTGCCTGCCCGTCACCAAGCATCACATCCTGCCGGGGCGTGCCTTCAGCTTTGCCAGGCAGGCCGGGCGTACCTACCGCTTCACCCTGATCGAGGGCAGCGAAAAAAAACCATATGAGGTCAAAGGCTGATGGTCAGTGAAATAGCCCCAGGGGGCGCGCGCCAGTCGTGCAGACATTGCAAGCTCGTGTTGGCGGCGCTGCTGCTGATGGGGGGCGCATTGCTGAGTACCCAGGCCTTGGCGATCCGTGAAGAGCAGGTGTTCGATGTGTCCGTGACCATCCCGACCGCAGACTTTTACGTCCTGCCGATCAACCCCGGGTTCCTGGAGCGCGAGCAAAAAATGGTCTGGGACCTGGTGCCCGGGCGCCTGCGCCCGCTGCGCGAGCACTTCGACGTGAAGAGTTCCGCCGGCGGCATCAACGCCCGCTTGGGCGCGCTGCCCACGCTGTTCAATGGCGGGCGCACCTATATCGACCTGAACGTCACCTTCAACGGCCAGGTGCTGGGACTCGATGACACCCTGGTGGTGCCGCACGACGAGGCGCGCCAGGGCAAGCGCGTGTTGCTGGATATCTCGGCGGTCGAGCCGGCGGATGGTTTTACCCCAGGTGAGTACTACGGCAGCGTCGAGCTGCTGTTCGATGCGGTACGGCCGTGATGATGGGCAGAGGAGTGGTTATGAAGGCTTTATATGCAATGCTGGGTTTGATCCTGTGTTCACTCAATGCCCAGGCCGGGCCGAACATCAACGTCGGTGACTTCTACGATTACTTGCGCGGCGATAAAAGCACCTACCTTAAGCGGGTATTCAATGGCGGCACCAAGACGGCCTTCGTCAAGGTCAATGTCACCGAGATGCTCTACAAGCCTGACGGCAGCTACGACGAGGTGCCGCTCAAGCTCGAAGCCGATGGCAGCGTGCGCAACGGCCTGGTGGCCAGCCCGGCGCGCCTGATCGTGCCGGCGGACGGCATGCAGAGCACGCGCTTTGTGTTTATCGGCGATCGCGAGCGCGAGCGCTACTTCCGGGTACGCTACCTGCCGGTCGCGCCCGAGACCGAAGACGGCTTTGGCCTCAGCGACGAAGAGCGCAAAGCCTACGAAGAGACCTTGGTGGGAGGCGTGCAGGTGATGGCCGGCTACGGCACGGTGTTCTTCGTGCGGCCCAAGGACAGCCGCTTCGACACCCGGGTCGAAAACGGCGGGCAGCGTTACACCTTGCGCAATGCCGGCAACACCGTGGTGGTGGTGGATGAGTTCAAGGATTGCGCGGCAAAGGACCGTACATCCTGCGCCCCGACCACCAAGAACCATATCTTCCCTGGCCGGGTGTTCAGCTTTGAAAAACAGCCCGGGCGGACGTATCGGTTCTATCTGGTGGAGGGCACCTCCGAACGCATCATCGAAATCAACGGTTAGTCTGTTGAGGTCACGGCACGAGGCGGGTTGCACAGGGTATGGCCGCCCGGTTGCAGGTACGGCATCAGCACTGGCGCCATGCCCTTGAGCACCTGCACCGGCAGCGCCGAGGTAAAGGTGAAATTCTGCGCGCCGCTGCCGGGCACGAAGGCCGTCAGCGTGCCGAAATGCCGGTCGCCGATATAGAACACAAAGGTCGCGGTACGGTTGATCGCCTTGGAGCTGAGGATGCGCCCACCGGCGCCGATGGCTTCGATGCGATTGTCCCCGGTGCCGGTCTTGCCGCCCATGGCCAGCGGTGTGCCGTCGGGCAACTTGAAGCTGCCCGACACGCGTTTGGCGGTGCCCGCATCCACCACCTGGGACAACGCACCGCGCAAGGCGGTGGCGACTTCGCTGGGCATCACCCGCTTGCCTTTGTCGGGGTTGTTCACCAGGCGGGTTTCATAGGGCGTGTCGACGGCAAAGTGCAGGCTGTCGATGCGCAGCGTCGGCTCGCGTATGCCGTCGTTGAGGATCGTGCCCACCAGTTCCGCCAGCGCCGCCGGGCGGTCCCCCGAGCTGCCGATGGCCGTGGCCAGGGACGGCACCAGGTGGTCGAACGGGTAGCCCACCGCCTGCCAGCGCTGGTGAATATCCAGGAACGCCTCGACCTCCAGCATGGTGCGGATACGACTGTCGCGGGCGCTCTTGTGGCGGCTCTTGAACAGCCAGCCATAGACTTCCTGGCGCTCATGCTCGCTGGCGGCGACGGCCTGGGTGAAGGTGGCGTCGGGGTGGTTCAACAGGTAGCCGAGCAGCCACAGGTCCAGGGGGTGGACCTTGGCGATATAGCCTTGGTCCGGTAGGTCGTAGGCACCGGGGCCGTAGTCTTTGTAGAGCTTGGCCAGGCGTTCGTCGGTCAGTTTTTCTGTGGCTTTGGCACCGGTCAGGTGCGAGCGCACGAAGTTGTTGAAACTCACCTGGCTGGCCTGGGGCAACAGGTAGCGGTGCACGGCGGCCAGGCGGATGGCGGTGGGGTGCAGGCTGTCGAGAAAGGTGGCGAGCCGCGCCTGGGTGTCCTTGTTGCGGTACTTTTTCCAGAAGCGCAGCAGGAAGGTCGTGCCTTCGCGGTCGGCGAACTGGGCCAGGTATTCCTGGCGCCGTGGGTTGCTGTCGTCCTTGAGCAACTCGGCACTGTTGTTGTCTGCGTGATAGGTGCTGTAGCGCACCAGGTCACGCATCAGGCGAATAAATGGCAGGTTGATCGACTCACGCAGGGCGTCGCGCAATGTCGGGTTGCGGCCGTTGTCTTCATTGCGAAAGTTATGGAAGCGATGCAGGCCGCCGCCGGTAAAGAAGCTCTCGCCGGGGCTGGCGGAATACGGCCGGTCGAGCGCGGCGTCAAGCATCTTCGACAGGCTCTTGTCGCTGTTTTGCGCCAGGTAATCCACGGCCCAGCGCGACAGGCGATCCTGCTCATCGATATCGACTTTTCTCAGCGCAGCCGGTGTCTGGCCGGCGTAGCGCTGGTGCAGTTCGCTGATGATTTGCAGGTAGGTGGTGAGCACCCGCAGCTTGGCGGTGGAGCCCAGTTCCAGCTTGCTGCTCTCGTTGATATCGAAGGGCTGGTCGGTGTTGTCGGTCTGCACCCGGACCCGCGCGCCGTCGCCGGTCATCTCGTACAGCGTGAAGCTGTAGCGCACTTGCGCGGTGCTGGCGGGCGTCAGCAGGCGCGGGCCGAGCAGGCCGAGTTGCCCGGCAAAGGCCGGATCGGCCAGGTGCTTGAGGTAGGCCGTGGCCTGGGTTTGCAGCTCATTGTGCAAGGTGCTGGTGGCGGACAGGTCGAGGCGATCCAGGTCATACAGCGGGCGGTTGAGCAGGGCGGCCAGGCGGCTGCGGGCCATGCTGATGCCTTTGTTGGAGTCAATCGCTTGGATCGTCGGCTGTTGCTGCCAGTCGCGGTAACTCACTGTGCTGGCCAGGGCGGCCCTTGCCAGGGCGGGGGCGATGATCCCGTCCTGCTCCAGCAGGCGAAGGTGGCTGTCGGTCAGGTTCGAAAGTTCCGCGTGGCCTTTGGACAGGTAATGGGAAGGCCGGCGCTGGGCGATCATCAACGACAACACTTCGCGCAGGGCCAGGCCCTTTTGCGCGAGGTCCTGCGGGCTGGTGTCGGCGAGCAGCGCGTTGGTGCGGTCGAAGTCGGCGCCGTACCACACGCGCAACCCTTCGGCCATGCCATGCACTTCGCCGTGACCGGGTACGGCGGACAACGGCACGCTGTTGAGGTAGTCGCGCACGATGTCTTGGCGCGCCTGCAAGGTCTGCGGGCCATCCCGATAGGCGCGCACGCTGGCGGAAAACATCTGGCGCAGTTTCTCGCCGCCGGACAGCGTCAGCCCGTCAGGGGAGTGGCGGTATTTTTCCAGCTGGGTGGCCAGGGTACTGCCGCCGGCGGTCTGCCCGGGCAAGTGCAACAGCTTGGCCACTTGCGACCACGCCGCCCTGGCGAAGCGTGGCCAGTCCACCGCCGGGTTGGCCTGGGGCTGGGCCGGGTCGAGTAAATCGCGGTTCTCGATGAACAGCAGGCTGTTGACCACCACCGGCGGGATCGCGTCGAAACGCTGGTAGGACTGCTGTGGGTAGGTGAACCGGTACAACGGCTCGGCGCGGCAATCGCTGATCGACAAACCGGCCTGGATTTTCTCCCCATAGGGCACGAACAGGCCGCGCTCGGCATAGGTCATCAGGGGGGCGGAGAAGCGCACCTGGCTCTGGACCAGGTAGTTGCGCTTGAGCAGGCGCGGCAGGAATTCATCCAGGTCGCTGTAGCCCAGGCGCTTGTCGAAAGGCCCGTCACCGGGATAGACCACGGCATCGCTGGGGCCGGGTTCGAGCCGGTAGTTCAAGGTGGCGGCCAGGCGGCTCAATTCCCGGGCCTGCCAGTGGGACGTGCGCATTTCGCGCTGGGCGGCAAACCCGGCGGCGATCAGGCCGATCACCAGCAACAGCCACGCCATTCGCCACCGGTACAGCCGTTTGCGGGAGCGTCGTGGCAATGGCTGTTCGTCCATGCTGTCGGTGGGAGCCGCAGCCTTGGTTGAATCGGTTTGCCATAAAGCGCCCATAGTCGATTGATCCATCCCGGCAGATTGATCGGACTTGATTCAAGCGTAGACGCTGATTGGCACCGTCGAGAAATTTGTCGGCGTGCGGGCGACCGCGTGCAACCCCTGGAGATTCGTCGCGGCGAAATCAGCCTGCCCATGGCCCGCACGGTGTTCTTCGACGCGCCGATGCGTGCGCCGCCAGGGTCAGTACGCAGGGCAATGGGCTTAAGCCGCGCACCATCTCCGTGCGATACTCCCACCGCGCAATCGGAATTTTCCGGGAGTTCCCGCTGAATATTGCCGTTTATAGAGTGAAAATCACTGGGTTGAGCTTTTTATACTGCACCCCCCCTGATCTGGCCCGGCCAGACCGGTTGACCCAAAAGGTCCACCGGAGACGGCATGCCATGGCTGACCCGCCGTGGCGTGCCGGACTCGGAGGCTCATATCCAATAACAAGACGAGGTTGTATCCCTATGCCAGTCGGCAACCACCTGCCCCATGGCGAGACCGCTTCGGGCGGCCCGCTCAAACGCGAACTGGGCGAACGGCATATCCGCCTGATGGCGCTCGGCGCCTGTATCGGTGTCGGCCTGTTCCTCGGCTCGGCCAAGGCCATCGAAATGGCCGGCCCGGCCATCATGCTGTCCTACATCATCGGTGGCCTGGCCATCCTGGTGATCATGCGTGCCCTCGGCGAAATGGCCGTGCACAACCCGGTCGCCGGCTCGTTCAGCCGCTATGCCCAGGATTACCTCGGCCCGTTGGCGGGCTTCCTGACCGGCTGGAACTATTGGTTCCTGTGGCTGGTGACCTGCGTGGCGGAGATCACCGCCGTGGCGGTGTACATGGGCGTGTGGTTCCCCGATACGCCGCGCTGGATCTGGGCCCTGGCAGCCCTGATCAGCATGGGCACCATCAACCTGATCGCGGTGAAGGCCTTCGGTGAGTTCGAATTCTGGTTCGCGCTGATCAAGATCGTCACCATCATTGCCATGGTGATCGGCGGCGTCGGCATCATTGCCTTCGGCTTCGGCAACGACGGCGTGGCCCTGGGGATTTCCAACCTGTGGAGCCACGGCGGCTTCATGCCCAATGGCGTGCAGGGCGTGTTGATGTCCCTGCAAATGGTGATGTTCGCCTACCTGGGCGTGGAGATGATCGGCCTCACCGCCGGTGAAGCGAAGAACCCGCAGAAGACCATTCCCCGCGCCATCGGCTCGGTGTTCTGGCGCATTTTGCTGTTCTACGTGGGCGCGTTGTTCGTGATCCTGTCGATCTACCCGTGGAATGAAATCGGCACCCAGGGCAGCCCGTTCGTGATGACCTTCGAGCGCCTGGGCATCAAGACCGCCGCCGGCATCATCAACTTCGTGGTGATCACTGCGGCACTGTCGTCGTGCAACGGCGGCATCTTCAGCACCGGGCGCATGCTCTACAGCCTGGCGCAGAACGGCCAGGCTCCGGCCGCGTTCGGTACCACCTCGAGCAACGGCGTACCGCGCAAGGCGCTGCTGTTGTCGATCTTCGCCTTGCTGCTGGGCGTGCTGCTCAACTACCTGGTACCGGAGAAAGTCTTCGTCTGGGTCACGTCCATCGCTACCTTCGGCGCGATCTGGACGTGGGTCATGATCCTGCTGGCCCAGCTCAAGTTTCGTAAGAGCCTGAGCCCGGCCGAACAGAAAGCCCTCAAGTACCGCATGTGGCTGTACCCGGTCAGTTCGTACCTGGCCCTGGGGTTCCTGGTGCTGGTGGTGGGCCTGATGGCGTACTTCCCGGATACCCGCGTGGCACTGTATGTGGGGCCGGCCTTCCTGGTGCTGCTGACCGTGTTGTTCTACGTGTTCAAGCTGCAGCCGACCCCGGTCGTCCAGGGTTCACAGCCGTCGGCGTGATCCCTTGAGCGCGGGCCGGCCTGTGTTACGACAGGTCGGCCCGCACGGTCTCAGACCCGCTGCAACGTGCGTTGCGTGCCTTCGGTCAACTGCCGCACCAGGCGGTTGTGTTCGTTGGCTTCCTCGTCGGCCAGTTGCTGGCGACGCTCCAGGTATTCATCCGAACGCCTGTCCGGCAATTCCTGATCCAGCACACTGACTTTGTAGGTGATGGTGTCCTTGACGGTGAAAAACGCCTCCGGCTCGCTGCTGGCCAGGTACTCGACCCAGAACTCGGTGGCCAGGATCGCCTCCTGCAACGCCGGTGACTGGCCGAGCCTGCGCAGGGTCCGGCGCGCCTCGTCGATCACCGCCGGTGTCACATAGTCATCCACGCTGTACAGCAGCTCCAGCGGATAAAACGGCAAGTTGAATTCCCGTGCCAGTTTACTGCGCAGGTAGATCGTCACCTCGGCGGGGTCGGCGTCCAGGTCGGCCCGTTCGCGCGCCAGCACGAACTGGTCGGCAAAGTGGTCGAGCTGATTGAGGTAGAAACAACTCTTGGCCAGTTCCAGCAAGGCCCGGTCGGCCAGGTAGCTCCTGGGTTGCAGCTTGGCCTGGTGGATACGGTGATGCAGTTCCATGTTGGTAAAGGCCAGCAGCACGCTGTCGCCGCAATTGCCTGAGCCGTAGGTATTGAGGCAGATCGTGTTGCGCAGTTGCGTCGACTCGCCCATTGCCATCAGCAGGCTCCAGACCCGCTCGGTCAGCCGCGTTCTTGAGGTGTTGCTGCGGTAGGCGTGGGTCCGCTTGAGGTCGCGCAGGACCCGGAACACATCATCGGCACTCGCCGTTTCATTGGCCTGCAGTTGCTCCCACAATTGTCGGCGGGCCGCCACGTCCTGCGCTGCGACGCCGGTCAGCCAGGTATCGAAGTCATTCGGCGCCACGGGGGCATGGGCCGGTGTGCGCAGTTGACCGCCCAGGCGGATACCCGTGGCGATACGGTAGGCGTCGATGCTTGCCAGGGTCTCGGCGGACAGCGGGTTTTCGTGCAGCAGGGTGTTGCGATTGGCCATTTGCAGCCAGGGGTTGCTGAAGACTTCGTCGGGAATGGTGCTGATCCCGTTGGCCTGCAAGTGCAGCTCGGTCAGCACCGGCAGCGCGCTGGCGCCGATGGGCCATTGGGTGATACCGGTGTTGGCCAGGTGCAGGGTATTGAGCTGCAGCATCCGGCTGACATCCGGGGTGAGGGTCAGGTCCGGGTTGTCGTTCAGGTCAAGTTTCTGCAGGTTGACCATAGTGGCCAGGCGCTGTACCGACTCTTCGGTCAAGCGCAGGTCGTTGTCGTTCAAGTCAAGGTGGGTGAGCCAGGTCATCTCGGTGATCGCGCTGGGCAAGTCGGTAAGGCGACAGTCGATGCGCAGGGCCTTGAGCTGGGTGAATTTGCCCAGGAACTCTGCCCCCGTGGTCGGGAAGGCATTACCGGAAATCCGCAGGTACTCGATGTGGCTGAAGCCGCTGGTGCCGGTCAGGAACGAGCCGGGCGGCAGGCCTTCGTCGTCCAGCTGCAACTCCAGTGACGGCACGTTGAACAGGCCGGCGATGTAGAACGTCGCGTTTTCGCGCCGCCATGCGCCCCGCAGTTGGTAGGCGATATGGCGACGCCGGCCACGGTTCATGCCCAGAGGGTCATTGAGTTCGTCGTCGGCCGGCAGCAGGGTTTCGCTCCAGCGTGACAGCTCCACATCCATGGCCTGGTACTCGGCCTGGCGGCGTTCCAGCTCGATGAGTTTTTCCGGGTCGGTCATGTTCAGGGACTGGAGCATCCGCCGTGCATCGTCATTGTTGAAATGCGGGTAAAGCTCCTGGACCTTGGCCACCAGATCCGGCGGCCGTGGGCCGCGAAACGGCCAGATACGTTGCCAGAACGGATACACCAGGAACGAACGATCCACCCCCATGGCCGGTTGCATCCAGGGTTGCAGATGGGGAATATCCAGCAGGCCCTTGATTTCCACACGGCGCGCGAAGGCCAGTTCGGCCAGTTGGGTGCGCAGTTGGGTGATGCCGCTTTCGCTGTCCACTTCGAGCAAAGCCCGCTCGTCGGCGGACAAGCTGCTGAGAATCACCCGCAGCAATCGGTTCGAGGGCTCGCCCAGCGGTTCGCCCTGCGGGGTATAGGCCTGGTAACCGCGGTTGGTCCTGGCCACGGTTCGGCGCGAGGAGCCCTGCCGATGGCCGGCGGTTTCCAGCAGGCGCCCCTGATTGTCCCGTTCACGCACATCGATGCGCAGGGTCTTCGGCCAGGCGGGCAGGTTGTGCAGCAGGTAGAGGGTGATGCGGTCGCTGTCGGCGTTGGCGCAGGCATCCACATACAGGCCTTCGAACGCCCGGTTCAAGCGTAACTCGTGGCCGCTCAGGCGCGCCTGTTCGGCCAGGCGCAGGCTCACGCGGTCATGCTCATGCAGCTGTTTGAGCTCGCGCTTGGAGGCCTGGCCGAGAATCGCCTTGACCGTGCTGGTGGACAGGTCCGGGTGCTTGGTCTTGAAGCGGCGCTCCGGCTCGCTGCCCGCCGACTCGCTGCGCATGTACAAGGACTCGAGGATTTGCGAGCGCTCGCGGTCGGTGTAGTCAACGATCCGGGTGATCAGCTGGAACAGCCGCTGTTCCTGGGTCTGCGGCAGCGTGCCGAGCAGTGCCAGGGTCAGGTCGTCGTCAGCGATGAATTTCTCCAGCAGCCCGGCCGACTCGAGGTCCTGGTCGGTGGCGCTCACCACTTTGGCGTCGGGCCGATGGCGGGCAGGGTATCTGATGGGGGCGTCCTGGCCGACAATTTCCAGCACATGGCTGTCGGGCCAGCCGGGCAGGCTGGAGACCACCAGCAGTTGCAGGTCCGGGCGCGGATCGGGGGCGCTGGGCAGCTCATACATCGATTCGATGAAGCGGTCGATTTCCTGGTCGATGCGCAGCCGCTTGCAGGTATCGGCCAACAACGGTGGCGACGCCCGACCGCTGCGGTGTATCTGGCGCAGCACGTGGGGCGGGGTGTCGGTCAGGGCGAGAATGCTGCGGGCGGTGTCCTGGGGGAATGTGTAATGGTCGCCCCCGAGGCGATAGAGCAGGCTGTGGTCGTCCCAGCCCATGGGGTTCTCGCTGGACAGGCGCCATGCGCCCTCGCCGTTGTGCTCCAGGGTCGGGGTGTCGACACCGATCTTCTGCGGGTGTTTGAGCCGCCACTTGAACAGCCGTTTGTCATAGACGATCCGGTACCAGGAACCGAACAGCGGCAGATAGTGGTCGCCGGCCAGAGGGAAAATACCCTCGGAATCCGGCCGCAGGCTGGGCGGCAGTGCCAGGGTGTGCTCGTACTGGGCCAGTGAACCGTCGGCCAGTCTGACAAAGCCTTCCGGGCCGCGCTGGTTGCTCATGTAGTCGCCCAGGGTGATGCGCAGGCCCCTGGCGTCGGTGGCACTGTGCATGCCCAATTGTTGCCGCTCGTGGGGTTGCAGCACCGAACCGATGGCCAGGTAGAAACTGTCCACCGCCGGCGTCACCGCAATCGTGCCGGCATTGCGCATGTCATAGGCTTCATAGACACCCTCGCCGTAGTGACGCAGCTCCACGGTGAGGTCCTCGGGGCCGCTGGAGCGATAGGGTTTGGCGATGCGTCCCGCGACCACTTCGGTGATGAGGAAGTCGCGCTTGAGGCTTCGGCGTATCAACGCCGAGGCGAATTCCCGCGCCCATTGATCGGCATCGTTGTTGAACTGGCGCGGGTGGTACAGCGCATCGATCGCAGCGTCGATGCGCAGGGCGGTGCGGTGGTTGTCCAACAGTTCGGCAAAGGCCGTGGGCAGCCCGCCTTCACGCAGATAGGCCTGCTGCTGGCGTGGGGTGAGGGGATGCTGCGCCAACAGACGCTCCAGCAAGGCCGGTGACAGCGGGCTGTTGAGGTCGCGCAGTTTTTTCAGCAACGGCGTAACCGCCACCAAGGGCATCGACGCCTTGACCGGCAGGAAACGCCGCACATTGGCGGGCGGCAATAGCTCATGTTTTTCATAGCCGGCGTAGTTCACCAGGGCCGCGAACAGGGCCAGGCGTTCGCGCCGCGCCAGGGCGGCGACGTCGCGCCGTACTGCCAGGATCCGCTGTTCGAGCGTGGCGTCGAGTTGGTCCGTGAGACCCAGCAGCGAGGTACTCGGTTGCAGGCTGATGACCAGACTCAACAACGGGTCGGCCCGATAAGGCGGCAGGCCGCCGTCGCCTTCGGCCTGGTAGCGGTTGTCGGCGCCGCGCACGAGGGTGATCGTCGTCGGGCCCGGCATCGTCGGCTCGGTCTTGCCGAAGGTTTCGATCACGCTGCGTTGCGGATCGCTGATGCTCAGCAAGGTTGCGGCGGGCCAATCGGGCAGTTGGGTCAGCAGGCATAACACCACGCTGTCGCCATAGGGGGGCAGATAGCCGGCTTCATGAAAGCGGTTGATGATGTGCTCGATCACCTGGTCGGCTTGCAGGCGGCGCACGCCTTCGATCAGGTTCAACGGTGCCGGCTCGCCTTGCCACACGTGCTCCAGGGTGGCGCGGGAGGTGGCCGTGCTGCGCAGCATCCGCTCCAGGTCGGCCCGCGCGATCAGCGATGAGCCATCGGGCAGCATCTGTTGCAGCAACTGGGCATCCGACAGGGCCTGGGTGTTGTGCAGGTCGAAGGTCCAGGCTTGCAGCGCCGGGTTGAAGACAATCGGTGGCTTGTAGGGGCTGCTGCCGTTCTTGAGAACGTAGCGCTGGGTGGCCTGGTCGTGGGCGACCTCGGCCACCAGGGTCTGGCTGTCATGGTGCAGCTTGACGTATTGCTGGCCTTGCACGGTGAATACGCAGAGGGCGTCGGCGCGTTTACCCTCGAGCAGGTACTGCTGGCGATGGGCGTAGGGACGTGCGTCGGGTTTCCACAGCTCTTCCACCCCGTCGGGACGCGTGACTTTGCGCGGATTGCCCAGCCGCTGCAGGTGCCCGAGCATGCGCTGGCGATGGGCGCTGCCGGCGACGCTGATCAAGCGGCCGCTGATGGCCAGGTCGGCGACATCGCTGAGGGTCGAGGCGAAGCTGCTGGCATCGCCCTTGACCGCTTCATTCAGGCCCACGCTGACGCTGTAGGTCATGCTGCCCAACACGGCCAGCTGCATCACCCGGTTCATCCCCGTGACCCCGCCGGGCAAGGGCGTGAGCAGCACTTGCAAGACTTCGGCGGCAACGGCGGCGGTGGCGTCCTGGACCGCCTGCCAGTCGGCTTCGGAACGGCTGTTGGCCAGGGTGTCGAGGTCGGCCTGGCAGCGTTGGATCTGCCGGTAAGTCAGGGCTTGCACCAGGGTTACGGCGGGGCCGGCGTGCGGGTCGGTGGAGAAGCGGATGTCGTTGAGGGTGCGCTCCGGGAAGGCCGCGTGAAAGCCATCGTAAAGCCGCTCGGCCAGCCAGCTCATGCCCTCGGGGCGGGGTTGCCGGGTCACCAACGACTGGAACACCGATAACCCCACCAGGGGCAATTGCCGGGAAAACCAGCCCAGGTCGCCTTGCTGGTGGCTGTCCAGCAACTGCTGGCGAAAATCCACCTCTGCCGCGCGCGCATCGCTGTGGTAACGCAGCGCGCCGCCGGGGCGGAACGGAAAATAGGACAGCACCCCGAGGCTGGCGACCCTGATCAGCAGCAGCGGTACGGGAATGGCACTCTCCCAGGCGACGAAAGGCACGGCGATGACGGGGGTGACGCCCGAGGTCAGGCTCAGGCTGTCGACCGGCAGTTGCGACCCGCTGCCATCGATCGATGCGGTGAGGCTGTCATACATCTCGCGGGTCAGGCCGTTGCGGGCGCGGTTGCGCCAGGCGTCAAGCACATCGAACTGCAGCAGTGCCAGCGCCGCCTCGCCCATCAAGCGGCGCAGCGTGCCGTTTTCATCGAGGCTGGCCTTGATCTTCACCTGCAACTGGTGGCCCAGGTCCAGCTCGCGGGCAATGGCGATGAACGCCTGCGCCGTGAGGCTGCGATCGCCACCCGGCCCCACCACACGGCTGGCGTCCACCAGGCTGTAGCCGGAGTCCTGGCGGACCGAGGTGGTGAAGCCGAAATTCAGGCAGGCGGCCTCCCACAACGAGAGGCTTTTGATGTGTTCGATAAAGCGCAGATCCTTGTCGGAGCGCCGCGGTACCCGCACGTGACTGCCCGGCTGCCGGTCCCAGGGCAGCGGTTGCTCGATCTTTTCCAGGTAGGTGGTTTCGAAGCGATACTGCTCCGGATCGCGCCCACCGATCCGGTCACGCAACTGCGCCAGGCCATCTGCCTTGAAGCTGCGGACCACCCGTTCCTTTTCGGCTTCAACCGCCGCCATGGCCGCCAGGGCGTTGCGTTGCAGGCGCAGGAAGCGGGGTTTTTCCTCGGCGTCCAGGCCTTCCAGGGCTTGCAGGATATTGCGCTGGATCAGCTCCAGCGCCTGTTGCTGGGCCCAGGTGGTACTCGATTGCAGATTGCCGGACAGGCCGTTGAGTAATTGATGAGTCGGCATGCGCTCTACCTTTCACGATAAGTGGAAGGCAGATGGAAGCACCGCGCATACCGGCGCTGGGGCTATCTATTTAAGGGCCGGCGCCTCGCCGCGCAGCGCCAGGTCCAGGCGCCTGTTGAACTCCAGCCACGCCGCCAGCCCGGCCATCAGCGCCAGCCCCAGCAACGCGCTGAAAACCTGCATCGGCCAGGCATCCTCGACCTGGGCGTTGAGCATGTCCGCCAGCGGTGCCAGCAGCACGCCGAGGCAGAACACCTCCAGGGAGTAACGGCCCATGCGGCAGCTTTGTTGCGACCACCAGGTTTGCGTCCAGCCGCGACCCGGCAACAGCTTGGCGGTGACATAGGCCAGGGCCAGGAAGTGCAGCAGGCGCAGCGGCGACAGGTCGGTCTTGCTGATGGGATAGATCAGGTCGCTGAGCCATGACGGCATCAACGCGTCATGCACCTCGGGCCAGCGCCATGACAGGGTCAGCACACACGCCACCACGGTGTACACCGCCGCCGCCATGAACAACGGCTGGCGCTTGAGCGGGCGCTGTTCCGGCGGTCGCCCTTGACTGGCCTGCAGCGCCGCCGCGCCACCGAGGATAAACAGGAACTGCCAGGTCACCGGGTTGAAGTACCACACGCCGTCGGCAATCGCCCGCAGGTTCCAGCCCATCCACGGCGCCAGCAGATACACCGTCGCCGACGCAGCCACCACCAGCCAGGTGTGGCGCAGCAGCAGCGGCAATACCAGCGGCAACCCCGCCAGCAGCACGATATACAGCGGCAGCGGGTCCATCAGGTTGGGCTTGAAGCGCAGCAGCAGCTCATCGGTGAGGGCCTGTTGCGGGTGAGTGACGAAGTGCGTCAGGCCCATCTCTTGAACCAGGTCGCGGGTTTCCACATGGCTGTTGGCGAAGAACACGATGCCCATCAGCATCGCCAGCAAAAAGATATGCACCACGTACAACACCCAGGCGCGACGCAGGATTTTCAGCGAGGCAATCCAGTAGCCGTCGCGTTGCAGGATCTTGCCGTAGGCCAGCACTGCGGCGTAACCGGCGAGGAATACAAAGACCTCGGCCGCATCGCTGAAACCAAAATTGCGCAGGGTGATCTGGCCGAGAGGATTGTGGGGGACGTGATCCCAGAAAATGAAGATCAACGCCAGGCCCCGAAAAAAATCGATGCGTGGGTCGCGTCCGTTCAGCATGGCAGCGGGCTCTTGAACAAAAGGTTTAGTAATGACCGGCGAGCGTGCAGGTTGTCGTACGCCACACGTCGGGCGGGCGCAGGTTGGCGGTATTTGTAAGCAATTGCAAAGGTTGGGTATTACTGAATGTCTCAACTTGCGGCGCTGTGTACCTGTTAATTCCGACAGTAGACGAGCAATGGGGGGGCGTGGCTTGCTGGAGGCAGGCGAAACGGGGCGATGGCATGGCCAGACTGTGGAAGGGATTCTCCAGCTACACGCTGATTGGGGGCGTCAATACGTTGATCCACTGGCAGCTGTTTTACGTGTTCAGCACGGCGCTGGACTTTAGCCAGGCAGTGAGCAACTTCCTCGCCTTTTGCGTGGCGGTGTCCTTCTCGTTTTATGTCAACGCGACCTGCACCTTTGCCATGTCTGCATCGTTGGCCCGCTACCTGGCGTTCGTTGCGTGCATGGGCGCTTTGAGCCTGGGCGTGGGATGGCTGGCGGATCGCTGGGGTGTGCCGGGGATTGTCACAGTGATGGTGTTTTCCGTGGTCAGTCTGGTGTGCGGTTTTTTGTTGTCGCGCTGGGTGGTGTTCCGCGAGCGTGGGCAATGAGGGTTTCGCTGATCGTGCCTGTGTTCAACGAAGAACAGGCGATCGAGCCGTTCTACCGTGCCGTGCGTGAGGCGCCTGGTTTGCACGCCCATGGAGTCGAAATAGTGCTTATCAATGATGGCAGCACCGACCGTACGGCCGAGCGTGCCCGGGTACTGGCCATGACCGGCAGCGATGTGATGCTGATCAATCTATCGCGCAACTTCGGCAAGGAGGCCGCGCTGTTCGCCGGGCTTGAATACGCCACGGGGGACGCCGTGGTGCCCATGGATGTGGACTTGCAGGATCCGGTCGACGTGATTCCGCGCTTGATCCACGAATGGCAGAGCGGCGCCGACGTGGTGCTGGCCAAACGTCGGGACCGCTCCAGCGACGGCTACTTCAAACGTCGCAGTGCGGCGTTGTTCTACCGTCTGCTCAATCGCATGTCCTATACGCATATCGAAGAGAACGTCGGCGACTTCCGGCTGATGGACCGCAAGGTGGTGGACGTGATCAAGGCCCTGCCCGAACAGCAGTTGTTCATGAAAGGCGTGTTGTCCTGGGCCGGCTTCACCGTGGCCATCGTCGAATACGACCGTGCCCCTCGCACGGTAGGCCAGAGCAAGTTCAACGCCTGGAAACTCTGGAATCTGGCATTGGATGGCATTACCTCGTTCAGCACTTTGCCGCTGCGATTGTGGAGTTACATCGGTGGCGGTATTTCGTTGATCGCGTTGGTGTACGCCGGGTACCTGGTGGTGGACAAGGTGATGTTTGGCAATGACGTGCCGGGGTATCCATCGTTGATGACGGCGATCTTGTTCCTGGGCGGGGTGCAGCTGATTGGGATCGGGATACTCGGGGAATATGTGGGGCGCATCTATATGGAAACCAAACACCGGCCGCGCTATGTGGTTAAAGGCGTTGTGCGTCGGGAGAGCAAGAGGGATCTTGAGGGAGGTAGCGCAAAGTGAGTACGCATGAATGGTCCAGGAAGGAAGGTTTTATATTCTTTTTGCTGGCTATTTTGGTCTATGTGTATCCATTGATTCTGGCGGACTATTTTTACGTTGAAGATAGCTTTCGGGCGGTCTATGGGTACGCGTCATGGCGTGCTGAAGGGCGTTTTTTAATTGATGGTTTTTATCATTTGTTATCCCTGTCCAATGGCGCTCCAGACGCTTTTCCACTGGGCCTGCTGGTCGCGTGTGTGGTCATGGCAATGGCGTTGACGCGCCTGGCGTTTCATTACTTTTGTCCTGTGACTGTATTGTCGGCGGCGGTGGTATTGCCGATGTTTTTCAGTCCCTTGTTTCTCAGTGATCTGGTTTATAAGTACGACGGCCCGGTGATTACCGTCGGCGTGGCGATGATCGTGTTTGCGATCACCTTGAAGTCTGAAAGGAAATGGGTCGAGTGGTGGGGAGGCAGCGTGCTGGTTGGCGGTGCGCTGTGTATTTATCAGCCACTTATGAATAGCTTTCTCGGCTTGTGCTGCATCGAACTGTACAGAGCGATCAACGATAAAAAAGTCACCCGTGAATGGATGGTGCTGGGCTTTGAAAAGGCCACCCAGGCGGGCGTCGCCTCGCTTTTTTATGTGTGTGCGATCGTCCCGTTTGTGGGCGGGGAGCGTCAGCGGCTGCTTGCTTTGGATGAGCATTGGCCAGTTGTCATATTGCAGCGCTTAAAAAACGCTGAAGAAAGAATCCGGCCCTTATACACGGGCGATAGTGCATGGCTTTTCGGGGTGATGGCGATTCTGTTCGGGATGGGTTATGCCTGGGCGTGGTGTTCTGCGTTGCGTGAACGGCCACGGTGGGTGAGTAAAGTCCTGGTGAGTTTGGCTTTTGGGGCGATAGTGCCGTTGATGATCATGTTTGTGCCAGGAATCATGCTGGTTTTTTTCTATGAAAATAGTGATTCAAGGGCGATGCTGGGGGCCGGGCCTTTACTGATTTTTTTACTGCTGGTGATCTACCAGTGGTTAAACGCTGTACAGCGCAAGTTGACGGTGTTTGTGCTGCTGCCAATAATTTTGCTGTTGTCCATTTCTTATAGTTATGGGCGCGTCTTGAGTTTGAAGAAGACGTTGGAAACTGCCGTGATGAGCAGTTTGGCTTATTCGATAAGCGCTAATGCAACGCTGGCATCGGTAAAGGTTTTTTACTTTGATGGCGGTGCTCAGGATTATTGGTTGCCGGCCTCTGCCGGAACTGTTTCGGGCATGCCGGTCATGCCGTATCTGGTGAATGCTGGCTTTTTGTTTTTACCCGCGGCAATGGCCAGGGTGGGGATCACGAATGTGGTACAGGCCAGCCACGAACATTCGGGCGGCGCACGATTGAAACGCGACGCCCACCCCATCGTCGATAATTTGTTTTACTCCATTTATCTTGAGGATGGGGACGGTTATATCGTCATGAAAAAACATCCACGTGTTAACCCGTGATTGCGGTTGTTTCATACCGCTTCAACTAGACATCAATGATCACCAGGGTGCCCTGGCTATCTGGAAGTACGGCATGAGTGGTGCCCGCTTCCACGAGGTACATCTGGCCGGTCTCTACGTGGATCTCTTCATCAGCGATGCTCAGGCGCAAATGGCCGCTTATCACCAGTAGCCCTTCGTTGTAGTCGTGCACTTCTTCTTCGTAAGCCTGCTCATCCATGCGCAACACCTTGATCCGCGCCGGGCCGACCTGGCCCAGGCGTATCGATTTCCAGCTGTCAGGCAGTTGCCCGGCGATTGCAGCGAAGTCCAGTAACGGCATGTGAATCTCCTTGTTTCTACGATGCCGTCGGTGGTCCGTTCAGCGGGGAAGGGTGTTTACAGGTTATGCAGCTACCACCTCATGGGGTTCAAAACTGTCCGCCCGCGCCATCTGCCACATGCGCGAATAGAACTCGCCATTCACTTCGCCGGTGAGCAACTCGCCAGGCTTGAGGAACACATGCAACTGCGAGAACAGCTTGATCTCGGTGGCCGACATGCGTCGTACCAGATGCTTGGCCGACAGCTGCGACGGGTGATCCAGGCCTGCCGCCGCGAGCATCTCGGCCAGGGCCTTGAGGGTGTTGCGGTGGAAGTTGAACACGCGCTGGGCCTTGTCCGGTACCACCAGGGCACGTTGGCGCAACGGGTCCTGGGTGGCGACGCCGGTCGGGCACTTATTGGTGTGGCAGCTTTGGGACTGGATGCAACCGATGGCGAACATGAAGCCGCGCGCCGAGTTGGCCCAGTCGGCGCCGATGGCTAGCACGCTGGCAATGTCGAAGGCGCTGACGATCTTGCCGCTGGCACCGAGCTTGATCTTGTCGCGCAGGTTCAGGCCCACCAGGGTGTTGTGCACGAACAGCAGGCCTTCGCGCAGCGGCACGCCGATATGGTCGGTGAACTCCACGGGGGCGGCGCCGGTGCCGCCTTCCTTGCCGTCGACGACGATAAAGTCCGGGAGGATGCCGGTTTCGAGCATGGCCTTGGCAATGCCCATGAACTCCCACGGGTGGCCCAGGCAGAACTTGAAGCCCACCGGCTTGCCGCCGGACAGTTCACGCAATTGGGCGATGAATTGCATCAGCTCAATGGGCGTGGAGAACGCGCTGTGACGTGACGGCGAGATGCAGTCTTCGCCCATCAGGATGCCGCGGGTTTCGGCGATCTCTTGAGTCACCTTATGCTTGGGCAGGATGCCGCCGTGGCCGGGTTTGGCGCCCTGGCTCATCTTGATTTCGATCATGCGCACCTGCGGGTTCTGCGCCTGCGCGGCGAAGCGCTCCGGGTCGAAGCGGCCATCGCTGGTACGGCAGCCAAAGTAGCCGCTGCCCAGTTCCCAGGTCAGGTCGCCGCCGTTTTCGCGGTGATAGGGGCTGATGCTGCCTTCGCCGGTGTCATGGGCGAAATTGCCGAGCTTGGCGCCCTGGTTGAGCGCGCGGATCGCATTGGCGCTCAACGAGCCAAAGCTCATTGCCGAGATATTGAACACCGACGCCGAATACGGCTGCGTGCATTGCGGGCCGCCGACCATCACGCGAAAGGCGCTGGGGTCGCTCAGCGGCGCGGGGCGCATGGAGTGGCCGATAAATTCGAAACCCAGCTGGTACACATCGATCAGGGTGCCGAAGGGTTTGTCGGCGGTTTCGTTCTTGGCCCGCGAGTACACCAGGGATCGCTGCGAGCGCGAGAAGGGCAGGGCGTCGCTGTCGGACTCCAGCAGGTACTGGCGGATTTCCGGGCGGATGGCTTCTACCAGGTAACGGATATTGCCCAGGATCGGGTAGTTGCGGCGCACCGCATGGGGGCTTTGCAACAGGTCGAAAATACCGATCAGGCTCAACACGCCGGTGACCAGGGTGATGGGCCACAGCCATTCGTGTTGGATAAAGGGCAGGCTGGCGAGGGTGAAAATGACGCACACGGCAAAGAAGGCGTAACGGCTTAGCAAGGACAGGCTCATACGGTTTCCTTGGGTTCGGACTCTCAGGTCGATCCGGCATTCTGCGCCAGTAATGAAACGCCAGACAACCTGCAGGTGTACTCAGTTTGATCCCGGTGATGGGACGGACTGGCCCGAAATAGACAAGGCGCGGCTATCGGTCAGTTCAAACCGGGCCTGGTTTTCGGTGGTCGAATCTGCCCCGACGAAGACGGTGAACGTGCCGGCCTCAACCACCGGCGAAAAGTCGCTGTCGAGCAGGGCGAAGTCCGCTTGGTCAAGGGTGAAGGTCAAGTCCCGAGCCTCGCCGGGCGCCAGCTGCACTTTGCGGAAACCGCGTAATTGGCGAACCGGGCGGGTCAGGCTGGCGACGTCATCGCGCAGGTATAACTGCACGATGTCTTCGCCTGGGCGCGCCCCGGTATTGGTGACGGTGACCGTTACGGCCAGCACTTGGGTGGACGCCAGCCGCTGTGTGCTGAGCCGCGGTGCGGAGTAACTGAACGAGGTATAGCTCAGGCCGAAGCCGAAGGGATACAGCGGCGTCCAGTGTTCATCGATGTAGCCGGAGGTATACCTTTCATCGCCGCTGGGCGGACGCCCGGTGCTTTTGTGCGCGTAGTAGAGGGGGATCTGCCCCACGTTGCGCGGGAACGTGATCGGCAGTTTGCCGCTGGGGTTGACGTCACCGAACAGGATATCGGCCACGGCATGGCCCATCTCACTGCCCAGGAACCAGGTTTCCAGCAGCGCCGGCGCCTGGCGCACGTTCTGTGAGAGCACCAGCGGGCGGCCATTCATCAACAGGATGACCACGGGTTTACCGCTGTCCAGCAGGGCACGCAACAGCGCCTCCTGGGCACCCGGCAGGCCCAGGTCCGCGCGACTGCGGGCTTCGCCGCTCTGATCGGCGCGCTCGCCGAGGACGGCGATCACTACCTCGGCACGGCGGGCGGCCTGCCGGACCTCGTTGAGGTTCTGAGTCTCGTTGCTGATAGGCGAAGCGCCGGGCAGGTAAACCACCTCGGTGCCAGGCGCGACGGCGCGGCGTATGCCCTGCAAGACCGTGATCGAGTCTTCCGGATGAGCCGCCAAGGCCCAGGGACCGAGCGTGGCCTCGGCATCCGTGGCCAGGCTGCCGACCACCAGCACGTTGCGCAGGTGCTTGGACAGCGGCAGCAGGGCGTCGGTGTTTTTCAACAATACGATGGACTTCTGCGCGGCCTCGCGTGCCAGTGCCCGGTGTTGCGGAGTCAGGACATTGGCCCGTTGCCGCGCCTCGTCGCTGTAGCGGTAGGGATCGTCAAGCAGTCCCAGGCGCTGCTTGGCCTGGAGTACACGGCGCACCGCATTATCCACGGCGGTCAGGGAAACCTGGCCAGTGCGCACCAGGGTGGGCAGGTATTGGCGGTACGTCTGGCTGACCATGTCGATGTCCACCCCCGCGCTGAACGCCAGCCGTGCCCGGTCGGCCGGGCTGCCGGCGATGCCGTGCTGGCTCAGCTCCCAGAGGGCGTTGAAGTCACTGACAATGAGGCCACTGAACCGCCACTGATTGCGCAGCACACCGGTCAACAGTGCGGTGTTGCTGTGCAGGGGCGTTCCGGCCAGTTCGTTGAACGACGGCATGATCCCATCGACGCCAGCCGCCACGGCGGCCTGGAAAGGCGGCAAGTACACTTCCCGCAAGGTGCGTTCCGACACGTCGGCGACGTTGTAGTCGCGCCCGCCTTCGGCGGCACCGTAGGTCACGAAGTGTTTTGCGGTCGCCAGCATATATGACGGGTCGGCAGGCCCGGCGCCGTGGAACCCCCGCACCTTGGCGCTGGCCAGCGCTGCGCCCAGGAACGGATCTTCGCCAGTGCCTTCCACCACACGGCCCCAACGCGGGTCGCGGGCAATGTCGACCATGGGCGCGAAGGTCCAGTGTATGCCGCTGGCCGTCGCTTCAACGGCCGCCACGCGAGCGGTTCGTTGTGCCAGGTCAGCGTCCCAGGCCGCAGCTTCTGCCAACGGCACGGGAAATACGGTGCGAAACCCGTGGATCACATCAAAGGCAAACAACAACGGTATAGGCAGGCGCGAACGGGTGACGGCGTGTTCCTGCAACCGGCGGGTCTGTTCGACGCCGTAGGCGCCAAGGACCGAGCCCACGCTGTTCATGGGCAGTTGCGCCAGCTCGCCTGGGTCAATGGCCGGGCCGGTAGGTGTGTCCTGGACGCCGAGCTGGCTGAGTTGAGCGACTTTTTCTTCCAGCGTCATCTGCTGCAACAAAGCCTCTACGCGGTCCTGCTCGCCGGCGTGGAGAGCGTTGCCGCTGACATTGAGCGCCAGGCAGAGCAGCGCCCATTGACCGCCGAGCCTCATGGACTATTGCCTGGGGCAGCCGTTGAAGGGGTACCGATTGCCGTCGATTCGGAGTGGAAGGGATGGTACTGATACAGCCAGGTTTCTGACAGCGGCTGGCCGTCCAGGCGCAGGAACAGGCGCAATTCCACCGGGTCCTTGCCGTCGACGCTCAAGTCGAACTGTGCTCGCCAATGGCCGGCGACGCCGTCCGGCACCGCTTCGGTAAAGACCCGGCTGAGCTCGCCCCTGGAGCAACTGATCACGGCCTCGGGCTTGACCCCCGGTGCGAGTTTTTCCAAGGGGGCGCCCTGGAATTCCACCACGAATTTACGTACCCCCAGCGGGCGCGGCTCGCCCGGTGAGCCGCCTTTGCCCAGGCGTGTGGCCACGCACACCGCCAGTGGCGAAACGTAGGGTTCCTGGGCCAGCCAGTGCAGGCGATAACGCAGCGCATAACGGTTGCCCGCTTCCGCCGGGGCCGAGGGTACCCACATCGCGACGATGTTGTCGTGGATCTCGTCGTCGGTACCGTTTTCCATCAGTTGCACGCTGCCTTCGCCCCAATCGCCCAACGGTTCGACCCACAGGCTGGGGCGCCGTTGGTAATTCACCCCATCGAGGTAGTGGTCGAAATTACGGTCGCGCTGTAGCAGGCCGAAGCCCTTCGGTTGACGATCGCTGAACGCCGAAACCAGGGTGCGTGGCGGGTTGTTCAAGGGCCGCCAGATACGTTCTCCGTTGCCGGTCCACAGCGCCAGGCCGTCACTGTCGTGGACCTCAGGGCGCCAGTCGGCGGCGGTGCGCTTGGCGGTCTCACTGAACCAGAACATCGAGGTCAGCGGCGCAATGCCCAGCCGGCTGACGTTCTTGCGCAGGAAAAACGTGCAGTCGATGTCCATGACCACGCCCTGTGTACGGTGGATCACGAAACGGTAGGCGCCGCAGATACTGGGGCCGTCGAGCCGCGCGTAGAGGGTCATGGCGTTTGTGTGCTGGTTCTTTGGCGGCTCGAACCAGATGTGGGTGAAGTCGGGGAATTCTTCGGCCTTGCCGGCTTGTGCCACATCCAGGGCAATCGCCCGTGCCGACAAGCCGTACTGGTACAACTCGCCGATGGCCCGGAAGTACGACGCGCCAAGAAAGGCCACCCAGTCGTTTTGTTGCCACGCCAGCCTGGCCTGGTCGCCCAGGCGGCTTTCCTGGATACGAAAGCCGGCAAATCCACTGTTACGGGGCAGGGCATGGGCCGGGCTGTCGCCCGGCATATCAAAGTGCGCCGGGTCGTAGACGATCTCGCGGGCGATGCCGTTGTCCAGCACATACAGCCTGACGGGCGTGCGAAAAAACGACCCCAAGTGAAAGAATGTGATAGGGAACTTGCCCGGGCCTTTGGCGAACAGGGCGTGCTCGGGTTTGAAGCGGATTTGGCCGTGGGCGGCGTAGTCGAGCCGCGCTAGCAGCGCGGCCGATGCAGTGCTGGGGTAGGTGTAGGGTTTCAAGGCGTCGGCTTGTGCCTGTTCGATCAAGCCTTCGAAGGAAAAAGTACTGGACGGGTCGGCTGTATCGGCCGCCGGGGCGTCCCTGCCCAGTGGCATGAGCAAGGCGCCCAGTGACGCGTATGTGAGGAACTCGCGGCGCGTAGACATGGTGTCATTTCCTTCGACGATGAGAGCCCAGGCCTCACGTTCAGCACGCCACCGGCATGCAATAGTGTTGCTTGTGTGGAGTGTCGAGTCGGGAAAAGGGTCTGTCTACTGTCAGAAATAACAGGTTGCGAGGGCAGGCAGATCAATGATCTGAGCAGGTTTTGAAAAGGTCGATCGTTCATGCTGCGTCCGCTGCGAAATCGTGACCAAGTTTTGGCCATGCAGGTGCCCATTTCAGAGGCCTTGGCGTGCGGAACTCATAGGTCGCCCCTGGCCACTTAAACGGGAGTTCCCCAACCTTTCCCAAAGTGAGCCGACCATGATTAGCAATATCCATACTGCCCTGGCCGCAGTGGATCTGCTGACAGGCCTTGCCTCGTCGTCGCAGATGCCTTCTACCACGCCTCATCCTGCGCCAGACAGCGCGCGGTTCTTTACGTCGACACCCCGCGAATCTGCCCCCTTCATGGCCAATGGCAACCCTTTGGTCAAGTCCAGGCTCTATCAGCAAATGGCACCGTCATTATCGGCGCAAGCGCCCGTAGCCGCCGACCGCAGCTGGGTCCAAAAGGCAAGTGGCGACATCGCTCGGCACACCTGGTTTATTCCCGGCTTGAGCAACATGCTTCATGGGCTGGAAAAGTCAGATGGCAGTGTAGACGGGATGATGGACGGGCTGAAAAGCGGCCTTGATAAAACCCTGAAGACGGGTTTGGCCACAGCGATTGCGGGGGCGGCGAAGGGCGATTGGGTGTCGGTTCTAAACGGATACGGACAAGCGGTCGCCCATAACGAATCCACACCCAAGTCGGTCAAGTCGACGTTGGGGCTGACCCAGGCGCTGGGGGGCACGTTCACTGCCGCTGCTGGGCTTGCAGGAACGCTGAAAACAACGCCGACCGGGATTTGACCTCCCGCGTCCGAGCGATGTCCTTAACGCGCGGACGGCGTGCCCTACGCCGCCGTCTGCCGAATCGGCAATACCACGCGAAACTTCGTGCCCTTGCCCAGTTCGCTGCTGACAAAGATATCGCCATGGTGTTTCTTGACGATGCCGTAGGAGAGTGACAGTCCTAACCCAGTGCCTTCCCCCACCGGCTTGGTGGTGAAAAACGGGTCGAAGATTTTCTGCACCGCCTCGGGGGCAATCCCGCAGCCGTTGTCCGCCACTTCCAGCCACACGTGCTCGCCTTCCACACCGTTGCTGATGGTGATGATGCCGCGCTCCGGCCCCATGGCCTGAGCGGCATTGATCACCAGGTTCATCACCACCTGATTGAGCTGCGAGGCCAGGCATTCGATCTCTGGCAGCGGTGCATAGTGCTTGACCACATCGGCCTTGTACTTGAGTTCGCTGGCAACGATGTTCAGCGTCGAATCGATGCCCTGTTGCAGGTTTGCGAATTGCCAGGTCTGGTCGTTGTCCACCCGCGAGAAGTTTTTCAGGTCCTTGACGATCTGCACCACGCGGCCGATGCCCTCCTTGGACTCGCGGATCAACACCGGAATGTCTTCCTGTAGAAACTCCAGTTCCAGACGGGTGCGCAAGGCCTTGAGCGGCTCGTGCTGTTCACCGGTGGCGAGGCTTTCTTCGGCCTGCCGGTAAGCCTCCAGCATCTGTTGCAACTGGGCGAAGTAGCCGTCGAGGGTGCTGAGGTTGGACGAGATGAAGCCTACCGGGTTATTGATCTCATGGGCCACACCCGCAGCGAGTTGCCCCAGGGAGGCGAGTTTTTCCGACTGCACCAGTTGGCTTTCCAGGTGCTTGCGTTCTTCGATTTCCAGCTGCAGCGCGTGGGTGCGTTGTTCCACCAGCCGTTCCAGCTGGGTGGTTTGCAGGGCGGCGCGACGGGCCATGTCCCATTTATTGGCCAGGGTGTTGGCCATCTGCTGGACTTCGATGTTATCGAACGGTTTTTTCAGGATCAGCAAGCGATCATGGCCTTGCAGGCGGTCGAGCAGGTCCTCCCAGGAATAGTCCGAGTACGCGGTGCACACCACCACTTGCAGGTCGGGGGCGACTTTCCAGAGTTCTTCTATGGTCTTCGCGCCGTCCCAGCCCTGGGGCATGCGCATGTCGACAAACGCCAGGGCATAGGGCTGCTGGTGCGCCATGGCGGTGATGAGCAGCTGCAGGCCTTCTTCGCCGCCGTAGGCCGAGTGCAGGTCGAAAGGGGGGGCCGTGGGTTTGCTGGTTTCGCCGAACAGTGCCGACTCCATGTCATCCAGCTCCTGATTGGATTCAGTGGGCGGCATCAGGATCTTGCGGAAATCCTCATGAATCGACGGCGTGTCATCAATCAACAGGATGCGCCGGTTGGGAGGCTGGTTCATATGAGGCTTCCGGCAGGAATGAGGGGGATCGTCAGGGTGAATAGCGCGCCCAGGCCCGGCCCGTCGCTGTGGGCGCTGAGGTGGCCGTCCATTTCGACGGCGGCCAGCGCGCAGCTGTGCAGCCCGAAACCGTGGCCTTCCTTGCGGGTGGTAAAACCGTGGGTAAATATCCGCGTCATGTTCTCGGCCGGTATGCCTTCGCCCTCGTCCTTCACGCTGATCTGCAACGTGTTGTCCTCCAGCGACTGGACCGTGAGGGTCATCTGCCGTGGCCGGTCAGTGAGGTTGGACATGGCGTACTTGGCGTTGCTGATCAGGTTGACCATGATCAGCAGCAAGCGGTGTTTGTCCGCGAGGACTTCCGGCACCTGCCCGTAGTGCTTGACCACTGTGACATTGTGCCGGCTCAGGGCCCCCGCGTTCATGCGCAGGGCGTCTTCCATCAAGGTGCTGATCTGCACCGGCTCCTTGAGCGAGGGCGCGCCCGCATAGGATTGTTGGGTGGAGACGATGTCCTTGATGTGGTCCACGCTTTTGCTCAATTGCCCCAGTTCCTCGATCAGGCCTTGTTGCTCGACGGCAATGGCGTCCACCAACTGGTTCAAGTAGCCGGGCAGCAGCTTGCCCTTCTCATCCTCGGTGATAAAAGTGCCCAGGTCGCCCTGGCGTTCGTTGATCAACTGCATGGCCTTGCCCAGGCCCATTGCCTTGCTGCTGCGCAGTTTGCGGGTGACCAGGTCGGCGGAAATGTTCACGCTGTTAAGCACGTTGCCGACGTTGTGCAGCACGTTGGTGGCGATCTCCGCCATGCCGGCCTGGCGTGCACTGTCCATCAGCTCGCTCTGGGCATCCTTGAGCTGTCGGGTGCGCCGTTCCACGCGCTGTTCAAGGGTTTCGTTCACCGCCTGCAAGGCGCGGTTGACACGGTTGATCTCGGCGAAACTGCGCAGCAGGCGAATCGTCAGGTACAGCAACAGGGCCACCAGCAGCGTGGAGAACACCAGCAGGTAACGGTGGTATTGCTGCTCGACCCGGTCCAGGGCCTGTTGGTCCAGGTTGAGGTGGGTGGTCAGGTCATCCAGGCGTTCGGCTACCGGAATGGCGGCGATCTGGTCGAGCAACGTGTTCACCACCGGCTGTTCACGCAGGATCAGTTCGATGTGATTGCTCAGGATCTCCACCGGGCCGCGGAATTCGCTGGGCAGCAGTTCCTGGTTGACGGCCAGCTTGCCCAGGCCGACGAGAATGTCGGCGGCGCGCTCGTCGCTGGTGACCTGGGCGAATTCAAGGCTGCTGAGCAGCAGGTCGTAGGTGTCGGTGGCCACGCTTTGCAGTTGCGCTTTTGTATCGTCGTTTACCTGGTTGAACTGCGCCTGGATATCGTCTTCGGCGGTCGGCAGGAAAGCCAGGGAGTTGCGCAATACCGCGTTATGGGACTTGAACTGGTCGACGCGCCGGGCCTTTTCCTGGATGGCCGCTTGATAAGCCTGCTGGCTGGCTTGCCAGGCGGGCAGGTCTTGCGGGCTGTGGTACGAGCCGCGTGCTTCCAGCTCGGCCCACAACCGGGTCATTTCCGTCAGGGGCGTCACCAGGGGGTCGTAGTTGTGGGTGATGGCGATCCTGGCCTTGAGGACTTCGCTGTCCCACTGGGCGTTGAGTTGCTGCAGTTGTCGGATCAGGTCCCGGGAGTGGGTGTAGGAAGACGCCTGGTCGCTGGACGACTTGATGTACAGAAAGATCAGCGTCGAGGCCAGCAACAGGGTGATCAACCCCAAGGCCAACTGGCTGGTGCGGCGGCGAGAAAGGGTCATGACGGTCTGCTCATAAAGGCTTGCCTTTCCATTCGCCGGTCAGGGTCTTGAGAAACTGGATGATCAGGTCTTTATCCTCCTGCGAAGGGTTGCGCCCCAGTTGGAACTTGAACATCACGTCGACGGCTTCTTCCAGGGTCTTGGCCGAGGCATCGTGAAAATACGGGGCCGTGACCGCGACGTTACGCAGGCTGGGGACCTTGAACACGTGCCGGTCTTCCTCATCCTTGGTCAGCAGGTAGCGCCCCAGGTCCGAGTCGACAGGGTTGCCGCGCACCTTGAAGTAGTCGCCCATCACGCCGAATTTCTGGAACATGTTGCCGCCGATGTTGATGCCCTGGTGACAGGCGATGCAACCGTAATCCTTGAAGCGCTGGTAGCCGTACTTTTCCTGGATCGTGAGGATGTCCGTGTTGCCCAGCAGGTACTGGTCAAACCGTGAGTTGGGCGTCAGCAGCGTGCGTTCATAGGTGGCCAGGGCGTTTTGCACATTGGCGGCGGTGACGCCATCGGGGTAGGCCTGTTTGAACGCTGCCTGGTAGGCGGGCAGCGCGGTCAGGTTCTGTACCACGGTGTTCCAGTCGCTGCCCATTTCCACCGGGCTGATGACCACTTGCTCGACCTGCGCTTCCAGGGTGTCCACGCGGCCATTCCAGAACTGTTTGAAGTTCAGGCTGGCATTGAATACCGACGGCGTATTGATCTCCACGGGCTTGCCGTCGAAACCCAGGGAGAAGGGCCTGGTGTCGGCGCCCCCGGCTTCGAGGTGATGGCAACTGGCGCAAGACAGCGTGTTGTTCACTGACAGGCGCGGCTCATTGAACAGCTGGCGGCCCAGCTCGACCTTGGCCGCATCCAGGTGCGGCGCCGGCGGCAGGGGCTTGAGCGCTTCGTCCAGCGGCGCGGCCGTCACGGTCGTCCCCAGGCACAGCCCCAACGCGAGGATGGAACCGAAACGGTAGGTTGAAACGTCGCTCAAGCGAGCACTCCTTGCAGGCATAGGGCTATTGGTCGGGCATCAGTGTGGGGCTGCCCACCTGCAGCAACTGGGCGAAATCCTTCGCAGGCACGGCCTTGCTGAACAGAAAGCCCTGGCCTTCTTCACAGTGCTGGGCTCTCAGGAAGTCCAGCTGTTCGACGGTCTCCACCCCTTCGGCGATGATGTTCAGCTCCAGACTCTTGCCCATCCCGATGATAGCGCTGATCAGCTGCGCGTCCTGGCTATTTTCGTGCAGCCCGCGCACGAATGATTGGTCGATCTTCAGCACATCGATGGGAAAGCGTCGCAGGTAGCTGAGGCTGGAGTAGCCGGTGCCGAAATCATCCAGGGCCAGGCGCACGCCCATGGCCTTGATCCGGTTGAGGATATCGACCGTATCGTCGACATTCTGCATCAGCACGCTTTCGGTGATTTCCAGCTCCAGCTGGTTGGGCGGCAGGCCGGTCTGCTTGAGGATGGCGGCCAGGTTGTCGACAAACTCCCGCTGGCGGAAGTCGATGGCCGAGATGTTCACCGAGATGCGCAGCGGCGCCAGGCCCATGGCGCGCCAGGCCTGTGCCTGTTCGCAGGCGTGGCGCAGCACCCACTGGGTCAAGGGCACGATCAGCCCGCTGTCTTCGGCCACCGGAATGAAGTCGGCCGGGTGGACCCAGCCCGAGCGCGGTTGAAACCAGCGGATCAGCGCCTCTGCGCCGAGGATCCGCCCGGTTTTCAGGTCCAGCTTGGGCTGGTAGTGCAGCGCAAACTCATCGTGCTCCAGGGCCTGGCGGATCGCGCTTTCCAGGTTCTGCTGGTGCCGGGCGCGCAGGTTCATGTCTTCGGTGTAGAAACTCAGGTCGTCCGGGCCACGCTCCTTGGTGGTGTGCATGGCGGTTTCGGCGTGCTTGATCAGTTCCACCGCAGTGCTGCTGTCGTTCGGGTAGATGCTGATGCCGAGGCTGGCGGTGACGCTCAGGTCGTGCCCCGCGACATGCCGGGTAACGCTGATGGCCTGGAGCACCTTCTGGGCGATGTGCTGGGTTTGCTGGGGATGCTGGACATCATTGAGCAGGATCACGAACTCGTCCGAACCATAGCGAAACACCGAGTCCGACTCACGCACGGCCGCCACCAGGCTTTGGCTGACCTGCTGGAGCACCTCATCCCCCACCGGATAACCCAGGGCGTTGTTGATGCGCTTGAAGCGGTCGAGGCCGATAAACATCACCGCCAGTTGCGTGTCATGGCGCCGGCCCAGGGCAATGGCCTGGGTCAGGCGGTCGCCCAGCAGCGTGCTGTTGGGCAGCTCCGTGAGTGCGTCGTATTGCAGCAGGTGCGAGACTTTCAGCAACTCCTGCACGCGTTCCTCAATCGTGCGTTCGAGCCCGATCACCTTGAGGGCGGCATCCTGGGCGAGCTGCCATTTCCAGGTCAGGGCGCTGGCCATCTGGCGGATTTCCAGGTGGTCGAAGGGCTTCTTCAGGATCAGCAACTGGTCGTTGTACTTCAATCGCGCTTCGATCGCTTCAAAGGAATAGTCGGAATAGGCGGTGCACAGGGCGATCTGCAGGTTGGGATCGACGTTCCACAACTGCTCGATGGTTTGCAGGCCGTCCCAGCCGGGCGGCATGCGCATGTCGATGAACGCCATGGCGTAGGGGGTGTTGGTTGCCAGGGCCCGGTTCACCAGATCCAAGGCCTCCTGGCCCTGGTAGGCGGAATCGAGGATAAACGCCTGGCGAGCGACGGTGGTGGTGCCGAACAGGGTCTGCTCAAGGGTATCCAGGGAGGGCTCGGCGTCGGCGTCGGCGCACAGGATCTTGCGAAAGTCCAGGTGGATGGACGTGACATCATCGACGATCAGGATGCGCCGGTTGGCCCGCTCAGGGTTCGGGTTCATAGTGCGCGCCTTATCTGCAAACGGTTCGACGGCATAACCATTCCTTCCTTGGTTCCGTGGCTGAGCGGGGCGCAGGCCTGCCGTGACAGTGTAGTCGAGGTCCCTTGAATTCGGCGGCCAGTTGGCGTCAAATCAACCCCGCGCCTTAAGCGAGGGAAGACGGCTTGGCACACGGGTTCAAATCAGCTCAATTCAGTTCAATGTGAAGGCGCAGCAGGCATGGATGAACAACTTGCGACGAAACCCACTATTTTGCTGGTCGACGATGAAGAGTCGATTCTCAACAGCTTGCGTCGCCTGTTGCGCGGCCAACCCTTCGATGTCGTGCTTGCGGGCAGCGGTGCCGAGGCCCTGGAGATCATGGCCGCCCAGCCCATCGACCTGGTGATGAGCGATGCGCGTATGCCCGGCATGGACGGCGCACAATTGCTGGCTGAGGTTCATCGCCTTTATCCCGCCACCAGTCGCATCCTGCTCACCGGCTACGCCGACCTGCCGACGATCATCAAGGCGATCAACGAAGGGGCGATCCACCGCTATATCGGCAAACCCTGGAACGACGACGAACTGAAGCTGATCCTGCAGCAGGCCCTGGAATTTCAGCGGCTGGAGCGCCTGGCCCACCAGCAGAACGACCAGCTCAAGCTGTTGAACGCGACCCTGGAAAAGCGCGTGGCAGCACGCACCAGTGAGTTGCAACAGACCGCCGACATGCTCGACCTGGCCTACGACGAGCTCAAGCGCAGCTACGTGACCGGCACCGAAGTGTTTTCGTTGCTGGCCAACCTGCGCCTGCCCAAGAACAAACAGACCAACCGCGCACTGATCGAACTGGTGCGGGTGTACTGCACCGCCCAGTCCATAGACGAAGCCAGCGCCCGCGACATGGCCATGGCCGCCGCGTTGTACAACATCGGCAAGCTGAGCTGGAGCGACAGCATGTTGATCGAGCCGGCCGACAAGCTGCACAGCACCGATCGCGAGCGCTACCGTGGCTATCCGGCCCAGAGCGAATCGCTGCTGATGACCCTGGAGCCGATGAAAGATGCGGCGCGGATTATCCGTCATCACCAGGAGCGCTGGGACGGCAGTGGCTTCCCCGACCACCTCAAGGGCGATGCGATTCCGTTCGGTTCACGCCTGCTGAAACTGGCGGTGGACTTCATCGAGTTGCAGAAAGGCCTGATCCTTGAGCGGCACCTGAACAGCGATGAAGCGCTGTTGTATATCCGCAAATATGCCGGGCGCCTCTACGATCCGGACCTGGTCGAGGACTTCATCCTGGCGTGCGCTGCGTTTCTCAGTGATGTGACCCTGGGCGATCCCACGGTCAAGGTGCTCACCACCCGTGAGCTGGAAGACGGTATGGTCCTGGCGCGTAACCTCAACGCCGATAACGGCATGTTGCTCCTTAACGCCGGCAAGGTGCTGAACCTGCCGTTGGTGGACAAGCTGATTGCGTTCGAGGCGATGGAAGGCGCCAAGTACAGCGTGTTCATCAAGGAGCCGGACGAGAGCGAAGGGGTGCTCCATTAATTTTCATTGTTTGAGTTCAAGGTTTTCAGTTCATGCCTAGCACTATCCGTATCGCCGCTGCCCTGCTGATCGGCAGCGACGGCCACACCTTGCTGGTGCGCAAGCGCGGCACCCAGGCCTTTATGCAACCCGGTGGCAAGATCGACGCCGGTGAGCAGCCCGCCGAGGCCCTGGCCCGCGAGCTGTACGAAGAGCTGAACCTGCGCATCGAGCCCGGCGACGCGGTCTACCTGGGTCACTTCTCGGCCCCTTCGGCCAACGAACCGGGGTTTACCGTGGACGCTGAATTGTTCCAGGTGCAGATCGATGTTCCGGTCAGCCCGGCCGCTGAAATCGAAGAGGTGCGCTGGATCGACCCGGCCGGTGATGGCGGCCTGGTGCTGGCGCCCTTGACCCGTGACCTGATCCTGCCGTTTTACCGCGCGTCACTGACCACGCCGGCCTGACGCGAATGAACGTGCGTGCGCTGGGGGCCAGCGATGCCGAGGCTTATCGGGCGTTGATGCTGGAAGCCTACGGCGCCTATCCCCAAGCGTTCACTTCCAGCGTGGCCGAGCGTGCGGCGATGCCGTTGAGCTGGTGGGAAAAGCGCCTGGAGAGTCCGCTGGATCGTTTGCTCGGCGCGTACGCCGGGGATGAGCTGGCCGGCATCGTCGGCCTGGCCTTCGAGCCTCGGGAGAAGGCGCGGCACAAAGTGACCCTGTTCGGCATGTACGTGACCCAGGCGCACCAGCACAAAGGCCTGGGCCGGCGATTGGTCGAGGCCGCGCTGGATGAGGCACGCCAGCATCCGCGCCTGAAAGTGATCCAACTGACCGTCACCGCCGGCAACGACGCGGCGTTTGCGCTGTACCGACGCTGCGGGTTTATCCAGTACGGCCTGGAACCGCTGGCGGTGCGGGTGGGTATGGACTACTTCGACAAAATCTACATGTGGCGCGAACTCAACGCTGACTGAGAGCCAATGTGGGAGGGGGCAAGCACCCCACATTTAGAACCGTATTGTTTCAGCGCACCGCGCTCACGCCATCCAGCGTTGAAAACGACGTGTCCTTGGCCGTCAGCAAAAAATCGCGCATATACGGCGCATCCAGCATATCCGCACGAATCCCCGCATACAGCGTCGCAAACAAACCTTTCTCGCCCAGGCGCTTGGCCTTCACGTAGCCGCGCGAGCTGTACTCATGCAGGGCCCAATGGGGCATGCCGCACACGCCGCGGCCGCTGGCGACCAGTTGCATCATCATCACCGTCAGTTCCGAGGTGCGCACTTGGGCCGGTTCCACGTCGGCCGGTTCCAGGAAGCGGGTAAAGATGTCCAGGCGGTCGCGCTCCACCGGGTAGGTGATCAGGGTTTCGCTCAGCAGGTCTTCGGGCACGATGTACGCCTTGTTCGCCAGCGCGTGCTGGTTGGCCACGGCGAGCATGGCTTCGTAGGTGAACAGCGGCACATAGGTGATGCCCGGCAGCTCCAGCGGGTCGGATGTCACCACCAGGTCCAGGTCGCCACGGGCCAGGGCCGGCAGCGGCGCGAACGCAAAGCCCGAGGCCAGGTCCAGCTCGACTTCCGGCCAGGCATCGCGGAACTGGTCGATGGTCGGCATCAGCCACTGGAAACAACTGTGGCACTCGATCGCCATGTGCAGGCGTCCGGCGGTGCCACCGGCCAGGCGCGCGATATCGCGCTCGGCACCGCGCAGCAGGGGCAGGGTGGCGTCGGCCAGTTGCAGCAGGCGCAGGCCGGCGCTGGTGAAACGCACGGGTTTGGTCTTGCGCACGAACAGCGGCATGCCCAGGCGCTCTTCCAGCTCCTTGAACTGGTGGGACAGTGCCGATTGCGTCAGGTGCAGGCGCTCGGCGGCCTCCACCAGGCTGTCGGCCTCGCGCAAGGCATGCAGGGTCTTGAGGTGACGGATCTCGAGCACGGGCTCTCCATGAAGACAATTTGTGACGAAGCGGGATAGCGTGAGTTTGTCTCATGTTGCAACCCGTGTCGATCATGACCGCCGGGCACTCTTCATCAAACTGTCATGGAACTGTGGCAGCGCCCTTGAACAAACTTCATCAGACTCGCGCTCTACTGGGGTTCTGCGTTTCGGTGTTTTTCATGCGCGTGTTGCTTTTACTGGCCGCTCTACTGTTCGGCCTGCCGTCTTTTGCGGCGTCTCGATGTGATGTCAATGTCCCGACCCAAACGGTCGACCTGGCCCAGGTGAGCATCGCCTACCAGAGTATCGGCCGTGCGTCCGACCCGGCCTTGCTGCTGGTGATGGGCCTGGGCGGGCAACTGATTCACTGGCCCGACGAAGTCGTCGTTGCCCTGTGCCAGCAGGGTTTCCGGGTGATCCGCTATGACAACCGCGATGTGGGCCTGTCCACCTGGCGCCAGGCGCCGGCGAACGCCAACCTGACCTTTGAAGTGCTGCGCTACAAGCTCGGCCTGCCGGTATCGGCGCCGTACACGCTGACGGATATGGCCGATGACGCCCTGGGCCTGATGGACGCCTTGCAGATCCAGCAGTTCCACGTACTGGGTGCGAGCATGGGCGGCATGATCGCCCAGCACCTGGCGGCGATGGCGCCGCAGCGCGTGGAAAGCCTGACCCTGGTCATGACCAGTTCCGGCGCCGAAGGCTTGCCGGCCCCGAATGCGGCGCTGGTGCAGTTATTGTCGCGACGCAGTGCGCCGAATCGCGAAGTGGCGCTGGAGCAGCAGGCCGACTTGCTCGCGGCGCTGGGCAGCCCGACGGTGAAGGACGATCGCCAGGTGTTGCTGCACCAGGCGGCGCTGTCCTATGACCGCGCCTTCAACCCGGACGGCGTGAAGCGCCAGATCATGGCGATCCTCGCCGAACCCAGCCGTGTGCCGTTGCTCAACCAGCTGCGCGTGCCGACACTGGTGGTCCACGGCACCGCCGACCCTTTGCTGCCGGTGATGCACGGCGTGCACCTGGCGGCGCATATCCAGGGCAGCCAGTTGAAGTTGATTCCCGGCATGGCCCATCGTTTCCAGGAAGCGTTCAAGGCGCCGCTGCTGACGGCGGTGCTGCCGTACCTGCAGGCTCATCGTGAAGATGCCGCCCATTGGGCGCAGATCGATCCGGTCGGGCCTTCGAAGCTGCTGTGACATTGGTGTATCGTGCACCCTTTACGGCGTATTGAAGCCTGCGAGGTTGCCTGTCATGAGTACTCCCCTGAAAATCGATTTCGTCAGCGACGTGTCCTGCCCCTGGTGCATCATCGGTCTGCGCGGCCTGACCGAAGCCCTCGACCAGCTTGGCACCGAGGTGCAGGCCGAGATCCATTTCCAGCCGTTCGAACTGAACCCGAACATGCCCGCCGAAGGGCAAAATATCGTCGAACACATCACCGAGAAATACGGCTCCAGCGCCGAAGAGTCCCAGGCCAACCGTGCGCGTATCCGCGACATGGGCGCCGAGCTGGGCTTTGCCTTCCGCACCGACGGCCAGAGCCGTATCTACAACACCTTCGACGCACACCGCCTGCTGCATTGGGCCGGGCTCGAGGGCTTGCAGTACAACCTCAAGGAAGCGTTGTTCAAGGCCTACTTCAGCGATGGCCAGGACCCTTCCGATCACGCCACCCTGGCGATCATCGCCGAAAGCGTCGGCCTGGATATAAAGCGCGCCGCCGAGATTCTCGCCAGCGATGAATACGCCGCTGAAGTCCGTGAGCAAGAGCAGTTGTGGATATCCCGTGGGGTGAGCTCGGTGCCGACCATCGTGTTCAACGACCAGTACGCCGTCAGCGGTGGCCAGCCGGCGGAAGCCTTTGTGGGTGCGATTCGCCAGATCATCAACGAAGCTAAAAACTAAAATCGAACACTGATCCAAATGTGGGAGGGGGCTTGCCCCCGAGAGCGGTGGCACATTCAACATCTTTGTTGACTGACACTCTGCTCTCGGGAGCAAGCCCCCTCCCACATTTGTTTCTCACTGTCCTTGAGGTAAGCGCTGGCCCGCCCCTTGCATTGTCCCCCTAAAGCCATAGGGGAAACATGACCTTGAACATTCTCGACCTCGACCACAGCCTCACCGGTCAGGCACCGATTGCCCGGCGCCTGGCCAGTGGCCGTGCCACGCGTATCGACCTGCTGGACCTGGGCCCGAAGCTGCGCCTGTGGTCCACCGAAAAAACCTGGAAGCGCTTCGCCGAACGCCTGGCCCGGCGGCCCCGGCCCACGGATGCGCGCCCGGAAATCCTGTTCGTCGGCTCCGGCGATTATCACCACCTGACGCCGGCGTTTCTGGCCGACCTGAAAGAACCCATCAGCCTGATCCACTTCGACAACCACCCCGACTGGGTGCGCTTTGCGCCCAAGCGCCACTGTGGCTCATGGGTCAACCGCGCACTGAACATGCCGGCGATCAAACGCATCGTCACCCTCGGCCCATGCAGCGATGACCTGCATAACCCGCAACTGCGTGGCGGCAACCTCGGAGCCCTCAAGCGCGGGCGCCTGCAACTGTTCCCCTGGCAGCACCCGCCGTCAAAAGTCTGGGGCCGGGTCGGCGATGGCGCCGGCCACCAGCAGCAGGAAAACCACCTGCACTGGCGCAACCTGGCGGAGCTGGACTGGGCTGCGTTTCTCGAGCAGATGATCGGCAGCCTGCCCACCGAAGCGATCTGGATCACCATCGACAAAGACGTGCTTGCCAGTGAAGACGCCGCCACCAACTGGGACCAGGGCGGCATGCGCCTGACCCACCTGCTGCAAGCCCTGCGGGCGTTGGCGGCACGCAAGCGCATCATCGGCATCGACGTGTGCGGCGAGTTCGCCACGCCGGCGTTCAGCAACGCGTTCAAGCGTTGGGAAGCCAAGTCCGACCAGCCGCCCGCGGAGCGCTGGAGCCCGGAGGATCTGCAGCGCAACGCCGACACCAATGAAGCCCTGATCGACCTGTTTGAGGAGCTGTTCCCGTGACCTTGACTGTGGTGTTGCTCGTGGCCTTTTCCATCGTGCTCGATGTGATCGGCCAACTGTGTTTCAAGCTCGGCCTGGACCGCTTGCCGGAGCTGGAGGGCGGTTTTCGCCTGAATGCGTTCTGGGGCCAGGTGTTCAATGCGCCGTTGCTGTGGGCGGGGATCGGTGCCTATGTGATCGAGTTTTTCGTATGGCTCGAAGCGCTGTCTCGTGCGCCGTTGAGCTTGTTATTCCCAGCGGCGGCCCTGGCTTATTGCGGGGTGGTGCTGGCCGGCAAGGTGGTACTGGGCGAAACCGTCAGCCGCCGTCGTTGGCTGGGCACGCTGGTGATTACCTTGGGTGTGATGCTGGTAGCGATTGCTGGGAGTCAGGCATGAGTACGCAAACGATGCATACCGGTTGGTTGCATGGGCGCCTCGGCACGGTGGTGCTGTGGGCCTTGCTGATCTGCACCGAGAGTGCCGGGCAGCTGTTTACCAAAGTTGCAGGGGACCAGCTGGGGCAGATGGATTTCAACTGGCTGTGGTTGTCCGAGGTGGCGCGCAACCCGGGGATCCTGGCGGCGATCGCCAGCTACATCGGCGCGTTTTTCGTGTGGATGCTGATCCTGCGGCGCAGCAGCCTGTCCCTGGCGTTTCCGTTGAGTTCGCTGGTGTTTGTGGTGGTGTTGCTGGGTTCGTGGCTGGGGCTGGGGGAGCACATCAGCCCGCTGCATTGGGTGGGGGTGGCAGTGATCATCGGCGGTATAGCACTGCTGGCCGAAGGCGAGGAAAACTGAAACACGGATTCATGTGGGAGGGGGCTTGCTCCCACATGTTGTCCGAAGTGATCAATCGAACGTGTAGCTGATCGCCGTCTGCACCTGGCCCTGGTTCACGTCGCCCGTCTCCTTGACGATGCTGCTGTTGGCCGCCGAGCCCACCAGGTGGATCCAGCTGGCGCTGGTCAGCAGCGACCAGTGGGAGGCCAGGGGGAACTCGAAGCTTTGGGTCAGCGTGAGGTTCTGGAATCCGCCGCTGGCGTTGTAGGGGCGAATGCCGGAGGCCGCGGATTCATTGGCGTCTACCCCGAAATAGGTCTGAGTCTGGCGCGCATCGGCGAAATTCGCCGCCAGGCCGCTGCTGCCGATAACCCCACCACCCAGTGGGTAGCCCAGCTCGCCGCCGACCTTGCCCAGCGCGCCGCTCTGCGAATGCCCGCCGCCCACGGCCTGGCCCATCCGGGCGTACACGCGCCAGAAGTCGGCCGGCGCGTATTGGATGAAACCGCCCACTTCCGCCATGTCCGACACATTGCGCAGGCCTTGCAGCTCGCCGTTGGAGGTACGCCCCTGCAGGTAGTTGATATAGGGGCCGGCGGTAAAACCGTTGGTGTTCAGGGCGCTCCAGGTCAGGCCGTCATCGGTGCTCAGGCTGACAGGGCCCCAGTCCAGGTCCAGGTAGGGCACGGGGCGGGTTTCGTAGCGGCTGCCGGTGGGGTCGTGGGGTTGATAACTGAGGCCCGCGCCGACTTCACCGGTGACCGGGGCTGCCAGGGCGGTGCCGGCAATGCCCCACAGCCCCAGTAAACCGGCGAATACAGCGCAAGTGAGTTTGAGCATGGAGCAGGTTCCTTATGTGGACATGCGCGCATGAACGCGCGAAGGGCATCCCTTGCGCAAGCACTCATCTTGTTTGTAGCGAGCTACAAAAATTGTAGCTTGCACGACACATATCTCCACCGCTAACGCCAGAACCCCCAGCCCGGCTGGGCTTCAGCCAGTTGGCACACTCCCTGCTCTACCCCTTGGGCAAGCGCACACAGCGCGCTCCTCAAGGTAAACGCAGATGATCCACTGGCATATCGTGTGTGACTTCGACGGGACCATTACCCCCACCGATGTCATCGACAACGTCCTCCAACGCTTCGCCGGCCCCGAGTGGGAAACCATCGAACAGGAATGGCTGGATGGGCATATCGGTTCCCGCGAATGCCTGAGCCGTCAACTGGCGCTGATCAAGGCCACCCCAAGTGAACTGCTGGCGTATTTCGACAGTGTCGAGATCGACCCGGATTTCCCCGACTTCGTCGATCACGTGCTCGGCCTGGGCGCTTCCCTCGAAGTGGTCAGCGACGGCATCGAACAGGGTATTGCGCGGATCCTGTCGCGCAACTACGTGACCTTGCTGCCGATCCTCGCCAACCGCCTGCGCCAGGTCGACCAGAACAGCTGGCGCATCGACTTCCCGTATGCCAGCGATGCGTGCCGTGCGGCGTCCGGCAACTGCAAGTGCAAATCCACCCCGCGCAACAAGCGCGTGCTGGTGATCGGCGACGGCAAGTCGGACATGTGCGTGGCCTCCACCGCCGACTTCGTATTTGCCAAAGGCAGCCTCGCCCAGTACTGCGCAGCCAACAACATCCCTCACGCGCGCTTCGACACCTTCGCCGAAGTGCCTGCGTTGCTGGCCCGCCTGCCTCAGGGCATCGCCGCCAACGCCACCACCTTCAACACCTCTTCTGACAATCAGGAACTCTTCCATCATGTCTGATATCCGCATCGCTACCGCCGAAGACCAGATCCTTCTGGATAAAGAAGCCAAGTATTGCTCCTACGGCGACACCGTTCACTACATCGAGCCACCGCGTATTTTCAGCCGGTGCGAAGGCTCCTACGTGTGGGACACCGAAGACCAGGCCTACCTCGACCTGCAAATGTGGTACTCGGCCGTCAACTTCGGCTACGCCAACCCGCGCCTGAACAATGCGCTGAAACAGCAGATCGACACCCTGCCGCAAATCGCCAGCCAGTACCTGCACAAAGGCAAGATCGAGCTGTCGGAAATGATCGCGGTGGACGCCAAGAAAAAATTCGGCCTCGACGGTCGCGTGCACTTCAACGTCGGCGGCTCGCAGTCGATCGAAGACTCCCTGAAAGTGGTGCGTAACGCCACCAACGGCAAAAGCCTGATGTTCGCCTTCGAAGGCGGCTACCACGGCCGGACCCTCGGCGCCTCGTCGATCACCTCCAGCTACCGCTACCGTCGCCGCTACGGCCACTTCGGCGAGCGTGCGCAGTTCATCCCGTTCCCGTACCACTTCCGCGGGCCTAAAGGCATGACCAAGGAAGAGTACGGCAGCCACTGCGTGCAGCAATTCGCGCGCCTGTTCGAGACCGAATACAACGGTGTGTGGGACCCGAAAGTGGGCCAGAGTGAGTACGCCGCGTTCTACGTCGAGCCGATCCAGGGCACCGGCGGCTACGTGATCCCGCCGATGAACTTCTATCGCGAACTCAAGCAGGTACTGGACCAGCACGGCATCCTGATGGTGTCCGACGAAATCCAGATGGGCTTCTACCGCACCGGCAAACTCTGGTCCATCGAGCACTTCGACGTCCAGCCGGACGTGATCGTGTTCGGCAAGGCGCTGACCAACGGCCTCAACCCATTGGGCGGCATCTGGGCCCGTGAAGAGTTGATCAACCCGAAGATCTTCCCGCCAGGTTCGACCCACTCCACGTTCGCCTCCAACCCATTGGGCACGGCGGTGGGCCTGGAAATGTTCAAGATGACCAACGAAGTCGACTACGGCGCGATGGTCATGGCCAAGGGCAAATTCTTCCTCGAAGGCCTGCAGGACCTGCAGAAACGTTTCCCGATCATCGGCGACGTCGACGGCCTGGGCCTGGCCCTGCGCTGCGAAATCTGCGGCCCGGACGGCTTCACGCCGGACAAGGCGACCCTGGACTACATGGTCGAAGAAGGCATGAAAGGCGACATGGTCGTCGATGGCCGCAAACTCGGCCTGATCCTCGACGTGGGCGGCTACTACAAAAACGTGATCACCCTGGCACCGTCCCTGGAAATCAGCTACCCGGAAATCGAACTGGGCCTGAAGCTGCTCGAGCAACTGCTGGTACGGGCGACCCAACGGTGAGCGCCGCCGGGATCGACCTCGGTGAAGGCAGCGCCGGTTTCGTTCTCGGTGAAGGTCCGGTCGGGATCCTGTTGATCCACGGCCTGACCGGCACCCCGACGGAATTGCGCCAGGTCGCCAAGGGACTGGCCAAGGCGGGTAACTGCACGGTGTACGTGCCCACCCTGGCCGGGCACTGCGGTGACAACAGCGACCTGCAGGCCACCGGCTGGCTGGACTGGTACGAGGGCGTGCGCAAGACCTTCGTGCAGGTCAGGCAACGCCACGAGCAGGTGTTTGTCGGTGGCTTGTCCATGGGCGCGGTGATGTCGATGTACGTGGCTGCCGAGCACCCTGGGCAAGTTGCCGGGCTGTTGATGTATTCCACCACCCTCAAGTACGACGGCTGGAGCATCAACAAGCTGGCATTCCTCACGCCGTTGCTGATGAAGATTCCGTTCGGCGTGCACATCTGCCGCTTCGAAGAGAAGCCGCCCTACGGCATCAAGAACGAACGCCTGCGGGCAATCGTCGAGCGGCAGATGAAGGAAGGGCAGAGCAGCGAAGCCGGTTTGCTGACCATGGAAGGCATCACGGTGCGCGAATTGCACCGCATGAACGCCGTGGTCAGGAAACGCATGCCCAAGGTCAAGGTGCCGGCCCTGGTGCTGCACTCCCTCGAGGACGACATCACCAGCCGCTGGAATGCCGATTACGTGGAGCGTCACCTGGGCGGCCCGGTGACCAAGATCCTGCTGGACAACTGCTACCACATGATCACCGTCGACCTGCAATACCGCCGGGTGATCGAGTTGAGTGCCGACTTTGTCGAACGGCACACCGCGTTTGTGGACGCCGGCTTACTGGGTGGCGAGCGTGCTTGTTGTGTTGAGCTGGCTTGCTGTTGTGGTGAGCGTGCTTGTTGTGGTGAGCGGGGCAAGCCCGCTCACCACAATGAGCCGCTCACCACAGCAAGCTCGCCAGCCATAACAAGGGAAACGATGTGATCACCACCCAAGCCTTCCCGACCATCCGGGCCCTCCAGCGTAGCGCCTGGAACGACTGTTTTCCCGGTGCCCTGGAAGACTGGGATTATTACGTCGCCGTGGAAAATGCCGCCATCGATGATTTCCAATGGCGCTACCTGGCGGTTTATGACAATGGAACGCTGGTGGCCGTGGCTGCCGCGTTCATCACCCATTATCGCCTCGACACCACGGTGTCGGGCGCCGGCAAGCGTTTGGCCGAACGTGTGGAGCGGCTGTGGCCGGGTGTTTTGCAATTGGGCCTGTATGCCATTGGCTCCCCGGTGGCCGAGCGTTGCGACGCCGGGGTGGCCAGTGGCGTGCCCGAGTCGCGTCGCCCGTTGTTGCTCAAACACTTGCTGGAGGCCGCGCGCCGGGATGCCGATGATTTCGGTATCGGCCTGCTGGCGGTCAAGGATGCACCCAGCCAGGACCCCCATTGGCTCGACAGTTGCCGGGTGGCGGGTTTTCAAAGCATGCCGGGATTGCCCACCGGGGTGTTGCCGCTGCCATACGGCTCGGTGGACGCCTACCTCGGCTCGCTGGGCAAATCCACCCGCAAGGACTTGCGCCGCAAGCTGCGTGCACCTGGACCGCGGGTGGAGTGGCGCGGCAATATCAATGACGTGCTGCCCGAGATCATGCGCCTGTATGAAGCCACGCTGACGCGCGCCGAGTTGCAGTTCGAACGCCTGCCTGCCGGCTATTTCACCGGCGTGCTGGAACGTCTTGGCGATCGCGCCGTCTGTGTTCTTTACTGGGTCGACGAGCAGTTGGTGGCGTTCAACCTGCTGCTGCTGGACGAGCACCGGCTGGTGGACAAGTTTTTCGCCCATGACGTTGCGTTCACCCGTGACTACAACCTGTACTTCCGCAGCTGGCTGACCAACGTCGACTACTGTATTCAACACAATATTGCGGTGTATGAGTGCGGCCAGGCCGGCTATGCCAGTAAGCTGCGCCTGGGCTGCGAGTTCCAGGGCAACAGTGTGTTTTTCCGCCACCGCAACCGGCTGGTCAACGGCCTGCTCACGCTTGTAAAACTGTTTATTCGACCGGATCGTTCCGACCCTGCCATGGCTGCTGCGATAAGCGAAACCTGATGATCACCAAGACCCGCCAGAAAGCCCGCCCCTTTGCCATTTCGCGCTGGAGCGTCCAGCGCAAGCTGGTGCTGGCGTTCTGGCTGGTCAGCGTGATTCCCACCATGATCGCGGCGGAGCTGGCGGCGACCACGCTGTCGCAGATTTTCGACAGCAACGTGCGTATCTGGCTGCAGGAATCGACCAAGATCGTCAAGGACGAGATCGGCGACATCCTTCACGACAACGCGCGCATGGCCAAGCTGTTCCTGCGCTACACCAGCCCGCCCTCGAGCCGGCAGGCGGCCAAGCATGACCGGCTGACCGCGGACATCGCCGATGCCACCGACATCGACGTGGTGGCGCTGATCCGCACCAGCGATCAAAAGGTGGTGTTCAGCACCGCCTCCGATGACATCGTGAAACAGATCAGCCTGACCAGCAATGCGGTGCTGCAGACCGTACAAGTGGCGGGGGTGAGCACCGGGATTGTGGTCTCGACCTTCGAAACCAGCCAGGACGGGGTCGACTACCGCCTGTTGGTGGCGACCTACCTGGACAGCAGCTTTCTCACCAGCGTGGCCGATGTGCATTCCCTCGACCTGCGCCTGTACCTGGCCAACCCCGAGGGGTTCTCGGAGATATTTTCGACCCAGCGCTTCGTGGACCATCCTGCGCGCATTCCGAAAAGTGTCGAGACCGCGATGCGCAGTACCAAGCAGCCCAGCGAGCAGTTCACCAACAGCTACAGCGGGTTGTACTGGCCGATCTTCAATGACGCTGGTGACCTCCAAGGCGTGATTTTCAGCGGCCTGCTGCGCCATACCAGCCTGGTGGGGCTGGTGAACCAGAGCAATCTGTTCGTGCTGATTTTCCTGCTCAGCTCGGCGCTGTCCCTTGCGGCGGGGGTGCTGGTGTCACGGCGCCTGACCAAGCCGTTGCGGGACTTGTCCGAAGGCGTGGGCGCGGTGATCTCAGGCAACTACACGCACCGCGTGCTGGTCAGTGGCGGCGATGAACTGGCGCAATTGAGCAGCACCTTCAACCATATGACCGAGCGCCTGGGCGAGCTGCACCACCTCGAAGCCCAACTGCGCCGGCGCGATCGCCTGCATGCCCTGGGTGAAGTCGCCATGGGCCTGGCCCATGAGATCCGTAACCCGTTGGGTATCATCAAGACGGCCACCCAGTTGTTGCACCGCCGCGCAGACTTGCCGGACGCCGACAAGCGTCACCTGGAATATGTGATCAGCGAAGTCAGCCGCATCAATGACTTGATCACCGAGTTCCTCGACTTTGCCAAACCCAACCCACCGTTGCGCGTGCTGCAGCCGGCCCGTCCGCTGGTGGAGGAGATCCTGGGCTTCTGCGCGCCGGAACTGGCCAGCCATAACATCGACGCGCAGATCGACGACCAGGCGCCGGGGGCGACGATCTACGCCGACGCCAAGCAACTCAAGCAGGCCTGCCTCAACCTGATTCTCAACGCCATCGATGCCATGCCTGAAGGCGGGCGCCTGACCCTGGGCATCCGCAGCGTGGGCGACAACACCGTCATCGCCATCGCCGACACCGGCCAGGGCATCGCACCGGAGATGATCGAGCGTATCTTTACGCCATTCGTCACCACCAAGGCCTCGGGCACGGGCCTGGGCCTGGCCAAAGTCTATTCGATCATGGAAAGTCACGACGGCAGCATCGAATGCGCCAGCGAAAACGATGCCGGCGCCACCTTCAGCCTGTACATTCCAGCGACAGGCGAAGACGACGAGGACAGTCATGACGCATAACATTCTGGTAGTCGACGACGAACCCAAACTCTGCGACCTGCTGGCGTCGGCCCTGGGCCAGAACAACGTGCAGGTGTTCATTGCGGGCAACGGCCTGCATGCGCTCAAGGTGCTGGAACAGGAAGACATCGACCTGGTGATCAGTGACTGGCGCATGCCGGGCATGGACGGGCCGGCCTTGCTGGCCGAGATCAAGGTGCGTTACCCCCACGTGCCGGTCATCGTGATGACCGCCTACAGCACGGTAAAAAACGCCGTGCAGTCGATGCGCAACGGTGCCTACGACTACATTGCCAAACCGTTCGATATCGACGAGCTGGACATCACCGTGGCCAAGGCCCTGCAGTTTCGCGACATCATGCGCGACAACGCGCGCCTGCGCGCCGAGCTGGATGAGCAGGCGCAGTTCGACAGCCTGGTGGGCGACAGCCCGGCGTTTCGCAAAGTGCTGCAGGCGGTGGATTCGGTGCGCGACAGCAGTACCACCATCCTGCTGACCGGCGAAAGCGGCACCGGCAAGGAAATGGTCGCCCGCGCCATCCACAAGCACGGCAGCCGTGCCGACAAGCCGTTTGTGGCGGTCAACTGCGCGGCGATCCCCGAAGGGTTGCTGGAAAGCGAAATGTTCGGCCATCGCAAGGGCGCGTTTACCGGCGCCGTGTCTGACCGGGTCGGGCGCTTTCAGCAGGCCGACAAGGGCACGCTGTTTCTCGATGAAGTGGGCGATATGCCCCTGGCATTGCAGGCCAAGATCCTGCGCGCCTTGCAGGAGCGGGTGATCGAGCCGGTGGGCGACCCCCGCGAGCGCAGGGTGGATGTGCGGGTGATCGCCGCCACCAACAAGAACCTGCTGGAGGCGGTGGCCAACAAGGAGTTTCGCGAAGACCTGTATTACCGCCTCAATGTGTTCCCGATCCCGCTGCCGGCCCTGCGTGAACGCGTGGAAGACATCGCGCCCCTGGCCCGTCACTTTGCCCGGACCCTCAGCGCCACTGCCGGCAAGCGTATTACCGGCTTCAGCCCTGAAGCGTTGCAGGCCATGGCCGCGTATCACTGGCCGGGCAATATTCGTGAGCTGCAAAACTGTGTGGAGCGCGCGACCATCGTGGCAGCCACGCCCGTGATCGAAGACGTTGATTTGCCAGGTTATCTGTTTGCTTCCAAACCCAGCGAAGGCGGCGTGACCGCGATCCTCAGCGACGGGCCGGGGATTCCCCAGGACCTGGATGCGGCGCTGGCGGAGGTGGAGAAGGCGTATATCCTGGCCGCCTTGCAGGAGAGCAACGGCGTGCAGGCTGCGGCGGCGGCGAAGATCGGGATTTCCGAGAGAAGCTTCTGGTATCGGTTGAAGAAGCTGGGCATCCAGGTCGACAAAATAGTCCGCTGACACGCCTCGATTAAAAGTGTGGGAGGGGGCTTGCCCCCGATAGCAGTGGATCAGTTAAAGATGAGCGGACTCACACACCGCTATCGGGGGCAAGCCCCCTCCCACATTGTTTGACCGAGTCGGGTCAGGTATGGATGCGTACCCAGATACTCACCAGGATCGTCGCGGCCATCAGCCACGCTACCGCCGCGACGGCTAAAGAGGCCTCCAGCCGCATGCGGTCCACCATCACATACAACGTCCCCAAATACACAAAGTAGGGAATGATCGACCACATCCCGAACAGGATGGTGGTCTTCAAATCGTCCAGCGAGCGGCCCTTGCCGACGATGTAATGGGCGATCAACGCAAAGGTCGGAAACAGCGGCACCAGCCCGGCGATGTAGTAGTTCCTGGTCTTGGCCAGCGCCGCCAGGATCAGCACCACCGCCGCGCCCAGGGCGGCTTTCAAAAAAAGATCCATCAGTGGCTCAACCCGTATTTCTTGACCTTGTCGAACAACGTGGTCTTGGCCATGCCCAGTTCCTGGCTGGCCTGGGTCAGGTTGCCGCCGCTGCGTTGCAGGGCATCGCTGAGCAGGTTGCGTTCAAAGGCTTCCACCGCTTCGGTGAACGCCAGGCCTTGGCTGCCGCTGCTGGCACCGCTTTTCTTGAAGGCGGGCAGGCCGAGGGCGAAGCGTTCGGCGACGTTGCGCAGTTCGCGTACGTTACCGGGCCAGTCGTGGCTCATCAGGCTGGAGAGGGTCTGGTTGTCCAGTTCCGGCGCGGTGCGGTCAAAACGCAGGGATGACTGCTGCAGGAAGTGTTCGAACAGCTGCAGGATGTCTTCGCGGCGCTCGCGCAGGGGCGGCAGTTCCAGGGTCACCACGTTGAGGCGGTAGTACAGGTCGCTGCGGAACTGGCTGGCGCGACTCAGTTCGTCGAGGTCGGACTTGGTGGCGGCGATCACCCGGCAATCCACGGCCACGCTCTGGTTCGAGCCCAGGCGTTCCAGGGTGCGCTCCTGCAGCACTCGCAGCAATTTGATCTGCAGGTTGATCGGCATGCTTTCCACTTCATCGAGGAACAGCGTGCCTTCATGGGCGTGTTCGATCTTGCCGATACGCCGCTTGCCGGCGCCGGTAAAGGCATTGGCTTCGTGGCCGAAAATCTCGCTTTCGAACAGGTTCTCCGGCAGGCCGCCGCAGTTGAGGGCGACGAACTGGTGGGCGTGCCGGCGGCTGAAATCATGCAGGCAACGCGCGACCAGCTCCTTGCCGGTACCGGTCTCGCCTTCGATCAGCACGTTAGCCGAGGTGTCCGCGACGTTGGCGATCAGCTCGCGCAGGTTCTGCATGGCCGGCGAGCGACCGATGATGCGGCCTTCCAACGAATCCCGCTCAGCCAACTGGCGGCGCAGCGACCAGACTTCCCGCGCCAGCCCGCGTTGTTCCAGGGCGCGGCGTGCGACGTCGACCAGGCGCTCGGGGGAGAAGGGTTTCTCCATGAAGTCGTAGGCGCCATTGCGCATGGCGCCGACGGCCATGGAGATGTCGCCATGCCCGGTGATCAGCACCACCGGCAGGCTTTTATCCAGGGCCTTGAGACGGGTGAGCAGTTCCAGGCCGTCGATGCCCGGCAGGCGAATGTCGCTGATCACAATGCCGGCGAAGTTCTCGCCGATGCGTTTCAACGCTTCTTCGGCACTGCCCACGCCCACGCTGGGGATATCTTCCAGCGCCAGGGCCTGTTGGCAGCCGAGCAGCACATGGGGGTCGTCTTCAACGATCAGCACGGTGAGGTCTTGAGGATCAATATTCATGTCGACTCAGCTTGTTGAGCGCCCACCAGCGGCAGGCTCAGGACAAAGGCAGTGCCACCGCCGGCCGGGTGCTCCACGGCCAGGGTGCCGCCGGTGGCCGCCGCGAGGCTGGCGGAGAGGGTCAGGCCCAGGCCCAGGCCTTGCTCGCCGGGTTTGGTGGTGAAGAAGGGTTCGAACAGATGCTTGCGCGCCTCGGCGTCGATGCCGTGGCCGTTGTCGCGCACCAGCAGGCGGTATTTGCCCTCGGCGACGCCGCCTTCCAGCCACAACTCGGGAGCCGGTTGTGCCTGCATGGCGTCGAGGGCGTTGCCGATCAGGTTGACCAGGATCTGTTCCAGGCGGGTCTGGTCGATCTGCAATTGGGCCGGGGCAAAGTTGCAGTGCAGGCTCAGCGGCAGGCTGTCCAGGCGTGGGCCGAGGACCTGGAACGCGGCGTCCACGGCCTTGGCCAGGCTGGCTTCGCCCTGGTCATCACCGCGTCGGGCAAAGGAGCGCAGGCTGGCGGTGATACGGCCCATGCGGTCGATCAGCTCGTTGATGGTCTTGAGGTTGGCGCTGGCGGTGTCCAGCGCGCCGCGTTCGAGGAAGCGCACGGTGTTGCCGGACAAGGTGCGCAGCGCGGCCAACGGCTGGTTCAGTTCATGGGCGATGCTGGTGGACATCTGGCCGATGGCCGCCAGCTTGCCGGCCTGTACCAGTTCATCCTGGGCGCGGCGCAGGGTTTCCTCGGCCTGGCGCCGTTCGCGGATCTGGCCCTTGAGCCGCTCGTTGCTGGCGCGCAGGTCGGCGGTGCGTTCGGCGATCCGCCGTTCCAGCTGGCTGTTGGCTTCCTGCAAGGCTTCCCGCGCAGCGAGGCGGGTGGCGATAACTTTGCGCCGCTCGTTCCAGGCAATCAGCAAAAACGCGACGAGGCCAAACGCGACTGCCACCAGGATGCCCTGGTTGATCGCCGCGCGGCGCAGGTCGTTGAGCGGGGTGAGCAGGGTGAAATTCCACGGTGTGTCGTTGAGTGGACGGGTTTGCGCCAGGTAGCTGACTTCGTGCTCGTCGTTGACCACTTCAGTGTTGGCCGGGAAGGTCAGCTTCTCGCTGCGTTCATTCAAGCGCTCACGGGCCAGGGGTTCCAGTTCGTTGAGCGTGGCCCAGTAATATTGCAGGCTGTGGGCCAGGCGATCCTTGGTCTCGTCGCTCAGCGGTCGCACCGCCTTGAGGCGTCGAGCCGGGTCGCTGGAGAGAATGATGATGCCGTTCTCGTCGCTCACAAAGGCTTCGAGGCGCGCGCGTTGCCAGCGCTCTTCCAGGGCTTCGAGGCGCACTTTAACCACCGCTACGCCGATGATCTTGCCGTGTTCTTCCAGGCCATGGGCCAGGTAGTAGCCGGGTTCGCCGTTGGTGCTGCCGATGCCGTAGAAACGCCCGGGCTGGCCGCGCACGGCATTCTGGAAATAGGCGCGAAAGGACAGGTCTTCACCCTGGTAACTGTCGGCATCGCGCCAGTTACTGGTGGCCAGCACGCGGCCGGTGGTGTCCATCACGTAGATGGCCCGACTGCGACTGCGTCGGTTCAGGCCTTCGAGGTAGTCGTTGACCGTTTTGCGGGTTTCCTGGTTCGGCTCGGCCAGCAGCTTGGAGACGCTCGACTCCAGCTCCAGCAGGCTGGGCAGGTAGGTGTATTTGCTGATTTCACTTTCGACGGTGCGGGCATGCAGCTCCAGCTGGCGTTCGCCGTTGTCGCTGAGGGTGCGGATGCCGTAGTACTCACTGATCCAGAAGCCGATATAACCCAGGCCGATCATCAGGGCGATGATCAACGGCGGCAGGAACAGTTGGCGAATCAGACGAGGTTTCACGGCAAGTGATGGCGGTGCGGCGCGATAGAGGTTGGGGTCGCATTTCATCACAGATGCCTTGGGTCAACCAGTTGTGGCGAAGGGGGGCGCCCCTTCACCACAGCTGGGTGGTACTTAGTGCTGCAGGATTTTCTCAAGGAAGTGCTGCGCGCGCTCGGAGCGGGCGCTGATGTCGCCGAAGAACTCTTCCTTCGGGCAGTCTTCGATGATCTTGCCGGCGTCCATGAAGATCACGCGGTCGGCCACTTTGCGGGCAAAGCCCATTTCGTGGGTGACGCACATCATGGTCATGCCTTCCTGGGCCAGTTGCACCATCACGTCCAGTACTTCGTTGACCATTTCCGGGTCGAGGGCCGAGGTCGGTTCGTCGAACAGCATGACGATCGGGTCCATGGCCAGGGCGCGGGCGATCGCCACACGTTGCTGCTGGCCACCGGAAAGCTGGCCCGGGTGCTTGTGGGCGTGCGCCGACAGGCCGACGCGCTCAAGCAGTTGCAGGCCTTTCTTGGTGGCTTCTTCCTTGCTGCGGCCGAGCACCTTGATCTGTGCGATGGTCAGGTTTTCGGTGATGGTCAGGTGCGGGAACAGCTCGAAGTGCTGGAACACCATGCCCACGCGCGAACGCAGTTTCGGCAGGTTGGTCTTCGGGTCGGCGATGGAGGTGCCGTCGACGATTATGTCGCCTTTCTGGAACGGTTCCAGCGCGTTGACGCACTTGATCAGGGTGGACTTGCCCGAGCCCGATGGCCCGCACACCACGATCACTTCGCCTTTTTTAACCTCGGTGCTGCAATCGGTCAGCACCTGGAAGTCGCCATACCACTTGTTGATGTTCTTGATCGAGATCATACGGCAAACCTTTTTTGCAGACGCTTGACCAGCAGCGAGGCGGAAAAGCTGATGATGAAGTAGACGACACCGGCGAAGATCAGGAACTCATTGGAGCGCCCGATGATGTCGCCGTTGGAACGGGCGGAGTTGAGGAAGTCCACCAGGCCCACGGTGTAGACCAGCGAGGTGTCCTGGAACAGGATGATCGACTGTTGCAGCAGCAACGGGGTCATCTTGCGGAACGCCTGGGGCAGGATGATCAGGCGCATGGTCTGGCCATAGGTCATGCCCATTGCCTGTGCCGCCGCCATCTGGCCCTTGGGGATCGACTGCACGCCGGCCCGCACGATCTCGCAGAAGTACGCCGCCTCGAACATCATGAATGCCACGACGCAGGAGGTGAACGCGCCGATCGGGGTGTCTTCGCCGGTGATCCAGCGCAGCACGAACGGCACCGCCAGGTAGAACCAGGTGATCACCAGCAGCAGCGGGATCGAGCGGAAGTAGTTCACATAGGCGCCGGCCACCCGGGACAGCAGTTTGCTGGACGAAAGGCGCATCAGTGCGAGGATCGTACCCAGCGCGATACCGCCGATCACGCCCATGACCATCAGCTTCAAGGTCATGACCATGCCGTTCCACAGGCCCGGGATGGCGGGGATGATGCCGCTGAAATCGAGTTCCATTATTTACCCCCCACGGAGATCAGGCCGGGCACGGCGACTTTCTTCTCGACCACGCGCATCAGCAGCATCAGGCTCATGTTCAGGGTGAAGTAGATCAGGGTGGCCAGGGTGAAGGCTTCAAACAGGTTGGCCGAGAACTCGGCGGTCTGTTTGGTTTGCGCCAGCAGTTCCATCAGGCCGATCAAGGACGCCACGGAGGAGTTCTTGAAGACGTTGAGGAATTCCGAGGTAAGCGGCGGAATGATGATCCGGTAGGCCTGGGGCAGCAGCACGTTCCAGTAGATCTGCGGCAACTTGAAGCCCATGGCACGTGCAGCGGCCTCTTGGCCCCGTGGCAGCGCCTGGATACCGGTACGCACTTGCTCGCACACACGGGCAGCGGTGAACAGGCCCAGGCACACGACAACGCTCAGGTAGGCCGAGGTGGTCGGGTTGAGGTCCTGCTTGTACCAGTCCTGCAGGTTCTGCGGCAGCAGGTCGGGTATCAGGAAGTACCAGATGAACAGCTGCACCAGCAGCGGCACGTTACGAAACAGCTCCACGTAGCAGGTCGCGATGCCTGATACGAGGCGGTTTGGCACGGTGCGCATGACCCCCAGAATGGAGCCCAGCAGCAAGGCGATAATCCATGCCACGACAGCGATGGCGATGGTCCAGCCCAGGCCGGCGATGTACCAGTCGAGATAAGTCTCGCTGCCCACGCCGGTGGACTTGAAGAACACGCCCCAGTCCCAGTTGTAATTCATTAGGGTCTCCCCTCGAGATCGATCGATGTACAAGCACCCGCTTGGGGAAAGTCCATTCCCGCCCGGCGATGAACGCCAGGCACACGCGATCGGCTCGAAAACCGCCCGGTCGAGTGTTCCAAAGTATAGCCAGCAGGTAGTAACAGACGCCTGAGGGAGGGTAGGCTCCCTCAGACGATAAGGTTAGTCAGGAATCAGATTTTTACTTCAGGCGCCGGCTTGTCGGTCGGGTTCTTGATCAGTTCCTTAACCTTGTCGCTCATTGGGAAGTTAAGGTTCAGGTTTTTTGGTGGGATCGGGCTTTCGAACCACTTGGCGTAGATCTTGTTGATTTCGCCGGACTTGTACAGGCCAACAATGGCGTCATCCACCGCTTTCTTGAAGGCAGGGTCTTCTTTGCGAACCATGCACGCGTAGGCTTCGAAGGACTGTGGAGTACCGGTGATGACCCAGTCATCCGGCTTCTTGGCCTTGGCTTCTTCACCGGCCAGCAGGGCGTCGTCCATCATGAAGGCTACGGCACGGCCGCTTTCCAGCATCTGGAAGGACTCGCCATGGTCTTTGGCGGAGATGACGTTCATGCCCATCTGCTTGTCAGCGTTCATCGCCTTGATGATGCGCTCGGACGTGGTGCCGGCGGTGGTCACGACGTTCTTGCCTTTCAGGTCGGCGAAGTCGGCGTAGCTAGGCTTGCCTTCCTTGTCTTTCTTGACCAGCAGGCGAGTGCCGATTTCGAAGATGTTGGTGGTGAAGGCGACTTGCTGGGCGCGTTCGGCGTTGTTGGTGGTGGAACCGCACTCGATGTCGACGGTGCCGTTCTGAACCAGCGGAATACGGGTCTGCGAGGTGACCAGGTTGTACTTGGCCTGCAGATCGGGTTTGTTCAGGTCTTTTTTCAGGGCTTCGACGATGGCCAGCTGAATGTCGTGGGAGTAGCCCACAGGTTTGCCCGAACCATCCGCAATGTAGGAAAACGGAATGGAGCTGTCGCGGTGCCCGAGGGTGATGGTGCCGGAGTCGTTGATTTTCTTCAGTGTGCCGGTGAGTTCGGCGGCAAAAACTGGAGTGCTGATCAGAGCAGCAGCGATAGCTGCGCCCAGGATATGGGGAACGATGCGCATCAATACTTCCTCGACATTTGTTTTTTTTATGAAGCCGGCTAGACGGCTCTCTTGTACAGCGAATGCCCGTGACGGCTCCTGAAGCGTCCCAGGCAATCGTCTGGGAGTGTAGAGCATGAGTCGTGCCAGACCGAAAATAAAAGCTTAACAAGTTGATTTATATGAGGATTAATTTTGTATGACGACAAATATGTAACCGTTTGATCCGGTAAACCGAATAGGCTTGCCTGTGGCGTTCGGAAAACCGAATGCCTGGCGCTACAAAAAAGCCCCTGGGCCTTACGGCGCAGGGGCTTTTGTGCGATGGGCCTGTCAGGCCGCTTCGATCTTGCTGCGGGTCTGCTCAACCTTGGACAGGTAGCGTTGCACGTTATCCTGTTCCTGTGGGGTGGTGAACAGGCCGAGTTTGGTCCGGCGCCACAGCACGTCCTGGGGCTGGGTTACCCATTCCTCGGCACACAGGTAGTCGACCTCGCGGGTGTACAGGCCGCCCCCCAAATGTTCACCCAGGTCAGCCAGCGACTGCACGCCTTCGAGCAGGCGCCAGGTGCGGCTGCCATAGGTGGTGGACCAGCGGCGCGCGATCTCGTTCGGCAACCAGTCGAATTTGCTGCCAATGGCCTCGGCCAGGGCTTCTGGCGTGGTCATGTCCTCGCCGCCGGGCAGGCTGGCGGTGGCGGTCCAGCTGGGACGCATCTGCGTGAAGTACGGGGCCAGTTGCGCCATCGCCGATTCGGCGAGCTTGCGGTAGGTGGTCAGCTTGCCGCCGAACACCGACAGGATCGGCGCCTCGCCCGTACCACCGGACAGCGACAGGGTGTAGTCACGGGTGATGGCCGACGGGTTGTCCGACTCGTCGTTACACAATGGACGCACACCTGAGTAGGTGTGGACGATGTCGTCGCGGCTCAGCTGTTTCTTGAAGTGCGCGTTGACCACCTTGAGCATGTAGTCGGTTTCACCTTCGGTGATCGCCACTTTCGCCGGGTCGCCGGTGTATTCGCGGTCGGTGGTGCCGATGATGGTCAGGTGGTTCAGGTACGGAATGGTGAAGACGATGCGCTGGTCTTCGTTCTGCAAGATGTGCGCGTGGGCGCCTTCGTACAGTTTCGGCACGATCAGGTGGCTGCCCTGGATCAGGCGGATACCGTAGGGCGAGTCCAGCTTCAGGTCGTCCTTGATGAACTTGGCGACCCACGGGCCGGCGGCGTTCACCAGGGCGCGGGCACGGATCGAGAACAGGCTGCCATCGGCGCGTTCCATGTTCATGTCCCACATGCCATTGCTGCGATGGGCACTGATGCAGCGGGTCTGGGTATGGATATGCGCACCCTTTTCACGGGCGGCCATGGCGTTGAGGACGACCAGGCGGGCGTCGTCGACCCAGCAGTCGGAGTATTCGAAGCCTTTGGTGATTTCGCTTTTCAGCGGGCTGTCAGGGCCGAACTTGAGGCTCTTGGAACCGGCGAGTTTCTCGCGCTTGCCCAGGTGGTCATAGAGGAACAGGCCGGCACGGATCATCCACGCCGGGCGCAGGTGGGGGCGGTGTGGCAGGACGAAGCGCATCTGCTTGACGATGTGCGGGGCCTTGGCCAGCAGCACTTCACGTTCAGCCAGGGCTTCGCGTACCAGGCGGAATTCGTAATGTTCGAGGTAGCGCAGGCCGCCGTGGATCAGCTTGCTGCTGGCGGAGGAGGTGTGGCTGGCCAGGTCGTCCTTTTCGCAAAGGAATACCGACAAACCGCGACCGGCTGCGTCTGCTGCAATGCCGACGCCGTTGATTCCGCCACCGATTACGGCAACGTCATAGACTTCGGCAAGCGGTGGAGCAGGCAAGGTAGAAGGGTTCATCGACTGGCCTCGGGAGCTTTTTCGTATTGGAATTCGAACATTAATGTTCATTTGCGAAAATGGTAGCTGATAAACGTGGGCACAGCCAGTCGACTTCGATTGAAAAAACTCATCGAAGGGCGGGAAAAGGAAAATTTGTGAACATGAAACCGCGGCAGGCTTAAGAAATGGCCTGTCAGACAGATCGCCATCGGGGGCAAGTCGGATCGTCGCCCCGATGGCGTCAGTGCAGGCGCTATACGACTTCCAGGCGAACCTTGTGCTGGTTCAACAACTGCACCAGGGCCGGCACCGGCTCCTGATCCGTCACCAGGCAGTCCACCAGGCTGATCGGTCCCAGGCGAATCATGGCGTTGCGCCCGAATTTGCTCGAGTCCGCCGCCAGGATCACCTGGCGCGCATTGGCGATGATCGCCTGGGAAACCCGCACTTCCTGGTAGTCGAAGTCCAGCAGGCTGCCGTCCTCGTCGATGCCGCTGATACCCACCAGCGCGAAGTCGACCTTGAACTGGTTGATGAAGTCGACACTGGCCTGGCCCACCACGCCGCCGTCACGGCGCACATTACCGCCGGTCAGCAACACATCGAAGTCGTCCTTGGCGCTGAGCATGGTGGCGACGTTGAGGTTGTTGGTGATGATTTTCAGGTGGTTGTGGTTGAGCAGCGCACGGGCAATGGATTCCGTGGTGGTGCCGATATTGATGAACAGCGAGGCGTGATCGGGAATTTGTGCCGCGATGGCTTCGCCGATGCGTTGTTTCTCATCGCGCATCTGGTCGGCGCGCATGGCATACGCGGTGTTCTCGACGCTGGAGTCATAGGCCGCGCCGCCGTGGTAGCGGCGCAGCAGATTGGCGTCCGCCAGCTGGTTGATGTCGCGGCGGATGGTTTGCGGGGTGACAACGAATAGCTGCGCCATTTCCTCGATACTGACGTAGCCGCGTTCGCGGACCAGTTCGAGGATTTGCTGCTGGCGGGGAGGCAGATTCATGGGGCGTCCTTTGGGCTGCCATACAAAAGTGGCCCATGATGACGCAGGAATCTGCTCCCTGCCAGTTTCAACCCGATATAGGGCTGGCGCTTGGCTTATTCGGCGCCTTCGTGGGGCTCCCAGTCACGGGTGCGGCTCACCGCTTTTTGCCAGCCGGCGTAGAGTTTTTCCTTGGCGGCTTCTTCCAGTTGCGGTTCGAATTCGCGCTCGATCACGGCCTTGCCGCGCAGCTCGTCCAGGCTACCCCAGAAGCCGCAGGCCAGACCGGCCAGGTAGGCGGCGCCGAGTGCCGTGGTTTCACGCATTTGCGGACGTTCGACCTGGGTGCCGAGGATATCGGCCTGGAATTGCATCAGGAAGTTGTTGGCCACCGCACCGCCGTCCACACGCAGGGCCTTGAGGCGTTCGCCCGAGTCCTGTTGCATGGCGTCGAGTACGTCGCGGGTCTGGTAGGCAATCGACTCCAGGGCGGCACGAATAATGTGATCCACGCGTACGCCGCGGGTCAGGCCAAACAGTGCGCCACGGGCATACGGGTCCCAGTACGGGGCGCCCAGGCCGGTGAAGGCCGGGACCAGGTACACGCCATTGCTGTCCTTGACCTTGCCGGCGAAGTATTCGGTGTCGGTGGCATCGGCGATGATTTTCAGCTCGTCACGCAGCCATTGCACGGTGGAGCCACCGTTGAACACTGCGCCTTCCAGCGCATAGGCCACTTCGCCACGGGGGCCACAGGCGATGGTGGTGAGCATGCCGTGCTTGGATTTCACTGCTTTATCACCGGTGTTCATCAGCAGGAAGCAGCCGGTGCCGTAGGTGTTCTTGGCCTGGCCGGCCTCCACGCACATCTGGCCGAACAGTGCCGCTTGCTGGTCACCGGCGATACCGCCGATGGCGATGCCGCTTTTGGTGCGGCCGTAGATCTCGGAGGAAGACTTCACTTCCGGCAGCATTTCCCGCGGAACGTCGAGGATCTCCAGCATCTTCGCATCCCACTCCAGGGTGTGGATGTTGAAGAGCATGGTGCGCGAGGCGTTGGTGTAGTCGGTGACGTGGGTTTTGCCGCCGGTAAATTTCCAGATCAGCCAGCTGTCGATGGTGCCGAACAGCAGCTCGCCGTTGCGCGCGCGCTCGCGGCTGCCTTCGACGTTGTCGAGGATCCACTTGAGCTTGGTGCCGGAGAAGTACGGGTCGGTGACCAGGCCGGTGGTGTCGTTAATGTATTGCTCGTGGCCGTCGCGCTTGAGCTGCTGGCAGATCTCGGTGCTGCGGCGGCACTGCCAGACGATGGCGTTGTAGATCGGGCGGCCGGTGATCTTGTCCCAGACCACGGTGGTTTCACGCTGGTTGGTGATGCCGATGGCGGCGACCTGGTCATGGTGCAGGCCGGCTTGTGCCAGGGCCTCGACCATCACTGCGCTCTGGGTGGCGAAGATTTCCATCGGGTCATGTTCGACCCAGCCGGCTTGCGGGTAGTGCTGGGTGAATTCACGTTGGGCGGTGCAGACCACGTTGGCGTCGCGATCGAAGATGATCGCCCGGGAACTGGTGGTGCCCTGATCAAGGGCAATGATGTAGTTCTTATTCTCGATGTCGGTCATGTCAATTGCCTTGGACGAAATAAGGAAGTCAGAAATCAGCCGGGGCCGCGAAGGGCAGGGGACCAGGCTGGCGCTTTCAGGAAATACGAGTCTTGCCGTTGACAGCCGTGTCAGTTGTTTCCGCTATAGCAGGTGCGGCGCTCGGCAAGTGGCGAGCAATCAGCCCGCGATAGGCCGCAGCACCGAGGCATGCGCCGACAATCGGCGCGAAAATCGGGACGAGGAAGTAAGGAATATCGCGGCCGCCAGTAAAGGCCATTTCACCCCAGCCAGCGAAAAAGGTCATCAGCTTGGGCCCGAAATCCCGCGCCGGGTTCATCGCAAAGCCGGTCAGCGGGCCCATGGCACTGCCGATGACCGCAATCAGCAGGCCGATCAACAGTGGCGCCAGCGGGCCGCGCGGCAGGCCGTTGTTGTCATCGGTGAGGGCCATGATCACGCCCATCAGGATCGCGGTAATGACCATTTCCACCAGGAAGGCCTGCGCCGTGCTCAGCAGTGCATGGGGGTAGGTGGAGAACACCGAGGCCAATTCCAGGCTGGCCTGGGTGCCGCGTACCAGATGGTGGGTTTGTTCGTAATCGAAAAAGAGATTGCTATAGAGCGTGTACACCAGCGCCGCCGAGCAGAAGGCACCGGCGATTTGGGCCAGGATGTAGAACGGCAGTTTGCGCTTGTCGAAGTCGGCAAAAATACACAGGGCGATACTGACCGCCGGATTGAGGTGAGCCCCGGAAATACCGGCGCTCAGGTAGATCGCCATGCTGACGCCGATCCCCCAGATGATGCTGATTTCCCACAACCCGAAGCTGGCACCCGCGACCTTGAGCGCAGCAACGCAGCCTGTACCGAAGAAGATCAGAAGCGCAGTCCCCAGGAACTCGGCCATGCATTGGCTCGAAAGTGAAGGCTGTTGAAGAGCAGTTGTCATGGAAAACCTCGATTGTTGTTCTTGTCTGGCGCACTGCCTCAACGGGCGGTTGCGCGATTTTCACCGTGACGAGGATCCCCATCCAAGACACGGCTTACTGCTGGAACGCTGCAGGTGTATTCCTACAGTATTCGGAAACGAAAAAATATAGACAAGAATGACGGCTGTCAAAGGTCGAAAGTGAACTGTCGGTCACTTTCCAACTATTGGTTTGATGAATGATCACGCTCGCCACGTTAAGTATTGTCGACGGGGAGGGCGGACTAGAGCGTTTTATGCGGGCTTGGCCTAGAATTGGCCGTCTGTTTGCCACGCTCGGAGAGGTCATGACGCCCGCATTGGATTTGTTGAAAAAAGTTCGCGCCGAACATCGCATCCACAGTTATGAACACGACCCCAAGGCGGCCTCCTATGGCCTGGAGGCCGCAGAAAAATTGGGCCTCGACCCGGCGCAGGTGTTCAAGACCTTGTTGGCCAGCAGCGAAAAAGGCGAATTATTGGTGGCTGTGGTGCCGGTCGTCGGAAGTCTGGACCTCAAGGCTCTGGCTCATGCGGCGGGTGTGAAAAAAGTCGAAATGGCTGATCCGGCGGCGGCGCAGCGTTCCACCGGTTACCTGCTGGGAGGCATCAGCCCATTGGGGCAGAAGAAGCGTTTGCGCACATTTATCGATGTGACGGCGCAGCCGTTTGCGACAATTTTTGTGAGTGCGGGGAGAAGGGGACTGGAAGTGGAGTTGTCCGCCGCGGTGCTGGCGGAGCATACCCAGGCCAAATTCGCAGAAATTGGCCGGGCGTAATCCCGGTATCCTGGATAACCAATGTGGGAGGAGGCTTGCCCCTCCCACACGTTGATCATTGACTCAGCCAGCCGGGCTGTAGCGCCGTACGCCGGATTCGGCGTGAGGAACCTGCGCCGCGACGCTGCCTGAGGCCTGGAACAGCACCAGATGCTCCGCGGCCACGCGAATGCCCACTTGTGCGCCCACCTGATGGTCGGCATGGCTGGGGAAAATCGACTCCAGCTGCGCGCCGGTCGGCAGTTGCAGGCGGTACAGGGTCGATGCGCCGAGGAAGGTCTTGCCGACGATCCGCGCTTTCAAGGCACTGTCCGGCGCGTAGACGATGTCGTCCGGGCGCAGCAAGACGTCCACCGCCCCCCCCGTAGGCCAGGTGTAGGCGCGGTTTCCGCGCAGGTCGCCCAGTTCGGTGTGGACGGACTCGGGCGAACTCAACTGGCCACGAATGAAATAACCCTGGCCGATAAAGCTGGCGACGTAAGGCGTCAGGGGTTCGTGATAGAGGTTGTAGGGGGTATCCCACTGCTCCAGGCGGCCTTCCTTGAACACCCCGACATGATCACTCACGGCGAATGCCTCTTCCTGGTCATGGGTGACCAGGATCGCACTGGTGCCCCGTGCCTTGAGAATGTCGCGTACCTCGTGGCTGAGCTTGCGCCGCAGTTCGCCGTCGAGGTTGGAGAACGGTTCGTCCAGCAGCAACAGCTGCGGCTCCGGTGCCAGGGCGCGGGCGAGGGCGACGCGTTGTTGCTGGCCGCCCGACAGTTCGTGGGGGAAACGCTTGCCCAGGTTCTTGAGGTTGACCAGTTCCAGCAGTTCGGCGACCACACGGTCTTTTTGCGGGTGCTTGCGAATGCCGAAGGCGATGTTGTCGGCCACGCTGAGGTGGGGAAACAGCGCGTAGTCCTGGAACACCATGCCGATACGACGTTTCTCCGGTGCCAGGGTAAAACCGGCGCTGGAGATCACTTCGCCCGCCAGGCTGATTTCGCCTTCGTGCACCGGCTCAAAACCGGCAATCGCGCGCAAGGTCGTGGTTTTGCCACAGCCCGAAGAGCCCAGCAGGCAGCCGATATCGCCCGTGTTGAGGTGCAGATTGAGGTTCTGCACCACCCGTTGATCCTGGTAGCCGCATGCCAGATTGCGCAAGTTCAGCAGTAATGGCTGGCTCATGCGTGGTGGTACGCCGGTTCGACGAGGAATTCGAGCAGGGCTTTTTGCGCGTGCAGGCGGTTCTCTGCCTGGTCCCAGGCCACGGAGCGTGGGTCATCGAGCAGGTCGAGGCTAATTTCCTCACCACGGTGGGCGGGCAGGCAGTGCATGAACAGCATGTCCGGCGCGGCCATGTCGAGCAGGGCGCGGGTCACCTGGAAGGGCGCGAACAGGGCCAGGCGCTTGGCGGTTTCGTCTTCCTGGCCCATGGAGGTCCAGACGTCGGTGCTGACCAGGTGGGCGCCGATCGCTGCGTCCTTTGGATCGCGCAGGATCTGCACACGGCCATCGGCCTTGGCCAGGAACTCGGCGGCCGGTTCGAAGCCTTCCGGACAGGCGATGCGCAGGTGGAAGTCGAACTGAATCGCCGCTTCTATATAGCTGTTGCACATGTTGTTGCCGTCACCGATCCAGGCCACGGTCTTGCCCTGGATCGAGCCACGGTGCTCAAGGAAGGTCTGCATATCGGCCAGCAACTGGCACGGGTGCAGGTCATCGGACAGGCCGTTGATCACCGGCACGCGCGAGTTGGCGGCGAATTCGGTCAGGGTGCTATGGGCGAAGGTACGGATCATCACCGCATCGAGCATGCGCGACATGACGATCGCGCAGTCGCTGATCGGCTCGCCACGGCCCAGTTGGGTGTCACGCGGCGACAGGAAGATGGCCTGGCCTCCCAGTTGGATCATGCCGGCTTCGAACGACAGGCGAGTGCGGGTCGACGACTTCTCGAAAATCATCCCGAGCACGCGGTTTTTCAAAGGCTCGAACAGTACGCCGCGATTACGCAGGTCTTTAAGCTCAATGCCTCGACGGATCACGCTGACCAGCTCTTCGGGCGTGCAATCCATCAGGGAGAGAAAGTGCCTTGCGCTCATCATTAACTACCTTTTTGCAACAGACCGCAGATACTCAAAGCCTTGTTTATTGTGACAACGGGCGAGACCTGCGGCGAAAGCCGCACGGGGCGACGAAATAGGGGAAGGCGCGATCTTATAATTAAATGTCGCGTCTTACCAATAGGGCTACGGTTTTATGGGTGTTCAAGAAGGGCGCAAGAGCGCATTCGAAGACGGTTTCCAGACAGCAGCAGGTCATTTGTACACTGGCCTCGCAACCATTTGCAATGTGCAGGGGCGGGCCCAGGCCGGGCTGTGTCGGTTTTAGACGGGGGTTACAGGCTCTGTAACATTTGCTCATGTTTGCGCATGGCCTGGCCTGATGGCTATCGATTCACAGGACGAACGATGCTGGCGCCTGTCATGGTCACGGCCCATAGTCAGGCCAAAGCCCAATAAAGAGACTGGCCATGACCAAGACTCTCCACCACCGTGCCTGCCACCTGTGTGAAGCCATCTGTGGCCTGACCCTGGAAACCACCCAAGCCGAAGACGGCAGCCTGGCGATCACCTCGATCAAGGGCGACACGCTGGACAGCTTCAGTCGCGGCCACATCTGCCCCAAGGCCGTGGCGTTGCAGGACATCCAGAATGATCCTGACCGCCTGCACCAGCCTATGTTGCGGGTGGGCAGCGAATGGCAGCCAATCCCGTGGGATGAGGCGTTTGCCCTGGTCGCCGAGCGGCTCGCGGGCATCCAGGCGCGGCATGGGCAGCATGCGGTGGCGGTGTATCAGGGCAACCCCAGCGTGCACAACTATGGGCTGATGACCCACAGCAACTACTTCCTCGGCCAGCTCAAGACGCGCAACCGGTTTTCTGCCACCTCCGTAGACCAGTTGCCCCATCACCTCACCAGCCACCTGATGTACGGCCACGGCCTGTTGCTGCCGATTCCGGACATTGACCACACCGACTTCATGCTGATCCTGGGCGGCAACCCGCTGGCCTCCAACGGCAGCATCATGACCGTGCCCGATGTGGAGAAGCGTCTCAAGGCCATCCAGGCGCGGGGTGGCAAGGTGGTGGTGGTCGATCCTCGGCGCAGCGAGACGGCGGCGATCGCTGATCAGCATCTGTTTGTGCGGCCTGGCGGGGATGCGGCGTTGCTGTTCGGGGTACTCAACACGCTGTTCACCGAAAACCTGACGCGTGACAGTCATTTGCCGGTAGAGGGCCTTGAGGATGTGCGCCGTGCGATCCTCGGCTTTACCGCCGAAGCCATGAGCCGCCAGTGTGCCGTACCTGCCGAGCAGATCCGCCAGTTGGCACGGGATTTCGCTGCTGCGGATAGAGCTGTTTGCTACGGGCGCATGGGGGTGTCGACCCAGGCGTTCGGCACGCTGTGTCATTGGCTGGTGCAGTTGATCAACCTGGTCACGGGCAACCTCGACCGCGAGGGCGGTGCGTTATGCACCAGTCCGGCGGTGGATTTGGTCGCGTCCACCGGTGGCGGGCATTTCAATCGCTGGCAGAGTCGCGTGTCCGGGCGCCCGGAGTACGGCGGCGAGTTGCCGGTGTCTGCATTGGCCGAAGAAATGCTCACCGGCGGCGAAGGGCAGGTCCGCGCGCTGGTGACGGTGGCGGGCAACCCGGTGCTGTCGACCCCCAATGGCCGTCAGTTGGAGCAGGCGCTGGACGGCTTGGAGTTCATGGTCAGCATCGACCTCTATATCAACGAGACCACGCGTTATGCCGATCTGATCCTGCCGTCCACTTCGGCGCTGGAAAACGACCACTACGACACCACGTTCAACATGTTCGCCGTGCGCAATGTCACCCGTTTCAATCGCGCGATCCTGCCCAAGCCTGAGGGGGCGTTGCATGACTGGGAGATTTTTGTCGGCCTGGCCACGGCATTCGCTGCGCACACCGGTAGGGCGCTCAAGCCCACCATGCCGCCTGCGCAAATGATCGACTTCGGCCTGCGCGCCGGTGCTTATGGTGATGCGTCGAGCCATCAGTTGTCGGTGGCGAAGCTGGCGGATCATCCCCATGGCATGGACCTGGGGCCGCTCCAGCCAAATCTCGCAGCGCGGTTGAAAACCGTGGATGGCAAGGTTCAGGCGGCACCGGCAGTGATTCTGGCGGATCTGGCGCGCTTTGCGGCGCAGCCGATGCCTGTGGCTGACGAGTTGCTGCTGATCGGCCGTCGCCATGTGCGCAGTAATAATTCCTGGATGCATAACTATCACCGGCTGGTGAAGGGCAAGCCTCGGCACCAGTTGCATATGCATCCCGACGACCTGGCCAGTCGCCAGTTGGCAGATGGACAGCGGGTGCGCGTCAGTTCACGTATCGGCATGATCGAGGTAGAGGTGGTCGCCAGCCTGGACATGATGCCCGGCGTGGTCAGCCTGCCCCATGGTTGGGGCCACGCCCGTCCTGGGGTCCAGATGACCATCGCCAGCGAGCAACCGGGGGCGAGCGCGAATGACTTGACCGACGAGCGGCAATTGGATGAGTTATCGGGCAATGCGGCATTGAATGGCGTACCGGTCCAAGTCGCTGCCGCATAAGGAGCCCGAGCACCGCGTTGGAATTTTGCGTTACAATGCGCCACCGTGCCGACCTGTGAGTCGCAAAGTTCCAGCCGAGGTGTTCCATGGATATCATCGAAACGATCAAAGAGCAGATTGCCAACAACACCATTCTGCTTTACATGAAGGGCGCACCTAACGCTCCTCAGTGCGGTTTCTCCGCGAAGGCTTCCCAGGCTGTGATGCAGTGTGGCGAGAAGTTCGCTTACGTGGATATCCTGCAAAATCCGGAAATCCGCGCCAACCTGCCGAAGTACGCCAACTGGCCTACCTTCCCGCAACTGTGGGTAGCCGGCGAGCTGGTCGGCGGTAGCGATATCATCACCGAAATGGCGGCTGATGGTTCGTTGCAGGCGTTGATCAAAGATGCAGCGGCAAACGCGGCGGCCAAGACCGACGCTTGATTCGCCTGCAATAAAAAGCCCCGCTTCTCGTGAGAGAGCGGGGCTTTTTTGTACCTGAGAGAGCGACGGTATTATTCGCCCATCTGCGATTGCAGGTAGTTTTCCAGGCTGACTTTATCGATCAGGCCCAGTTGGGTTTCCAGCCAGTCGATATGTTCTTCCTGGTCTTCGAGGATGTCTTCCAGCAGCTCGCGGCTGCCGAAGTCGCCTTTGGTCTCGCAATGTGCGATGGCGGCCTTGAGGTCGCTGTGGCTCTTGCGTTCAAAGCCCAGGTCGCTGCTGATCATTTCCTGGGTGTGCTCGCCGATGTTCAGCTTGCCCAGGTCCTGTACGTTCGGCAGGCCTTCGAGGAACAGGATGCGCTTGATCAGCGCGTCGGCGTCCTTCATGGCCTTGATGGATTCTTTGTATTCACGCTTGCCAAGCTTTTCCAGGCCCCAATCGTCGTACATGCGCGCATGCAGGAAGTACTGATTGATCGCGACCAGTTCATTGGCAAGGATTTTGTTGAGTTGCTGGATGACTGAGATGTCGCCTTTCATGACTGGGGTCCTGCCCTGTAGTAGCTGTGTATAAGGCGGAGTTTGAGCGGCGAAAACCCTAGTGTCAAACCTAAGTTATTGAATAATAAATGAAAATTAATCGGAATAAGAATGTTTGTGTTCCGCGTCTTAGCGCTAACTAATTGAATTACAGGCATAAAAAAACCGGACACGAGGTCCGGTTCTTCAAAACACGCCTATTTAAGCGTGTGTAAATTCTGCTGAGTAGGGAACAGCGGCCTGGGCTGTTTGCAGCTGCGTCAGGGTTTCCCGTACCACTTGCTTGGCGAGGCAAGCACATTTACCACATTGACTGGCAACGCCGGTGGTTTCACGCACTTCCTTGTAGCTGCAGCAACCTTCATAGATTGCTTCGCGGATTTGTCCGTCGGTGACGCCGGTACACAGGCACACATACATAAGGGAGAACCGTCGCGGGTTTAAGGCTTAAGTGCGATGGATCTTAATGTTAACGAGAATGATTGTCAAAGTAGATTCGTAGGGTATTCGCCTGCACCGCCCTCACGCTGACGAACGGTTTTTTCAGTGTATGATGGTCGGTCTTCACGAAGCGTGACTGCGTCACAGGGCTGTCGCTTGAATGCGGCAGACTCAAGGCCGGTCCTTTTACTTCAATCGTCACCCTTACATCAGGAGATACCCAATGAGCGTACTCGTCGGCAAACAAGCCCCGGATTTCGACGTACCTGCCGTGCTCGGCAATGGCGAAATCGTTGACAGCTTCAAACTGTCTGAAGCCATCAAAGGCAAATACGGCCTGGTGTTCTTCTACCCGCTGGACTTCACCTTCGTCTGCCCTTCGGAGCTGATCGCTCTGGACCACCGCATGGACGATTTCAAAGCGCGTAACGTTGAAGTGGTTGCCGTTTCCATCGACTCCCATTTCACCCACAACGCCTGGCGCAACACGGCCATCAACGATGGCGGCATCGGCAAAGTCAAATACACCATGGCTGCCGACATGAAGCACGACATCGCCAAGGCCTACGACGTTGAGTCCGAAGGCGGCGTGGCGTTCCGTGGCGCGTTCCTGATCGACGACAAGGGCGTTGTGCGCTCCCAGATCATCAACGACCTGCCGCTGGGCCGTAACATGGAAGAGCTGATCCGTCTGGTCGACGCCCTGCAATTCCACGAAGAGCACGGCGAAGTCTGCCCTGCCAACTGGAAAAAAGGCGACAAAGGCATGAACGCTTCGCCAGAAGGCGTTGCGGCTTACCTGACCGAGAACGCTGGCAAGCTGTAAGCCGGATTCGCGGGACAAAAAAACCGGCCTGAGAAGGCCGGTTTTTTCATGCGCGGGATTTGACCTCAGTCGCCGAAGTCTTCCCAGCCGCCCATCTGCTTCCAGCGGTTGACGATGCCGCAGAACAGCTCGGCGGTCTTCTCGGTGTCGTAGCGGGCCGAGTGGGCTTCGCGACCGTCGAAGTCGATGCCGGCCGCCTGGCAGGCCTTGGCCAATACGGTCTGGCCATAGGCCAGGCCAGCAAGGGTGGCGGTGTCGAAACTGGAGAACGGGTGGAACGGGTTGCGCTTCATGTCCAGCCGCGTCACGGCGGCGTTGAGGAAACCCAGGTCGAAGCTGCTGTTATGCCCGACCAGGATCGCGCGCTTGCAGCCATTGGCCTTCAAGGCCTTGCGCACGCCACGGAAGATATCGGTGAGTGCCGCTTCTTCGCTGACGGCCATGCGCAGAGGGTGATCGAGCTTGATCCCGGTGAACTCCAGGGCTGCCGCTTCGATATTGGCACCTTCAAACGGCTCGACGCGGAAGAAGTGGGTGTGCTCCGGATACACAAAGCCCTGTTCGTCCATGCCGATAGTCGTTGCGGCGATTTCCAGCAGTGCATCGGTGGCGCAATTGAAGCCGCCGGTTTCTACGTCGACAACGACAGGCAGGTAGCCGCGGAAACGTTCGGCCATCGGGTGGCGCGAACCACCACCGCCACCGTGTTCCTGGTCGTCATCGTAATGGTCTTCACTCACTTGCTTTCCTCCAGCAGGCGCCAGCGCAGTGTTTCACCGGCGCGCAGCGGGATAACGGTCAGCTCGCCAAATGGCAGGCTGGCGGGGGCGGTCCAGTCTTCACGGACCAGGGTGATACGGTCGGTATTCGCCGGCAGGCCATAGAATCGCGGGCCATTGAGGCTGGCGAAACCTTCGAGTTTATCCAGGGCGTTGCGCTGTTCGAACGCTTCGGCATACAGCTCGATGGCGGCAAACGCGGTGTAGCAACCGGCACAACCGCAGGCGGCTTCCTTGGCGTGCTGGGCGTGAGGCGCAGAGTCGGTGCCGAGGAAGAACTTCGGATTACCGCTGGTCGCGGCATCCAGCAAGGCCACCTGGTGGGTATTGCGCTTGAGGATCGGCAGGCAATAGAAGTGCGGCCGAATCCCGCCCACCAGCATGTGGTTGCGGTTGTACAGCAGGTGATGGGCGGTGATGGTTGCGCCGACGTTGGCCGAGGCCTCGGTGACGAACTGCACGGCATCGGCCGTGGTGATGTGCTCGAACACAACCTTGAGGGTCGGGAACAGCTCGACCACGCGGCGCATGTGCTCATCGATGAAGATTTTTTCGCGATCGAAGACGTCCACGTCGCCACGGGTGACTTCACCGTGGATCAGCAGCGGCATGCCGACTTCGGCCATGGCTTCGATGGCCGGCAGGATCTTGTCGATACTGGTCACGCCGGAATCGGAGTTGGTGGTCGCGCCGGCCGGGTACAGCTTGGCGGCGTGCACGAAACCGCTGGCCTTGGCCTGGCGAATTTCTTCGGGCTGGGTGCGGTCGGTGAGGTAGAGCACCATCAACGGTTCGAAGCGGCTGCCGGCCGGCCGTGCAGCGAGGATGCGCTGGCGATAGGCGTCGGCTTCGGCGGCGTTACGCACCGGTGGTACCAGGTTAGGCATGATGATGGCGCGGCCAAACGTACGCGCTACATCGGCCACGGTTTGGGGCAACGCAGCACCATCGCGAAGATGAATATGCCAGTCGTCGGGACGCAGCAGGGTCAGGCGGTCGGACATTGGGGATTCCAGGCGGGTCAATCTGGTGGGAATGCTACCGGAAAAGACTCTTGCAGGCACTCGCTATCAAGTTTTGCAGGATGCATCCGATAGCCTTTCGTATGCCTTATCGATGTATGACGCTTTGAAGTGTTGTAGAAACCAGTGGAGCCTCCCGTGCGCCAGCATTATCTAGCCCTGCTCAGTGTGTTCGCCAGCCTGCCTGCTATGGCCCTCACGTTCCAGACTCGTCTGGAGAACATTGAGTGGAAGGTGGAGGGGGACAAGTTCGAGTGCCGCCTGACCCAACCGATCACCGACTTCGGTTCGGGTGAGTTCGTGCGCCGGGCCGGCGAGCAGGCGACGTTTCGTCTGAAAGCCTATAACGGATCGCTGGGTGCAGGGTCGGCCACCTTGTTGGCCGCCGCTGCCCCCTGGCAGCCAGGTCGGGGTGACATCAATCTCGGTGCCGTACGTGCCGGCAGCGGTGATGTGCTGTTCAACAGCTCTCAGGCCCAGGCCGGGCGTCTCTTCAACGGTTTGCTCGATGGACGCTCGCCCACTGTGCGGCACTATGGACGCGAGGGTGGCTATTCAGAGATTCGCCTGCTGCCGGTGAAATTCAACAAGGCCTACAGCGACTATCAGCTGTGCACCGCCAAGCTGCTGCCGATGAATTACGATCAGGTCAAGCAGACCGAAGTAGGCTTCCCCGGTGGCGGCATTGAGCTGGACGCTGCGGCAAAGCAGAAGCTGGCGGTGATTCTCGAATTCATGAAGGCGGACCCTACCGTCAACCATATCGAATTGAACGGCCACTCGGACAACAGCGGCAATCGTCTGAGCAACCGTGATGTTTCACGCCGTCGCGCACTGGCGGTGATGGACTACTTCAAGGCCAACGGTATTCCTGAGTCTCAGATCACTCTGCGGTTCCATGGTGAAAGCTACCCCCTGGCGCCCAACACCACTGCCGCCAACCGGGCCCGTAATCGCCGTGTGAATATTCAGCTCGAACGCGTGGCTGCCCCTGAGAAACCGGCCCCCCAGGCCACGGGCCCGAGTAACCCGGCACACACCTCCTGACGTGCGACCATCGGTCGCTCGTTCGACATAATCTGTCGCTTTATCTTCATTTGCTGTCGCGCCCCTGTAAATCCACGGTTTTGATCGGTAGAATCGACGCCTTTCCGTACAACCCCGTGGAGTGATGGCATGGCCGACGTAAACAAGGTCGTTCTCGCGTATTCCGGCGGCCTGGACACTTCGGTGATCCTCAAGTGGCTGCAGGATACTTATAACTGTGAAGTGGTGACCTTCACCGCTGACCTGGGTCAGGGCGAAGAGGTCGAACCTGCACGTGCCAAGGCGCAAGCCATGGGCGTGAAAGAGATCTACATTGACGACCTGCGCGAAGAATTCGTCCGCGATTTCGTCTTCCCGATGTTTCGCGCCAACACCGTCTACGAAGGCGAGTACCTGCTGGGTACTTCCATCGCACGTCCGCTGATCGCCAAGCGCCTGATCGAAATCGCCAACGAAACCGGCGCTGATGCCATTTCCCATGGCGCTACCGGCAAGGGCAACGATCAGGTGCGTTTCGAACTGGGTGCCTACGCGCTCAAGCCTGGTGTGAAAGTGATTGCCCCGTGGCGTGAATGGGACCTGCTGTCCCGTGAAAAGCTGATGGATTACGCTGAAAAGCACGCGATCCCGATCGAGCGTCATGGCAAGAAGAAGTCCCCGTACTCGATGGACGCCAACCTGCTGCACATCTCCTATGAAGGCGGCGTGCTGGAAGACACCTGGACCGAGCACGAAGAAGACATGTGGAAATGGACCGTCTCCCCGGAGAACGCTCCAGACAAGCCGCAGTACCTGGAACTGACCTACCGTAATGGCGACATCGTCGCGCTGGACGGCGTGGAAATGACCCCGGCCACTGTATTGGCGACGCTGAACCGTATCGGTGGCGAACACGGCATCGGCCGCCTCGACATCGTCGAGAACCGCTATGTGGGCATGAAGTCCCGTGGTTGCTACGAAACCCCGGGCGGCACCATCATGCTGCGTGCTCACCGCGCCATCGAGTCCATCACCCTGGACCGTGAAGTGGCTCACCTCAAAGACGAGCTGATGCCCAAGTACGCCAGCCTGATCTATACCGGCTACTGGTGGAGCCCTGAGCGTCTGATGCTGCAACAGATGATCGACGCCTCCCAGGCCCACGTGAACGGTGTTGTGCGTCTGAAATTGTACAAGGGCAATGTGATCGTTACTGGCCGCAAGTCCGACGACTCGCTGTTTGACGCCAACATCGCCACCTTCGAAGAAGATGGCGGCGCCTACAACCAGGCCGACGCAGCGGGCTTTATCAAGTTGAATGCATTGCGCATGCGCATTGCTGCCAACAAAGGTCGCTCGTTGTTCTGAGTGTTTAGCTCGTTGTAAAAAAATGGCCCCTTTTTCAAGGGGCCATTTTTTTTGGCCTGGTATTTTGATTAAGTCCACGTTGTTTAAACTTGTTTAATTGGTGACCCAACTATTGGATTGCTGGTTTTTTTTTTGCCGGGCGAATGATTTTTTATCATTTATGTAGGAACCAGTCTTACAGATAATTCACTCATATAGGTGCGAGGAGTACGTAAGAAGTAAAAAATCCTGTAGGAAATAAGGAAGTAAATAAATATGTTGAATGGAACTGAAACTACCGATTTTTCTCTGCCAGCTCCGGTACCTGCAGTCGACGGGCAAGGGGCATTTCCTGATAGTGGTGTGCGGCACGTTTACCTTATCCCCTGGGGACCTTGGAAATTTCACTCAAAATATGTGATGCCCCGGAAAGTTCTGAAAGGCTCCATAAAACTGGAAACATCTGAATCGGTGTTTTTTTGTAGGGAATTTCCTTTATCGCTGTGGGTTGGGTCTCTGCTTGCTGTTGCTCGGGGGGGAGCGCTATGCCAACTAGGAAACGACTAGGCTATTGTGTTTGCTCTAAATAATTCGAACAGCGAAATTGGACTTTCTCATGAATAAAGTGCTGATCGTAGATGATCATCCCGTCATTCGTCTTGCTGTGCGTATGCTAATGGAACGTCATGGTTATGAGGTCGTTGCCGAGACCAATAACGGTGTCGATGCATTGCAACTTGCGCGGGAGCATATGCCGGACATTGTCATACTGGATATTGGGATTCCCAAGCTCGATGGCCTGGAAGTTATTTGCCGGCTTTCGTCCACCAAACAGGCGGTACCGTTCAAGGTGCTGGTGCTCACCTCCCAGGCCCCTGGTCACTTTTCCATGCGTTGTATGCAGGCGGGCGCTGCGGGCTATGTGTGCAAGCAACAGGACCTGACCGAGTTGCTGAGTGCGATCAAGGCGGTTTTGTCGGGCTACAGCTATTTTCCAAACCAGGCACTCAACTCGGTACGCTCCACCATGGGCAATGCCAGTGAGGCCGATATGGTCGAGCGTCTGTCCGGCCGGGAAATGATGGTGTTGCAGCAATTGGCTCGGGGCAGAACCAACAAGGAAATCGCCGACGGGATGTTTCTCAGCAACAAGACCGTCAGTACCTACAAGACTCGTCTGCTGCTCAAGCTCAATGCCCGCTCTCTCGTTGACCTGATCGAGCTGGCCCAGCGTAACGGCTTGGTATAGGTGAGGGCATAGCACTGCATACAGGCCGCGTAACCGGCAGAAAAAAGCCTCCGTCAGGGAGGCTTCCGGCCGTCGACCGCTTGATCAGAGGTCGAAGTCGTAGTCGGCCAGTTGTTTTTGCAAGCGTCGTTCTTCCAGAAGGTTGTCGATAGTACGGCGTTTGCTCAGATTGGTCTTGGCGACCTCTGCCACAGGTGCTTCCACGCCATCGTCCTCCGATTCAACGAGGTCGTCTTCCACATCCAACTGTTCTTTGTCAGTGCTCATAACGTTAACTCCGGAGTAAGACTGCCGTTGGCGCTCCTTATAACGATAATCCATGAATGGGTAAAAAAGATTTTTTCAATCGACTGATCGAGAAAACCAATGAACCCTCAATCGTCCGACGTCTTGTCCTTGTATTCGCACAGGTCTTCAATGCGGCAGCTGCCGCAGCGCGGCTTGCGGGCCTGGCAAACATAGCGTCCGTGCAGGATCAGCCAATGGTGGGAGTCGAGCAGGTATGGCTTGGGCACGAACTTCATGAGCTGCTTTTCCACTTCGACCACGTTCTTGCCGCGTGCTATGCCGGTTCGATTACTGACCCGAAAAATATGGGTATCCACGGCCATGGTGAGTTGCCTGAATGCGGTGTTGAGCACCACGTTGGCGGTTTTACGGCCCACCCCCGGCAGGGCTTCCAGCGCTTCGCGGGTTTCTGGCACTTCGCTATTGTGCCGTTCTATCAGCAAGCGGCAGGTCTCGATGACATTCTTGGCCTTGCTGTTGTACAGGCCGATGGTCTTGATGTACTCCGACAACCCGTCCACACCCAGGGCATAAATCGCCTCTGGCGTGTTTGCCACGGGATACAGCCTGGCCGTGGCCTTGTTGACGCCGACGTCCGTGGATTGGGCCGACAGGATCACGGCAATCAGTAACTCGAACGGCGAGGAGTAGGCCAGTTCGGTCTTGGGTTCCGGATTGTCTTCGTGAAGCCTGCGGAAAATTTCCAGGCGTTTTGCGGCGTTCATGGGGCGGAAGGTTCCTTTCGGGCAGTCAGCGTAGTTTCGAATAGTGGGTCCAGGCCTGAAGCCCTGCAAGCAGGATTATCGGTCATGTACCAAGGGTGTCTACTTGGCGCTGCGCCTCATCGAGCTTGTGTTGCGCGTCGGCTAATTGTTGCGGATCAGCCTGTTGGTCCAGGGCTTTCTTCAACTCGGCACGACGCATCGCCAATTGGATTTTGGCGCGCTTGAGGTCGGCGTTGTTGATGGCAGGCAGCGGTGTTGGCGCGGCGTGATTCTGGTCCAGGGCTGCCAATGCCTGCTCCGCTGCCTCGAACTGCTGTTGCAGGGCGATCAGTTGGGATTGTTGTTCAAAGGTCGGCGGGTGCCCGAAAGCCTTCAAGGATTTGTGCAATTGGGCACGGCTCATGGCCACATTGATCTTGGCTTTTTTTACCTCCGCATCCTGGGCGGCCCGCGCTGCGTCAAGTTGCAAAGGGGGAGTTGGTGCTGAACGCTGAGGCCGCGCCACACGCTGGGCAATCCTGTGCGCTTCTTCCCGTTGCAGTCGCGCATTGCGTTGTTCAAAGCGTTGCCGGGCACGATCGCGCTTGAAATCTCGTTCACGGCGTTCGTTTTCGTTCGCTGCCAGGCCGCCGACGATCGGCAGCCCTGTGACCAGTGGGCGCAACTCAATGCAGTCGACGGGGCAGGGCGCGACGCACAGGTCGCAACCCGTGCACTCATCGACGATGACGGTGTGCATCAACTTGGCGGCGCCGACAATCGCGTCCACCGGGCAGGCCTGGATGCATTTGGTGCAGCCGATGCACTCGGCCTCGCGAATGTAGGCCACCTGGGCAGGAGCTTCCCCGCGGCTGGTGTCCAGTTCCAGAATGGGGACTCGCAGTAATCGCGCAAGGCCAGTAATTGTCTCCTGTCCTCCAGGCGGGCATTTGTTGATTGCCTCACCCCGGGCGATACCCTCGGCGTAAGGCTTGCAGCCCGGGTGCCCGCACTTGCCGCAGTGTGTCTGCGGTAGCAGCGCGTCGATACGTTGAATCAGATTCATGGAGTGATCATTGGCGTGCCGGTTGAACAAACAGGGTTTGATTATCCGGCAAGCGAGAAAGGGGACTAGTTGAAAAGCCCCGTCGCGGAAAACGACGGGGCTGTTTTGCAGGGCTTACTTGATACGTTGACCCGGTTTGGCGCCGCTGTCCGGGCTCAGCAGGTAGATCTCTTCGCCGCCAGGGCCCGCCGCCATCACCATGCCTTCGGAAATACCGAACTTCATTTTCCGCGGCTTGAGGTTGGCAATCATCATGGTCAGGCGACCATTGAGCTTGGACGGGTCGGGATAGGCGCTCTTGATTCCGGAGAACACGTTGCGTTGTTCGTCACCAATATCCAGGGTCAGGCGCAGCAGTTTGTCGGCCCCTTCCACGGCTTCGGCCTTGATGATCAGTGCCACGCGCAGGTCCACGGCAGCAAAGGCGTCAAAGTCGATTTCCGGGGAAAGCGGGTCCTTGGCCAGCTCGCCGTTACCGGCCGGTTTCGATTCGCCGGTATCGGTCTGGCTGGCGGCCAGGTCTTCTTTCGAGGCGTCGGTCATGGCCTGGACCTTGACGGGGTCGATCCGGGTCATCAGAGGCTTGAATTCATTCAACTGATGGTTGCTGAGCAACGTGGCGTGGTCGTTCCAGGTGAGCGGGGCGACATTGAGGAACGCCTCGGCGTCGGCGGCCAGCAATGGCAGCACGGGCTTGAGGAAGATCACCAACTGGCGGAACAGGTTGACGCCGGTGGCGCAGATCGCCTGGACCTCAGCCTGCTTGCCTTCCTGCTTGTTCAGCGACCATGGCGCCTTGTCGGCGATCCAGGCGTTGGCGCGGTCGGCCAGGCCCATGATCTCGCGCATGGCACGGGCAAAGTCACGGGCTTCATAGGCGTCGGCGATGCTTGGCGCGGCAGCCAGGAACGCGTCGGTCAGTTCCGGCGCGGCGTTCTCGGCCACCAGCAGGCCGGCGTTGCCCTTATGGATAAAACCGGCGCAGCGGCTGGCGATGTTGACCACCTTGCCAACCAGGTCCGAGTTGACCTTCTGGACAAAGTCTTCCAGGTTCAGGTCCAGGTCGTCGACGCCACGGCCCAGCTTGGAGGCGTAGTAATAGCGCAGGTATTCCGGCGACAGGTGGTCCAGGTAGGTGCGTGCCTTGATAAAGGTGCCACGGGACTTGGACATCTTCTGGCCGTTGACCGTCAGGTAGCCGTGTACGGCGATGCCGGTTGGCTTGCGGTAGCCCGAACCTTCGAGCATCGCTGGCCAGAACAGGGCGTGGAAGTTGACGATGTCCTTGCCGATGAAGTGGTACAGCTCGGCGGTGGAGTCCTTGCCCCAGAACGCATCGAAGTCCAGCTCCGGCGTACGGTCGCAGAGGTTCTTGAAGCTGGCCATGTAGCCGATCGGCGCGTCCAGCCACACATAGAAGTATTTGCCGGGCTCGCCTGGGATCTCGAAGCCGAAGTACGGCGCATCGCGGGAGATGTCCCACTGTTGCAGGCCTGCATCCAGCCATTCGGCGATCTTGTTGGCCACGGCGTCCTGCAGGGTGCCGCTGCGCGTCCAGGTCTGCAGCATCTGCTGGAAATCCGGAAGCTTGAAGAAGAAATGCTGGGAATCCTTGAGTACCGGGATGGCGCCGGAGATCGCCGAGCGTGGGTTCTTCAGGTCAGTCGGTGCGTAGGTGGCACCGCACTTCTCGCAGTTGTCGCCGTACTGGTCTTCAGTGCCGCATTTCGGGCAGGTGCCCTTGATGAAGCGGTCGGCCAGGAACATTTTCTTTTCCGGGTCGAAATACTGCGTGATCGAGCGCGTGGCAATGTGCCCGGCGTCCTTCAAGCGCAGGTAGATCTGGCTCGACAGCTCGCGGTTTTCGGCGGAGTGGGTCGAGTGGAAGTTGTCGAAGTCCACCAGGAACTCGGCAAAGTCGGCGCTGTGTTCAGCCTGCACATTGGCGATCAGTTGTTCCGGGGTGATGCCTTCCTTTTCGGCGCGCAGCATGATGGCCGAACCGTGGGCGTCGTCCGCGCAGACATAGATGCATTGATTGCCGCGATGCTTCTGGAAGCGCACCCACATATCGGTCTGGATGTACTCAAGCATATGGCCAAGATGGATGGAACCATTGGCATAGGGCAGGGCGCTGGTGACGAGGATCTTGCGTGGCTCGGACATGGGGCTCGGCTACTTGATGAAACGGAGGTCGGCCACTATAAAGCGCCGGGAAATTTATTTCACCCCGTGGTGCTGTTTCAGAATCTTCCGCACCTGCGAAAGCATGCCGTAACGCTGCTGGAACGGTTAGGATAGCCGCCTGTTTCAGTCAGTCTTTTTTCGGGAGTTGCCCATGAGCGCCGTCAATCGCGCAGCGGTGGAAGCCGTTCTTCGCCAGTACACCGACCCCTATTTGAACCAGGATCCGGTCAGCGCCGGCTGTGTACGCGCCATCGAGGTCCAGGGTGACCAGGTCTCGGTCCAACTGGAGCTGGGTTATGCCGCCGGCCTGTTCAAGAGCGGTTGGGCGCAGATGCTGCAAATGGCCATCGAGGGCCTCGACGGCGTGCGTGCCGCCAAGGTCGATATCCAGTGTGTGATCGCTCCGCACAAGGCTCAGGCGCAGATCCCGGGCCTGGCCAACGTCAAGAACGTGGTGGCAGTCGCTTCCGGCAAGGGCGGCGTGGGCAAATCCACAACAGCAGCCAACCTGGCCCTGGCCCTGGCCCGTGAAGGCGCGCGCGTGGGTATTCTCGACGCCGATATCTACGGCCCGAGCCAGGGCGTGATGTTCGGTATCGCCGAAGGCACGCGGCCGAAGATCAAGGACCAGAAGTGGTTCGTGCCGATCGAGTCCATGGGCGTGGAGGTCATGTCCATGGCGTTCCTGACCGATGACAACACGCCGATGGTGTGGCGCGGGCCGATGGTGTCCGGCGCGTTGCTGCAGTTGGTCACCCAGACTGCCTGGGGCGACCTGGACTACCTGGTGATCGACATGCCGCCAGGCACCGGCGATATCCAGCTGACCCTGGCACAGAAAGTCCCGGTGGCGGGCTCGGTGATCGTGACCACGCCCCAGGACCTGGCCTTGCTGGACGCCAGGAAGGGCGTGGAGATGTTCCGCAAGGTCAACATTCCAGTGTTGGGTGTGGTGGAAAACATGGCGGTGCACATCTGCTCCAACTGCGGCCACGCAGAGCATCTGTTTGGTGAAGGCGGTGGCGAGAAGCTGGCGACCCAGTACGGCGTTGAGCTACTGGCTTCGTTGCCATTGTCGATGGGCATTCGTGAACAGGCCGACGGCGGCAAGCCCACCGTCGCGGCAGAGCCTGATAGCCAGATCGCTATGATCTATCAGGAATTGGCTCGTCATGTGGGGGCCCGGATCGTCCTGCAGGAAGCGGCGGCCCCGGCAATGCCGACCATTACCGTCAGCGACGACTGAACTCGCTGAAGGACAAGAAGCCTCGACTTGTCGGGGCTTTTTCTTGTCTGGAGATCGGTCAATGGAGGGCTTTTACGCTTTTACGCAATGGCGCGTGTAAGCATTCACTTACTTTCTCGTAAGTGTTTGGTTTTTTTGTTAGGTGTGTGCGTCTCGAATCTTTGAAGGAGTTTTCTATCTGTTTGAAAGATAACAATTAATTATCTTTGTCTGGGGGCTGGAGCCTGTCAGTGCCCGGTTTGGATCCCGTTGAACTTCCCTCGGAACTCTCTAACATCAGCCCTGTGTCCACGGATTGACACAGCCATCAAGGAACGATGGTTGAAGGAACGTCGCAGGATGCGATTCATCAGGATGATGAAAAGGAACACAGGGACTAGGGAAAAAATGTGGGCGGGTCATACCGCCCCTTTTTTCGTCTATAGAAAAGTGAATGCGTTCCCCGGAACGCAAAAAAGGCCCTTGAAGGGCCTTTTTTATTGGGCAGCGGCGCTTTTTAGCGCTCTAGTTGCTCAATCTTGTTGGGTTTGCCATCCCATTCGGCGGCATCCGGCAACGGATCTTTCTTCTCGGTGATGTTTGGCCAGATTTCAGCCAATTCAACGTTCAACTGAATGAACTGTTCCATGCCCGCCGGGACTTCGTCCTCGGAGAAAATGGCGACGGCCGGGCATTCAGGTTCACACAGGGCGCAGTCAATGCACTCGTCCGGGTGGATGACCAGGAAGTTCGGGCCTTCGTAGAAGCAGTCCACCGGACATACTTCTACGCAGTCGGTGTACTTGCACTTGATGCAGTTGTCGGTGACGACGAAGGTCATTTCTAATTCTCTCCTCAGGCGGCGGCAGCGAAACCCTTTGTGGTAGGGCTCGCGAGGTTCGGGAGCGATAGTCTGCAGGCCAGGCTAAGAGCCAGCAGCATCCCAAACCGCGCGAGAGTCTATCAGCTTGCAAGCGTGAGCGTTATATCCGAGTCTTCAGTGCATATAACATTTCCAGCGCTTTTCGCGGCGTCAAGTCGTCCAGGTCAAGCTTTGCCAACTCATCCAGCACCGGATGGGGCAGGCTGGCGAACATATCGCTCTGATGCGGCGCAGCAGGTTTGCGGCTGGCCTTGGCAGGGCTGGCCACCACGGTTTCATGGGGCAAGGCCGTGGTTTCCAGGCGGCTGAGGTGTTCGCGGGCACGGGTGATCACGTCGTTCGGCACGCCGGCCAATTGCGCCACGGCCAGCCCGTAACTCTGGCTGGCCGGCCCTGGCAGCACGTGGTGCAGGAACACGATGCGCTCGTTGTGCTCGGTGGCATTCAGATGCACGTTGGCCACCAGCGGCTCGCTTTCCGGCAGCACCGTCAGTTCGAAGTAGTGGGTGGCAAATAGTGTATAGGCACGCAGGTGCGCCAACCGTTCGGCCGCCGCCCACGCCAGGGACAGGCCGTCAAACGTACTGGTGCCGCGACCCACTTCGTCCATCAGCACCAGGCTGCGCTCGGTGGCGTTGTGCAGGATATTGGCGGTCTCGCTCATTTCCACCATAAAGGTCGAACGGCCACCGGCCAGGTCATCGCTGGAGCCGATCCGGGTGAAGATGCGATCCACCAGAGACAGCTCGCAACTGGCTGCCGGCACAAAACTGCCGATATGCGCCAGCAGTACGATCAACGCGGTTTGACGCATATAGGTGGATTTACCACCCATGTTCGGCCCCGTAATCACCAACATGCGCGTATCGTCGTCCAGCGACAGGTCGTTGGCGACGAACGGCGTGGTCAGCACCTGCTCCACCACCGGGTGACGCCCCTGCACGATGCGCATGCACGGCTCACTGACAAACCGTGGGCAGTTCAGGTCGAGATTCAGCGCCCGTTCGGCGAGGTTGCTCAGCACATCCAGCTCCGCCAGGGCGGCGGCGGTGTCCTGCAGCGGCGCCAACTGGCTGATCAAGTCTTCCAGCAACGCCTCGTAGAGCATCTTTTCCCGGGCCAAGGCACGGCTCTTGGCCGACAGCGCCTTGTCTTCAAACTCCTTCAGCTCCGGGGTGATAAAACGCTCGGCACCTTTGAGTGTCTGGCGGCGTTGATAGTCGATGGGCGCCGACTCGGCCTGCTTGCTCGGCAACTCGATAAAGTAGCCATGCACGCGGTTGTAGCCCACTTTCAGGTTGGCCAGGCCGGTGCGGGCTTTCTCGCGGGCTTCCAGGTCGATCAGGAACTGCCCGGCGTTTTCGCTCAGGGACTGCAGTTCGTCCAGTTCGCTGTCGTAGCCGGTCTTGAGTACACCGCCGTCACGGATGATCGCCGGCGGGTTGTCGATAATGGCCTTTTCCAGCAGCGCGGCCAGTTCCGGGTAGGTACCGGCCGTTACGGCGAGTTGTTGCAGGTGCGGCGTGTCCAGTTCGGTCATCGCCACTTGCAGTTGCGGCAGGGCGCTGAGGGCATCGCGCAGACGCGCCAGGTCACGGGGCCGCGCATTGCGCAGGCCGATCCGCGCCAGGATGCGCTCGATGTCGCCGATCTCCTTCAACTGCGGCTGCAGCTTTTCAAAGCGATAGCCGTCCAGCAGGCAGGTAATCGACGTCTGGCGCGCCTGCAGCACCGTCAAATCCCGCAACGGACGGTTCAACCAGCGGGTCAACAGACGGCTGCCCATGGCGGTTTGGCAGCGGTCGACCACCGATTGCAGGGTGTTATCGCGCCCGCCGGACAGGTTGGTGTCCAGTTCCAGGTTGCGACGGCTCGCGCCATCGAGCACCACGGTGTCGTCCAGGCGCTCGTGGCGCAGGCTGCGCAGGTGCGGCAGGGCGGTGCGCTGGGTTTCCTTGGCGTAGCTGAGCAGGCAACCCGCAGCGCCGATGGCCAGGGTCAGGGTTTCGCAGCCGAAGCCTTTAAGGTCCTGCACCGAGAACTGCTGGCATAGACTTTTCAGTGCCGAGTCACGCTCGAAATCCCACGGCGCACGACGCTTGGTCCCACGGCGTTTTTCCGCTGGCAGGTCTTTGGGCCAATCATCCGGGATCAACAGCTCCACCGGGTTGATGCGCTCCAGCTCCGCCAGCAGGTTTTCCCAGCCCTTGATCTCCAGCACGCTGAAATTGCCGCTGGTGATATCCAGTACCGAAAGCCCGAACAAGCGCTCATCGCCCAGCACCGCGGCGATCAGGTTATCGCGACGCTCATCCAGCAGCGCCTCATCGCTCACCGTCCCCGGCGTAATAATACGCACCACCTGGCGTTCCACCGGGCCCTTGCTGGTGGCCGGATCGCCGATCTGCTCGCAGATCACCACCGATTCGCCCAGCTTCACCAGCTTGACCAGGTAACCCTCCAGCGAGTGATAAGGGATCCCGCACATCGGAATCGACTGCCCCGCCGACTGCCCGCGCGCGGTCAAGGTGATGTCCAGCAACTTGGCAGCCTTCTTCGCGTCTTCATAGAAGATCTCGTAGAAGTCGCCCATGCGATAGAACATCAACTGATCAGGGTGCTGGTTTTTCAAGCGCCAGTACTGCTGCATCATCGGGGTGTGAGAGGACAGATCGGACGTGTTTTTACTCATTGGATAATAGGCAAATTCGTTGAAAGGAGTGGGGCAAAGGTGGGGCGCTCGGCCCTGCTGATTTTGCAATGGCTGCAAGGTTAACACGCGAGGTCGGCCCTTCGCAGGTCGCAAACGGATAGGTAAAACGCAAAGTGGGATGGCGCATTTGTTTAAATGCGCAACGCTTCTGCAGGGGCGTGTCGCTGTTGGCATGCAGCCGAAAATGCCTCCCTCAGTACGATGAGGCGATCGCCTTGGCCAGTTGCATGTCGGACATAAGAGGCGAGGCGTAGGTCGAGCGATAGTACCGAGTTGCCTGTTCGAACTCAGCACCGCGGATCTCGCCGTCCGAACCGATAAAGGCCAGGGCATCGGTTTTGGACGATGTGAAAAGCTTTGGCGCATCGGTCGTGAGAGCGCTGGCTCCCCCAATCAGGATCGTGGGCACGAACGTCGTGTACATCAGCGCTTTATCGAAAGGGTTGGCGTTTTCTGCGGCCACTGCTGGGGCGCCGATCAATACCATGGCAGCCATTGCCAGAGTCTTCCATGAGTCCATTCTTCGAAGCTTCCATTCTATAAGAGGGGGGCACGATAGTAGAGCTGGTCACTTTGCAGATATAAGGCGCCGTCGGCACTGGTGCGGGTTGCCATGCTTGACGGGGTGGTTTTTAACGCTGTGCTCTCGACTCATCAGTTCGCCCCATAGAAATGGTTCAGCACTATCAATTCAATCACCGCGACGAAACAGCACAGCACAATGAACCCGGGGCTGAAGACCCGCTTGCGATTAGAGCCCCCGCCGCCCAGCGAGCTGAAGTCTGCGCCGTCGGAGATCAACATTAGGAGCGCCAGCACGGCGTATATCCACGCCTTGCCCCAGAAGCTCTGATTTCTCCATTCGGTCATTCGTGGTCTTCCGCATACCGCTTTAAATTGAGGTGAATGGGCGTTGGCGGCAAGGTTAGCACGCAAGGTTGGGGGCTTCGCAGGTCATGAACGGATAGGTAGAACGTAAATAAAAGTGCGGGCGACCCTTTTTGTCCCTTAGCCCATCCTGATCAACGCTTCATTGCGTTGCACTGAGTGCGCAAATCGCTATTGCTGATGTTTTCGCAGCTGGAGCCACTTTGCTGGGCGTTGCAGTAGGCTCGTTGGTCAGAGTCGCTGATGCTGGTGCAACTTGCCGCAAATGTGTACCCATTGAACATCAACAAAATGGCAAGCACGAGTTTCATTGCTTTCTTCCTTGGCTCGCCAGGAATCAGCCTGGCGCTGTTTGAGCGCATCGCATCAAGTACCGCGGTGATCATGCCAAATTGACTTTATTTTGCCCGGAAGTTCCGCTGATGTGCATGGAATATGCAAATTAGCATTTGCCAACCCCGAAAACTCCCGTCAATATCGCCCGCTATGCAAAAACGCAACGTTTCTATCGTCTTAAGAGAACTGCTGGACCGCGACCGGATCTCCCCCACGGAGCTTCACCGGCGTACTGGCGTGCCTCAATCCACGTTGTCCCGGATTCTCAGCGGCAAGATCGTTGATCCCTCGGATAAACACATCTCGCGCATCGCCGAGTACTTCCGCGTCAGCACCGATCAACTGCGCGGGCGCGCGGCGGTGGGGGCTTTGCGCGATGACGGGCGCGACCCGATGCATTCGGAACTCAAGGATATAAGCCTGTGGGACGACGACACGCCCGTTAATGATGACGAGGTGTCGATCCCCTTTCTGCGCGAGGTTGAATTGGCTGCTGGATCAGGAAGATTCGTCATCGAGGAAAGCGAGAAGGCCAGCCTGCGTTTTGGAAAACGCAGCCTGCGGCATAACGGTGTGCAGTTCGACCAAGCCAAGTGTGTGACGGTGCGCGGCAACAGTATGTTGCCGGTACTGCGCGACGGCGCGACGGTCGGCGTGAATGCTGGCAAAAGTGGCATCGGCGACATCGTCGATGGCGACTTGTATGCCATCAATCACAATGGCCAGCTGCGGGTTAAACAGCTCTATCGCCTGCCTTCCGGGATTCGCCTGCGCAGTTTCAATCGCGATGAACACCCGGATGAGGACTACAGCTTCCAGGATATCCAGGATGAGCAGATCAGCATTCTCGGGCATGTGTTCTGGTGGGGGATGTACGCCCGTTAACCTCCTTGCGTAAGACCGCCCGCCATCGAGCGGGCTTTTTTTCGCCTGTGGAAAATCGCCAAACCCTTTGCCTGCAGGGCCTGAAATGCATCAGCGCATTAATCGCGTGAAAATAAATGCATTTGTGCATTGACTGTATATGCATACATGCATATTCTTCATCCCAAGCCAGCCAATAAGGCCTGGTGGAGGCGGCAAGGATGCTGCCAAGGAAGACAAGGAAGGCACGCAACATCGGCAAGGACGCCATCAGAGCGATGGCAGGGACGCCAGGCAACACCGGCAAGGATGCCGACGCTCTTTAGTTTCACAGCTTTGCAAGAACAGGCAGCGATGAACCGGCCTTGACGGTTCAGAGGGTTGGCAACTGACCCGGGTGTGCAGCGTAAAGCACCAGAAGCAGTTATCCGGCAGACAGGGATCGTGGTCGGAAAAACATCGAGGAAAGATCCGTACCGCGCCAGTAGCGCCGAAAGATCGACGCTGGACCGCATTACTGAAAAGCCTGGGCAACCGGGCTTTTTGGAATGCCTACCTATACATGGATTTACCCAAAAGCCGGTGTTTTGCCGGCATTGCTCAGCCAGGAGGCGTGACATGACAAACGAGCAGCAAGCGTTAGCGGAAATGCCTATCTGGCTGGTGATCGCACTGGCGCTGATTGGTGGTGTATCCGGCGAAATGTGGCGCGCCGACAAGGAGGGTGCCCGCGGTTGGTCGCTGGTTCGGCGCCTGGCCTTGCGATCCGGGGCGTGCATGGTCTGCGGGGTTTCGGCATTGATGCTGTGCTACGCCGCCGGCATGTCGATCTGGACCGCCGGCGCCATTGGTTGCCTGACGGCCATGGCCGGCGCGGACGTCGCCATCGGCCTTTATGAACGCTGGGCGGCCAAGCGCATCGGGGTCAACGAAGCGCCCACATCTCGCTCGGATCAGCAGTAACTGCTGCAAGGACGCAACTGATGACACTTATCGAAAAACCCTCCCAACTACCTGTAGCCATTGAGGGGGCGCTGAAGCGTGCCTTCCCGCAACTTCAGGTAGGCAACCATCAGGACGTTGGCGCCGCCGGGGATTACACCGGCGTGCTGATCAGCGTGGAACGCAACGGCCCCGGCGTGCGTTCCCGTGAAGGGCGCAAGGCGCATGCCTTGTCGGTATCACTCAGGGTTACGGTCGCCAGCGCGGCGGCGCCTTTTGACGCGTGCGACCTGGCCAGCCAATTGATGGACCTGGCCCTGGATAACCGCTGGGGCCTGCCGTCGGACCAGTGCGATTTACCCACGGCCGTCGTCGCGGCGCCCTCTGGGCTCGCCAACGCCGAAACGGACTACGACACCTGGACCGTTTCCTTCACTCAAACCCTCTATCTCGGCCCGTCGTTGCTCGAAGATCCCACCGGCACACCGCTGTTTGCCCGCACCTGGGAAGTCTCGGACATCGACGATCCGGATCAATATCGGCCCCTGCAGGAGTAGTCCATGTTCGACGCATTGTTACGCATGCAACTGGGGCCGATTGTCGAGCGCCTGGCGGAAATGGAAGCCCAGCTCGAAGACCTGTATCGCCGCGCGGACAGTTTCTGCCGCATTGGCGTGTGCCAGGAGGTCGACGCTGCCAGCAATACCTGCAAGGTCAGCCATGGTGAGTTGCTTACCCCGGCGATTCGGTTCTTCAACCCCAGCGCCGGTGCGCAGACCGAAACCCGTATTCCATCGGTGGGCGAACAATGCCTGCTGCTCAACTACGGCGGCGGGGAAGGGGGCGCGCAGTCGGTGGCGCTGTTCGGGCTGAACAGCAGTCTGTTTCCTCCCGTGTCCAGCGTCGCCTCGCTGACCCGGCGGCGCCATCAGGATGGCACCCAAAGCGACTACGACGATGCCAGCCATACCTTCAACTGGATTAACGGCCCAACCACGTTCAGCGGAACCCGCGAACAGGTCGACGTCAAGGTCGGTGCTGCCAGCCTGACCCTGAGCGCCCAGGGCATCATCCTGCAACTCGGCGCCACCGGCCTCTCGCTGGATGCCGCCGGCGTGCATTTGAGCGGCCCGCTGGTGGATCACCAGGGCCGCGTGATCAGCCGCGCATAAGGAGTTGCCATGATCGGAATCGATAGGAACACCGGGGCAGCCGTCGATGACTGGCTGCAATTCGTACAGCGTGCCACCCGAGCGCTGACCACCCCCTTGGGCACTCGCCAGAAGCGCCCATTGTACGGCTCGATGATCCCGCAACTGCTCGGCCAGAACCTTGGCGACGACCTGTTGATCCTCGCCCAAAGCCACGCCGCGCAAGCGTTCTACAACCGCCAGAACGGCATTGCCGACTTCCAGCCCCAGGTCATCGTCGCCACCCGCCAGGGCGCCGGGTTATTGCTGCGTTTTGCCGGCACCTGGAAAAACCGCCAACAATCCTTCGAGGTCGTGACATGAGCATGCTGATCCCAGGCCAGAACCAATTGGCGGAGCCGGCGATTATCGCGGTCGATGAGTTCGAACCGCTGCTGGCGGAGTTCAAGGCGTTTGTCGTCGACTACGTCGCCACCCGCGCGCCGCAGAGCGCGGCCAGACTCAAGGTCAGCCTCGACAACGAGAGCGAACTGCTGACCCTGGCCTTGGAAGCGTTTTGCGTGCGCCTGCAAACCCACGAACGCAAATACAACGCCCGCATCAAGCAGATGCTGGCGTGGTGGGCCACCGGCAGCAACCTGGATGCACGCCTGGCCGATATGGGCCTGGAGCGCCAAGTGCTCGACCCCGGCGACCCGGCGGCTTTCCCACCGGTGCCACCCACCCTGGAAAGCGACGACGACGCGCGCCTGCGCTATTACCTGGCACCCCATGCGCCGGCGGCGGGTTCGCGGATGCAGTATCGCCGCGAAGTCTTCACCCTCGGTGAGCGGCCGTCGGTCAAGGTGCAAAGCGCCACACCGGGCGTGGTGACCGTCAGCTACACCTTCGATCCGGACGGCTACGCGGCCCGGGTCAAGGATGGCAACGGACGGCGCACGGCGCCTGGCGAAGTAATGGTCACCGTGCTTTCAAGGGAAGGAGACGGCACGCCGTCCGCCGATTTGCTTGACGGCGTACGGCGACATTTCGCACGGCCCGATGTACGGCCTGAGACCGACCTGGTCACCGTCCAAGGTGCGCAAATCCTGCCGTACAAAATTCGCGTGGTGGCCAGGATCAACGCCGGTCCGGATTCCGGACTCACCCAAGTCGCCGCGCAGAAATTGCTGCAAGGCTATGCAGAGTCCTGCCATCGCCTGGAAGGCCGTGTGGACCCAAGTTGGATCGACTATGCGATCCACAGCGCCGGTGCCGCGCAATTGCAGATTCTCGAGCCGCTGGCGCCGATCATCAGCACGGCATTCCAGGCCCCGTATTGCACGGGCGTCGAGGTGGAGGTGCGCACGTTATGAGTGAACCCAAAGCGAGTTTGTTGCCCGCCAACAGCTCACCGCTGGAGAAGGCTTTGGACCTGGGGTTCGGTAAGTTGCTCGACCGGGTCATACCGCCGTTCCCGGCGTTGATGAACCCGCTGCAAACCCCTGCCGAGTTCCTTCCTTACCTGGCCGCCGATCGAGGCGTCAGCGAATGGGACGCCGATGCCAGCGAAAGCGAAAAGCGCCTTACTGTGGCCTTGTCCTGGCAGATCCAGCGTCAGGCGGGTACGCCAAAATCGTTGAACCATGCGGTGGAATCGCTGGGTTTCACCCCCAACATCAGTGCCTGGTATCAGCAGCGGCCATTGGGCGTGCCTTACACCTTTGATGTGCAGGCGATCATTGGGCGCAGTTGGTCCAGTGGTGATCACAATCGGCTGATTCGCCGTGTCAATGCGGCTCAGAGTGAACGGGATCGGGCCACGATCACTGTAGTGCATGAGACGTACGGTCAACTTGCCTTGACCGCAATTGTTCACGCCCCGTTCAGTGACAGCGAGTTAAGCCTGCAAGGTGCCCTACCTGAATGGGCATTGATTGCTCGACTAAACAGTGCAGGCGTCGCCCAGCACTACACCATTAACGATTACGACCTCAGGGCGCAGCCATGACAGATGACATTACGCGCCTGGTGCGCTTCACCTCCAAGGGTTTGGATGAAGTGCTGCAGGCAAAAAACCAGGGATTGAAAGGCGAAATCACCCATATCGGCGCCGGCACCGGCCGCTACAACCCTGACGGAACCGAACTGGCCTTGCGCGATGAGCGCCAGCGGGTTGCCATTGTGGATTACGAAGACCTGGGCGACCGCCAACTCAGGATGGCGGCACTGTTTGATGGTGACGGTGAGTATGAGATTGGCGAGTTTGGTTTTTACCTCGCCAGTGGGACTTTGCTGGCGGTGTATTCCGTGGCGGGGAGGTTGTTGACGTATAAAGCGGCGGCCGCGCGAGTACTGCAGAAGTTCACGCTGGATATTTCGCCGTTGCCGGCGGATAGCGTGACGATCACGGTGGGGAGTGAAAACCTTAACGTGTTGCTGGTCGATGAATTGGCGGCGCTGTCTGCCGCCAGCGTTGACAATATGGCCAGAGGTGTTGGGCTTTTGTTTCGAGTAATGAAACTCGAGAGCAAGAGTAGTGCTTTTTAGTCGTAAGTATTTTGGTGATGGCCAATAAGAGTTTACTGAGTAATCAGAAAAGATAAGGAGATCGTATTTTGAGTACAGAACAGCAATTGGCTGCCGTCGTCAGTGCGGCGAATAGTCTTACCACTGTAGTCACCGGCAAGGTCGGTGAGATTGATAAGGCGATAGCGGAGGCGCGGCGCGCCTACGATGCACAGCTTTTGGATCTGAAAAGCCGTTTGCCCAGGCTTGCGGTGACTAAAAACTTCAACTTGTATCCCAGCGCCGATGGAAAGTTGATCGACAACTGGGGAATTCATGGAGAGGTGGCTTGTAATAAACTGCGTTCTATCACCACCACCTCTCAAGCTACAGGCCGTCCGCAGGCGGATGTGGATTTTCTGCTGCAAGTCCAGGCCGATGTGCGCGAACAGTTTCCTGGCTTCAATATCAGAGCCAGCGAGTACTTTCGAACGATTTTAAACGTGTGGCAATTGAAGTGGGCAACCGCAGACATCAGTCCTTGGCTCGCTTTCCCTTATACGGTTGATACCGCACTTGCTAATGGAACGGGGGCGGTTCCGCTCAACTCCTATATCACATTGGGTGCGTTTGTCCGTGTCCTGGAGGGTTCAATTTCTGGTGCCTGGAGTGTCGGTGCAGAAAAAGGCAAGTGGCGCTGGTGCTCGACAGTTGTTGCGCCCAGTGAACTGTTTGGCGCCTATTATCACCTTCATCCGATGCGGACTTCTGCTTCGGGTATTGTCGAAGTGATGTTGGCAGGCGCCTGCACGGGTGTTGTTACCAGTCCAGGCGACTGGGGAACTATGTTGGCTTTGAGCTAAGGAGAGACCATGAAGCCCATTTTTGTACCTGCTGAACTTCATCCACTGATTAAGTGGCAAGTTATACGTAGCGCCCGTGATCAGGATTTGTCAGCCAGTGATTATGCGGCGATGCCCGACTATCCAATGTTGGATAAAAATAAAGCTGCGTTCTTGGCCTATCGCCAGGGCCTGCGAGATATTCCAGATCAAGGGAGCGATCCCGACACCGTTGTATGGCCTCCTAAGCCGGACTTCCTGAAGTAACCCTCCGCGAAAGCGGTTTTTTTTCGCCTCCCAAAGCCCCTTCCGTAGGGGCTTTGGCGTTTTCCATTCGGAGAATCCCACTCATGCACACCCGCCAAACCTACACCGTCCTCATCCCATTCCCCACCGGTGCCGGCCATTGGTCCACCGTCGGCGAGGAACTGGACCTGCTGGACGTCGAAGCATCCGCCCTGCGCACCGCCGGCCGCCTGGAACTGACCAGCGTCCTCAACGCCACCCCGGCCAAAAAGGCCACCACCAAGAAGGCTGACTAACCATGGCTGAGGTTCTGAACTTCGAGCACAACGGCATCACCGTGAATGCCACCGAATCCCCCGAGGCCATGGGTGGCCTTGGCGACAATGTGATCGGCCTGGTCGGCACCGCGCCGAATGCCCATGCGTCGATCCCGAAAAACGCGCCGTTCCGTATCAACAGCTTCACCACCCAGGCGCTGCTGGATCCTACTGGCGCGGAGACAGGCACGCTGTTCCACGCGGTCTACCAGATCCTCAAAGTGGTCAAGGTGCCGGTCTACGTGGTGATCGTGGAGGAGGGCGCCACCCCGGCGGACACCCTCAACAATGTAATCGGCGGCAACGAGCCGGTCACCGGTCGTAAGCTGGGCCTGGCGGCACTGGCCAGCGTGCCGGAAGACCTGACCATCATCGGCGCCCCTGGCTTCACCGGTACCAAGGCTGTGGCGGGTGAGTTCGCGGCCTTCGGCAAGCGCATCAAGGCCCGTGTGGTGCTGGATGGCAAGGACGCGGCGGTGGCCGACCAGGTGACCTACAGCGGCGAACTGGGCGGTGCCGAGCTTGGTTTCGACCGTTGCCTGCTGGTGCACAACATGCCGTCGGTGTACTCCAAGGCGGCGAAGAAAAACGTGTTCCTCGCGCCGTCATCCCTGGCGATCGCGGCGCTGGCCAAGGTCAAGCAGTGGGAAAGCCCGGGTAATCAGGTGACGTTCGCCGAGGACGTTTCCCGCGTGGTCGAGTACAACATCCTCGACACCTCCACCGAAGGCGACCTGCTCAACCGTTACGGCGTGAGCTACTACGCCCGCACCATCCTCGGCGGTTTTTCGCTGCTGGGTAACCGCTCCATCACTGGCAAGTTCATCAGCTATGTCGGGCTGGAAGATGCCATCAGCCGCAAGTTGGTCAAGGCGGGTCAGAAAGCCATGGCCAAGAACCTCACCAAGTCCTTCATGGACCAGGAGGTCAAGCGCATCAACGACTGGCTGCAAACCCTGGTCGCCGACGAAACCATTCCCGGCGGCAGCGTGTACCTGCACCCGGAGCTCAACAGTGTCGAGAAGTACAAGAACGGCACCTGGTTCATCGTTATCGATTACGGCCGCTATGCGCCGAACGAACACATGATTTATCAACTCAACGCCCGCGATGAAATCATCGAGCAGTTCCTGGAGGACGTTCTCTAATGTTTACCAACCGAGTCAGACAGGCCATTGCGGCCACCCTTCAAGGCCTGCCGTTGTCCGCGACGGTCGAGGAATTCACCCCGCCGAAGATCGAGTTCGACATGGAATCCATGTCCGGCGGGCGCTTTATCGCCGAGGAAATGGCCAAGAGCGGCAAGGTGCTCAATGCCACCTTGGTGCTGCAAGGTGCCGGCCCGGAAATCATGCTGGCCCTGGGCGTGCGCCTGGGTGATGACATCCTGCTGAACGTGCGGGAAGCCGGCCAGGATCAGGACGGCAAGACCTACTTCACCTATCACACGGTCGGCGGCAAGCTGAAATCCCTGGCCGAAGCCAAGTTGAAGATGGGCGACAAGGCTCTCACCACGCTTGAGCTTTCCTGCCGCACTTACAACCGCCTGGAAAACGGCATCCCGGTCATCGACATCGACGTGCGTACCCAGAAGTTCGTGCTCAATGGTGTCGACATCCTCGGCGATGCCCGCCGTGCGGTGCTGATGCCGTAACTCCCCGGGGGCGGGCGTGCTCGCCCCTTACTTCATCAAGGAATTGCCCCATGGCCTGGATGCCACCGCTGCACCTCCTGCTGTCTCCGATCACCGCCGACACCGGCGCGACGATCCAGCAGGTGCAACTCAAGCCGCTGTACTACGCCGCGCAAAAAGAAGCGCTGGCCCGGGCCGGTGATGACGAGGACGACCAGTTTTTCGAACTGGCGAAACTCGCCACCGGCCTGTCGGAAAAAGAACTCGACCAGCTCAAGCGCCCGGACTACGTCAGCATCGCCCAATACGTACACGAGATGTCGACACGCCCTACTTCGTTTTTCCTGGATGAGCAAGCGACGGCAACCCACGACCAGCCCGTCCAATTGTTGCTGCCTCTCGACGCGGCCGGCCGGACCCTCACTGAACTGCCCTTGGAAATGCCCGCCCTGCGTGCCACCAAGGTGATGAAAAAACTCGTCACCAACAAAGAGCGCGCCGAGTTCATTACCGCCCATTGCACCGGCCTGATGATCCCCGACCTCGCCAACCTGACCGTGCCCGACTGGACCGAACTGCAGGAGCGCATCGACGATTTTTTAAACAAACCGGCGGACTTCTTTCGGAGCGCGACATCGAAGTGATCCTCGATGTGGTGCCGCTGATCTATTCGGTCAATGAGGCGGAGATCCTCGACTGGGACGCCGGAAAAGCATTGCGCCGCTACGACATCGCGATCACTCGCCTTGGCGTTAAACAGGAGTAAGCGGGATGCAAGAGACTCAATATCAGACCAGGCTCGCCCAGGAAGACAAGCGCTGGATGATCGGCGATGTGGAACTTGGTAATGTGCTCGCGCCGTTTTCCGCAAGCCTTGCCACACCTCTGAGTCTGAAGGCGACGCCGCAGCCGCAGCCGGAACTCAGCTCGGCGCTGATCACCGTCAGTGTGGATATCAACGCCTTGACCCTGGAGCAAGTGCGGCTGCGTGAGACACTGGAAACGCTCAACAGCACGTTGTTCGTTACGAGCGGAGCACTGGCGGGCCCGGCTGGCGGCTCCATCAGCAGTGAAACGAAAAGCACGCCGGAAGGAAAAGCGTCTGCCGACGAATCCTCGATCACACAGTTGCTCAAGTGGTCGGGTGAAGGCCTGGCGGAGTCGGCCAGGACCAAGGTTTCAGACAAAGCACTTGAGGTGACGCTTGGTAAAATTCCCGGCGTCGGCGCGTTGTTCAAGGGCGCCAGCAAGGGGAGCGACGGTTGCTGCCCAGGCGTCAGCGAGGCGCTACGTGGGCGTGAGCGCTTCGGACCAAAGTACACGAGCGGGCGCAAAAAATCGGATAGACCAAGGTTGGCGAGGTTGGGGAACACTTCTACCTCCAGCAAAGCGACCAGTGGGTTTAACTCGACGGTGCGCAACCTGTTCGAGAAGGTGAGCAAGGTGTTGGAAGCCCCACGATTAGGCTTTCATGGCGGCGCAACAACTCAACGAATCTCCCCAAGCCCAAGCCCGCCGGACACTTGGCAGGGGAGCAATGTCGTGCGCAATCTGGCGTCAGGCAAGGGCGTCGGGTTAATTGACGCGTTGGAACGAGGCTTGGTTCCGATGCCCGTCCAAGTGGGCGTGAATACTCCCAACCCTATATCGCCCAGCCCTTTGAGGCATTCCACTGGGGAGGTTGCCCGCGTACCAACGCCGGCAACCTCCCGCCTGGCTGACACGATGATCCGGCTGGAGTCGGTCGGAGCCCGCCGTCTCGGTCCGCTGCGGTACGTCGACGCTGCACTCAATGTGGTTCAAGGTATACGCAACGGTGACGTAAACGCCGTCGGCTCAGGCCTCAGCACCGCCGGTGGTGCCTGGGCCGGTGCCTCCGCAGGCGCCGCTATCGGCACTCTGATTTTCCCCGGCGTTGGCACTGCTGTCGGTGGCGCAATCGGTGGTTTGCTCGGCAGCGAGGCAGGCAGTTGGCTCGGTGACAAACTGTTCGGCTCAACGGATCGCCTGCCTGCGCCCAATGCGGTGAGCAAGGAACTCAACAGTGCACGCACGGACAACGTGCAAGTGACCCTCGCCCCGAGCATCCAGATCACCGGCGTCAACCCCGCCGACGCCCAGCAGGTCGTCAACCAGGTAATCCAAGCCTTGCAGTTCCAATGCATGCCGATGGTCACCGACACCCTGGGCATCCGACGCAACGCGGCACTGGCCGATCCTCCAGGAGGTGATTGATGCGACAACAAATGGTACTCGGCGACTTTATTTTCGGCTTGTCTCGAGGATTCGCCTATTCCTCGTTGGTCCGTGCCAGCGATGGCGGCTGGAGTGACCTGGCGATTATTGCCAGCAAGTCGCAGTCGCGGCAGAGCGGTCAGAAGCTGGAAAAACTCACATTCGGCGGCACAGCCATGTACGGCGTAGGCATGCAACGCCTGGACGAATTGCGCGCGCTGCAAAATGCGCGAGCGCCATTGCCCCTGGTTGACGGTATCGGCCGTAACTGGGGCTTGTGGCGGATCAATTCGATTGTGGAAACCCAGAGCAATGTCATCGATGACGGCACCGCCATGGTCATGGCCTGGACGCTGGAGCTGGAGGAGTTCGTCAATGCGTAGAGTGCGAAGTATTGCCGGTGATTCGGTCAACCTGTTGCTTTATCGCGAGGTGGGCCGTTGCGACGACACGGCGGAGGAAACCCTCTGGCGCCTGAACCCCGAGCTTGCCGAATATGGCCCGGTGCTGCCGGCCGGCGTGTGGGTGATCGTGCCTGAACTGCACGCTCGGCCCGGAGCTGTGCGACCCGTTTTGGCCTGGGATTAAGGAGGCTGCATGGCACAGGGATTTACGCCTATCGTGGAGTTTTATGGCGCCAACGCGGCGCTGCTCAATCAACGCTTGATGCACTGGAGCCACACCGACGCCGCGGGCATTGAGACCGACCGGCTGGAGCTGACCCTCAATATCGAGGGGCTGGACGGTCTGCCCACGCTGAACGGCAAGATCGGTTTGCGTGCCGGTTACCTGGAATCGGGGTTGGTGGAAAAGGGCGAGTTTGTCGTCACCCAACGCACACCGGTGCTGTTTCCCATGCGCTTGATGATCGTGGCCACCGCAGCGCCCTTCAGCGTGGTCGATGCAACGGGTTACCGCCAGCGTCGATCCGCCAGCTACGGTCCGACCACCCTGGGCGCGCTGTTTCGCCAACTGGTCAGTCGTCACGGCTATTCACCGCGAGTGGCGCCGGCGCTGGAGGGGATTGCTATCGCGCACATTGACCAGTCCAACGAAAGTGACATGGCGTTCATTTCGCGCCTTGCCCGACTTTATAGTGCAGTCACCAAACCGTTCAACGAACTCTATGTATTGGCCGAAGCCGGCCAAGCCAAATCGCTCTCCGGCCAGCTGTTGCCGGAAGTGAAGCTGTCCGTGACGGATGACAATCGCCCCGGTGAACAAAGCTTTATCACCGCCAAGCTCGACGAAAAATCCCGCTCGAAATACGAAGGCTGCCGTGCCAGTTGGTGGGATGTCTCCGCCGGCAAGCAGCGCGTCGTCCAGGTGGGGAATGCACCGTTCAAAACCTTGCGCCAACGCTACCAGAACGAAGCCGAGGCCCGCGCCGTTGCCGAAGGCGAGCTACGCCGTGTGGGGCGTGAAAATTTGAAGTTGCTGATCGATTGCCCGGGCAATCCATTGTTGGCCGCGGAAGGCCTGTTAGTGCTGGATGAGAGCTGGCCCTCCTATATGCAGGGGCGCTGGTCGATAAAGCAGGTGGTTCATGTCGGCGATCCGGTGACGGGATACCGCAGTTCGATCACGGCCGGTGGGTTGTCGATATAGCTACTTTTCGAGAGTAAAACCAATGGTGATAACACTGCCCCAGCTGCTTGACGTTATGCCGGATGCCCGCCTTAGAGCGGGCGTTTTTTTAATGCCCTTGAATGCGGCGTTCGTTCGCTTCGAGATCAACCGTGCCAAACGCATTGCCGCCTTCCTCGCCCAGATCGGCCACGAATCCGGTGAGCTGCGTTACGTGCGCGAACTGGGCAGCGATCACTACCTGGGCAAATACGACACCGGCAGCCTGGCCGCACGCCTGGGCAATAGCTCCGAATCGGATGGCGATGGCCAGTTGTACCGCGGCCGAGGACTGATCCAGATCACCGGTCGGCGCAATTACCTGGCATGCAGCCAGGCGCTGTTTGGTGATGACCGTCTGTTACGGGAGCCGATGTTGCTGGAGCAACCGCAATGGGCGGTTGAGTCGGCCGCCTGGTTCTGGCAGGTCAATGGCCTGAATGAGCTGGCCGACAAGGACCAGTTCACCACCATTACACGGCGTATCAATGGTGGGTTGAATGGGCTGGAGGATCGCTTGCGGCTGTGGGCGCGGGCGAAGGCGGTGTTATGCGTTTCCTAGGGGCCTACCAATTGATCGGTGCTTGCCTGTTGGTGGCGGGGACCTGGCAGGTGCAGGCCTGGCGCTTGGGGGTACAGCTTGAGCGCCAGGCTTCCGCCCATGCACAGGCGCTCAGCCAGCAACGCCAGGCGGCCTTGCATCAACAACAGGCTGAACAAGACAAACGGCTGGCCCTGGAGCAACAGCTCAGTGCCAGCGACCAACAGCATGCTCGGGAGTTAAGCGATGCCCAACGTAACCAGGCTGCTCTGCGCGACCGCCTGGCCACTGCTGATGTGCGGTTGTCAGTCCTTCTTGACGCCACCGAACCCACCAGTGGCTGTGCAATGCCAACCGCCACCGCCACCACCGGCCTGGTTCATGCAGCCGCACGAGCCCGACTTGACCCGGCGCATGCTCAGCGAATTATCGGCATCACCGATGCCGGCGACCAGGGACTGATCGCGCTTCGCGCTTGCCAGGCGTATGTGCGCGCTGTCGCCCGCTGATCTCTTGTTCCAGCCTGTCGCTTGCATGAGCGATCTGCTCCTGTAGGGTAGGCAAACCCCCGCCCACTTCTGGAGACCGTCGTGAAGGAAATCACTCAACTTGCCGCTGACCTGGGCCGCCGCCTGCAGGTGCTCAATGCCCACGTCACCACCGCGGAATCCTGTACCGGTGGCGGTATCGCCGAGGCCATTACGCGGATCCCGGGGAGTTCGGCCTGGTTCGAGGCGGGGTATGTCACCTATTCCAATCGGCAGAAGACCCGGCAGCTGAATGTGCCGGAAACGTTGTTTCCAAAGGTTGGGGCGGTCAGCCAGGAAGTGGTGGAGGCCATGGTGCGCGGCGCCCAGGAGAAAAGCCTGGCGCGCTTTGCCGTGGCGGTCAGCGGTGTGGCGGGGCCCGATGGTGGTTCGGTGGACAAGCCGGTGGGCACCGTGTGGCTGGCCTTTGGCGTTGGCGAGGAGGTCACGGCCGAGCTTCAGCACTTCCCCGGCAACCGCGATGAGGTCCGCCGACAAACGGTGAAGGCCGCGCTGGAGGGCTTGTTGCGACGAGCTGCAGCAGAAATAGAAAATCAGGGGTAGGCGATCTCCGATCTTTGTGGAACAATACTGTCTACTTATACAGGTGTTGGCCGTCAGGCCTTATTGATTACGTGAGGACTTTAATGGACGACAACAAGAAGAAAGCCTTGGCTGCGGCCCTGGGTCAGATCGAACGTCAATTCGGCAAGGGTGCCGTAATGCGTATGGGCGATCACGACCGTCAGGCGATCCCGGCTATTTCCACTGGCTCTCTGGGTCTGGACATCGCGCTCGGCATTGGCGGCCTGCCAAAAGGCCGTATCGTTGAAATCTACGGTCCTGAATCTTCCGGTAAAACCACCCTGACCCTGTCGGTGATTGCCCAGGCGCAAAAAATGGGCGCTACGTGCGCATTCGTCGACGCCGAGCACGCCCTGGATCCTGAATACGCCGGCAAGCTGGGCGTCAACGTTGACGACCTGCTGGTGTCCCAGCCGGACACCGGTGAGCAAGCCCTGGAAATCACCGACATGCTGGTGCGCTCCAACGCCATCGACGTGATCGTGGTCGACTCCGTGGCAGCTCTGGTACCCAAGGCTGAAATCGAAGGTGAAATGGGCGACATGCATGTGGGCCTGCAAGCCCGCCTGATGTCCCAGGCGCTGCGTAAAATCACCGGTAACATCAAGAACGCCAACTGCCTGGTGATCTTCATCAACCAGATCCGCATGAAGATCGGCGTGATGTTCGGCAGCCCGGAAACCACCACCGGTGGTAACGCGTTGAAGTTCTACGCGTCGGTTCGCCTGGACATCCGCCGTACTGGCGCGGTGAAAGAAGGTGACGAGGTGGTCGGTAGCGAAACCCGCGTCAAGGTCGTGAAAAACAAAGTGGCTCCGCCTTTCCGCCAGGCTGAATTCCAGATTCTCTACGGCAAGGGTATCTACCTGAACGGCGAGATGATCGACCTGGGCGTGCTGCACGGCTTCGTTGAAAAATCCGGTGCATGGTATGCCTACAATGGCAGCAAGATCGGTCAGGGCAAGGCCAACTCGGCCAAGTTCCTGGCGGACAACCCGGATATCGCTGCCACGCTTGAGAAGCAGATCCGCGACAAACTGCTGACCCCAACACCAGACGTGAAAGCTGCCGCCAACCGCGAGCCGGTTGAAGAAGTAGAAGAAGCCGACACTGACATCTGAAGTAAACGATGACCGTTGTACTGGATACACTCGTCGCCGTTCGGCGCACCGCAATGGACCTGCTCGCTCGCCGCGAGCATGGTCGAGTCGAGCTGACGCGTAAACTGCGTCAGCGCGGCGCGGAACCTGAGATGATCGAAACCGCCCTTGACCGTTTGACGGAAGAGGGGCTGCTTTCGGAATCCCGTTATCTCGAAAGTTTTGTCTCCTACCGAGCCCGTTCCGGCTATGGCCCGGCGCGTATTCGCGAAGAGCTGAGCCAGCGCGGTTTACAGCGAGCCGATATCGACCTTGCCTTGCGTGAGTGCGGTATCAGTTGGCAGGCACAACTGGAAGACACCTGGCGCCGCAAATTCTCGGGTCATCTCCCCATTGATGCCAGGGAACGCGCCAAGCAGGGGCGCTTCTTAAGTTATCGCGGTTTTTCGATGGAAATGATCAGCCGCTTATTAAGTGGCCGAGACATGGATGACTGAACACCTTGTTGTGTGGTGAACGGCCTTGTTGTGTGGTGAATAGGCTTGTTGTTTGTTGAATGGGCTTCTTGTGTGGTGAATGGGCTTGTTGTGGTGAGCGGGCTTGTTTGTGGTGAGCGGGCTTGCCCCGCGCTGGGCTGCGAAGCAGCCCCAATGGCCTCACCTTCGATCTAAACCTGAAACACCAAACCTGAAGCCCCCAAAAAAGGCCCGCTATGAAAATAGCGGGCCTTTTTGCGTTTCTGGATTCTGCATTTCTGGATTTCACGCCGGCTGCGGCGCTACCCGCTGTTGCGTCTTCCCCTGAGCCTGCGCCCAGTTCTCCGGCAAGTTGATGTAATCCACCAGCTCCCGCAACCGGCCCTGGTCGCGGCCATTGAAGTTGAACACCAACCGCGTCAAATGGCTGAACTTCGGCTCATCATGCTCCTCGCCCGTATAGGCAAGCTGCTGGAATTCTCCGCTCAATCGCAGGCTGGCAAATTCACTCTGCAAATGAGCCAGAGCTCGATCGCTGAGCGGGTGGTTCATGCGCACCACAAACTCACGTTTCAACCAGCGCGTGGAATGGAAGTTGGCATAGAACTGATTGATCTCTTCCACTGCCTCTTCAGCGCTGTACACCAGGCGTACCAGCTTGAGGTCGGTGGGCAGGATGTAGCGATTGGCTTCCAGCTGGCTACGGATAAAGTCCAGGGCGCCTTGCCAGAAACCGCCACCCGGCGCATCCAGCAACACTACCGGCACCAGCGGGCTTTTGCCGGTCTGGATCAGGGTCAATACTTCCAGGGCTTCATCCAGGGTGCCGAAACCACCGGGGCACAACACCAGCGCATCGGCTTCCTTGACGAAGAACAGTTTGCGGGTAAAGAAGAAGTGGAAGGACAGCAGGTTCTCGGTGCCATCGATGGTCGGGTTGGCATGCTGTTCGAACGGCAGGGTGATATTGAATCCCAGGCTGTGTTCCAGGCCTGCCCCTTCATGGGCCGCCGCCATGATCCCACCGCCGCCGCCGGTGATTACCATCAGGTCCGAACGGGCCAGTGCGGCACCCACCTCGCGGGCCAAGGCGTACAGAGGGCTTTCCACCGGGGTGCGTGCAGAGCCGAACACCGTGACCTTGCGGCGCCCCTTGAACTGTTCGAGTACGCGGAAGGCGTGGTCCAGTTCGCGAATGGCTTGCAAGGTGATCTTGGCGTTCCAGCGGTTGCGGTCGTCCTGGGCCATGCGCAGCACGGTCAGGATCATGTCGCGATACAGGGGGATATTCGGGCTGTTGGGGGCGATCTGCTGGAGCTGAGCTTCAACCTGTTGCGTAAGGTCGGCCCCGTTTTCTTCAAAATGCCGGAGCAGGCGGTCATTCGGTTCGTAAGGCATTCAACTTCTCCTTCTTCACAGAGGCTGGGCCAACGGCGAGAGATTCGTCCGGGGGCCACGACACTGCATGTGTCGCTGCATACCAAGGCATTGCACGTGTTCGCCAGGCAGCAAACGGGCTCTGTATATTCCTTGTGATTTAAAAAACCTTTGCACTGCATGACGCAGGAGGGCAACCCTCTTTTGCCCTGGAAATGTTACAGAACGGTGTGGAAGCCGTGATGAACGGGCGGTCGGGATGACTTGATCATGGGCCGAAAAACCCTTGGCTGGCAACCGCTTATTGGTCACTCGACAGGGAGTTCAGCTGAACTGCAGGGAAACGGAGCAGGGGCGTGCGCGCTACTGAGCAGCAGCGCGCGAAGGGCAAGCGAAGATTACTTTTTCTTCTTGGCGGCAGCCGGTGCCGGGCAATCCGCTTCCACGAATTTCACCGATGCCACAGGGCGGTTGGTCTTGTTCTCGGTGATTTCATAGCGCATCACTGCGCCCTTGGCCATCAGCTCGCGATAACCTTTGTTCAGGCACACGCTTTGCCCCAGCTGGAAATACACCGCCTTGGGGTTGGCGCGCATCTGTTCGGCGCGATCAGGCAATACGCTGAGGTGATCGATCAGTTGCATGCCCTCAACGGTGTAGGCCACTTCCAGGGTTTTTTCGTCGATTTCCCGGGGCAGGTCCTTGTTGCTTTCAGTCGCGACGCTTTGCAGCTTCCGGTTCATTTGGGCCTCCAGCAGCGAGGCCGCCTGGGCGCCCACGGGCAGTACCAGCGCAAGTGCGATGGATGGGGCGGCAAGACGCAGCATGGAACGCAGCATGAAACTCTCCTGATTCGGTTACTGGTGCATAGACCAGCCACTGCGCTGTGCGTTCAGTGGCGCGCAATTATAGGTGACCCCTTGCCACTACAGCCAGGCGTATCGCTGGTAAACTGCGGTCACTTCAGCCTTCCACGAGTTTTCTCCGTGTCGATCTACCCCTCTGTACGGCGCATCCGATGAGCCACGCCGTCTCCCGCCTGCGCACACAGCGCCTGGCACGCGCGATCAAGCCCTTCGTCAATCGAGGCTCCCGTGCCGAACGCTGCCCCGGCTGCCGGGTCATCCCCGAATACTGCCTGTGTGCCTGGCGCCCCCAGGTCGCAGCCAGGTCCGCCATGTGCCTGTTGATGCACGATGTCGAACCGATGAAACCCAGCAACACCGGCTGGTTGATCGCCGACGTGGTCGAGGACACCACGGCATTCGCCTGGTCGCGCACCGAAGTCGACCCGGATTTGCTCACTCTGCTCGCTGACCCGCAGTGGCAGCCCTATATCGTGTTCCCCGGCGAATTCGTGGCGCCCGAGCGTGTTGTCAGTACCGTGGCGGTGGCAGAAGGCAAGCGCCCGCTGTTCATCCTGCTGGATGGCACCTGGAGCGAAGCGCGCAAGATGTTTCGCAAGAGTCCCTATCTGGAGCATCTGCCGGTATTGAGCCTGGCGCCTGAGCAGCTTTCGCGCTACAAACTGCGCCGCTCCAAGCGTGATGACCATTTCTGCACCGCCGAAGTCGCCGCCCTGTGCCTGGAACTGGCCGATGACGCCGCTGCCAGCGAAGTACTGGACGCCTACCTCGACGTATTCAGCACCCATTACCTGGCCGCCAAGTTCCAGTTGCCACTGGACCCGACCGACTGCGTCCATACTCGTCTGGCACCCTATATACCCACGCTATAGCCAGACGACGTTTGCATGATGGCACCGTAAACCTGCATGCCGCTAAAATGCCCATGGGCGTAGTGCTTGACCCCCCAGGCTGCGCTGGGCATGCTGAGCGCCGATTGGGGTGCAACCGTGAGTTTTCGACGTCGTTCCAAGTGCTTTTGACGTTGAACGTACCCTGTGGCGATGGCTGCCTGGCCGTCGCCTTGTGTATTGGTGAACCCCGAACTCATCGGGGCTGCCATAAAAAACAGGATCATTTAATCAATGGCCACATACGAAATCCTGATAGCCGATGACCACCCGCTGTTTCGCAGTGCGCTGCATCAGGCCGTGACCCTGGGCCTTGGCCCCGACGTGCGCCTGGTTGAAGTGGCCAGCATTGCCGAGCTGGAAGCCCGCCTTACCGAGAAATCCGATTGGGACCTGGTGCTGCTCGACCTGAACATGCCCGGCGCCTACGGTTTCTCGGGGCTGGTGCTCCTGCGTGGGCAATACCCGCAGATCCCCGTGGTGATGGTCTCTGCCCAGGAAGACGCCGACGTGGTGGTGCGTTCCAAGGAGTTTGGCGCCAGCGGCTTCATTCCAAAGTCCAGCGCGATGGAAGATATTCAGAAGGCCGTGCGTGCAGTGTTGGACGGTGATGTGTCCTGGCCGCCGCAGGCATTCGAACACATCAACGTGTCCGACGAAGCCAAGGCCGCCCGTGATGGCTTGGCCAGCCTGACACCCCAGCAGTTTCGAGTGCTGACCATGGTCTGCGAAGGTTTGCTGAACAAGCAGATCGCCTATGAGCTGAGTGTGTCGGAAGCGACCATCAAGGCGCATGTCACGGCAATCTTTCGCAAATTGGGGGTGCGCACGCGGACCCAGGCGGCGCTGCTCTTGCAACAACTTGAGTCAATTGCTCAGCATTAAGTTGTTACCGATTCACGCTTTTTTGACTTTGCGTGATCTAGTTTCCCCACTTCTTTGGTTCAGTTGCCTACGTCTATGTCGCCTTTCAAGGGTCAAACCGGTCTCAAACGTATCTTCAATGCAGGGGGCTATTCCCTGGATGGCCTGCGCGCGGCTTTCACCGGTGAGGCGGCGTTCCGTCAACTGGTCTTGTTGAACGTCATCCTGATCCCGCTGAGTTTTTTCCTGCACGTCAGCCGTGTTGAGCGCGCGCTGCTGATTGCGGTGTGCCTGTTGGCCCTGATCGTTGAATTGCTCAATTCGGCGGTAGAAGCGGCGATCGACCGTATTTCCCTTGATCGCCACCCCTTGTCGAAAAACGCCAAGGACATGGGCAGCGCTGCGCAATTCGTGGCGTTGACCATGATCACCCTGGTGTGGGCCGTGATCCTGATCTGACGATCAGGCAATGCTCGGCAGCACGATCTCGTCGCTGCGCTGAACCCCGGCGGTGAAGGTCCGACACAGTTCCAGGAACTCTCGCATGGCCGAGGTCTGGTATTTCTGTTTATGCCAGATGAAGTAGAACTGCCGGGCCAGGTCCAGGTCCGGGGTTTCTACCGGCACCAGGCTGCCACGGCGAAATGCATCGCGCAGCGCCAGCCGGGAAATGCACCCGATGCCCAAACCCGATTCCACCGCCCGTTTGATCGCCTCGGTGTGCTCCAGCTCCAGGCGGATATTCAGCGCGCTGCGGTGATGGCGCATGGCCTGGTCAAAGGTCAGGCGCGTGCCGGAGCCTTGTTCCCGCAGGATCCAGGCCTCATGGGTCAATTCTTCCAGGGTGGCCACGCCGCGCTTGGCCAGGGGGTGCTGAGGTGCACAAAACACCACCAGCTCATCTTCCACCCAGGTTTGCACCTCGATATCGGGGTGGCTGCAGTCGCCTTCGATTAGACCCAGGTCAATTTCGTAGTGCGCAACCTGATGCACGATATTGGCAGTGTTCTGCACATGCAGCTTCACCTGGCTTTCGGGGTGCTGCTGCATGAAGCTGCCGATCAGCAGGGTGGCCAGGTAATTGCCAATGGTCAGGGTAGCGCCGACCGCCAGGGAGCCGAAGCCGGACTTACCGTTGAGCAGGTCTTCGATCTCCTTGGCCTGGTCCAACAGCGCCACCGCTTGAGGCAACAGCTGATGGCCCAAGGCGTTGAGACTCAGGCGCTTGCCGGCACGGTCGAATAATTGGCAGCTGGATTGGCGCTCCAGCTCGGTAATCGAGGTGCTGGCGGCGGATTGAGATAAGGCCAGAAGGCCAGCAGCGCGGGAGACGCTTTCCTGCTGGGCGACGGCGACGAAGACTTGCAGTTGACGGAGAGTAAATCGCATATCGATATAACCGATAACCCTTATCTTAATAATCCAGTTAACAGATATTGTCGCCGCCATTAGAATGCTGTGCAATTGCGCACTTCATCTTTGGCGCAGACCCATTTCCAGGAGTCCCCCGTACATGAGCAACATGAACCACGAGCGTGTCCTCAGTGTTCATCACTGGAACGACACTCTGTTCAGCTTCAAGTGCACCCGCGATCCGGGCCTGCGCTTCGAGAACGGTCAGTTCGTGATGATCGGCCTGCAACAGCCCAACGGCCGCCCGCTCATGCGCGCTTACTCCATTGCCAGCCCGAACTGGGAAGAGCATCTGGAGTTCTTCAGCATCAAGGTGCCGGATGGCCCGCTGACTTCCCAATTGCAGCACTTGAAGGAAGGCGACGAGATCATCATCAGCAAAAAACCGACAGGCACCCTCGTGCTTGACGATTTGAAGCCGGGCAAACACCTCTACCTGCTCAGCACCGGTACTGGCCTTGCTCCGTTCATGAGCGTGATCCAGGACCCGGAAACCTACGAGCGCTTTGAAAAAGTGATCCTGTGCCACGGCGTGCGCTACGTCAACGAAGTCGCTTACCGCGAGTTCATCACCGAGCACCTGCCGCAGAACGAATTCTTCGGCGAGGCCCTGCGTGAGAAGTTGATCTACTACCCGACCGTGACCCGCGAGCCATTCGAAAACGAAGGCCGCCTGACCGACCTGATGCGCAGCGGCAAGCTGTTCAGCGACATCGGCCTGCCACCGATCAACCCAGAGGACGACCGCGCCATGTTGTGCGGCAGCCCAAGTATGTTGGACGAGACCAGCGAAGTGCTGAACAGCTTCGGCCTGAAGGTTTCGCCGCGGATGCGTGAGCCGGGTGATTACTTGATCGAGCGCGCGTTCGTCGAGAAATAACTGCGGTAAAAAATGTGGGAGGGGGCTTGCTCCCGATGGCGGTGGGGCAGTCGATATACACGTTGACTGATCCATCGCCATCGGGAGCAAGCCCCCTCCCACATTGGGTTTCCGGTTTATCCCGCTGGCACCACTTCCAACACACAAATCATCCCGGCCTCTGGATAGTGCCAGCGCACATCCACATCCCAGAACTGCGCCCCGTATTCGCGTTCAGGCCCTGGCGTCTGGTACGCCGGCCGTGGATCCTGTGCCAGACACTGATCGATCAACTCCACCAACGGCTCCCCAAGGCGCTGGGCATGGCCTTGTGCCTGCTGCAGTGCGCTCTTCAGCCACTGCACCGGAATCAGTTGTGGTGCACCACTGGCGATGCTGTTGGTGGCTGTGTCGATGATATCGGCGTAGGGCACATACGGCTTGATATCCAATACCGGGGTGCCATCGAGCAAATCGATCCCGGAAATCCATAGCCGGCCCGGCTCCACCTTGTCCAGCTTGACCACTGACTGGCCAATCCCGTTGGGCCGATGAGTCGCGCGGGTCGCAAACACCCCCATGGACGTGTTGCCACCCAGGCGGGGCGGGCGCACTTTCAGGCGGGGCTTGTCTTCCAGGGCCTGGTGGAACAGAAACAACAGCCACACGTGGCTGACCTGCTCCAGGCCCTGTACCGCCTCGCCCTGGTCGAACGGCGCCACCAACTCCAGCACGCCCCGCGCGGCAGGCGCCAGTTGCGGTTGGCGCGGGATGGCGAACTTCTCCTTGAAGCAGGAGCGTACGAAACCGACCGGCGAGACCTGGTAACCCATGGCTTACGTGCGAACCCGCAGCGTCAGGCCCTTGAGGAAGTTGCGCAGCAGCTGGTCGCCACAGGTGCGGTAGTTGGTATGGCCGAACTTGCGGAACAGTGCGCTCAGTTCAGGCTTGGACACCGGGAATTCGGCAGCCTTGAGGATGGCGTGCATGTCGTCCTCCTTCAGTTCGAAGGCCACACGCAGTTTCTTGAGGATGATGTTGTTGGTCACCGGGGTTTCGATCGGCTGCGGCGGACGGCTTTCGTCCTTGCCGCGCTTGAAAATCACCAGGCCATCGAGGAAGTGGGCCATGACCTCATCCGGACAGAACACAAAGCCTTCTTCCTCGTCTTTCTTGAGGTAGGTCAGCAGGTCTTCCTTGGTCACGTCCATGCCGCCGAGCTTGATAAGCTCGACCATCTTGTTGTCGCTGATGTCGAGCATGTAGCGCACGCTGCGCAGTACGTCGTTGTGAATCATGGTGGGCAATCCTGGTTTTCAACGGTGGGCGCCGCCGGGTGGGGCGGTGCCTGGAAAGGGGGAGGCTGTTTAGAACTTTTCTTTGCCGGACAGGTAACGCCATTGGCCAACCGGCACTTTGCCGATGGACACGCCGCCGATGCGAATGCGGCGGATAGCGACGACTTTCAGGCCAACGGCTTCGCAGAACAGGGCGATCACGCCCGGTTGCGGGTTTTTCATCGCAAAGCGCAGGCGATTTTCGTTCTGCCAGCTGGCTTTTACGGCTGGCAGCTCTTTGCCTTTGTAGGTCAGGCCGTGGTTCAGGCGGTTGAGGCCGTGGGCAACCATGTCGCCTTCAACCTCCACCACGTATTCCTGCTCGATCTTGGCGGCATCGGCGGTCAACTTGCGCAGAATCTTCCAGTCCTGGGTAAACACCAGCAGGCCGCTGGCCTTGGCTTGCAGGTCGGCGCTGGCGGTCAGGCGCAGGAAGTGGCCCTTGAGCGGACGCTTGCTGAAGCGGTGTTCCTCCGAGAGGGTTTCGGCGCTGATCGAGGCCATTGCCGTCTCAGCATCTACACCAACCGGGGCGTGGAACAGGATGGTCACCGGCTCTGGCGCAGTGGCCTTGGCCTCCGGGTCCAGTTCGACCTTCTGGGTGGTGATCTTGAATTGCGGCTCGTCGATCACTTCACCGTCCACCGAGACCCAGCCGCCTTCGATAAACAGCTCAGCCTCCCGACGGGAGCAACCGACCAGTTCGATAAGGCGTTTGGAGAGGCGTATGGGGTCAGTCATGACAAGGGCCGTAACAAAAGGGGGCGGCTATTGTACCTGTGTGGGCGCGGTTAATCCCGGCCCCATTTCATTTAGCCCTGACGGGCGTTTTGTTGTTGCTGGCGCAGGCGCAGGTGCAGCAACGGATAGGGCTGCCCCAGGCCGTCATGCTCGGTGCGTCCGACCACTTCGAAACCCTGCTTGAAATAAAACCCCAAGGCTTGGGGGTTCTGCTCGTTGACGTCGAGTTCGTCGGCGTTCATGCGCTCGATTGCATAACGCAGCAACTGCCGGCCGAGGCCTTGCCCGCGGTATTGCGGGTCGACGAACAGCATCTCCACCTTACCGCACGCCACCCCGGCAAACCCGGTGATGCGTTGGCGCGAGTCACGGGTGCAGATCAGCATCACCGAATCCAGGTAGCGGGTCAGCAGCAGGTTTTTCAGCAATACGATGTAACTGTCCGGCAAAAAATCATGGGTGGCCCGCACCGAGGCCTCCCAGATGCGCGCCAGCTCTGCGTAGTCGCTGGCTTTAGGTGTGTGGATAACTGAATGCTGACGCATGCCCGCTGCCCCTTGCGTTGATTGGCGCTGATGGGCAAAACGATAGACCTAAAAAAGCCCCGCATCTTGTCCAGAAGCAGGGCTTTTCAAGTTTTTTCGATCAGTCGCGCTTTTCAGCCCACAGATCGTACTCATCAGCGTCGGTCACGGTGCACCAGACCTTGTCACCCGGCTTCAAGCCGCTGGCATCGTCGATAAACACGTTACCGTCGATTTCCGGTGCATCGAAGAAGCAACGGCCGACTGCACCTTGCTCGTCGACTTCATCGATCAGCACTTCGATTTCCTTGCCGATACGCAGTTGCAGGCGCGCCGAGCTGATTGCCTGTTGGTGCGCCATGAAGCGCTCCCAACGGTCCTGCTTGACGTCATCCGGGACCACGGCCAGGTCCAGCAGGTTGGCCGGGGCACCTTCCACGGGCGAGTACTGGAAGCAACCCACACGGTCCAGTTGCGCTTCGGTCAGCCAGTCCAGCAGGTACTGGAAGTCTTCTTCGGTTTCGCCGGGGAAGCCGACGATGAAGGTCGAACGGATGATCAGCTCGGGGCAGATCTCGCGCCAGTTCTTGATGCGCGCCAGGGTCTTGTCTTCGAAGGCCGGGCGTTTCATGGCCTTGAGCACTTTCGGGCTGGCGTGCTGGAACGGGATGTCCAGGTACGGCAGGATCTTGCCGGCGGCCATCAACGGGATCAGCTCGTCCACGTGCGGGTACGGATAGACGTAGTGCAGGCGCACCCACACGCCCAGGCTGCTGAGGGCTTCGCAGAGTTCGGTCATGCGGGTTTTCACCGGCGCGCCGTTCCAGAAGCCGGTGCGGTATTTCACGTCGACGCCGTAGGCGCTGGTGTCCTGGGAGATCACCAGCAGCTCCTTGACGCCGGATTTGACCAGGCGCTGGGCCTCGTCGAGTACATCACCCACCGGGCGGCTGACCAGCTTGCCGCGCATCGACGGGATGATGCAGAAGCTGCAGCTGTGGTTGCAGCCTTCGGAAATCTTCAGGTACGCATAGTGACGCGGGGTCAGCTTGATGCCTTGGGGCGGTACCAGGTCGATCAGCGGGTTGTGATCCTGGCGCGGCGGCACCACCTCGTGCACGGCATTGACCACCTGCTCGTACTGCTGCGGGCCGGTCACGGCCAGTACGCTGGGGTGCACGTTGCGGATATTGCCTTCTTCCACACCCATGCAGCCGGTCACGATGACCTTGCCGTTTTCCTTGATGGCTTCGCCGATCACTTCCAGGGACTCTGCCTTGGCCGAGTCGATAAAGCCGCAGGTGTTGACCACCACCACATCGGCGTCCTGGTAAGTGGACACGACGTCATAGCCTTCCATACGCAGTTGCGTGAGGATGCGCTCGGAATCGACCAGAGCCTTCGGGCAACCCAGGGAAACAAAGCCAACCTTGGGGTTGGCTTTTGCGATGGTGGTGGACATGTCTAACCTCGGTATTGAATGACGCCGCCAGTCGGGCACGACAGGGCTGCGGACGGGCGCTTGCTGCGCCTCTGATCAAAAAGTGCGCAATTCTAGCGACGGGCAACGCACTTGACCAGCTTTATGCAGGGAAATGCGACGAGTGTTGTGTTGGGTGAATCGCCCAGCCCTTACACGTTCTTAAGCCCGGACGTCCTGCTCTGTGCGGTGCGTTACAACTTTAGACATGCCCACACCTAACGCCTGAAGCACTTTCAGGAGAGTGGAAAGCTTTGGGTCGCCGCCGACGCCGAGGGACCTATAGAGATTTGCTCTATTGAGGCCCGTGTTCTGCGACAGACTGAGCATCCCGCCGCGAGCGTCCGCCACTCGACGGATAGCGACAAGGAACGCGTCTTCCCCACCCGCTTCATCGATTTCCTCAAGCGCGACAGATAGATATTCCAAGGCAAATGCTTCGTCGTCTCGGAGCATTTCAAGAACACTATCTTCATGAGAACGAGTACGAATGGTCATTTTTGCTGCACCTTGTAAGATTTCCAGAGGGCCTTGGCCTGATCAATGTCGTTCTGCTGCCTGGCCTTTGAGCCGCCGCCCAACAGGAAAACAATTTTTCGATCCTGGATTGCGTAATACACACGAAACCCAGGCCCGAAGTCGAGTTTCATCTCAAAGACCCCGTCACCCACCGACTCGGTAACACCAAAGTGGCCAAGGGAAGCTCGATCCACTCTGGTGGTGATTCTTGCCTTTGAACGCGTGTCTTGCACGGTGTCCAGCCAAGCCTGGTAGATATCCACCCCGTTGACTGAAAGTACGTGTTTCACTTCGTACATGCGGAATGTACCTTAAAAGAGACAGAGCAATGATTGAGTTTTTATATCGACTACGCACGTGATGCAGGCGCGCGATTTATTGATCAGGCAAGGTGGCCAAGGAGCTTGCGCATACACCGCTGAGGCTGCGCTACTGAGCCGGGCGGAAAATATACGGTTGGCCGTAAATGTGATCAATGCAGGCAAAAAGGCTCCAAAATGCCGCTTCATCTACGACTGACGGTGTAAATCGATACCCGAATCACTTGAGCAGGGAAATACGACGACCGCTGCGCTATGCTTCGCGCCGTTGCGCACGGGGAAAACCCTTGGGTCAATAAAACGTCTGTTACGAGAAGTAAAACAGCGCATGCTAGGGTCAGCTTAGACGCGCTGTTTATAAGAGACCTCAGGTCAAAGGGCAGGAGTGGTTGATGGGTCAGGCAATTAGTCAGGCAGCAGGTGCCGAGCATTCCAACGCGAAGCCGATCGGCATGCTGGTGGCAGCGGTCGGGGTGGTTTACGGCGATATCGGTACCAGCCCGCTCTATACCCTCAAAGAGGTGTTCAACGGTGGTTATGGGGTGCAGGTCAACCATGACGGTGTGCTGGGGATCCTGGCGCTGATCTTCTGGTCGTTGATCTGGGTGGTGTCGATCAAATACATGCTGTTCGTGCTGCGCGCCGATAACCAGGGCGAAGGCGGCATCATGGCCCTGACCGCGTTGGCGCGAAGGGCGGCGGGGGAGCGCAAGAAGTTGCGCAGTTTCCTCGTGGTGTGCGGCCTGTGCGGTGCGGCGCTGTTCTATGGCGACAGCATGATTACCCCGGCGATTTCGGTGCTGTCGGCCATTGAAGGCCTGGAACTTGCGTTCGACGGCCTGGAAAAATGGGTGGTGCCGATCGCCCTGGTGGTGCTGGTGGCGCTGTTCCTGATCCAGAAGCACGGTACCGACCGCATCGGCAAGTTGTTCGGGCCGGTGATGGTGACCTGGTTCCTGGTGTTGGGTGGTCTCGGTGTGTATGGCATTACCCTGCACCCTGAAGTGCTCAATGCCCTGAACCCGATGTGGGGCGTGCGTTTCTTCGAGGCCCACCCTGGCATTGGCGTGGCAATCCTCGGTGCGGTAGTGCTGGCGTTGACCGGTGCCGAGGCGCTGTATGCCGACATGGGCCACTTCGGCCGCAAGCCCATCGCCCGCGCCTGGTTCATCCTGGTGTTGCCGGCGCTGGTGCTCAACTATTTCGGCCAGGGCGCCATGCTGCTGGGCGACCCGGAAGCCGCACGCAACCCGTTCTACCTGCTGGCGCCGAGTTGGGCGCTGATCCCGCTGGTGGTGTTGTCCACCCTGGCCACGGTGATTGCGTCCCAGGCGGTGATTTCCGGTGCGTTCTCGTTGACGCGCCAGGCGATCCAGTTGGGTTATATCCCGCGCATGCATATCCAGCACACCTCAAGCGCCGAACAGGGCCAGATCTATATCGGTGCGGTGAACTGGTCACTGATGGTCGGCGTGATCCTGCTGGTGCTGGGTTTCGAGTCCTCCAACGCACTGGCGTCGGCCTACGGCGTGGCGGTGACGGGGACTATGTTGATGACCACGATCCTGGTGTCGGCAGTCATGCTGTTGCTGTGGAAATGGCCACCGATTCTGGCCGTGCCGGTCCTGGTCTGCTGCCTGTTGGTGGACGGGCTGTACTTCGCGGCCAACGTGCCGAAGATCATTCAGGGCGGCGCCTTCCCGGTATTGGCGGGGATTGTGCTGTTCGTGCTGATGACCACCTGGAAGCGCGGCAAGCAATTGCTGGTGGACCGCCTCGATGAAGGTGGCCTGCCGTTGCCGATCTTCATCAGCAGCATCCGCGTGCAGCCGCCGCATCGCGTGCAGGGCACGGCGGTGTTCCTTACCGCGCGCCCGGACGCCGTGCCCCATGCGCTGTTGCACAACCTGTTGCATAACCAGGTGCTGCATGAACAGGTGGTGTTGCTGACAGTGGTCTACGAAGACATCCCGCGTGTCCCGGCCTCACGGCGCTTCGAGGTGGATTCCTACGGCGAGGGGTTCTTTCGCGTGATCCTGCACTTCGGCTTTACCGATGAGCCGGACGTCCCCGAAGCGTTGAAGCTGTGCCATTTGGACGGCCTGGATTTCAGTCCGATGCGCACCACGTACTTCCTCAGCCGTGAAACCGTCATCGCCTCCCGCATCAAGGGCATGGCCCGTTGGCGCGAAGCGTTGTTTGCATTCATGCTCAAGAACGCCAACGGCAACCTGCGGTTCTTCAAGCTCCCGGTCAACCGAGTGATCGAATTGGGCACCCAGGTCGAAATGTAAGCCTGCGCGGTACGGGAGCCGGCAATCGGCTCCCGCTTTACGTCTGAACTCTGTGCAATCCACGGTTGTCGACTAGGCTCTAAGCACTGTTGTGTAGGAGCGGGCTTGCCCGCGAAAAACGTCACGGTAACGCGTTAATCCTGGATAGACGCGGCGCCTATGAGGCCTTCGCGAGCAAGCTCGCTCCTACAAAAGTGCCCAAAAGCCAAGAAGAGGTGCGCCATGAGCCAGCTGCTCGAACCCTATACCCTGCGCCAATTGACCCTTCTCAACCGTATCGCCGTGTCGCCGATGTGTCAGTACTCAAGTGTCGATGGCCTGGCTAACGACTGGCACCTGGTCCACCTCGGCAGCCGCGCGGTCGGTGGCGCCGGGCTGATATTCACCGAAGCTACCGCCGTAACCGCCGATGGCCGCATCACGGCCGAAGACCTGGGCCTGTGGAACGACGAACAGATCGAACCCCTGCGGCGCATCACACGGTTTATCGCCGCCCAGGGCGCGGTGGCGGGCATCCAACTGGCCCATGCCGGGCGCAAGGCCAGCACCCACCGGCCATGGATCGGCAAGCACGGCAGCGTCAAGCCGCAAGACGGTGGCTGGGTGCCGGTGGGGCCGTCGCCGATTGCCTTCGACCCGCAGCACACCCAACCCAAGCCTTTGGATGAGGCGCAGATCCAGCAAGTGATCGCCGATTTTGTCGCCGCCGCCAGGCGCGCCCTGACCGCTGGTTTTGAAGTGGTGGAAATCCACGCCGCCCATGGTTACCTGCTGCATCAATTCCTCTCGCCCATCAGCAACCAGCGGCAGGACCAATATGGCGGCTCCTTCGAGAACCGTATCCGCCTGGTGCTGCAAGTGACCGAAGCGGTGCGCGAAGTCTGGCCCCAGGAGCTGCCGCTGTTCGTGCGGGTGTCGGCCACCGACTGGGTGGAAGATGGCTGGAACCCTGATGAAACCGTTGAACTCGCGCGTCGCCTCAAAGACCTGGGCGTGGACCTGATCGACGTATCTTCCGGTGGCACTGCCGCCAACGCCGAAATCCCCACCGGCCCCGGTTACCAGACGCGCTTTGCCGAGCGTGTACGCAAGGAATCGGGCATCGCCACCGGCACCGTCGGCATGATCACCGAACCGGCCCAGGCCGAGCACATCCTCCGTACCTGCCAGGCCGACATCATCTTCCTGGCGCGTGAACTGCTGCGTGACCCTTACTGGCCGTTGCATGCCGATGATGATCTGGGCGGGCGCAAGGCTATTTGGCCGGCTCAGTACCAACGAGCGACCCACCGGGACCAACCGATCCATGAGTCTGACTTGAGGGATTGATCCTGCGTCGGCGCCCTCGAAACCCACCTTGAACCGGTGGGTTTTTTTTGCCTGCTGCTGTGGGATATGGTTGTAGGTATTTGTTACCGAAGTGGTTTTTTAAGTGAATACTCTAAAAAAATCCCACGCGTAACGAGATTGTTTCTACGCTTAGGGTACGACTGATTTCTGGCCCAGGGAGTCAGTCTGTTTGTACACCGAGGCATTGCGTTCCCCGGGAAACGGTTTGTGGGCACAGGAGTTTTTGATCGATATCAGGAGAAACAGTCCATGGCCAAGTCCTATGGTGTAGCGGGTGCGGTGGTGTCTTTTTTTACCCGCAGGGTGTCCTTGCGTGGCCGCAGGTTGAGTTCGGACGAAGCCGAGTTACTGGCGCAGTATCGCGCCCTGACCGAAAGCGATCAGGTGGCGATGCGGTATTTGATTGGAGCGATGAAGAGTGTGTCGCGGTTCTGATGGCGTGCCCGAGGATCGTTCCCACGCGAGCGTGGGAACGATCTGGATCAGGTGTACTTGCGCTGTTCCGGTGCCGGCGGGAAGTACTGATACAACCAGGTTTCACTCAGGGTGCGGTCCTGGGTGCGGATAAACAGTCGCAGTTCCACCGGCTCCACGCTGTCGCTGGTCGGGTACCAGTCGAACAGGATGCGGTAACCCTTGATGTTGTCGAGCACCAGCACGCTGAAGTCTTTCACTTCACCGTGGGAGCAGGTCACCACCGGCTCGATCCCGGTGCCGGCCGGCAAGCGGTCCAGGCCGCCGCCCTTGAAGTCCACGGCAAACCGGCGCGCCCACACTGGCGGGTAGTGCTCCCCCGGCGCCCAACCTTCGGTAAAGCCGCCCATGCCGGAACGGGTCGCATCGACTTGCGCCAGCGGCGTGCTGACCGGGGGCAGGGCGCTCCAGTACAGCTTGTAGCCATAGTTGAGTGAATCGCCGGCCGCCACCGGCTTTTTCGGGGTCCAGAAGGCCACGATGTTGTCCAGGGTCTCGCCGGTGGTGGGGATTTCCAACAGGTCGATCGAGCCTTCGCCCCAGGCGGTGGTCGGTTCGACCCACAGGCTTGGACGCTTGCTGTACCAGTCGACGGTGTCCTGGTAGCTGGCGAACTCATGGTCGGTCTGCACCAGGCCGAAACCTTTCGGGTCGGTGTCGGCGAACGCATTGAACTGCAGCTTGGCCGGGTTATTCAACGGGCGGCAAATCCACTCGCCATTACCCCGCCACATCGCCAGGCGGTCCGAGTCGTGGATCTGAGGGTGAATGGTGTCGCACATGCGGCGCTCGTGGGTGCCGCAACTGAACATGCTGGTCATGGCGGCGATGCCCAACTGTTCGATGGCGGTACGTGCGTTGATATGGGCGTCGATGGCCATCACCACCTGGTTGGCCTGGCAGTCGATATCGAAGCGGTAGGCACCGGTGGCGCTCGGCGAGTCGAGCAGGGCGTAGACCACAAAGCGGGTCGCGTTCTTGTCCGGGGTCTCGAACCAGAACTGCGTGAAATCGGGGAACTCTTCGCGTTTTTTTGCGTAGGTATCAATCGCCAGGCCACGGGCGGAGAGGCCGTACTGGCCGGTGGAATCCACCGCGCGGAAGTAGCTGGCGCCGAGAAACGACAGCACGTCATGGCGATCCAGTTCCGGCGCCTTGAACAACTTGAAGCCGGAGAAACCCAGGTCGCCGGTCAGCTGTTTGGTGTCGACGGTGGTTTTTTCATAATTGAACAGTGAAGGGCGGAAATGCACTTCGCGGGCTTCACGGGTCTTGGGGTCGACGCTGTGCATGCGCACCGGTGTCTTGAAGCCCATGCCGACGTGGAAGAACTGCACGTCGAGCTGGCCGTTCAATTCCTTCCACAGCGAATGGTTGCCGTCGTAGCCGATGGCGTTGAAATTCTGCGGGGTCATGGTCGCCAGTGTGGGCGGCAGCACCTGTCTGGTGTCTTTATACGCGGTCCCGGCCAGCTGTTTGGCTTGGGCCTTGAGCGTTTCAAAATCGAACGCCACGGCCTTGCCATCGGCGGCACGGTTCCCGGCCCAGGCCTGCGCGGCAAGCAGGCCGCTGGCCGATAAACCGGTGTAGGCCGCAATGGCCATGGAGGCTTTGAGCAAATTCCTGCGGTGCATAGAGACAACCTGTCGTGAGCAAATCCCGCGCCGTTCCTGGCACGTGCTGGATCAGAAATTACGGTTCGGACATGCCTTCGGCCAAACGCAACGGACATTAAACAGACGCCGGATAGCTTAAGCGGTTCGATGACGTAGGAAAATTGATTGATGGCGGGGTGATAGCATTGCAAATGCGACAAGACATTTCCGGCGCTCTGAGTGGACACATTACCCAGGAATTATGAACATCCAAATGTAGGAGCGAGCTTGCTCGCGAAGAACGTCAACGATAACGCGGACATTCTGATTAACCGCGGTGCTCTTGCGTTCTTCGCGAGCAAGCTCGCTCCTACAATAAAGCGTTACGGCGCTTGGGGAGATCAGTGCTTGAACATCACATGCCGAACCATGGTGTAGTCCTCCAGCCCGTACATGGACATATCCTTGCCATACCCCGACAGTTTCTGACCACCGTGGGGCATTTCGCTGACGAGCATGAAATGGGTGTTTACCCAGGTGCAGCCGTACTGCAGGCGCGCGGCCAGGCGATGGGCGCGTCCTACGTCGGCGGTCCATACCGACGACGCCAACCCGTAGTCCGAATCATTGGCCCAGCCCAGTACCTGCACCTCATCGGTGAACTTGGTCACCGACACCACCGGCCCGAACACCTCGCGGCGCACGATCTCATCGTCCTGTTGCGCATCGGCGAGTACGGTCGGCTCAAAGAAGAAACCATTGCCTTCCACCGCCTTGCCACCGGTGACCAGGCGGATATGCGGCTGCGCCACGGCGCGTTCGACAAACCCGGCAACCCGGTCGCGGTGTTGCGCAGTGATCAACGGCCCCAGCTCAGTGGCCGGGTCATCCTGCAAGCCGTATTTGATGCTGGCGACCGCCGCGCCGAGCTTCTCCACAAAGGCATCGTAGATGTCCGCCTGCGCATAAATCCGGCACGCTGCGGTGCAGTCCTGCCCGGCGTTGTAGAAGCCAAAGGTACGAATGCCTTCCACCGCTGCATCGATATCCGCGTCGTTGAAGATGATCACGGGCGCCTTGCCGCCCAGCTCCATGTGCAGGCGCTTCACGCTGTCGGCGGTGCTGGAGATGATATTCGCACCGGTGGCGATGGAACCGGTCAGCGACACCATGCGCACTTTCGGGTGGTTCACCAGCGGGCTGCCCACGGTGGGCCCACGGCCGAACACCAGGTTGAGTACCCCGGCCGGGAAAATCTCCGACGCCAGCTCGACCATCCGCAACGCGGTCAGCGGGGTTTGCTCCGATGGCTTGAGCACCACGGTATTGCCCGCGGCCAGGGCCGGTGCGATTTTCCAGGCGACCATCATCAGTGGGTAGTTCCACGGCGCGATGGACGCGATCACGCCCACCGGGTCGCGACGGATCATCGAGGTGTGGCCGGGCAAGTATTCACCACCGGCCGAACCGCTCATGCATCGGCTGGCGCCGGCGAAGAAGCGGAACACGTCGGCAATTGCCGGGATCTCGTCGTTCAGCGCGGCGCTGTAGGGCTTGCCGCAGTTGTCCGATTCCAGCTTGGCCAGTTCTTCGCCGTGGGCTTCGATCACGTCGGCCAGTTTCAGCAGCAACAGCGAGCGATCCTTGGGCGCGGTCTGCGACCAGCCTTCGAAGGCCGCATCGGCGGCGCGCACGGCGGCGTCGACCTGGGCTTCGCTGGCTTCTTTGATTTCCACCAGCACGCGGCCCAATGCCGGGTTGAACACCGCTTGCGCCGGGCCTTCGCCTTCGACCAGATGGCCGTTGATCAAGAGTTTGGTTTGCATGGTTCAGTCCTCCAAAAAGCGATCGTTATGTCACTGAATAAACCGGCTCTAAATGTGGGAGGGGGCTTGCTCCCGATGACAGTCTTTCAGTCACATCATCTACAACTGACACACTGCTATCGGGAGCAAGCCCCCTCCCACATTTGAGCTCGGTGTCTTCAATAAAAAATTATTTACCACCACTCCCGGCCACGCTTTCACCACCGCGGGTCAGGTAATAGGCGCCCAGGATCGGGAACATCGTCACCAGCATCACCAGCATCGCGACCACATTGGTCACCGGCACATCCCGTGGCCGGCTCAATTGGTTGAGCAACCACAGCGGCAACGTACGTTCGTGGCCGGCGGTGAAGGTGGTGACGATGATTTCGTCGAACGACAGCGCAAACGCCAGCATGCCGCCGGCCAGCAGCGCCGAGCCAAGGTTGGGCATGATGATGTAGCGGAAGGTCTGCCAGCCGTCGGCACCCAGGTCCATCGAGGCTTCGATCAGGCTGTGGGACGTGCGGCGCAGGCGGGCGATGACGTTGTTGTAGACGATCACCACGCAGAACGTCGCGTGGCCGACGATGATGGTGAACATCCCCGGCTCGATGCCTAATGTCTTGAACGTCGCCAGCAGTGCAATACCGGTGATGATCCCCGGCAGCGCAATCGGCAGGATCAACATCAGCGACACGCCTTGCTTGCCAAAGAACTCGCGGCGATACAGCGCCGCCGAGGCCAGGGTGCCCAGCACCATGGCAATCAGGGTGGCGATGGCGGCGATCTGCAACGACAGCTTGATCGCTTCCAACACGTCCGGCCGGGCGAAGGCCACGCTGAACCACTTCAGGGTAAAGCCCTGGGGCGGAAAGCTGAACGCGGCTTCTTCGGTGTTGAAGGCGTAGAGGAAGATGATCAGGATCGGGAAGTGCAGGAATACCAACCCGCCCCAGGCTGCGATCTTCAAGCTTAATGATGATTTCTCAGAGTGCATCGAAGGCCCCCAGGCGTTTGACGATGGACAGGTAAACTGCGATCAGCACGATCGGCACCAGGGTGAACGCCGCCGCCATGGGCATATTGCCGATGGCGCCTTGCTGGGCGTAGACCATGCCGCCGACGAAGTAACCCGGCGGGCCCACCAGTTGCGGCACGATGAAATCGCCCAGGGTCAGCGAAAACGTGAAGATCGAACCGGCGGCAATCCCCGGCACCGACAGCGGCAGGATTACCTGCATGAAGGTCTGGCGCGGCTTGGCGCCGAGGTCGGCGGAGGCTTGCAGCAACGACGGCGGCAAGCGCTCCAGGGACGCCTGGATCGGCAGGATCATGAAGGGCAGCCAGATATAGACGAACACCATGAAGCGCCCCAGGTGAGAGGTGCTCAAGGTGCTGCCGCCCACGCCGGGAATGCCCAGCACGAACTGCAACACCGGTTCCAGGCCCAGGTGCTGCACGAACCACTGCGCCACGCCGCCCTTGGCCAGCAGCAAGGTCCAGGCATACGCCTTGACAATGTAGCTGGCCCACATCGGCATCATCACCGCGATATAGAAGAACGCCTTGGTCTTGCCCGTGGTGTAGCGCGCCATGTAGTAGGCGATCGGGAAGGCGACGATGGCGCTGGCGATCGACACCACGATCGCCATGCCCAGGGTGCGCAGGATGATGTCGAAGTTCGACGGCTGGAACAGCGCGGCGAAGTTGGCCAGGGTCAGGTCCGGGGTGACCGCCATGGTGAAGTCGTCAAAGGTATAGAAGCCTTGCCACAGCAGGGTCAGCAGCGAACCCAGGTAGATCGCGCCGAACCAGATCAGCGGCGGAACCAGCAGCATCGCCAGGTACAGGTTGGGCTTGCGGTACAGCAGGTTGGAAAACCTGCGCATCGGCGGTTGGGAAAGGGCCAGGCTCATGTCACACCTCGCCTGCGCGGTCAGTCAGCGGCGTCATGGCTTCTCGCGCCCAACGGGCGGTGATGGACTGGCCGACCTGATGGCCGCTGCTGATGTCCAGCCACTGGTTGTTGGCCTGGCTGATGTTCAGCGCCTGGCCGTTTTCCAGTTTCAGCTCATAGCGGGTGGCGCTGCCCTGGTACTGGATGTCGTGCAGCAAGCCGCTGATTTCCACTTCGCCGGCGCCCAGCGGGCCCTCGGCAAAACGCACATGTTCCGGACGGATCGAGAACGGCTGCGGGCTGCCGCTGAGGCGCTGGGCCAACTCGCCGCGAATCACGTTGGAGGTGCCGACGAATTCGGCGACGAACGCGGTGGCCGGTTTCATGTACAGGTTGCGCGGGGTGTCGACCTGTTCGATGCGGCCCTTGTTGAACACCGCCACACGGTCGGACATCGACAGCGCTTCGGTCTGGTCGTGGGTGACGAAGATAAAGGTGATGCCGAGCTGGCGTTGCAGCTTCTTCAGCTCGCTTTGCATCTGTTCGCGCAGCTTGAGGTCGAGGGCGCCCAAGGGTTCATCGAGCAGCAACACGCGGGGGCGATTGACCAGGGCACGGGCCAGGGCCACCCGTTGGCGTTGGCCGCCGGAGAGCTGTACCGGCTTGCGCTCGCCGTAGCCACCGAGGGCGACCATTCCCAAGGCTTCTTCGGCGCGGTTGAGGCGTTCGGTCTTGCCCACGCCTTTGACCTTGAGGCCATAGGCGACGTTGTCGCGCACGTTCATATGGGGGAACAGTGCGTAATCCTGGAATACCGTGTTTACGTCACGCTGATACGGCGGCAAGCCAGCGGCTTCCTCGCCATGAATGCGGATCGAGCCTGCGCTCGGCTGCTCGAAACCGGCGATCAGGCGCAGGCAGGTGGTCTTGCCCGAGCCGGATGGGCCGAGCATGGAAAAGAACTCGCCGTCCTGGATATCGATGGAAACCCGGTCAACGGCTTTCACTTCGCCGAACTGCCGGGAAACGTGGGTGAATTGGACTGCAAGCGTCATGGTGCGGTGCTCCAAAAAGGCGCGGGTGGTCGCAGCGCCCGGCCTGGACTGCTGAAAAAACAAAACATCCGTGAATGCGGTCGATGTAGGAGGGGGCAAGCCTCCTCCCACAGGGGATCTATGCCGTCTGCATGGTCTTAGCGGCCGCCCATGATCGCGATGTAGTCCTGGGTCCAGCGGCTGTACGGCACGAACTTGCCGCCCTCGGCCTGCGGGGTTTTCCAGAAGGCGATCTTGTCGAACTGGTCGAAGCCGTTGGTCTTGCAACCCTCGGCGCCGAGCAGTTCGCTTTCCTTGCAGGCTGCGGGCACCGCCGGCAGCGAGCCGAACCAGGCGGCGACATCGCCCTGGACTTTGGGCTGCAGCGACCAGTCCATCCACTTGTAGGCGCAATTCGGGTGCTTGGCCTCGCTGTGCAGCATGGTGGTGTCGGCCCAGCCGGTGGCGCCTTCCTTGGGAATGGTCGAAGCAATCGGCTGCTTCTCGTTTTGCAGGCCGTTGACCTGATACGGCCAGGCGCTGGAGGCCACCACGCCTTCGTTCTTGAAGTCGCTCATTTGCACGGTGGTGTCATGCCAGTAGCGGTGGATCAACGGCTGCTGCGCGCGCAACAAATCGAGCACGGCCTTGTACTGGGTTTCGGTCAGTTCATAGGGGCTCTGGATCCCCAGTTCCGGCTGGGTGCTCTTGAGGTACAGCGCCGCATCGGCGATGTAGATCGGACCGTCATAGGCCTGCACGCGACCTTTGTTCGGCTTGCCGTCCGGCAGGTTCTGCGCATCGAACAGCACGTTCCAGCTGGTGGGCGCGGTCTTGAACACGGTGGTGTTGTACATGAGCACGTTCGGGCCCCACTGGTACGGGGTGCCGTAGGTCTGCTGGCCCACCACGTACCACGGCGCATCCTTGAGGCGCGGGTCGATGTTCTTCCAGTTGGGGATCAACGCCGTGTTGATCGGCTGCACACGCTTGCCGACAATCAATCGCAGCGACGCATCCCCGGACGCGGTGACCAGGTCATAACCGCCCTTGGCCATCAAACTGACCATTTCGTCAGAGGTGGCGGCGGTTTTCACATTGACCTTGCAGCCGGTTTCCTTCTCGAAACCTGTGACCCAGTCGTAGGCCTTGTCGCTTTCGCCACGTTCGATATAGCCGGGCCAGGCGACGATATCCAGCTGGCCTTCTCCAGCGCCCACCGCCTTGAGCGGTTCGGCGGCCTGGATACTGACGCTGGCCAGCAGCGCGGTGGTCAAGGCACTGAGCAGTGCGGTCTTATGCGCAGACATGGGGATTCCCTCTTCTTTAATTATGGTCGGGGCAGTGTGTGAAGCCGTGACGCATGAGCTTAGTTGTTGTTTTAAAGATGCTGGCCGTGGCGGGCCATGATGTGGCGCACCACGCTGTAGTCCTGTAGCGAATCGCTGGACAGATCTTTCCCATACCCCGAGCGCTTCAAGCCGCCGTGTGGCATTTCGCTGACCAGCATGAAATGGCTGTTGATCCAGGTGCAGCCGTATTGCAGGCGTGCGGCGACCTGCATGGCCTTGTCCAGGTTCTGGGTCCAGACGGAGGAGGCCAGGCCGTATTCGGAATCGTTGGCCCAGTCCACCGCCTGTTCCAGTTCGTCGAAGCGGGTCACGGTAACCACCGGGCCGAACACTTCGCGCTGGACGATTTCATCGGTCTGCTTGCAACCGGCGAGCAGCGTCGGCTGGTAATAGAAGCCGGCCCCGGAATGCACGGCCGCGCCGGTGACCCGCTCGATATGCGGCTGGCCGAGGGCGCGCTCGACAAAGCTGGCCACGCGGTCGCGCTGGCGTGTGCTGATCAGCGGGCCGAGTTCGTTATCGGCATCGCGCTTGCCGGCGAAGCGCAGGCTGCTGACGGCTGCGCCCAGTTCGGCGACCAATTTGTCGTGGATGCCCGCCTGGGCGTAGATGCGGCACGCCGCGGTGCAGTCCTGGCCGGCGTTGTAGTAACCGTAGGCACGCACACCTTCGGCCACGGCTTGCAGGTCGGCATCGTTGCACACGATCACCGGCGCCTTGCCGCCCAATTCCAGGTGTGTGCGCTTGAGAGTCTTGGAGGCGGCCTGCAGGATTTTCTGGCCGGTGACGATGTCGCCGGTCAGCGAGACCATGCGCACCTTGGGGTGGCTGACCAAATGGCTGCCCACGCCCTCACCGCCACCGCACAGAATGTTGATGACCCCGCGGGGTAACACGTCCTTCAGGACCGGGGCCAATGCGAGGATTGACAGCGGCGTGTGTTCCGACGGCTTGAACACCAGGGTATTACCGGCCGCCAGCGCCGGGGCGATCTTCCACGCGGCCATCATCAGCGGGTAGTTCCACGGCGCAATCGAGGCCACCACGCCAATCGGATCGCGGCGCACCATGCTGGTGTAGCCCGGCAGGTATTCGCCGCTGAGCTGGCCGGTCTGGCAGCGCACGGCGCCGGCGAAGAAGCGGAACACATCGATGGTGGCGCTCAAGTCGTCCTGGCGTGCCAGGTGCAACGGCTTGCCGCAGTTCAGCGATTCCAGGCGGGCGAGGTAGTCGGCGTGTTTCTCGATGGCGTCGGCGATGCCCAGCAGGACGTTCGAGCGTTGTTGCGGCGTGGTCCGCGACCAGCCAGCAAAAGCGCGGTGTGCGGCGAGGATCGCACTTTCGACCTGCTCGGTGCTGGCCTCGGCGATCTGGGTGAGCACTTCGCCGGTGGCCGGGTTGAGGATCGGCTCGGCAACGCCCTGGCCCTGGACCAGTTCGCCGTCGATCAGCAACGCAGTGAGCAGCGGGGTGGGCGTGCCGGACATTTTTCGTGATCTCTTTTCTTGTGCGGTCATGGGCGTTCTCTTACAAGGCGCCTTACCTTCTCTTATGGATAGACAGAGACTAGAGCTCAGGCGCGAGGTCAACAAATACTAAATACTGAATACAGCATTCGATTAAATAGATGGCTTGCGTGGGTGTGGTTGTTCCCGCGCCACGGTGAGGAACGGATCCACCAAGGCCGGCCGCGCGGTGCCCCGACGCCAGGCCAGGCCGACGTCCAGGGTCTGGCTGAGGTCGGCAATCGGCCGCGCTTCAATAATGTCGCCCTCCAGGGACCAGGGGCGGTAGGTCATGTCCGGTTGGATCGACACGCCCAGGCCCGCGGCCACCAGGCTGCGCACGGCTTCGGTGGAGGCGGTGCGCAGGGTCACGCGCGGTTGCAGGCCGGCAGCGGCCCACAGGCGCTGGGCGTTATGCCCCATTTCGTCGACATTCAACTGAATCAACGGCTCGCCTGCCACGTCGGCGAGGTTGATGCTGTCGTGCTCCAGCAGTGGGTGTTGCGCCGGCAGCCACAGGCGGTGGGGCGAGTGGGTGAGGACTTCGGTCTGCAGGGCGTGGCGATCTTCCAGGTTGGAGAGGATCAGCACGCCCACATCGATCTCGCCGCTGACCAGCAAATGCTCGATATACGGGCGTTCGTCTTCCATCACGCGGATCTCCACGTTGGGGTAGGCGCGCTGGAAGCGGGTGAGCAAATCTGCCAGGTAGTAGCCGGCGACCAGGCTGGTCACGCCGATGATCAACTGCCCGGCGACCTGGTCGGTGCTCTGTTGCAGGCTGCGCTTGGCATTGTCGACGGTGGCGAGGATCAAGTGCGCCTGGCGCAGGAACTGATGGCCCTGGTGCGTGAGGGTCATGCCCTTGGCGTGGCGGTTGAACAGGGTGACGCCGATTTCCTGCTCCAGTTGCTGGATCGCCAGGGTCAGGGTGGACTGGGAAATGAACGCGGTCTGCGCGGCGGCGGAGATCGAGCCGGTCTCGGCCACGGCGATAAAATGCCGGATTTGACGCAAGGTCATCATGCTGGAATTACCAGTGGGGTGTTTTTATAGATTTGTCCGAGTGTATATCGGTTTTAGCGAAGGGCAGTGGCGTTACATCTGGAAGCACTCTAGATCGCGGCTTTTTGGCACTTAGTTTTACGCTGAGGGCCTATTGGTCCATGAACCCTAGTGTCTGGAGGCTACGAATGAATACCCGTGGATTGCTCGATCAGTTGCTCAAGTCCGGCCAGGACATGTTGCAGAACAAAACCGGCGGCCAGCGCAAGCAGGACGATAAAGGCGCCCTCGGCGGGCTGCTCGGCGGCGGCGGTCTGGGCAGCCTGCTCGGCGGTGCGGGCGGTGGCGCCCTGGCGGCGGGCGCCATGGGCCTGTTGCTGGGCAACAAGAAGGCGCGCAAGTTTGGCGGCAAGGCCCTGACCTATGGCGGGCTGGCCGCGTTGGGCGTGATTGCCTACAAAGCCTACGGCAACTGGCAGGCCAAGCAGGCCAACGCGCCTCAGGGTGAGCCGCAAACCATCGACCGCCTGCCACCGGCCCAGGTCGAGCAGCACAGCCAGGGGATCCTCAAGGCATTGGTCGCCGCCGCCAAGGCCGACGGCCATGTGGATGAACGCGAGCGCGCACTGATCGAAGGTGAATTCACCAAGCTGGACAACGACCGCGAACTGCAAAGCTGGCTGCACGCCGAGCTGAACAAGCCGCTGGATCCGGCCGACGTCGCCCGCGCCGCCGGCACCCCGGAAATGGCTGCCGAGATGTACATCGCCAGCGTGATGCTGGTGGACGAGGAGAACTTTATGGAAAAGGCGTATCTGGACGAATTGGCCCGCCAACTCAAGCTCGAACCGGGCTTGAAGCTGGAACTGGAAAAGCAGGTACGGCTTAACCAGTAACCAACGGGGCCGGGCAAATCCAACCTGTGGGAGGGGGCTTGCTCCCGATAGCGGTGGTCCAGTTCGAATCTCTGCAACTGACCCACGGCAATCGGGAGCAAGCCCCCTCCCATAGGTGTTTTTGCAATGTGTGTGTGCCACATCGAAACCCATTGATAAATGAGGGCTTCTGCTCAGCTATACTCCCCTCCATTTGAATGGCCCTTCGAGGAAACACTGTGAAGAATTGGACCTTGCGCCAGCGGATTTTGGCGAGCTTTGCGGTCATTATCGCGATCATGCTGCTGATGGTTGTGGTGTCCTACTCACGGTTGCTGAAGATTGAAGCCAGCCAGGAATCGGTGCGTGACGACGCGGTGCCGGGGGTTTACCTCAGTTCGATGATCCGCAGCGCATGGGTCGACAGTTATTTGCAGACCATCGATATCATTGGCCTGCGTGAGGATAAAACCTTCACCAATAGCGATAAATCGGACTACAAGGCCTTCGAATCGCGTATCGAACAGCAGATGGCCAATTACGAAAAAACCGTGCATAGCCAGGCCGATCGCATGGAGTTCGACAACTTCAAGGCCGCCCACATCAATTACAACAAGGTCCTGGCCCAGGTACTCGATCGCGTCGAAGCCAATGACCTGCCGGCCGCGCGTGAGCTGCTGGAAGAGCAATTGACGCCGATCTGGACCGAAGGGCGCATGAAGCTCAATGACATCATCACGGAAAACAAGGCCGTGTCCGACAACGCGACGGCCGCCATTGACGACGCCGTTGCCTCTGCCAAGGTCAGCATGTTCCTGTCGCTGGCCGTGGCGATCCTCGCCGCCGGCCTGTGTGGCCTGCTGCTGATGCGCGCGATCATGGCGCCGATGCAGCGTATCGTCGAGATCCTCGAAACCATGCGCACCGGAGACTTGAGCAAACGCTTGAACCTGGAGCGCAAGGACGAGTTCGGTGCGGTGGAAACCGGCTTCAACGACATGATGACCGAGCTCACGGCCCTCGTGTCCCAGGCCCAGCGCTCTTCGGTGCAGGTCACCACCTCGGTCACCGAGATTGCGGCCACCTCCAAGCAGCAACAGGCCACTGCCACTGAAACGGCGGCCACTACCACTGAGATCGGTGCCACTTCGCGGGAGATCGCTGCCACTTCCAAGGATCTGGTTCGCACCATGACCGAAGTGTCTACCGCCGCTGACCAGGCCTCGGTGGCCGCCGGTTCCGGCCAGCAAGGTCTGGCGCGCATGGAAGAAACCATGCACTCGGTGATGGGCGCCGCCGACTTGGTGAATGCCAAGCTGGCGATCCTCAATGAGAAGGCCGGCAACATCAACCAGGTGGTGGTGACCATCGTCAAGGTCGCCGACCAGACCAACCTGCTGTCCCTGAATGCCGCCATCGAAGCCGAAAAGGCCGGTGAATACGGGCGCGGTTTTGCCGTGGTGGCCACCGAAGTGCGGCGCCTGGCCGACCAGACCGCCGTGGCCACCTACGACATCGAGCAGATGGTGCGTGAAATCCAGTCAGCGGTTTCGGCGGGCGTGATGGGCATGGACAAGTTCTCCGAAGAAGTCCGTCGAGGCATGTTCGAAGTGCAGCAAGTGGGCGAGCAGCTGTCGCAGATCATCCATCAGGTACAGGCCCTGGCGCCGCGGGTGTTGATGGTCAACGAAGGCATGCAGGCCCAGGCCACCGGCGCCGAGCAGATCAACCATGCCCTGGTGCAACTGGGCGATGCCAGCAGCCAGACGGTGGAGTCCCTGCGCCAGGCCAGCTTTGCCATCGATGAACTGAGCCAGGTTGCGGTGGGTCTGCGCAGCGGCGTGTCGCGTTTCAAAGTCTGATGAGCGACCTCGCGGCTAAACGCGGCGCCATTCCGGCAGCGAAAAAAGCCTTGTTCCTGGTGTTTCACATCGGTAGCGAACGCTTTGCGCTCAAGGCCACGGAGGTGGCCGAGGTGTTGCCACGCCTGCCACTCAAGCCCATCGCCCATGCGCCACTGTGGGTGGCGGGCATCTTTGCCCATCGCGGGGCGTTGGTACCGGTCATCGACCTGAGCGCGCTGACCTTCGGCACAGCGGCCCAGGCGCGGACGAGTACGCGCCTGGTGCTGGTCAATTACCAGCCGCACACCTGGGTCGAATCGCGCTGGCTCGGGCTGATCCTCGAGCAGGCCACGGACACCCTGCGGTGCGACCCGGCGGAATTCCAGCCTTACGGCCTGGATAACCGCCAGGCGCGGTACCTGGGGCCGGTGCGGGAGGATGCCCTGGGCCTGATGCAGTGGATTGGCGTGAATGACGTGCTCACCGATGATGTGCGCGCCCTGTTGTTTTCTGCCGAGCTGAGCCTATGAGCAACGACCCGCGTTTTTTTGCCTTCTTGAAAGAACGTATCGGCCTGGATGTCGCGTCGGTCGGCGAGGCCATCATCGAGCGCGCCGTGCGCCAGCGCAGCCAGGCCGTGCAGGCACAAACACCAGGTGAATACTGGCAGCACCTGCAAAGCTCCGAGGACGAGCAACAAGCGCTGATCGAAGCCGTGATCGTCCCCGAGACCTGGTTTTTTCGTTACCCCGAATCCTTTGCGACCCTGGCCCGACTGGCGCTTGCACGCCTGGCCGAGATCAAGCAGATGCGCGCCCTGCGCATTCTCAGCCTGCCGTGTTCCACCGGCGAAGAACCCTATTCCATTGCCATGGCCTTGCTGGATGCCGGGTTGGCGCCGCACCAGTTCAAGGTACTGGGCCTGGATGTCAGCCCGCTGTCGGTGGAGCGCGCCCGGCGCGGGGTGTATGGCAAGAACTCGTTTCGTGGCGGCGATATTGCCTTTCGCGACCGCCACTTCACGGAATACGGCGACGGGTTCCACATCGCCGACCGCGTGCGTGAACAGGTGCGCCTGCAAGTCGGCAACCTGCTCGACCCGACGCTGCTGGCGAACGAGGCGAGCTACGATTTCGTGTTTTGCCGCAACCTGCTGATCTACTTTGACCAGCCGACCCAGAAGCAAGTCTTCGATGTGCTCAAGGGCCTGACCCATGTGGACGGCGTGCTGTTTATCGGCCCCGCGGAGGGCAGCTTGCTGGGGCGCCACGGCATGCGCTCGATTGGGGTGCCGCAGTCATTTGCCTTCAGCCGGCATGCCGAACCGGTGAAGCCTGAGCCGGTATTCGTGCCCATGCCGACGCCACCGCGCCGCGTCGCGCCGGTACCGGTCAAGCCGCGACCGTTCAGCACGGCCAGCACCCAGGCGGGGCCGATCAAGGCGCCGCCCTCCGATGCGGGCACCTTGCTCAGCCGCATCGCCAGCCTGGCCAACGAAGGTAAAAGTGCCGAGGCCCGCGCCGCCTGCGAGCAGTATCTGAACAGTCACCCGCCGGCCGCCCAGGTGTTCTACTGGCTGGGGTTGCTCAGCGACGTGGCCGGCAGCGCCCTGGAAGCCCAGGGGTTTTATCGTAAAGCCTTGTACCTGGAACCCCAGCACCCGCAGGCCTTGATGCACCTGGCCGCCTTGCTCGAGTCCCAGGGCGACAGTGCGGGGGCGCGCCGTTTACAGGCGCGGGCCGCCCGCAGCGAGCGAGCAGACAGTGAGTCCAAACGATGAGTAGCACCGAGGCGCTCAACACCGCAGGCCTGGACTTGACCCTGGCCGACACCCAAGCCATCGACGACTGCTGGAACCGTATCGGTATCCATGGCGACAAGTCGTGCCCGCTGCTGGTGGAGCATATCCACTGCCGCAACTGTTCGGTGTACTCGGCTGCCGCCACGCGCTTGCTGGACCGCTATGCCTTGCGGCAGGACGACCGTCGTCCGGTGGCGGCTGCCGAGGTTGACGAAAAGATCGTCACCCGCTCGCTGTTGGTGTTTCGCCTCGGCGAGGAATGGCTGGGCATCGCCACCCGCTGCCTGGTGGAGGTGGCCCCGTTGCAACCGATTCATTCGCTGCCGCACCAGCGCTCCCGTGCCTTGCTCGGTGTGGCCAATGTGCGTGGCGCGCTGGTGGCGTGCCTGTCGCTGGTGGAGTTGCTTGGCCTGGAAACAACCCATCAGGGCGCCAGCGGTGGGCGGATCATGCCGCGCATGCTGATCATCGCCGCGCAGGATGGCCCGGTGGTGGTGCCGGTGGACGAAGTGGATGGCATCCATGCCATCGATGAGCGCACCCTGAAGGCGGCGTCGGCCTCGGGTACCCAGGCCAGCGCGCGCTACACCCAAGGTGTGTTGCAGTGGAAAGGCCGTAGCCTGCGGTGGCTGGACGAGGCGCAATTGTTGTCCGCCGTAACCCGGAGCCTCACATGACCCCCGACCAGATGCGCGACGCCTCGCTGCTGGAGCTGTTCAGCCTGGAAGCCGATGCCCAGACCCAGGTGCTGAGCGCGGGCCTGCTGGCCCTGGAGCGCAACCCTACCCAGGCCGACCAGCTTGAAGCCTGCATGCGTGCCGCGCATTCGCTCAAGGGCGCGGCGCGCATCGTCGGGGTGGACGCCGGGGTCAGCGTGGCCCATGTCATGGAGGATTGCCTGGTCAGCGCCCAGGAACGCCGCCTGCACCTGCAACCCGAGCATATCGACGCGTTGCTGCAAGGCACCGACCTGCTGATGCGTATCGCCACCCCTGGCAACGATGTCGGCACGGCGGACATCGACGCCTATGTGGCGTTGATGGAGCGCCTGCTGGATCCATCCCAGCCCAGTGCCTACGTCGCGCCGCTGCCCGCTGTGCCTGAGCCCGCCCCGGCGCCGCTCATCGAAGAGCTGCCGCCGGAGCCTGAGCCCGCACCGCCCGTCGCCAGCGATCCGCCGCGTCAGGGCCGGCGCATGACCGAAGGTGGCGAACGCGTATTGCGCGTGACCGCCGAGCGCTTGAACAGCCTGTTGGACCTCTCGAGCAAGTCCCTGGTGGAAACCCAGCGGCTCAAGCCCTACCTGGCCAGCATGCAGCGTCTCAAACGGATTCAAAGCCAGAGCGTACGCGCCCTGGATACCCTGGATGGCCAGCTCAAGACCCTGGGTTTGAGCCTCGAAGCCGAGGAAGCCCTGGCCGATACCCGTCGCCTGTTGAGCGAAGCCCAGGCGCTGCTGGCGGAAAAGACCGCCGAGCTGGATGAGTTTGGCTGGCAGGCCGGCCAGCGTGCCCAGGTGCTCTACGACACTGCGCTGGCCTGTCGCATGCGCCCGTTTGCCGATGTACTGGCCGGGCAGGTGCGCATGGTGCGCGACCTCGGCCGCAGCCTGGGCAAGCAGGTGCGCCTGGAGATCGAGGGGGAAAAGACCCAGGTCGATCGCGACGTGCTGGAAAAGCTCGAAGCGCCACTCACCCATCTATTGCGCAATGCCGTCGACCACGGTATCGAAATGCCCGAGGAACGCCTGCTGGCAGGCAAACCCGCCGAAGGCCTGATCCGCCTGCGCGCGTCCCATCAGGCCGGCCTGCTGGTGCTGGAGCTGAGTGACGACGGCAATGGCGTCGACCTGGAGCGCCTGCGCGGCACCATCGTCGATCGGCATCTTTCAACCTGGGAGACGGCCTTGAACCTGAGCGAAGAGGAACTGCTGACGTTCCTGTTCCTGCCGGGGTTCAGCCTGCGCGACAAGGTCACCGAAGTGTCCGGACGCGGTGTCGGGCTGGATGCGGTGCAGCATATGGTCCGCCAACTGCGCGGCGCGGTGGTGCTTGAGCAGACGGCAGGGCAGGGCAGTCGCTTCCACCTGGAGGTGCCACTGACCCTGTCGGTGGTGCGCAGCCTGGTGGTGGAAGTCGGCGAGGAAGCCTATGCGTTCCCGCTGGCGCATATCGAGCGCATGTGCGACCTGGCCCCCGACGACATTGTGCAGTTGGAAGGCCGCCAGCATTTCTGGCACGAAGGTCGGCATGTCGGCCTGGTCGCCGCCAGCCAGTTGTTGCAGCGCCCATCGGGGCAGAGCAGTGACGAAACCTTGAAGGTGGTGGTGATTCGCGAGCGCGATGCGGTTTACGGCATTGCCGTGGAACGCTTTATCGGCGAGCGCACCCTGGTGGTGCTGCCGCTGGATGATCGCCTGGGCAAGGTCCAGGATATTTCCGCCGGCGCCTTGCTGGACGACGGCTCGGTGGTATTGATCGTCGATGTGGAAGATATGCTGCGCTCGGTGGACAAGCTGCTCAACACCGGGCGCCTGGAGCGCATCGCCCGGCGCAGCCAGCAGGCCACCGAGGCACCGCGCAAGCGGGTACTGGTGGTGGACGACTCGCTCACTGTGCGGGAGTTGCAACGCAAGTTATTGCTCAATCGCGGGTACGAAGTGGCCGTCGCGGTCGACGGCATGGACGGCTGGAACGCCTTGCGCTCCGAAGATTTCGACCTGCTTATCACTGATATCGATATGCCTCGTATGGACGGTATTGAATTGGTCACACTCCTGCGCCGTGACAGTCGCCTGCAATCGTTGCCGGTGATGGTGGTGTCCTACAAAGACCGTGAAGAAGACCGCCGTCGCGGGCTGGACGCTGGGGCGGATTATTATCTGGCCAAGGCCAGCTTCCACGATGACGCGCTGCTGGATGCCGTGGTGGAGCTGATCGGAGGCGCGCGATCATGAGGATTGCGATCGTCAATGACATGCCCCTGGCCGTGGAGGCCCTGCGCCGTGCCTTGAGCTTCGAGCCCATGCACCAGGTGGTGTGGGTGGCCAGCAATGGCCTGGAGGCGGTGCAGCGCTGCGCCGAATTGACCCCGGACCTGATCCTGATGGACCTGATCATGCCGGTGATGGACGGCGTGGAAGCCACGCGGCAGATCATGGCCGAGACCCCATGCGCGATCCTGCTGGTGACCGTCGACCGCCAGGCCAATATGAGCCGGGTGTTCGAAGCCATGGGCCACGGCGCCCTGGATGTGGTGGACACGCCGGCGCTCGGCGTGGGCAACCCCAAGGATGCGGCGGCGCCATTGCTGCGCAAGATCCTCAACATCGGCTGGCTGATCGGCCAGCGCGGCAGCCGTGTGCGCGCCGAAACCACCCCGGAGCGCAGCACCGGCAAACGCCAGAGCCTGGTGGCTATCGGTTCTTCGGCGGGTGGCCCGGCTGCCCTGGAAATCCTGCTCAAGGGGTTGCCCCGGGACTTTGCCGCCGCCATTGTGCTGGTGCAGCATGTGGATCAGGTCTTCGCCGCCGGCATGGCCGAATGGCTGAGCAGCGCCTCCGGCCTGCCGGTACGACTGGCCCGCGAAGGCGAACCGCCGCAAAGCGGGGTGGTGCTGCTGGCCGGCACCAATCACCACATTCGTTTATTGAAGAATGGCACGCTAGCCTATACCGCAGAGCCGGTGAACGAGATTTACCGGCCTTCGATCGACGTGTTTTTCGAAAGCGTGGCCAGCCACTGGAATGGCGATGCCGTCGGCGTACTGCTGACCGGTATGGGCCGTGACGGGGCCCAGGGGCTCAAGCTAATGCGTGAACAAGGTTATTTGACCATCGCCCAGGATCAGCAAAGCTCGGCGGTGTATGGCATGCCCAAAGCGGCGGCGGCGATTGATGCTGCTGTTGAAATTCGCCCACTGGATAGAATTGCGCCCCGATTGCTGGAGGTCTTTGCAAAATGATCATGACCTTCCGCAGTGTTGGCTTGCAGGCAGTAATTCAGGTGACTGCACATGAATGATTTACAGATCGACGACATCAAGACCGACGAAAACGCCGCCATGGTGTTGCTGGTCGACGACCAGGCCATGATTGGCGAAGCCGTCCGGCGTGGCCTGGCCCACGAAGAAAACATCGACTTCCACTTCTGTGCCGACCCGCACCAGGCGATTGCCCAGGCCATCCGCATCAAACCCACGGTGATCCTGCAGGACCTGGTGATGCCCGGCCTCGACGGCCTGACCCTGGTGCGCGAATACCGCAACCACCCGGCCACGCAGAACATCCCGATCATCGTGCTTTCCACCAAGGAAGACCCGCTGATCAAGAGCGCGGCGTTCTCGGCGGGGGCCAACGATTACCTGGTCAAGCTGCCGGACAATATCGAACTGGTGGCGCGTATCCGCTATCACTCACGCTCCTACATGACCCTGCTGCAGCGCGATGCCGCCTACCGTGCGCTGCGGGTCAGCCAGCAACAGCTGCTGGACACCAACCTGGTGCTGCAACGGCTGATGAACTCCGATGGCCTGACCGGGCTGTCCAACCGTCGCCACTTCGACGAATACCTGGAGCTGGAATGGCGCCGCGCCATGCGTGACCAGACCCAGCTGTCATTGCTGATGATCGACGTGGATTTCTTCAAGACCTACAACGACAGCTTTGGCCACGTCGAGGGTGACGAAGCCCTGCGCAAAGTGGCCAACACCATCCGCGAAGCCAGCAGCCGCCCCTCGGACCTACCGGCGCGCTATGGCGGCGAAGAGTTTGCCCTGGTGTTGCCGAACACCTCGCCGGGTGGGGCACGCCTGGTGGCGGAAAAGCTGCGCATGGCCGTCGCCGCGCTGAAGATCCCGCATATCGCACCGGCGGAAGGCTCGAGCCTGACCATCAGCATCGGGCTGTCGACCATGACGCCGGTGCAGGGTACCGATTGCCGCCAGTTGATCATGGCGGCGGACAAGGGCTTGTATACGGCCAAGCACAACGGGCGAAACCTGGTCGGTATCGAGTGACTTGAGGCCGCAACAGATCAAAATGTGGGAGGGGGCTTGCCCCCTCCCACATTTAACCCTGCGTAATCTGCCTTTTCGCCAGGCGGACTGCCGTTCCCCCCCGTTTGCCGTTATACTCGCCGGCTTTCAAAAGTTCGCCAACGAGTGCTGCCCGCCATGGAAATCAACCCGATCCTTAACACCATCAAGGACCTGTCCGAGCGCTCCGAAACTATTCGGGGGTATCTTTGACTACGATCAAAAGCATGAGCGTCTGACCGAAGTCAATCGCGAGCTTGAAGATCCGAGTGTCTGGAACAAACCTGAATACGCCCAGGAACTGGGACGCGAGCGCGCTGCGCTGGCGCAGATCGTCGACACCCTCGACGAACTGAACACCGGCCTGGCCGATTGCCGCGACCTGCTGGACATGGCCGTCGAAGAAAACGACGAAGGCGCAGTGGGCGATGTCGTCGCCGAGCTGGCCCGTCTCGAGGAAAACCTCGCCAAGCTTGAATTTCGTCGCATGTTCAGCCACGAAATGGACCCGAACAACGCCTACCTGGACATCCAGGCCGGTTCCGGCGGCACCGAAGCCCAGGACTGGGCCAACATCCTGCTGCGCATGTACCTGCGCTGGGCCGACAAACGCGGTTTCGACGCCACCATCATGGAATTGTCGGCCGGTGAAGTCGCCGGCATCAAGGGCGCGACCGTGCACATCAAGGGTGAATACGCCTTTGGCTGGCTGCGTACCGAGATCGGCGTACACCGCCTGGTGCGCAAGAGCCCGTTCGACTCCGGCAACCGTCGCCACACCTCGTTCTCTGCGGTGTTCGTCTCGCCCGAGATCGATGACAAGGTGGAAATCGAGATCAACCCGGCTGACCTGCGTATCGACACCTACCGCTCCTCCGGTGCCGGTGGCCAGCACGTAAACACCACCGACTCGGCCGTACGTATTACCCACGTACCGACCAATACCGTGGTGAGCTGCCAGAACGAACGTTCCCAGCACGCGAACAAGGACACCGCCATGAAAATGCTGCGGGCCAAGTTGTACGAGCAGGAAATGCAGAAGCGCAACGCCGCTTCCCAGGCGCTGGAAGACACCAAGTCGGATATCGGCTGGGGTCACCAGATCCGCTCTTATGTGCTCGATGCGTCGCGGATCAAGGATCTGCGCACTAACATCGAACGCAGCGACTGCGACAAGGTACTCGACGGTGACATTGACGAATACCTGGAAGCCAGCCTGAAATCTGGCCTGTAACCCCTTGTAGGAACCGGGGGGACGCCCAGTCCTTGCCGGCGATCCCCGGCCGCAGGCCGGGGACCACGAACCTGATGGAAAATTTAAAGACATGAGCGACCAACAACTCGACCCGCAAGCCCTGCAACAGGAAGAAAACTCCCTGATCGCCCTGCGCAAGGAAAAGCTGGCTGCCGAGCGCGCCAAGGGCAATGCCTTCCCCAACGACTTCCGTCGCGACAACTACTGCGATGCCTTGCAGAAGCAGTACGCGGACAAGACCAAGGAAGAGCTGGCAGAAGCGGCGATCCCGGTCAAGGTGGCAGGTCGCATCATGCTCAACCGTGGCTCGTTCATGGTGATCCAGGACATGACCGGGCGTATCCAGGTCTACGTCAACCGCAAGACCCTGTCTGAAGAAACCCTGGCCTCGGTGAAAACCTGGGACATGGGCGACATCATCGCCGCCGAAGGCACCCTGGCCCGTTCCGGCAAGGGCGACCTGTACGTGGAAATGACCAGCGTGCGCCTGCTGACCAAGTCCCTGCGCCCGTTGCCGGACAAGCACCACGGCCTGACCGATACCGAGCAACGCTACCGTCAGCGCTACGTTGACCTGATCGTCAACGAAGACGTGCGCCAGACCTTCCGCGTGCGTTCGCAGGTCATCGCGCACATTCGCAGCTTCCTGATGCAGCGTGACTTCCTGGAAGTGGAAACCCCGATGCTGCAGACCATCCCGGGGGGCGCCGCAGCCAAGCCGTTCGAAACCCACCACAACGCACTGGACCTGGAAATGTTCCTGCGTATCGCGCCTGAGTTGTACCTCAAGCGTCTTGTGGTCGGTGGCTTCGAGAAGGTGTTCGAGATCAACCGCAACTTCCGTAACGAAGGCGTCTCGACCCGGCACAACCCGGAATTCACCATGTTGGAGTTCTACCAGGCGTACGCCGACTACGAAGACAACATGGACCTCACCGAAGAACTGTTCCGCGAGCTGGCGCAACTGGTCCTGGGTAGCACCGACGTGCCGTACGGCGACAAGGTGTTCCACTTCGGCGAGCCGTTCGTGCGTCTGTCGGTGTTCGACTCGATCCTCAAGTACAACCCTGAGCTGACCGCCGACGACCTCAACGACATCGACAAGGCCCGCGCCATCGCCAAGAAAGCCGGTGCCAAGGTGCTCGGCTTCGAAGGCCTGGGCAAACTGCAGGTGATGATTTTCGAAGAGCTGGTGGAGCACAAGCTGGAACAGCCGCACTTCATTACCCAGTACCCGTTCGAAGTGTCGCCGCTGGCCCGTCGCAACGACGACAACCCGAACGTCACCGACCGTTTCGAGCTGTTCATCGGCGGCCGCGAAATCGCCAACGCCTACTCCGAGCTTAACGATGCCGAAGACCAGGCCGAGCGCTTCATGGCCCAGGTGGCCGACAAGGACGCCGGCGACGACGAAGCCATGCACTACGACGCCGACTTCGTACGTGCCCTGGAATACGGCATGCCGCCAACGGCCGGTGAAGGTATCGGCATCGACCGCCTGGTGATGTTGTTGACCAACTCGCCGTCGATCCGCGATGTGATCTTGTTCCCGCACATGCGGCCACAAGCGTAAATGTAGCGAAATCCGAAGCCGCCTTTTATAAGGCGGCTTTTTTATGTGGCGTTTTTAAGCGTCAAGCAAACAGCGCCAGGTTTTGATCTATTCAAGGATGTGTGTCGTGAACCGCGTAACCGCTCAAGAAGGTGCCGCCGGCATTGCCGCTGCCGTGGCTGAAAGCGTCCAGTACCAGGGCCGTAAGGCCAGCCGTCGGGGCAGCGAGCAACGCAGGCAAGACATTCTCGATGCAGCCATGCGCATCGTGGTGCGCGATGGCGTGCGCGCCGTGCGCCATCGGGCCGTGGCGGCCGAGGCCGGTGTGCCGTTGTCAGCCACTACCTATTACTTCAAGGACATCGATGACCTGCTCACCGATACCTTCGCCCAGTATGTTGAACGCAGCGCCGCCTTCATGGGCAAGCTATGGGTGCGTAACGAAGGCCTACTGCGTGAGATGGTCGCCTATGGCGATGGCAGCCCGGAATCGCGCTCGCAACTGGCCGATGACATTGCGCGGCTGACCGCCGACTATGTGCTGCGCCAACTGACCAACCGCCGCGAACATTTGATGGCCGAACAGGCCTTCCGCCAGGAAGCCTTGCTCAACCCGCGCCTGGCTGAGCTGGTGCGGTCCCACCAGCAGATCCTGTTGCAGGGCACGGGGCAGTTTTTCCAGGTATTGGGCTCCCGCGAGCCGCAACAGGACGCCAAGGTGTTGACGGCGATTATCAGTCGGATGGAATATCAGGGCCTGCTGGGCGGCGCAGAGCCTCTGACCGGTGAAGAGATGCTTGAGATCCTCAAGCGTTACATGCATTTGGTGTTGGCCTCGGTCTGACACCGGGGGAGTCCAATGAAAACCTGGCGTGTGGCGGTAATCGCCTTGTCGTTCCTGTTGCTCAGCGGTTGCCTGGTCACGTTCAAGGACCCGTTGCCCGCCCATGAGGCGGCGCCGGATGAGTTGCTGGGCCATTGGACCAGCAGGAATGCCTGGGGCGAACCGCTCAATCTGCACATCAGCCGTGCCGGTGAGCACCGCTACAAGGCAGTGAGCTACCCTAAAGCCACGCCGGCCCAGCGCGATGAGTACCTGTTTACCGTTTCGCGTCATGGCAACCGCTGGTACCTGTCGGCACCGTTGCCGGCCCGGTTCGGAGGGCATTACTTCCTGGCGGGGTTCGAGTTCGACGATAAGCACGAATTGGTGGTCTATAACCTCGACCTCGAACAGATTCACCAGGCCATCGGGCAACAGGTGCTGCAGGGCAGCAGCGTGGAGACCGTCGAAGGCGCCGGCGTACGGGTCGACAGTTCCATGAGCCAGGTGTTTGCCTACCTGGATGACCCGGCCAATGCCGATGTGTTCGTTGAAGCCGTGCGCTACCAGCGTGCGGGCAAATAACGTTTAGAGAGGAAGCACCGGGTGGACGATTACCAGCAGACGATACGCAGCTTGTCCGATCGCATTGTGCTGGCGCAAACACCGATTCGCGTCCTCGACGCCGTGAAGTGGGACGACAACATTCGCCAGGGATTCCTCAAGGCCAAGGGCAAGGCCATGCCTGCCGTGGATCGCGACTACTACCTGAACCGACCGCTGTCGTTCGACTCCAGTGCGGTAAAGCTGGAATTCCAGAACATCGAACGCGACATCACTCGCCGCCTCGGCCAGTTCAGCCCGGTGGGGCAGATCATGCGCCGCATGTGCCGCGAATACCGCATGGTGGTGCGCATGCTCGAAGCCCGCGGCACCGAGGACTTCGGTCTGATCTCCCAGGAGCTGTACGGCGCCGCGTCCGATGCCTTCCACGCCGGCGACCCGACCCTGGCTGACCTGGGCCTCATGCTCTCCGACTACCTGAACAATATCGACGGCCGTGGCGACCTCAAGGATGAAGCCAAGACCCTGACCGCCAAGGACGCCGTGGCCCTGCTGCAAACCCGCCTGAACAAGGTATTTGGCGAGGCCGAGGAGACCATCCGGGTGTTTGAGTCCGACGGTATCGTCGCCGATGCCGCCGCGGGCGCCGACTATATCAAGATCCGCGCCGACGCGATGTTCAACGACCGCGACGTGCGTGCGCTGGAAGTCCACGAAGGCCTGGTGCATGTCGGTACCACGCTCAACGGCCAGAACCAGCCGATCTGCACCTTCCTGTCCAAGGGCCCGCCGTCGTCCACCGTGACCCAGGAAGGCCTGGCGATCCTCATGGAGATCATTACGTTCGCCTCCTACCCGAGCCGATTGCGCAAGCTGACCAACCGCACCCGGGCGATCCACATGGTGGAAGAGGGTGCCGACTTCCTGCAGGTGTTCGAGTTCTTCCGCGAGCAAGGCTTTGAAATGGCCGAAAGCTATGGCAACGCCAGCCGGGTATTCCGTGGCTCGGTGCCGAACGGCCTGCCGTTTACCAAGGATCTTTCCTACCTCAAGGGCTTTATCATGGTCTACAACTACATCCAGCTGGCCGTGCGCAAAGGCAAGCTGGAGCAAGTGCCGCTGCTGTTCTGCGGCAAGACCACCCTGGAAGACATGCGCACCTTGCGCCAACTGGTGGACGAAGGCCTGGTGGTGCCGCCCAAGTACCTGCCGGAACAGTTCCGCGACATGAACGCACTGGCGGCGTGGATGTGTTTCTCCAACTTCCTCAACCACTTGAGCCTGGACCGGATCGAGGCGGATTACTCCAATATCCTTTAAACGCTGTTATTCACGAGGCTTCAACGGATGAGAATCCTCGGCATTCTGTGCCTGCTACTCACATTGAACGGTTGCAGCTCGCTGCTGTTCTACCCCGAACCCGGCCTGCCATTCACTCCCGAAAAAGCGCACTTGCAATACCGTGATGTCACCCTCACCACCGCCGACGGCGTCAAGCTGCATGCCTGGTGGCTGCCGGCCAAGGCCGGCGTGCCTCTCAAGGGCACGGTGCTGCACCTGCACGGCAACGGTGGCAACCTGGCCTGGCACCTGGGTGGCAGCTGGTGGTTGCCGGAGCAGGGCTACCAGGTACTGCTGCTGGACTATCGCGGTTACGGGCTGTCGGAAGGCAAGCCCTCACTGCCGGCGATCTATCAGGATGTGGACGCGGCGTTCAACTGGCTCGACCAGGCGCCCGAAACCCAGGGCCAGCCGCTGATTGTGCTTGGCCAAAGCCTGGGCGGCGCGCTGGCGGTGCATTACCTGGCGGAACACCCGCAGCGTCAGTCCCAACTCAAGGCCCTGATACTGGACGGCGTGCCCGCCAGTTATCGTGACGTAGGACAATTCGCCCTGAGCACTTCCTGGTTAACATGGCCCTTGCAGGTGCCCTTGTCTTGGCTGGTGCCCGACGCCGACAGCGCGATCAACGCCATGCCGCACCTGACCGGCGTGCCGAAATTGCTGTTCCACAGCCTCGACGACCCGATCGTGCCCGTGGCCAACGGTATCCGCCTGTATCAGGCCGCGCCACCGCCACGGGTATTGCAGTTGACCCGCGGCGGCCATGTGCAGACCTTTGCCGACAAGACCTGGCAAACCGTGATGCTGCGCTATCTGGACGACCCGCAGCACTTCAACGGCCTGCGCCGCCTGGGCGAGATTCCGAACTACCCCATTCCTAAAGTTGATCCATCAGAGAGCCCGCAATGAGCGAAGAACGCAACATGATCCCGCTGATCCTCACGGGTATCGGCACCATCATCGGCACCGTCGGCTGCCTGTGGTACTACGGCTATTTGCACTTCGCCAAGCCTGAGGATGCGCTGCTGCTCAGCGACTTCACCATGCTCAAGACCGTGCCGGGCGAGGACTACAAGATCTCCCTGACCCCGGCCGCTCAAGTGGCGCAGTGCGTCGATGGCGTGCTGGTCATGTTCGATACTGAGCAGAAAGGCTTGAGCGGTGTGTTGGTCAATAATAAGAAGCAGGCGGTGCGTTGCATGGGGCAGGAAACGCCGCAACTGCAGCAGTAAGCCAGCGCGTCGAGTTCGTGGGAAAGTGCCACTCAATCTGAGGATTCGTCCCTTGGTGCAGGTCCGAGTCTTCGCAGGCCGGAACCATCTCTATTCGTCCGCCACAGACTACGGGCTGATCGGTATGACTGATCGGTCCTTATTCAATTTATTGTGGAGTTAATATTTATGAGCGGTATCAGCGCAATACGGCCTCAGATGAATGCGGACAGCTTTGGTGCCAGCGGAGGCAACGAGCAAGACCTCAGGGGGAAGATTAATGACACAGAAAACAAAATTAACGAATTGAAGGCAAAAGGTTCCCAGGGCGGGCAAGGAAGCGGTGGGGCCGGAGGAGGAGACACTCTCGAGGATTTGGAGAAGTTGCTGGAGAGGCTGAAGAAGGAGCTTGCACAACTGCTGCAATCAACTGCTCCGCAGGGCGCTCAAGGCGGCGAAGGTGGCGAAAAAGGTGTAGGACAGAGCGGTCCGCAAATCCAGCCGCCAAACTACCAAAGCTCAGGCCCCGTCTCCGCCTCCGCCTGATTGCCCACCCGTGGATAACCCGTCTGTCATAGGCGGGTTTTTTCACCGGGCATGGGGCGATAGTCGATGAGGACATCGGCACTTGCGGCAGTCATTGGCGACGGGATTATCTGGAACCATAGCGCGTCATAAAACCACAGAAGGCGGAGTTGCTTACACAGATCGAGGCTGAAAAGGTGGCGATACGCATTGCTGCAATCGACAACATGCTGGACATGATCAGGGGGCATGAGGCGCTGGTAAGGCGAGACGCTCGCAATCATGAGCTTGAGCAGCTGATGGATAAGCTCTCGCAAAATACGTACGGCTCGAAGGTCGAATTGCCCGCCGAGGATACACATCGCACTATCCAGTTCGGCGACCCGAAAAAAAACCCACCGTGAGGTGGGTTTTTTATCCAGCATCAATCAATCAGTTCGCCATGGACGAACGTGGCTTGACCGGCTGGTTGTCGTTGGAGATGGTCACTTCAACGCGGCGGTTCATGGCTCGGCCCGAGACGCTGCCGTTGTCGGCAACCGGGTATTCCTTGCCATAACCCTGGGTCACGATGCGCGAGATATCCACGCCTTGCTGAGCCAGTGCGCGTTGTACCGAGGCCGCGCGGCGCTCCGAAAGGCTCTGGTTGTACGAGTCGGAACCGGTGCTGTCGGTGTAGCCTTCGACTATCACCTTACGATCCGGATTGTCACGCAGGAACTGCGCCAGCTTGGTGATGTTCACCAGGCCGCTGGATTTCAGGTCGGACTTGTTGGTAGCGAACAGCACGTCGCCGAATGTCACCAGCGTACCGCGATCGGTTTGCTTGGCATTCAGGCTGTCCTGCAGCTGCTTGATCTGCGCGTCACGGGCCTCGAGCAGGGCACGGGCACGTTCGTCGCCGGCGTTTTTCAGCTTGGCTTCGGATTCGCGCAGCGCGATGGTGTCTTTGGCCACTTCAACACGCTGGTTGGTCAGGTAGGCCAGTTGGTCAACTTTCTTCTGGTCTTCCTTGTCGCGGTAGGCCTTGTCAGCCTTGTCCAGCCATTCGCTGGCGTCCTTGGTTTCCAGCGCGGCAAGCTTGGTGGCTTGCGGGTTGGTTTGCAGGGACGAGAAGTTGGTCCGTGCGTTTTCCAGGTTCGCGTTGGGCGGGGTAGAGCAGGCCGCCAGGGCAACGCTCATCGCCAGCAGGGCAGGGATCATCAATTGTTTACGCATAGTCGTGTCGTCCTTTCAATTCGATATCGGGTGCAGTGCAATCAGGCGCGGCGCTTTATTTCTGCTGGATAGCAGCCGGGCGCATACCTTCCTGACGCAGCTCCTGAACAGCTTTCTGGGAATCCTTCACAGCCTGTTCGGCCTTGGCCGCCTGGGACTTGCGCTCTGCAACGCGAGCATCCCATTCAGCCTGTTCGGCCAGGCGACGCGCCTCGTCATAGTTCTTGTCGTGCATGGCGATTTCGGCTTGCTTGAGCTTGTCCTGGGCCGATTTCATTTCAACTGCTGCGTACTCGGTGCCGCCGGCGCTCACTGCGCTGTTGACCGCGGACTGAGTCACCGCGTATTGCTCGGTGGGCGGGTTGCCGGCGCAGCCAGCCAAAACGAAGCTGGTGCCGATCGCCAGCGCGGCCAATTTAAGCCCGCGCAGGTGGTTAAACGTGGATTTGGCAGTGCTGGTCTTCATCGTCTTCAACTCCATTGGATAGCTCCTAAAAACATCAAAATCCATCGCAGTCGATGAACGGCCGGGGCGCGGCGGTAAAGCACGACGGGCCCTTTCAAACGGCCGTTCCAAGTGATGGCTTACTGGCTGTGACCGGAGGCTTTTTTCAAAAGTTCAGAAGAGATGGCGATTTGCCTAAAAAAATATCTGACTGATTGGTCAGGGTAAAAAATTGGAACTTTTGCGACGTGCAGGGGTACTCCGAGCCTCGGCAGAGGCCCGGAATACGGGGTTCAGATGGGTGTCAATCGAGTCCGTCAGTGCTTTTGGTCGTCGGCACTGGCAGACAAATCATGCAGATAGCGACGGGACAAGGTCAGGAACCGCGGTGTTGGCCCGACGTCCTCATAGAGCGGGTCGCCCTCTTCATCGGTGGCAATGACCTGTTGCCCCCTGATGTAGGGAAAGCTGGCTTCCAGCTCCTCAAGGGCGGCGCCGATCAGCTCGCCGAGCAGTTCTTCGGTGTGGCGCTTGGGGTACATCTCGGCGATGGCTGCCAGCCGTGCAGCAGCCTCCACATCCAGATGGATGGCGTACTCGGTCTTGGTCAGGCGACCCTTGGCGTTCTCTTCCCAATGCTGGGCCAGTTCTCGAATTTTCATGGCAACCTCAATAAAGCCTGCGGTGGCAGGCGGTGATGAGTGACCAGCCGCGCGCGTGGATAAACGCGGCGGCTCACACTTGAGACTAGCTGCAAGTCACAAGGTTTAAAGTCTTGTCATAAAACGATGCCGGCGGCACTCTGACAGACCTGCGCGTCCCGGATTTCTGGCTGGAGATTGGCTGATGAGTGATATCGATGCACGCTTGCGTGAGGATGTTCACCTGCTGGGTGAACTGTTGGGCAACACCATTCGAGAGCAGTACGGCGATGATTTTCTCGCCAAGATCGAACAGATCCGCAAAGGCGCCAAGGCCGACCGCCGCGGAGCCGCCCCGGACAAAGCCGCGGGTGATGAACTGAGCGCCAGCCTCAATCAGTTGCAGGAAGACGAACTGCTGCCGGTGGCGCGGGCCTTCAACCAGTTCCTCAACCTGGCCAATATCGCCGAGCAGTACCAGTTGATTCACCGGCGCGACGAGTCGCAACCGGCGCCGTTCGAGTCCCGCGTATTGCCGGAGTTACTGGCGCGCCTGCAGGGCGAGGGCCACAGCAATGAGTCCCTGGCCCGCCAGTTGGGGCGCCTGGACATCGAACTGGTCCTCACCGCCCACCCCACCGAAGTGGCACGCCGCACCCTGATCCAGAAATACGACGCCATCGCCGCACAACTGGCGCTGCAGGATCACCGCGACCTCACCACCGCTGAGCGCGAGCAGATCCGCCAGCGCCTGCAACGCTTGATCGCCGAAGCCTGGCACACCGAAGAAATCCGCCGAACGCGGCCCACCCCTGTGGATGAAGCCAAGTGGGGCTTCGCGGTGATCGAGCATTCGTTGTGGCACGCCATCCCCAATTACCTGCGCAAGGCCGACCAGGCGTTACACACTGCAACGGGTCTGCGTTTGCCGCTGGAAGCCGCGCCGATCCGCTTTGCGTCGTGGATGGGCGGCGACCGTGACGGCAACCCGAATGTCACCGCGCCGGTCACCCGCGAGGTGTTGCTGCTGGCGCGCTGGATGGCGGCCGACCTGTACCTGCGCGATATCGATCACCTGGCCTCCGAACTGTCGATGCAACAGGCCAGCCCGGCGTTGCAGGCCAAGGTCGGCGACAGCGTCGAACCCTATCGTGCCCTGCTCAAGCAACTGCGCGAACGCCTGCGCGCCACGCGCCAATGGGCGCATACCGCGTTGAGCAGCAGCACGCCGGCGCCTGCCGAGGTGTTGCAGAACAACCGCGACCTGCTTGAGCCACTGGAGCTGTGCTACCAGTCGCTGCACGCGTGCGGCATGGGCGTGATCGCCGACGGCCCGCTGCTCGATTGCCTGCGCCGGGCCGTCACCTTTGGCCTGTTCCTGGTGCGCCTGGATGTGCGCCAGGATTCCAGTCGTCATTCGGCGGCCATGACCGAAATCACCGATTACCTGGGCCTGGGCCGTTACGAGGACTGGAACGAAGAGATGCGCATCAGCTTCCTGATGAAGGAGCTGGCCAACCGTCGACCGCTGTTGCCGGGCTATTTCAAACCATCGGCCGATACCGCCGAAGTACTCAACACCTGCAAGGAAGTGGCCGCCGCGCCTGCCGCCTCGTTAGGCTCGTATGTCATTTCCATGGCCGGTGCCGCGTCGGACGTATTGGCGGTGCAGCTGCTGCTTAAAGAGTCGGGCGTTCAACGGCCGATGCGCGTGGTGCCGCTGTTCGAAACCCTGGCCGACCTGGATAACGCCGGTCCCGTGATCGAGCAACTGTTGCTGCTGCCGGGCTACCGGGCGCGCTTGCAGGGCCCGCAGGAAGTGATGATCGGCTACTCCGACTCGGCCAAGGACGCCGGCACCACCGCCGCCGCCTGGGCTCAGTACCGGGCCCAGGAGCGGCTGGTGGATATCTGCCGGGAGCAACAGGTGGAATTGCTGCTGTTCCATGGCCGTGGCGGCACCGTCGGGCGTGGCGGCGGCCCGGCCCACGCGGCGATCCTGTCGCAACCGCCGGGTTCGGTGGCGGGGCGTTTCCGTACCACCGAGCAAGGCGAGATGATTCGCTTCAAATTCGGTTTGCCGGACATTGCTGAACAGAACCTCAATCTCTACCTGGCCGCCGTGTTGGAGGCAACGTTGCTGCCACCGCCGCCACCGGAGCCGGCGTGGCGCCACTTGATGGATGAATTGGCGGCCGACGGCGTCAGCGCTTACCGCGCGGTGGTGCGGGAAAATCCGCAATTCGTCGAGTATTTTCGCCAGTCCACCCCGGAGCAGGAGCTGGGCCGTCTACCTTTGGGCAGTCGCCCGGCCAAGCGTCGCGCCGGAGGCATAGAAAGCCTGCGTGCCATTCCGTGGATCTTCGGTTGGACCCAGACTCGCCTGATGCTGCCGGCCTGGCTGGGTTGGGAAGCCGCATTGAGCAAGGCCCTGGAGCGCGGCGAAGGTGAACTGCTGGGGCAGATGCGCGAACAGTGGCCGTTCTTCCGCACCCGCATCGATATGCTGGAAATGGTCCTGGCCAAGGCCGATGCCGATATTGCGCGCCTGTATGACGAGCGTCTGGTGCAGCCGGACCTGTTGCCATTGGGTGCGCACTTACGCGACCTATTGTCGCAGGCATGCGACGTGGTGCTTGGCCTGACCGGCCAGTCGCAACTGCTGGCCCATAGCCCTGATACCCTGGAGTTCATCCGCCTGCGCAACACCTACCTTGACCCCTTGCACCTGTTGCAGGCCGAGTTGCTGGCGCGCTCGCGTCGCCAGGAAGCCGCGCAGGACAGCCCTCTGGAACAGGCGCTGCTGGTGTCCGTGGCCGGTATTGCCGCCGGCCTGCGCAACACCGGCTGAGGTTTTTTGCGTGTGCTCAAAGGCTTGCGGATAAACCACGACGGCCGCCCCGAAAGGGGTGGTCGGCGTTTACAGCGCTGGTTGCACTCAGGCACACCCTACCTATGACGTACGCGTGGCGCGGGTTCCTGCGACTTTTGGCGGCTTGTGTGGTTAGGGCCCGCTGTGTATCTTGATCAGCCTTTGGCCGTTTGGGCGGCCTGGGCCCATAGTTTCATGAGCCCTAATATTATTTTTACGAGATTGGCCCCACGCGGCGAATCCGAGCGTCATCTCTATAAAAAATTGAGGAGCACATCGATGCGCGTCATTCTGCTGGGAGCTCCCGGGGCCGGTAAAGGTACTCAGGCAAAGTTCATCACTGAAAAATTCGGCATTCCACAAATCTCCACTGGCGACATGCTGCGTGCTGCCGTCAAGGCCGGCACCGAGCTGGGCCTGATCGCCAAGAGCGTGATGGACAGCGGTGGCCTGGTCTCCGATGACCTGATCATCAACCTGGTCAAGGAACGCATCAGCCAGGAAGACTGCAAGAACGGCTTCCTGTTCGATGGTTTCCCACGCACCATTCCCCAGGCCGAAGCCCTGGTGAAAGCCGGCGTCGAGCTGGACGCGGTGGTGGAAATCGCGGTTGAAGATGAAGAAATCGTCCAGCGTATCGCCGGTCGTCGCGTCCACGAAGCCTCCGGCCGCGTGTACCACACCGTCTACAACCCGCCTAAAGTTGAAGGCAAGGACGATGTCACCGGTGAAGACCTGGTGCAGCGCAAGGACGACACCGAAGAAACCGTGCGTCATCGCCTGTCGGTCTACCATTCCCAGACCAAGCCGCTGGTGGATTTCTACCAGAAGCTGTCCGCAGCCCAGGGCAAGCCGAAGTACAGCCATATCCCTGGCGTCGGCTCGGTGGAAGCGATCACCGCCAAGGTCCTGCAAGCACTGAGCTGATCCTTTATCGGCTTGATAGACAACGGCCCGCTTGCGGGCCGTTGTTGTTTATACTGGCGCACTTTTTTTGACTTGGACACCCACACCGATGAGCACCCTGCTGGCCCTGGACACCGCGACTGAAGCTTGCTCCGTTGCCTTGCTGCACGATGGCAAGGTCACAAGCCACTACGAGGTGATCCCGCGCCTGCATGCGCAGAAGCTGTTGCCGATGATCAAGCAGCTGCTTGAAGACGCGGGCACCACCCTGTCGGCCGTGGATGCCATCGCCTTTGGCCGTGGCCCGGGAGCGTTCACCGGGGTGCGCATCGCCATTGGCGTGGTCCAGGGCCTGGCCTTTGCGTTGGAGCGCCCGGTCCTGCCGGTCTCTAACCTGGCCGTACTGGCTCAGCGTGCCTTGCGCGAACACGGCGCCCAGCAGGTGGCGGCGGCGATCGATGCGCGTATGGACGAAGTGTATTGGGGCTGCTACCGCGAAACGGCTGGCGAAATGCGCCTTGTCGGCGAGGAAGCGGTGCAGCCACCGGAATCGGCGGTATTGCCCGACGATGCCAGCGGTGACTGGTTCGGCGCTGGAACTGGCTGGGGGTATGGCGAGCGTATCGGTGTTCAACCGGCTGGGCAGGACGCCACCCTGTTGCCTCATGCCGAAGATCTGCTGACCCTGGCACGCTTTGCGTTCGAACGTGGCGAGGCGATTCCTGCGGATCAGGCCGCACCGGTCTACCTGCGCGATAAAGTCGCGCAGACCAAGGCGGAAAGAGGGATTATTTGACGCCAAAAATGATGGCAATTTGAGGCAAAAGTCGCCAATCGTCAGAATTTGCCCGGGTTTTTAAACCTTTTTCAAATTATGTGTTCTAGTTATCACCAGAGCATTTGCGCGCGACGGACAGTGCTGCCAAAATGCCATTACTGATAGCGAGTTCGCGCCTATGCGTATAGATGGATTTTCCTCACAGTCGTACCCGATCAAGCGCAAGCCGCGTAAGGCAAACGCCAGGGTGGACGACTCCGTCGAGGATTCGCCGGACTTCATTGAGGTGCAATCCGATGCGCAGGCCAGTTCACAAGCCCGCATCAGCGGCGTTCCCGCCCGTCAGCAAGACATGGTCTTCCCGCGTTCCATGAGCAAAAGCGTTGCCACCGCCCTGGCCAGCTACCTGACCACCGCTGGATTTGTCGAATGGGATATGGAAGTGCTGGGTCTCGACATCCACATCTGATGCGCCTGCCTTACTACCTCGGCTGCCCGTCCTGGAGTGAAAACGCCTGGCGCGAGTACCTGTACCCAGCCGACGCCCGCTCCGGCGATTACCTTGCCCTTTATTCCCAGGTCTTCAACGCCGTCGAAGGCAATACCACGTTCTACGCTCGCCCTTCGGCCGCTACTGTGCAGCGCTGGGCTGAGATCATGCCCGACGATTTTCGTTTCACGGCCAAGTTCCCCGGTGACATCAGTCACGGTGGCGACTTGCGTGAGCAATTGCCGGCAGCGGAAAGTTTTGTCGGTTTGATGAGCCCGCTCGGTGAACGTGTTTCGCCGCTGTGGCTGCAGCTGTCGGCGAGTTTTTCGCCGCAACGCCTGGCTGAACTGGCCGGCTTTATCGATGGTCTGGAGCGCCCGATGGCGGTGGAAGTGCGCCACCCTGAGTTCTTCGCCAAGGGCGATGCCGAGCGCATGCTCAACCGTTTGTTGCGTGATCGCGGTGTCGAGCGCATCTGCCTCGACCCGCGCGCGTTGTTCAGTTGCACGTCGACCTCGGCGGCGGTACTGCACGCACAATCGAAAAAGCCCAAGGTGCCGCCCCGTCCGGCAGCGCTGACCCGGTTTCCCCAAGTGCGTTTTATCGGTCATCCCGAGCTTGAGGCGAATGACCCGTTCCTGGTGCCGTGGGTGGAAAAAATCGCGGGTTGGATCGAAGAAGGCCGCACACCCTATGTGTTCCTGCACACCTCGGATAATCGCCTTGCCGCGCAACTGGCCCTGCGTTTTCACACGCAACTCATGGCGCGCCTGCCCGGCCTGCCGGCGCTGCCGACCTTGCATCGGGAACCCGAAGCCGAGCAACTGGGGTTACTCTAGGGCTCCTTTTTCCGCCAGGAGTCAGTCATGGATGCCCAAACCCTTCGCGCCGAAACCTTCAAGGCCCTGCATGAGCGCGACCGCGCCTTCGTGATGCCTAACCCGTGGGACGCCGGCTCTGCGGTGATGCTCACCACCCTTGGCTTTGAAGCCCTGGCCACGACCAGCGCGGGTTATGCGTTCAGCCTGGGACGCCCGGACGCGGAAGGGGCGTTGTCCCTGGAAGACACCTTGCGCAATGCCAGCATGATTGCCAAGGCCACCGCGCTGCCGGTGGCGGCCGACCTGGAAAACGGCTTCAGCGATACCCCCGAAGGGTGTGCCGAAACCATCTTGCGGGCGGCGGCCAGCGGTATCGTGGGGGGCTCTATCGAAGATGCCACCGGCGTTGCCGTCGACCCGATCTATCCCTTCGACCTCTCCGTAGAGCGCGTGGAAGCCACCGTCGCCGCTGCCCGCAGCTTGCCATTCCCCTTCACACTGACGGCCCGCGCGGAAAACCTCCTGCATGGTCGCCTGGATCTGCCCGACACTATTCGCCGCTTGCAGGCCTACGCCGAAGCCGGCGCCGACGTGCTCTATGCGCCGGGACTGCGCAGTGCCGAGGACGTGCTGGCGGTGGTCAAGGCCGTGGCGCCAAAGCCGGTGAACGTGTTGATGTCCGGCGCCCTGAAACTCAGCGTGGCGCAATTGAGTGCGATGGGGGTAAAGCGCATCAGCGTGGGCTCGGCCATGGCACTGGCGGCCTATGGTGAATTCTACCGCGCGGCCCAGGAAGTCTATGAGCTGGGCACCTTCAGCTTTACCGAACGCTCGATGCCCTTCAGCCAGGCCAATCAGTTCTTCAAGGACTGAGCCGTGCGTTTTTTCAAACTGCTGGGTGCTCTGCTGGTGCTCAGTGCTGCATTTGCCGTGGGTGTGTGGCGTGGCTGGTTGCCGCTGCCGGCTGAATGGAACCCCTGGTCGCCGCTGGACGTACGGTCCAGCCCGAACCTGTTGACCCGCTACAAGCTGGGACGCCTGCAGGATGACCCCGAGCTGTGCGACCAAGTGCTGAAAACCTCTGGTTTGCGTGTCAGCCATCAGGCTGACACGCCCGCCGACGCTGCCTGTCCGCTGCGCAATACCTTGCGCGTGCAGGGTGCAGACGTGGCATTAAGCAGCAGCTTTCTCGCCAGTTGCCCGTTGGCCGTGGCGTTCGCGCTGTTCGAGCGCCACAGCCTGCAACCGGCAGCCCAGGCGGTGTTCGGTCAGGCGGTGACACGGGTCGATCATCTGGGCAGCTTTGCCTGTCGCAACATGTATAACCGTGCCGAAGGACGGCTCAGCCAGCATGCGTCGGCCAATGCCTTGGATATTGCCGGGTTTCGCCTGGCGGATGGGCGCAGTATCAGCGTGCTCAAGGATTGGTCCGGGGAGGGCGACAGCGCGCGGTTCCTGCGCCAGGTGCGCGATGGCGCCTGTGATGATTTCAATGTGGTGTTGAGCCCGGACTACAACGCCGCGCACCGCAACCATTTCCATCTGGACATGGGCCGTTGGTGGGTGTGTCGCTAGGCCGCCAGGCGCAGGTTGTGGGTGATCAGTGGGCGTGCCCAGTGGTAGTCGAAGTCCAGCGCCTTCTGTTGCGCCAGCAGTTCTTCGGTTGGGTAAGGCGTGGCGGGTGGTGGCAACAGGTCCAGTTCGAACTCGGCAATCGGCAAGTGCAGAGGCCGTGGTTCCGGCGCCGGGCCGGGCTCAGGCAATGGCTGGCCGGCCGTCAGGACGATGGGGCGAACCCAAGCGCTTTCGAAATTCTGCTGGCGCTGCTGCGCGACGATTTCTTCCTGCGGGAATGGCGTGGCGGCCGGTGGCAGCAACTCGGTTTCGAATTCGGCGATAGGCAGGAACAGTGGCTCAGGTGGCGCAATCTCGGTGTCTTTGACGTCGCACTCACGCTGCGTGAGGATCTGCGACAACAGGTCGGCACCGGCGCTGGGCTCTACCGCCGGGTCCGCCGGTGCCGGCGCCTTGGCGGCGAGCGCGTCCGGCGTTTCACCGAGCTGCTCGGCCAGCGCCCGGGCGAAGAAGTCCTGCCACACATGACTCACCCCGGCCAGCGCTTGGGTATTGCGCAGGCCGTAGTGGTTATGGGTCGGCAGTACACCGATGGTTAGGGGGAGAATGTCTGACATTTTTCTCGGTCGACGCTCAGCTCTGGCAAAATACCTGACTGTTGTTTTTATCGGCCGTTGTTTGCCGATCCTTAATATTTTTGAGCGTAGCGATTGATGAGCGAACAACCAGCGGCCAGCCGCATCCAGGTCGAGGCCTTGGGCGAAGGTTTCCAGGCCCGGGCCGAGCAGTGGGCTGAACAGCTCGGCTTGCCTTTACAGCTTGCGGATGCGGATTTTTCCCTGCAGGTAGGCGAGCATGGCCTGCAACTGCAACAGTTGGGGCCTGAGGCGCCGGGGCCGGTGCGGGTGGACTTCGTCGAAGGCGGCGCGGCTCACCGGCGGCTGTATGGTGGCGGCAGCGGACAGATGATCGCCAAGGCCGTGGGCATTGCCCAGGGCGTACGTCCCCGTGTGCTGGACGCCACGGCCGGCCTGGGCAAGGACGCGTTCGTGCTGGCCAGCTTGGGCTGTGAGATGAGCCTGATCGAGCGCCAACCGCTGATTGGCGCCCTGCTCGAAGATGGCCTGGCACGCGCTACGCAGGATTTTGACGTAGCGCCCATCGTGGCGCGCATGAAGCTGCTCAAGGGCAACTCCATTGACGTGATGCTCAATTGGCAAGGGGAGCCGCCCCAGGTGATCTACCTCGACCCGATGTTCCCTCACCGTGAGAAAACCGCCCTGGTGAAGAAAGAAATGCGCTTGTTCCGGCCACTGGTGGGGGATGATCCGGATGCACCGGCTCTGCTGGCCGCCGCCCTGGCCTTGGCCAGCCACCGCGTGGTGGTCAAGCGCCCGCGCAAGGCGCCCTGTATCGAAGGGCCCAAGCCGAGCCATGCGCTGGATGGCAAGTCCAGCCGGTATGACATTTATCCCAAGAAAGCGCTCAAGCCTTAAGCCACAAGCAGCTTGCAGCTAATCACCTGCAACTGCATCTCTCCTATAGGCCCGCATAAACAACCCCACCACCTCCTGCACATGGGCTTCGGCGGCTTCCTCACTCAGTTGCCCGCCGCAGCCATACAGCAGGCAGAAGTTCGCCGTGCCCTTGAGCAGGCAGAAGAAGTGCTCGGCCGCCGTAAACGGTCTGTCGATGCTCAGCGCGCCGCTCTGATCGATCTTGCCGAGCAGGCGCTCCATGCCCTGGAGCATGCGCATGGGCCCGGCTTCAAAGAAGATTTGGGAGAGTTTCACGTCCTGATTGCCGGTGGTCATCATCAGGCGATGCAGGTTCACCGACTCTTCACTGTTGATCAGCCGATGGAACCCCCGCGCGATATTCAACAATACCGTTTCCACCGGCATGCCTTCGGGCAGTTCGAAGTACATCACCGGCAACTGTTCCTCGCACTTGGCCACCACGGCGGCGGTGAACAAGGTTTCTTTGTCGGTGAAGTGGCTGTAGACGGTCAGTTTCGACACGCCGGCCTCAAGGGCCACGGCATCCATGCTGGTGTTGGCGTAGCCGTTGCTCAAGAACAGGGTTTTCGCTGCCGAGAGGATTGCCTGGCGTTTTGCCATGTCCTTGGGACGCCCGGGGCTATTGGTGTTTACACGATTGTCGGACATTTTCACCTTTAATACTGGACTGGCGAGTTTGGTATTAATAACATACCGGCCAGTATAATTATTCCTAGCTCCATTTGCGAAAGGTCCTTCAGCATGCGCAGCACTGTCCTGCCCTTTGCGTTGCCTGTCTGCCTGGTCTTCCTGTTAGCCGCCTGCGGCCATGAAGAAGCGGTCCAGACCACCGTCCGCCCGGCCATGGTGGTGCAGCCGCAACCCTCGGCGCAGTCGACGGACAGCTACCCCGGTGAAGTACGCGCTCGCTATGAGCCGGACCTGGCCTTTCGCATCGGTGGCAAAGTCAGCAAGCGTCTGGTGGAGGAGGGCGAGCGGGTCAAGACCAACCAGGCGCTGGCGGAACTTGACCCTCAGGATGTGCGCCTGCAACTGGAGGCCGCCCGTGCCCAGGTCGCCGCTGCCGAGGCTAACCTGCGCCTGGTGCGCGCTGAGCGTGATCGCTACAAGACCCTGATGGACCGTCAGATGGTCAGCCGTTCCCAGTACGACAATTCCGAAAACCTTTACCGTTCCGGTGAAGCGCGCCTCAAGCAGATCAAGGCCGAGTTCGACGTGGCCAGTAACCAGGCCGGCTACGCCGTATTGCGCGCCCCCCAGGATGGCGTCGTCGCCAAGCGCGCGGTGGAAGTCGGCCAAGTGGTCTCCGCTGGCCAGACCGTGTTCACTCTGGCTACCGATGGCGAGCGCGAAGTGCTCATCAGCCTGCCCGAACAAGGGTTTGGTCGCTTCAAGATCGGTCAACCGGTCGCGGTGGAGTTGTGGAGCCAGCCGGGCCAGCGTTTTACCGGGCGCATCCGTGAACTGTCGCCTGCGGCTGATCCAAAATCGCGCACCTTCGCCGCTCGCGTTGCCTTCACCGGCGGCAAAGTCCCGGCGGAACTGGGGCAAAGCGCTCGCGTATTCATACAGGCCGACGGCGTTATTCCGCTGTCGGTACCGCTGTCTGCCCTGAGTGCGGAGAACGGTGCGTCCTACGTCTGGCGTGTACAGCCGGACAGCACCCTCAAGCGCACTCCGGTACGCATTGGCGCCTTCGGCGAAAAAACCGTACCGGTGCTGGAGGGCTTGGCCCCCACCGATTGGGTGGTCGCAGCCGGCGTGCATGTGCTCCATGAGGGTCAGCAAGTGCGTCCGGTGGACGGCTCCAACCGTATAGTGAACCTGGCGGCCAAGGAGTAGTCCCCGATGGCTTTCAATCTTTCCGAATGGGCGTTGCGTAACCGCCAGATCGTACTGTTCCTGATGATCCTGCTGGCTGTGGTCGGTACCTTGTCCTACACCAAGCTGGGGCAAAGCGAAGATCCACCGTTTACCTTCAAGGCCATGGTGATCAAGACCAACTGGCCCGGCGCTACGGCCCAGGAAGTCTCGCGCCAGGTCACCGAGCGTATCGAGAAAAAACTGATGGAGACCGGCGAATACGAGCGCATTGTCTCGTTCTCCCGCCCGGGTGAGTCCACCGTCACCTTCATTGCGCGCGACTCCATGCACTCCGTGCAGATTCCTGAGTTGTGGTACCAGGTGCGCAAGAAGATCAGCGACATCCGGCAGACCTTGCCGCCGGATATCCAGGGGCCGTTTTTCAACGACGAGTTCGGTACCACCTTCGGCAATATCTACGCCCTGACTGGCGACGGCTTCGACTATGCCGTGCTCAAGGACTACGCCGACCGCATCCAGATTCAACTGCAACGGGTGGCGGATGTGGGCAAGGTCGAGTTACTTGGCCTACAGGATGAGAAGATCTGGATCGAGCTGTCCAACCTCAAGCTCGCCACCCTTGGCCTGCCGTTGGCCGCTGTACAGCAGGCGTTGCAGGAGCAGAACGCGGTGTCCACTGCCGGCTTCTTTGAAACCCCGAGCGAGCGTGTGCAACTGCGCGTGTCGGGCAACTTCAAGACGGTGGAAGAGATCCGCAACTTTCCGATTCGTGTCGCTGATCGAACCTTCCGGATTGGCGATGTAGCCGACATTCACCGCGGTTTCAACGATCCACCGGCACCGCGCATGCGTTACATGGGGGCGGACGCTATCGGACTGGCCGTGGCCATGCGTGATGGTGGCGATATCCTGGTGTTGGGCAAGGCCCTCGAAGGCGAATTCGCACGTTTGCAAAAGAACCTTCCGGCGGGCATGGAGCTGCGCAAGGTGTCAGACCAACCGGCAGCGGTGAAAACCGGTGTCGGCGAATTCGTGCAGGTGTTGGCCGAGGCATTGGCAATTGTCTTGCTGGTGAGTTTCTTCTCCCTCGGCATACGCACTGGCATGGTCGTAGCCCTGGCGATACCGCTGGTGCTGGCAATGACCTTTGCCACCATGTATTACCTCGGTATCGGCCTGCACAAGATTTCCCTCGGCGCGTTAGTGCTGGCCCTCGGCTTGCTGGTGGATGACGCCATCATTGCCGTGGAAATGATGGCAATCAAAATGGAGCAGGGCTACGACCGGCTCAAGGCGGCCAGTTTTGCCTGGACCAGCACCGCCTTCCCGATGCTCACTGGTACGCTGATCACGGCCGCCGGTTTCCTGCCGATTGCCACTGCGCAATCGAGCACAGGTGAATACACGCGCTCGATCTTCCAGGTCGTGACCATCGCGTTGCTCGCCTCATGGATCGCCGCCGTGGTGTTTGTGCCGTACCTGGGGGAAAAACTCCTGCCGGACCTGGCGAAGATTCACGCGGCCAAACACGGCACCGATGGCCCGGATCCCTATGGCACGCCGTTCTACCAACGTGTAAGACGTTTGGTAGAGTGGTGCGTGCGTCGGCGCAAAACCGTGATTGTCCTGACGTTGCTACTGTTTATCGGCTCGGTGGCGTTGTTTCGCTTTGTGCCGCAACAGTTCTTCCCGGCCTCAGGCCGCCTGGAATTGATGGTCGACCTGAAACTGGCCGAAGGCGCTTCCCTGAGCAACACCGCCGACCAGGTCAAGCGCCTGGAAGCCTTGCTCAAGGAACACGCCGGCATTGATAACTATGTGGCCTACGTCGGCACCGGTTCGCCGCGTTTCTACCTGCCACTGGACCAGCAACTGCCAGCGGCCAGTTTTGCGCAGTTCGTGGTGTTGGCTAAGACCATCGAGGGGCGCGAAAGCCTGCGCACCTGGCTGATCGAAACCCTCAACGAACAATTCCCCGACCTGCGCTCGCGGGTTACCCGCCTGGAAAACGGCCCTCCCGTCGGCTACCCGGTGCAGTTTCGCGTAACCGGCGAACACATCGAGGAAGTCCGCGCCCTTGCACGGAAGGTCGCGGCCAAGGTTCGCGAAAATACCCACGTCGTCAACGTGCACCTGGACTGGGAAGAGCCGAGCAAGATCGTCTACCTCAATATCGACCAGGACCGCGCCCGCGCCCTCGGTGTCAGTACCGCCAACCTGTCGAAATTCCTGCAAAGCTCACTGACCGGTTCCAGCGTCAGTCAATACCGGGAGGACAACGAGTTGATCGAAATTCTCCTGCGCGGCACCGTCCACGAGCGCACCGAGTTGTCGCTGCTGCCCAGCCTGGCGGTGCCGACCGACAACGGTAAAAGCGTGGCCCTGTCGCAGATCGCCACCCTCGAATACGGCTTCGAAGAGGGCATTATCTGGCACCGCAACCGCTTGCCGACGGTGACCGTGCGCGCCGATATCTACGGCAAGGAACAGCCGGCAACGTTGGTCCAGCAAATCCTGCCAACCCTTGAGGGCGTGCGCGCCGAATTGCCGGATGGCTACCTGCTGGAAGTCGGTGGCACCGTCGAAGACTCCGCCCGTGGGCAGAACTCGGTGAAGGCCGGCGTGCCGCTGTTTATCGTGGTGGTACTGACCTTGCTGATGCTGCAACTGCGCAGCTTCTCACGCACGGCGATGGTGTTTCTGACCGCGCCGTTGGGCCTGATTGGCGTGACGCTGTTCCTGCTGGTGTTCCGCCAGCCCTTCGGCTTCGTGGCCATGCTCGGGACCATCGCGTTGTCGGGGATGATCATGCGCAACTCGGTGATCCTGGTGGACCAGATCGAGCAGGACATCAAGGCCGGGCTGGCGCCGTGGCAGGCAATTATCGAAGCCACCGTGCGGCGTTTCCGCCCGATTGTGCTGACTGCCCTGGCGGCGGTGCTGGCGATGATCCCGCTGTCACGCAGCGTGTTCTTCGGGCCGATGGCGGTGGCGATCATGGGCGGCTTGATCGTGGCGACGGCGTTGACCCTATTGTTCCTTCCGGCCCTGTATGCTGCGTGGTTCCGAGTGAGGAAGGACGTCGCGTAATCATGCTGGCCACTGTTTCTGCCCTGATGTTGTTGCTGCTCGCCCCCGGCCCGACCAATACCCTGCTGTTTCGTGCAGGGGGGCTGTTCGGGTTCCGGGCTTCGTGGACACTGCTATTTATCGAGTGCCTGGCCTACGTGCTGCAAGTCTCGGCGTGGGGCGTAGCGTTGTTCTACCTGGCCGCTTACTCCCCTTGGGCCGTCAAACTGATCCAGCTGGCGGCGGGTACTTACTTGCTCGTGGTGTCCTGGCGCTTATGGCGCAGCGCAAAAACCTCGGACGGTGTGACCCGGGATCGCTTCACTGGTGGGTATTTTTTCTGGATGACGGTGATGAACCCAAAAGGGCTATTGATCGCCTCGTTGATCGCGCCACCGGATACGTTTACCCACTGGCCCGGCTACCTTTCCTTCATGTGCACGCTGGCATTGGTCGTGGTTCTGGTCGGGTCGGCCTGGATCGTATTCGGCGTCGGTGTCGTCGGGCGCGGGCGTCACTGGTTGACGCCGCGTGTCATCAACAGGACCGCTGCGCTCGCCATTGGTTGTTTTGCCTCGGTCCTGCTTGGCCACCTGGCGACCTCGATTCTCAACTGACGCGATCCGTCCTGCTGCGCTTATGACGGTGTCTCAACGCGTGGCTCGCTCAGTTCGCTCATCTGGCATGTACGGGGCTGCTGGAACATCGCGCTGTTTCTTACGAGGGACGGAACCATTCAAGCCTGCGCGCCACACAGCATTACCCGCCCGCATGCAGCGAACCTGCAGCTCGCGGGCGCTGGGTGTTGGTCTAAATTGAATTGGAAGGAGAGATGATGTTTATATTAACGTGGCCGCTGCAAATCATGAACTCGATGCTGGGTGGTGGCATGGGGCTCGGAGGGGGGATGGGCCAGAACCCACCTATCAACATCAATATCAACAATGACAATAACAACCTGAACCACAACCTGAACCACAACCAGACCTCGATCAACCTGTCGAGTCTTCCGGTCAGGCCTTGGATACCTTATTAAAAGTATCCCTTATGGCTTGGGTCATGAGCGTTGAACGCTTTGACCCCTGGCGCTGCAGCAAGAAGCAAAAAAGCCCTGAGGTCATCAGGGCTTTTTCGTGGTTCATCAGTACTGTCTTGCCTGCCGTTTAAAGTGCGCCGAACACCTTCTTCGCCAGACTGGTGGCCGCCGCCGCCGGGTTCTTGCGAATCGTCTCTTCCTGCTGCGCAATCATCTTGAACAAACCATCCAGCGCCTGTTCGGTCACGTAGTTTTCGACGTTGGCGCTCTTGGCATCCACCGCGCCAAACGCGGCGGCCTTACCTGCGAGGGCGTTGTACTGCTGGGCCACGCCCACCTTGTCGGTAGCGGCCTTGACGATCGGCAGGAACTTGGCGCGGATCTGTTCGCGACTGCTCTTGTTCAGGTACTGGGTGGCGGAGTCCTGGCCGCCGCTGAGGATGCCCTTGGCGTCGGTCACGCTCATGTTTTTCACGGCATTGACCAGGATCGGCTGGGCCTGGGTCACGGCGGTTTCAGCGGCTTTGTTCATGCTGTCTTCCAACTGCGTGACCTGGTCACCCATGCCGAACATTTTCAGCTTGTCGGCGACTTTGCCCAGCTTGCCCGGCAGGCCGATCTTCACTTCAGGGTTGTTGCTGAAACCACCGGGTACACCCAGTTGTTTCACGGCGATCTGTGCGCCTTGGGTCAGGGCGTCCTTGAGGCCGCCGCTGGCGTCGCCCTGGGACAGGCTACTGAGGTCCAGGGCCATGGCGTTGGCGCCGAGCAGCAGGCCGGCACACAGGGCAGTGAGGCGAAGGGAGTTGCGGAGCATGGGGGCGTCCTTATGTTCGAGTTCAGGGTGCTACGGCGTTCACGCGCACGCGCAGCGGTTGTGGATCCTGGCCGTTGAGCTGCACCGTGTGCCGTTCGGTGGTGATAAACAGTAGCTTGCCATCCAGTTCGATGCGAGCGCTCACCGAATAACTGTGGCCCGGCTTGACCTGTGCGGGGTCGTAGGTCAGGTGAAACGGCAGCGGCACCTGGCCTTTGACCGGGCCTTTCTGCTCGGCCAGCGTCACCGCGGGCGCGTCCGCCAGGGACACGTCCTGCAGGCTCACGCTCAAGGTGGCGGCGGGCGGCAGGGCAATGCGTTGCAGGTAGAACACTTCGCCGTCGAGGCTGGCCTTGGGCGCTGGATGCATGGATTGGCAGGCTCCGAGCAGGGCGGTGAGACCCAGGAGAATGATTTTTTTCATGGTGCAGCTCCTTTTCAACGGCGCCAGCATCCAACTGGCGCCTTGTTCAATCTAGCGTGTTTCTTCTGCTTCCACCGGCGCTTCGGCCGCGCCATCCACACGGTGCAGGGCCACCTGGCGGATCGACAGGCGAATCTCCGCGGGCAACACGCGCTTGGCCGCGCCTTCGGCCAGTTCGCCGAGCAGATCGTGGTAGCTCAACTTGCCGGCCTCGTCGCGGCGCAGCACATCTTGCTCCAGCAAGGTCTGGATGAAATGTCGGAAAAGGCTCTTGTCGAAGAATTCCGGGGCGTTGAGGCCATGCAGGATCGACAGGCGCTGGGCCATGATCGTGCACAGGTCTTCCAGTTCTTCGGCGCTGATGCTGTTCTGGCCGCTGTTGAGCAACAGCGAGATCGCCATGTAGAAGCGTTGCAGGGTCTGGGCGATGGTCCTGGAAAGCAGGGTCAGCAGCACGAAGTGTCGCGAGCTCGGTGCAGGGCGCAGGAACACATTGTTTTCGAAGCGCAGCAGGCCCTGTTCGACGAACGCGTCCAGCCATTGATCGACCACCGTATCCAGCTCTTCCAGCGACCAGCGGATAAACAGCTCCGATTGCAGGTACGGGTACAGCGCGTGGGTATAGCGCAGGATCTGCTCGCGGCTCATCCGCGAGCTGCTCTGGAAGAAGCTGGCCAGCAGCGCCGGCAGGGCGAAGATGTGCAGCACGTTGTTGCGGTAGTAGGTCATCAGGACGGCGTTCTGCTCGTCCAGGTACAGAATTTTGCCCAGGGCATCGCTCTGTTCCGACAGCAGGTCCATGTCCTTGACGTGCTTGATCAGAGCCAGGCCGTCGCCTTCGGGCAAGGTGGTGTGGGGCGAATAAGGCACGCGGCGCAGCAGCGCCAGGTACAGGTCCAACTGGCGGGCCATGGCCTGTTCATCCAGGGCCAGGCGCGTGGTCGACAGCAGCGCCAGAGCCACCAGGTTCACCGGGTTCACAGCGGCGGCTTCGTTCAGGTGGCGGGCCACCTGCTCGCCGAGGCGGTTGGTGGTTTCGTTGAGCCAGGCCGGTTTGTAGTTCGGGCCCAGTTCCTGGGCGCGCCAGTCCGGTTGCTCGGCGTCGAGGAACTCGGCCAGCTTGATCGGCTCGCCGAAGTTGACCGCGACCTGGCCAAAGCGCTGCTTGAGCGCGCCGACCACTTTGAAAATATCGAAGATCGACTCTTTCTTCTTGCTCGCACCCCGCAGCTCGCCGAGATACGTGCGGCCTTCGAGCACGCGCTCATAGCCGATATACACCGGCACGAACACGATCGGCATGCGCGAGGAGCGCAGGAAACTGCGCAGCGTAATCGCCAGCATCCCGGTCTTCGGCTGCAGCATGCGCCCGGTGCGCGAGCGCCCGCCTTCGACGAAGTACTCCACCGGGAAGCCCTTGGTGAACAAGGTGTGCAGGTATTCGTTGAACACCGAGGTGTACAGCGGGTTGCCCTTGAAGGTGCGGCGCATGAAAAACGCACCGCCACGGCGCAACAGGCTGCCGATCACCGGCATGTTCAGGTTGATGCCGGCGGCGATATGCGGCGGGGTCAGGCCGTTCTTGAACAGCAGGTAGGACAGCAGCAGGTAGTCGATATGGCTGCGGTGGCAAGGCACATAAATCACCTCGTAGCCCTGGGCAACCTGTTGCACGCCCTCGATGTTATTGACCTTGATGCCGTCGTAGATCTTGTTCCAGAACCAGCTCAGCACCACTTCCAGGAAGCGGATCGCGGTGTAGGTGTAGTCCGAGGCGATCTCGTTGCCGTAGCGCAGGGCCAGGGCCTTGGCTTTTTCCGGGCTGATTTTTTCCCGCTCGGCTTCGTCAAGGATGGCCTGGCGCACCAGCGGCATGTTGACCAGGCCTTTCACCAGATTGCGCCGGTGGGACAAATCGGGGCCGATCACCGCCGTCTTCAGGTTACGAAAGTGCACGCGCAGGATGCGTTGGGCCATGCGCACGGTGCGTTCGTGGCCTTTATTGTGCTCGATCAATTCACGCAGGTTGATGGGCGCGGAGAATTGCACGCGGGTCTTGCGCCCCAGGATCAGGATGCTCAACAACCGGCGTAGACGCCCGGTGACCGCCCAGCTGTCGGCAAACAGCAGTTTCCACGGGCTGGACTCGCTCGCAGGGGTTTGTCCCCAGAACACGCTGACCGGAATGATTTGTGCATTCTCTTCGGCGTGTTCGCTGAGGGTGTTGACCAGGCGGGTCAGGGTCGGCGGCGCGCCACGCTTGTCCTGGCGCCCCAGCCAGTCCGGCTCGGGCGTGAGGTAGAAGAACGCCGCGGGTTCCATCAACGGGCCTACCGATACCGGCAGCACCGGGCGCGGCAGGCCGGCCTTGGTGCACTCGGCATCGACCACGGCCAATTCGGTGAGGGAGGGCGATTGCAGGACGTAAAACACCGGCCGGCTGCGGTCCAGGTTGAGGGTAAGGGACGACTGGTTGATCGTCTCCGAGCGAACCCAGAGGTACAACAGTCGGCGCAAGGTGCCAAACACCAGACGGCGGAACGGGGAGCGGGTCATAGGCGAGCTGCTTCAAGTGGGAAAAACCGAGCAGGCGCTCGGGCGGGTAGTGTGCCGTATTCGCCGAAAATCGGCAAAAAAGCAGCGATGTAAACTTGAGTTGATCGTTTTTGAGCCTGTCTTATACTCGGCAGTTCAACGCGATCGGCTCAACAATAACAATCAAGTGGGAGTGAACAGATGGCAACGCGCGAGACAGGCAATGTGAAGTGGTTCAACGACGCCAAGGGCTATGGCTTCATCCAGCGTGAAGATGGCAAGGATGTGTTTGTGCACTACCGCGCCATTCGCGGCGACGGCCACCGCTCGTTGGCCGAGGGCCAGCAGGTGGAATACGCCGTGGTAAGCGGCGAGAAGGGGTTGCAGGCGGAGGATGTAGTCGGTCTGTAAGTTCACCACATGAACCCATGTGGGAGGGGGCTTGCTCCCGATGGCAGAGTGTCAGTCACTGAATACATTGGCTGATACACCGCTATCGGGGGCAAGCCCCCTCCCACATGTTGATTGTGGTTTACCTCTCAGGCTCAGGCAGTTTTCCAGGTGATCTGCTCTTCACCGTCCGCGCTGATGCGAATCCAGGTGTCGGCGCTTTCCTCACCTTCTTCCTCGACCCAGCTCCCCGGTGCACAGCGCACTTCCACGTTCAGCGCAGCAAACGCAGCGCGGGCGCAGGCAATGTCGTCTTCCCACGGCGTCTGGTCACTTTCCAGGTACAGGCTGTTCCACTTGCCTACGGCTTTCGGCAGCCAGGTGACCGGCACATTGCCGGCCTTGCACTTGTAGGTCTGGCCACGCTGGACCCAGTCGCTGCAAGGGCCCAGGGCGGTGCCCAGCCAGGCGGCGATGGCCTTGTAGTCGACGTCGGCGTCCTTCAGGTAAATCTCGATATCGGGTTGGCGCATGGATATTCCTCGTTGCGGGATTCGAAAATCCATTCGCGGATGGTTAAACGTCGGTTATTGAAGCACGAAATAATCGTAGCGCATCGACACCGTGACCAGCAGCGGCTCGGCCGCCTCGATCACCTCGGTACGGCGTTCGGCACTGGCGCGCCAGCCGTGAGGGGTCATGGCCAGCAGGTTGGCGCGGTCCTGGGGCTCGGCCAGGCTCAAGGTGAATTCCAGGGTTTCACTGTGGGCCAGGCTCATGCCGTCCGGCACCAGGGCCAGGTGCTTGTCGTCGGTGTACTCGCGCACTTCGTCGTAAAGGCGCTCGCGCAGTTCCATCAGGTGGCCGCTGGTCGGGCCGACCTTCATCAGGCCGCCGCCGGGACTGAGCAGGCGCTTGGCCTCTTGCCAATCCAACGGGCTGAACACACTGGCGAGGAACTGGCAGCTGGCGTCGGCCAACGGCACGCGGGCCATGCTGGCGATCAACCAGGTCAGCGCCGGGTCGCGTTTGCACGCGCGCTTGACCGCTTCCTTGGAAATGTCCAGGGCGTAGCCATCGGCATGGGGCAGGGCCGCGGCGATTTGCGCGGTGTAGTAACCCTCGCCGCAACCGATGTCCACCCAGCGCTGCGGTGCGCGTTCGGCGGCCAGCTCGGCCAGGCGCTTGGCCACCGGGGCGTAGTGCCCGGCGTTGAGAAAGTCACGGCGCGCCTCGACCATGGCCAGGTTGTCGCCCGGGTCGCGGCTGTTCTTGTGCTGCACCGGCAACAGGTTCAGGTAACCCTGGCGCGCGCGGTCGAACCGGTGCCCGGCCGGGCACGCCACGCCATTGTCCACCGCGTTGAGCGGGGCGCTGCAAATCGGGCAGGCCAGCATCAGGCGAGCAACTTGATCAGGGTCTGGTAATAGATTTCGGTCAGCACGTCGAGGTCGCTGGCCAGGATCCGCTCGTTGACCTGGTGGATCGTCGCGTTTACCGGGCCCAACTCGACCACCTGGGTGCCGAGGGTCGCAATGAAGCGCCCATCGGAGGTGCCGCCACTGGTGGAGGCCTGGGTCTCACGCCCGGTGATCGCCTTGATGCTGGCCGACACCGCATCGAGCAACGCGCCCGGCTCGGTGAGGAACGGCAGGCCCGACAGCGCCCACTCCACATGCCAGTCCAGGCCATGCTTGTCGAGAATTGCCGCAACGCGCTGTTGCAGGCCTTCGACCGTGGATTCGGTGGAAAAACGGAAGTTGAACACCGCCGTCAGGTCACCCGGAATCACGTTGGTGGCGCCGGTGCCAGAGTTGAGGTTGGAGATCTGGAAGCTGGTCGGTGGGAAGAAGGCGTTGCCGTTGTCCCAGTGCTCGGCGGCCAGTTCGGCCAGGGCCGGTGCGGCCAGGTGGATCGGGTTCTTCGCCAGGTGCGGGTAGGCCACATGGCCCTGTACGCCGCGCACGGTCAGGGTGGCGCCGAGGGAGCCGCGACGGCCGTTCTTGACCACGTCACCCACCAGGGTGGTGCTCGACGGTTCGCCGACGATGCACCAGTCCAGGCGCTCCTTGCGCGCGGCCAGGCGTTCGATCACGGCCTTGGTGCCATGGTGCGCCGGGCCTTCCTCATCGCTGGTGATCAGGAACGCGACCGAGCCCTTGTGGTCCGGGTAGTCGCTGACGAAGCGCTCGGCCGCCACCAGCATGGCGGCCAGGCTGCCTTTCATGTCGGCCGCGCCACGCCCGCAGAGCATGCCGTTTTCGTCGATCAATGCGTCGAACGGGTCGTTCTGCCAGGCTTGCACCGGGCCCGTGGGGACCACGTCGGTATGGCCGGCGAAGCACAGCACCGGGCCGTCATGCTTGCCATGGGTGGCCCAGAAGTTGTCCACGTCCTCGATGCGCATCGGCTCCAGCGCAAAACCGGCGTCGCCCAGGCGCTGCATCATCAGCTTCTGGCAATCGGCGTCGATCGGCGTGACCGAGGGGCGACGGATCAGGTCGATGGCAAGTTGAAGGGTCGGCGAAAGGTCGGCATGGGCCGTCATGGGAAAACTCCGGGAAGCATGTCTGGAAGAGCGGGGCGGGCGGACAAAACGGCCGTTATCTTATAGCAAAACGGCGACCAGAGGCCGCCGTTTAGTGCATTGCGCACGTTTTTAAGCCACAGGTGCAGGCTCAGGTGCCACGGCCGGTTTTGGCAGCGACGACAGGAACGCCATGATCAACGCCGCCACATACGGCAGCGATTGCACCAGCAGCATCACCACCCAGAAACGTATGTCATTGCTCGGCAGGCCCTGCACCAGGTAGATCCCCAGCGCCGCGCCCCACAACAGCAGCATGATAAACATTTCTTCGCGGGCTTCGGAAATCGCTACCCAGAAGCCGTGGTTATCCGCGTTTTTCGGTGTACGAAAGAACGGAATGCTGGTGGTGAAGAAACCATACAGCACCGCCTTGGCGATGGTGTGGGACAACGCCAGGCCAGCCAGGGCGGCGCAGAACGCATCCTTGAGGTTCACACCTACCGCGCGGCGGTAGAGGAAGATGATCTTGCCCACCTTGAACACGAACAACGCCAACGGCGGGATCGCGAAAATCAACAGCGGCGGGTCGACCCGGGTCGGCACGATGATCATCGCCGCCGACCACAACAGCGCGCCGACGGTGAAGAAGATGTTCATGCCGTCCGCCACCCACGGCAACCAGCCCGCGAGGAAGTGGTAGCGCTGGCCACGGGTCAGCTCGGTGTCTTTGCCGCGCAGCAGGCTGGCGGTGTGGCGCTTGATGATCTGGATCGCGCCATAGGCCCAGCGGAAGCGCTGTTTCTTGAAGTCGATAAAGGTATCCGGCATCAGGCCCTTGCCGTAGCTGTCGTGGTAGTACGCCGCCGACAGGCCTTTCTCGAATACCCGCAGGCCCAATTCGGCGTCTTCGCAGATGCACCAGTCGGCCCAGCCCAGTTCCTCGAGCACCGAGCGACGGGTCATGGTCATGGTGCCGTGCTGGATAATCGCGTCGCGGTCGTTACGGGTGACCATGCCGATATGGAAGAAGCCTTTGTATTCGGCGTAGCAGAGCTTCTTGAAGGTACTTTCGTTCTGATCGCGGTAGTCCTGCGGCGACTGCACCACGGCGATTTTCGGGTCGGCGAAGTGCGGCACCATGTGCTTGAGCCAGTTCGGCGACACGCAGTAGTCCGAGTCGATCACCGCGATCACTTCGGCATCCTTGGCGGTGTGCGGGATCAGGTAGTTCAGTGCACCGCCCTTGAAACCGGCCAGGGGTGCGACGTGGAAAAACTTGAAGCGCGGGCCCAGGGTTTCGCAGTAGTCGCGCACCGGTTCCCATACCGCCGGGTCCTTGGTGTTGTTGTCGATGATCAGGACTTCGTAGTCCGGGTAGTCGAGGGCCGCCAGGGCGTCGAGGGTCTGTTTGACCATCTCTGGCGGCTCGTTGTAGCACGGCACATGGATCGACACTTTCGGGCGGTAGTCCGATTCCCCTTCCACCGGCAGGAATTCACGCCGGCGCTTGTGGGTCCATACCGCTTCCGCCAGTTCGTGGGCTTCGGTCAGCAACACAATGAACACGCCCAGGGCGCCCAGGGCCAACAAGATGCCGACGGTCACGCTGAACCAGGTGCTGTATTGCTGGCTGTAGTCGTAGCCGATCCACACCAGTACCGAACCACAGAGGAACGCGATAAAGGTCAGGAAGGTGCGGCCACGCTGGCGCAGGGATGAGCCGTCGATCATCAGCAGGGTCAGGGACAGCAAGGCGAGCACCACCGAGCCGATCGCCAGGACGCGCCACTGCGGGATTGCCACCACCGGCCCTTCGAAGTTGAATTTCTGCTGGCGCGCGGCGTTGTACACGCCCCAATACGCGCCGGCCGAGCCTTCGTCGCTGACCTTCCACGGCTGGTCGAAGGCCTCGATCACGAAGTAGTTGTAGCCCTGGCGGTTCAGCTTGTTCACCAGCGTACGCAGGTAAATGGCCTGGTCTGCGGGGGACGTTTCATTCCCGCCGCGCATACGGCCGTTACTTGGCCAACCCACTTCCGACAACAGCAGCGGCTTTTTCGGGAACAGTTTCTTCAGGTCCCTGGCACGGTCGAGTACGTACTGGCCGGCCTTGTCCATCGGGATGTATTCCCAGAACGGCAGGATGTGAGCGGCGATCAGGTCGACGTGCTTGGCCAGTTGCGGGTTCTTTTCCCAGATATGCCATTGCTCGGAGGTCGTCACCGGTACTTTCACGGCGCTGCGTACCCGGTCCAGCAACACGATCAGGGCTTCAGGCGTGATCTCTTCACGGAACAAGGCTTCGTTACCGACCACGACCCGCACGACACTGCGCGAGCTGTTGGCGATCTCGATGGCCCGCTGGACTTCGCGCTCGTTACGCTCCAGGTCCGGGCTGATCCAGATCCCCAGGGTTACGCGCAGGCCGAACTCTTCGGCCAGCTTGGGAATGTCCCCCAGCGTGCCGTCGACCGAGTAGGTGCGGATGTTATCCGTCAGCTTGCTCATGATCTCCAGATCGCGCCGCATCTGCTCGTCGGTGGGGTACTGGTCTTTTTGCGGGTACTGGCCTTGCTGGAACGGCGAGTAGGAAAAACCGGAGATCTGTTCGGGCCAGTTGGGAGCAGTGACCGGGCGGTTGATCAGCGCCCAGAAGCCGGTGAACAGCGCGGCAATTGCCAGCACTATCACCAGGTTGAGTCCAAATTTACGCGATGCCATGGTTATGTCGGGTTCCAAAGGGTGTGGAACGAAAAGAGGTGTCGGCCTGCACCGAACGGCGCGCATCCTACACCGGCCTTTCCCTGACCGTACAGCAAGCCGAGAAAAACCGGACATTGGGCAGCGAAAGTACATCTAAGTTCTTAACTTGTAGCTTGTAGCTTAAAACTTGTCGCTGCGTAGCCCTATAATGCGCGCCGGTTTTTGGGGTAATGGTCATGAGTACAGAAGATCCGCGGTTTGCAGGCGTCGCCCGCTTGTATGGCATTGAAGGCCTGGAGCGCTTGAAAGCGGCCCATGTGGCGATCGTCGGCGTCGGCGGCGTCGGCTCCTGGGCGGCGGAAGCCATGGCCCGTTGCGGAGTGGGCGAGATTTCGCTGTTCGACCTGGACGACGTCTGCGTCAGCAACAGCAACCGCCAGTTGCACGCCTTGGACAGCACCGTGGGTAAGCCCAAGGTCGAGGTGATGGCCGAGCGCCTGCGCGCGATCAACCCGGATTGCACGGTGCATGCGGTGGCGGATTTCGTCACCCGCGACACCATGGCCGAGTACATCACGCCCACTATCGACTGCGTGATCGACTGCATCGACGCGGTTAACGCCAAGGCCGCACTGATTGCCTGGTGCAAGCGCCGCAAGATCCAGATCATCACGACTGGTGGCGCCGGTGGGCAGATCGACCCGACGCTGATCCAGGTCTGCGACCTGAACCGCACCTTTAATGACCCCTTGGCGTCGAAAGTGCGCTCCACCTTGCGCCGTGACTACGGCTTTTCCCGCACCGTGACCCGCCATTACAGCGTGCCGTGCGTGTTTTCCACCGAGCAACTGCGCTACCCCAAGCCGGATGGCAGCATCTGTTTGCAGAAGAGTTTTGTCGGTGATGGGGTGAAGCTGGACTGCGCCGGCGGGTTTGGCGCGGTGATGATGGTGACGGCGACCTTCGGCATGGTCGCGGCGACCAAGGCGGTGGACAAGATTGTGGCCGGGGTGCGCAGGCCTTCGGAGCGGGTCAAGCCCGCCTGAGTCTCAGAACGTTACACGGTTCAAATGTGGGTATGACTGAGTTCGCGCATGCGCTGCAGGACTGCATTCAGCCCATTGCTGCGCGACGGCGACAGTTGACGGGAAAGCCCCAGCTGATTGAACCAATCCGGCAAGTCGACCGCCTGCAACTCGTCCGCCGACAGCCCATTGACCCGCGCCAGCAGCAATGCCACCAAGCCACGAATCATCCGCGCATCGCTGCTCGCGGCGAACTGCCAGTGGCCATCGTGCAAGCGCCCCACCAACCACACCAGGCTCTCACAGCCCTGCACCAGGTTGGCATCGACCTTCTCCTCGTCCGCCAATACGGGCAGACGTTCACCCCACTGCATCAGCATTCGCGCGCGCTGTTCCCAACTGCCGACTGACTGGAAGGCCTCCAGCGCAGCTACCGCATCTACCGGCAGGCTCATCGCAGCATATCCAGCGCCCGGTCCAGCGCTTCAAAGAAGTGTTCCAGGTCATCGGAGTCGTTATACAGCGCCAGGGAGACACGGATCGCCCCCGACAAGTGCATCGCCTTGAGCAGCGGCATCGCGCAGTGATGGCCGGCGCGTACGGCAATGCCTTGCTCGGTCAGCAGGTGTGCGAGGTCGGCATTGTGCACGCCCTCGACCACAAAACTGACCAGCGCCGCCTGCGGCGAGCCCAGCACACGGACGCCATTGCGCGCATTCAGCCCGCGCAACAGGTAGTCATGCAGGGCCGCTTCATGGGTGAGAATCGCCTGTGGGTCCAGCGAACCCAGGTAGTCCAGAGCCGCGCCCAGGCCGATCACGCCGGCAATCGGCGGGGTGCCGGCTTCGAACCCCAGCGGTGCCGGGCGGAAGCTGGCGCTGTGGTAGTCGGCCTGTTGCACCATCTCGCCACCGAATTGCCAATGGCGCAGGTGATGCAGGGCTGCGTGGCTGCCGTACAGCACGCCGACGCCGTCCGGACCGTACAGCTTGTGGCTGGAAAACACATAGAAGTCGCAGCCCAGGGCCTGCACGTCGTGGCGGCCGTGGACGATGCCTTGGGCGCCATCGACCACGGTCAGGGCACCGTGGGCCTGGGCCAACGCCAGCAAGGCCGGCAACGGCTGCCAGGTGCCAAGGACGTTGGACAGTTGGCTCACCGCCAGCAGGCGCGTACGCGGGCCGATCGACTCGGCGGCGGCTTGCAGGTCGATCACGCCGTCATCGCCGAGAGGCAATACCACCAGGGTGAGCGCGCGACGCTTGGCCAGTTGCTGCCACGGCAACAGGTTGGCGTGGTGTTCCAGGGCGCTGATGACAATCTCATCGCCCGCATTGAATAAGTGCTCAAGGCCATAAGCCAGGAGGTTCAGCGCTGACGTCGCGCCGTGGGTGAACACGATTTGCCCGCTGTCACCTGCATTCAACCACTGCACAACCTTGCTGCGACTGTCCTCGAAGGCCTGGGTCGCATGGGCACCCGGCAAATGCTGGGCGCGGTGCACATTGGCGGCGCCATTGGCGTAGTAATGGCTGATGGCATCCAGCAGGGCCTGGGGTTTTTGCGTCGTCGCGGCGTTGTCCAGATAAGTCTGGTCTTGCCGTTGAAGGGTGGCGATGGCCGGAAAGTCGGCGCGCCAGGGGGAGGGCACAAGCATGGTGTTCAAGACTCGTATAAGCGGGCCCCAGGGTCGGGGCCCGCCAGTGGCATCGAGTGGCTGCTTAGTTGTGAGCGTGCAGCGCTTCGTTCAGTTCGATGGCCGATTTGTGGGTTTTGCACTCCACGGCACCGGTCTCGGAGTTACGGCGGAACAGCAGGTCCGGTTGGCCGGCCAGCTCACGGGCCTTGACCACCTTGACCAGTTGGTTCGACTCGTCCAGCAGCGCAACCTTGGTGCCGGCGGTGACATACAGGCCCGATTCCACGGTGTTGCGGTCGCCCAACGGGATACCGATACCGGCGTTGGCGCCGATCAGGCAGCCTTCGCCGACCTTGATCACGATGTTGCCGCCGCCCGACAGGGTGCCCATGGTGGAGCAACCGCCGCCCAGGTCCGAACCCTTGCCGACGAACACGCCGGCCGATACACGGCCTTCGATCATGCCCGGGCCTTCGGTGCCGGCGTTGAAGTTGACGAAACCTTCGTGCATCACGGTGGTGCCTTCGCCCACGTAGGCGCCGAGGCGAATACGCGCGGCATCCGCGATACGCACGCCGCTCGGTACCACGTAGTCGGTCATTTTCGGGAACTTGTCCACCGAGAACACTTCCAGCAACTCGCCACGCAGGCGGGCTTCCAGTTGGCGTTCGGCCAACTCGTTGATGTCGATCGCGCCCTGGCTGGTCCAGGCCACGTTCGGCAGTTGCGGGAACACACCGGCGAGGCTCAGGCCGTGTGGCTTGACCAGGCGATGGGACAGCAGGTGCAGCTTGAGGTAGGCCTCCGGGGTGGACGTCAGTGCGGCGTCTTCGGCCAGCAAGGTGGCGACCAGCGGCGTGTGGCTTTCAGCCAGGCGGCTCAGCAGGGCGGCCTGGGTGGCGTCGACGCCTTTGAGCGCGTCAGCCAGTTGCAGGGCCTGGGCGACGGTGAAGGTGATCGCCTGGTTGCCTTCGCTGTAGCCGAGGATCGGCGCGATGGCGGCAACGATTTCAGCCGATGGGTTGAGCAGGGGTTGTGCGTAAAACACTTCCAGCCAAGCACCTTGGCGGTTCTGAGTGCCGACGCCGAAGCCCAGGCTGAACAGGGAATTGGACATGCTGTTACCTCTACAAAAATGGAAGGGCTGGCCTACTTGAGGGCCGCCGAATAACTATCTGGCTTGAAGCCAATCAGGGTTCTGTCGCCGAGATCAAGCACCGGGCGCTTGATCATCGAAGGTTGTGCGAGCATCAATTCAATGGCTTTCGACTGATCGAGATCGGCTTTGCGTTCGTCTTCGAGTTTGCGAAAGGTGGTGCCCGCACGGTTCAAAACCACCTGCCAACCGTGCTCGTTGCACCATTGGGTCAAGTGTTCGCGGTCGATACCGGCCGTTTTGTAGTCGTGGAACTCATAGCTCACCGCGTGCTCGTCGAGCCAGGTGCGCGCCTTTTTCATGGTGTCGCAGGCTTTGATGCCGAAAAGGTGCAACGTTTTGCTTGAAGCGGTCAAGGAATTGCCCCCCCTGCTTTACTGATGCAAGTGCCAATGAAAATGAAAGGTCACGGATTATGCCACGCCCAGAGATTTTGGGTGCCGCTCGTCAGCAGCGTGCGACTTTTGTGCAAAAGCCAGCGCGCAGCATAGGCCGGTAAGATAGCCGGGTAATATGGCACTTCAACGGCCAGTTGTTGCCTGATGTGTGTCGTTGCAAGCCGATCGTCCGGGAAACCCGCGTTATGCAAACCGCCTACACCGTTCTTATCCTGCTGATGCTGGTCAGCGTTTCGCGTCTGGTCGGACGTGTCATCCCCCTGCCGTTACCCCTGGTGCAGATTGCCGCCGGCGCCTTGCTGGCCTGGCCCACGCTGGGACTGCATGTGGCGCTGGACCCGGAGCTGTTCCTGTTTCTGTTCCTGCCACCGCTGCTGTTCTCCGATGGCTGGCGCATGCCCAAGCGCGAATTGTGGCGCCTGCGTGGGCCGATCCTGACACTCGCCGTCGGGTTGGTGCTGTTCACCGTGGTCGGTGCCGGCTACTTCATTCATTGGTTATTGCCGACGATCCCACTGCCGGTGGCCTTCGCCCTGGCGGCCGTGTTGTCGCCCACCGATGCCGTGGCCGTGTCGGCAATTGCCCAGAACCGCTTGCCGACGCCGCTGATGCATATGCTCCAGGGCGAAGCGTTGATGAATGACGCCTCGGGCCTGGTGACCTTCAAGTTCGCCTTGGCGGCCGCGTTGACCGGTGTGTTCTCGTTGGCCGATGCCAGCCTGACCTTTGTCTTGGTGGCCTTGGGCGGCCTGGCGGTGGGGGTGGCGCTGAGTTGGCTGGTCGGCCGCCTGCGCGCCTGGATGATTGCCCGGGGCTGGGATGACCCGGCAACGCATGTGGTGTTCATGTTGCTGCTGCCGTTTGCGGCCTACGTGTTGGCCGAACGCCTCGGCGCCTCGGGCATCTTGTCGGCGGTCGCGGCGGGCATGATGCAAAGCTGGCTCGACCTGCTGCCTCGCCAGACCAGCACGCGCCTGCTCAATCGCAGCGTCTGGTCATTGCTGGAGTTTGCCTTCAATGGCCTGATCTTCCTGCTGCTGGGCCTGCAATTGCCGGACATCATCAAGGCCGTGGCCAGTCATGAGCCGACGCTGTGGCCCACCTTGTTGTATCGCTGCCTGGATGTGATTGCGATTTTCCTGGTGTTGGTGGTGCTGCGTTTTATCTGGGTGCAGAGCATCTGGCGCCTATCGGGTTTGCTCCGGCGACTGCGTGGGAAAAGTGAGTTGACCCTGGTGCCCACTGCGCGTTCCTGCTGGCTGTTGACCGTGGGCGGTGTGCGCGGTGCGGTGACCCTGGCCGGTGTAATGTCGGTGCCATTGCTGTTGGTGCCAGGCCAGGATTTCCCCGAGCGCGACCTGCTGATCTTTATCGCAGCGGGTGTGATCCTGCTGTCACTGATCGCCGCCTGCATCGCCCTGCCGCTGCTCTTGCGGGGCGTTGAAAAAAGTCCGGACGAAAAGCGCCATAACGAAGTGCGCGAGGCCTGGAAAAAAACCGCCGTGGCGGCTATCCATGCCCTGGAGGCGGAAGAGCCCGTGGAAACAACAACCCAGGACGCCGCCCAGGCCGCGCTGGCCACTGAACTCAAGGCGCGCCTGATGTCGGAATATCGCCATCAGCTGGAGGTTTACAACGATTCAGCCGAGGCCCAGGCGCTGGCCCAGCAAATGGATCAACTGGAGCGAAAGTTGCGGCTCAAGGCGCTGCGCGCGCAGCGGTTGGAGTTGTACAGCTTGAGCCGTCATCACCAGATTGGTGATGACGTGTTGCGAGAGGTGCTGGCAGAGTTGGATATGAGTGAGGCGAATTTGGGGCCCGTGAAGTAAAAGTGGTATTACGCAGTGGGAGGGCGATCAGGTTTGATTAATATCTTCATCAACGTATAAATGAGTTGCCCCGCAGGCGTGCTGTCCTGCGGATAAAGCAATTGAATAAAATGCTTATCACCCTCTGATAATTGCAACGGTTTAGGGATTTCGTTTGGACTTTTCAATCGCGGCCTGGAGAAATTGTAGTGCATGATTGATTTTTCATCGTAAGGCGAAGTTTTCACGGCGCTGCGATGTGATTTCCTGAGGATGTCGTGGTAAGCCTCACCTCGTGTTTTATTTCGGGATTCGTAATCTTTGTAAACTTCATCGTCATCAAATACCAATGTCCGATCCGGGTGCTGGTGTTCATGCCTTAAACCCAGCGCATGACCAAACTCATGTACCACCTGCGCTTCAATACGTTCCGGCGAACTGCCGAAGCCAATACTCATCGTCGGTTCAGAGGGAGAGGCGTTTTTTGCGTCCGTTCCAACATACGACCAGCCTGCAGTGCTCGTGTTGTTTGCGGTAATTCTGATATCGCCCTGCGCTGTATCGACGAACTTCAAGTGCAGGTTTGTGTGAGGCGTCCATTTTCTTATATTGGCTTTTACCAGCGTCTTCTGCGCGTCCGTCATATCCAGCAACGCTATCTTCAGGACTGAATGCTGTGGCCAGAGTTTGTCGGGGGTGGCGATGCCACGTTTATGCCGGGTGGGATTTGATTCGGGCGTCGTAAAGGCGGCTGTATTGTATGGGGAAGTAGCGGGAGGCAAGTTGCAGACGGTCATGTCTTCTCTCCATCAAAAGTAAAAAGCCAGGCAGCCATGAACGGCACGGACTGCCATTGGCATCATTGTTGGCTGCTGCTTTTGGTGGGTGAGAGACGCAGGCGTGTTCCCGTTCAAAGGGTTGCTTGATCTTTCTTTGAGTTGGCCGCTCCGGAACGCGCGAGCGGCCCTTGGGATCAGCGACGACGCTGAATGAAGTCCCGAATTCGCTCAGCCGCTTCCACGCACTCGGCAAGCGGTGCAACCAGCGCCAGGCGCACACGGCCAGCTCCGGGGTTGACGCCATCCACTTCCCGGGACAGGTACGAACCCGGCACCACGGTCACGTGTTCCTCCACGAACAAATCGCGGCAGAACGCGGCATCATCGCCTTGCACATTCGGCCACAGGTAGAAGCCGCCGTCCGGGGCCTGTACGTCCAGCACCGGCTTGAGGATCGCCAGCACGGCATCAAACTTCTCGCGGTACAGGTCGCGGTTGGCCTGCACATGGGCCTCGTCCTGCCAGGCCGCAATGCTTGCCAGCTGGGTTTGCACCGGCATCGCACAGCCATGGTAAGTGCGGTACAGCAGGAAACCCTTGAGGATCTCGGCGTCGCCCGCGACAAAACCGGAGCGCAGGCCTGGCAGGTTGGAGCGCTTGGACAGGCTGTGGAACACCACGCAACGCTTGAAGTCCTGGCGGCCCAGCTCGACGCACGCGCTGAGCAGGCCCGGTGGCGGGGTTTGTTCGTCGAAGTACAGTTCGCTGTAGCACTCGTCGGCAGCGATAACGAAGTCATATTCGTCGGCCAGGGCGATGAGTTTTTTCAGGGTGTCGACCGGGATCAGTGCACCGGTCGGGTTGCCGGGGGAGCACAGGAACAGGATCTGGCAGCGTTTCCAGATGTCCGGCGATACTGCGTCGAAATCCGGGTTGAAGCCGTTTTCATCCAGGCATGGCAGGTAGTGCGGCTTGGCCCCGGCCAGGAACGCGGCGCCTTCGTAGATCTGGTAGAAGGGGTTCGGGCTGACCACCAGCGCGTCGTCGCCCCGGTTGACCACGGTCTGGGTGAAGGCGAACAGCGCTTCACGGGTGCCGTTGACCGGCAGGATAGTGCGCGCCGGATCCAGCCAGCCCTTGGGTACGTCGAAGCGGCGTTCGCACCAGGCGCCAATGGCCTCGCGCAGGGCCGGGATGCCCAGGGTGGTGGGGTAGACCGCCATCTGGTCGAGGTTGTTGGCCAGGGCATCGGCAACGAACTGCGGCGATTTGTGCTTGGGTTCGCCGATGGACAACGCGATCGGGCGCTTGTCCGGGTTCGGCGTGACGCTGCCCAGCAGGGCGCGCAGCTTTTCGAACGGGTAGGGCTGGAGCTGGTTCAGGGCGTTGTTCATCGGTGGATCTCGTGCAAGGCGTTAAAAACTGGGAGGGGAGCGGTGGGCCGCTCCTGGTATCAAATCGTCAGGCGCGTCAGCTCGACACCGGGTTCCTGGGTCACGCTCAACTGCTGCACGATCGCCGCCTGCAAGCGCAGGCACAGCTCCGGGTCGGACAGCGGCTGGTTATCGGCATCGGTAATAAAGAACACGTCCTCCACGCGCTCGCCGAGGGTCGCAATCTTGGCGTTCTGCAGTGACAAATCGAATTCAAGGAAAATGCCGCCGATCCGTGCCAGCAGGCCTGGCCGGTCCGGCGCGCTGAGTTCCAGCACGGTCACCGGGCGCTGCGCATCGTTGGAAATGGTCACCTGGGGCGCAAAGGCAAAGTGCTTGAGCTGACGCGGTACCCGGCGCTGGATGATCGTCGGGTAGTCGTCGGGGTTACGCAGGGCTTCGGTCAGGCCTTCGCGGATCTTTTTCACCCGCGCCGGGTTATCGCCGATGGACTCGCCTTCGGTGTCGAGCACGATATAGGTGTCGAGGGTGAACTGGCTGCTGGAGGTGATGACCCGTGCGTCGTGGATGTTCAGGTTGAGCTGGTCCATGGCCGCCACGGTCACGGCGAAGAAGTCGTGCTGGTCGGGCGCATAGATGAAGATCTGCGTGCCGCCTTCGAATTCGCGCTGGGTGGTTTCCTTGATCAACACCAACGGGCCGCCATCGGCCGGCTGTTGCAGGATCGCGTCGCTGTGCCAGGCGACATCGCCGGCGGTGTGGCGCAGGAAGTAATCGTCCCCCAATTGCGACCACAACTGCTCGACATCGTCCGGGTCGTTGCCGCCGCGCACCAGGATGTCCAAGGCGGCGCTTTGGGTGCGGCGGATTTGCTCTTCGCGGTCCACCGGGTTTTCCAGGCCACGGCGCAGCGCGCGCTTGGTCTCGGTGTAGAGCTGGCGCAACAGGCTGGCGCGCCAGGAATTCCACAGGGTCGGGTTGGTGGCGTTGATGTCGGAAACGGTCAGCACGTACAGGTAGTCGAGGCGGGTTTCATCGCCGACGATCCCTGCGAAGTCGTGGATCACCTGCGGGTCGGACAAGTCCTTGCGCTGGGCGGTGGTCGACATTACCAGGTGGTTTTGCACCAGCCACACGATCAGGCGGCTGTCCCACAACGGCAACTGATGGCGTTGGCAGAACGCCTCGGCATCGACCGCGCCGATTTCCGAGTGGTCGCCATGCCGGCCCTTGCCGATGTCGTGGTACAGGCCGGCCAGGTAGATCAACTCCGGCTTGGGCAGCTTGGCCATGAGCTTGCTGGCCAGCGGGAATTTCTCTGACACCTGGGTGTACTGCAACTTGCGCAGGTGCTTGATCAGGTTGAGGGTGTGGGCGTCCACGGTGTAGATGTGAAACAGGTCGTGCTGCATCTGCCCGACGATAAACCCGAACTCCGGCAGGTAACGCCCGAGGATGCCATAGCGGTTCATGCGCCGCAGGTTGCGATGGATGCCGATCTTGCACTTGAACAGTTCGATAAACAGGCTGGTGTTGCGAATGTCGTTGCGAAAGTCGTCGTCGATCAGGTGACGGTTTTCCCGCAGCAGGCGGATGGTGTCGGCGCGTACGCCCTTGATTTCCGGCTGCTGGGCCATCAGCACGAAGATTTCCAGCATGGCGAACGGAGTGCGGCGGAACACGTTGTCGTTGCGTGCCTCGATATAGCCGTCGTGCAGTTGGAAGCGCGAATTGATCGGCTGCGGCGGTGCTTCGTCTTCCGGAGCGAGGATCACTTCTTCGAAATGCTGGATGATCAGGTCGCTGAGCTGGGCAATGCTCATGACCACCCGGTAGTACTGCTGCATGAAGCTTTCGATGCTGGTCTTCGCGTCTTCACCTTCAAACCCCAGCAGGGTGGCGATGGAGCGCTGGTGGTCGAACAGCAGACGATCTTCGGAGCGCCCGGCGAGCATGTGCAGGGCGTAGCGCACTTTCCACAGGAACTCCTGGGACGACGCCAGCAGGGCGTTTTCGCTCTCTACCAGGAAGCCTTCGCCGGCCAGGGCGCGCAGGTTCAGGGTGCCGTATTGGCGGCGCGCTACCCACAGAATCGTCTGGATGTCGCGCAACCCGCCCGGCGAGCCTTTGACGTTGGGTTCGAGGTTGTATTCGGTGTCGTTGTACTTGTGGTGCCGGGCCTTCTGCTCCGCACGCTTGGCCAGGAAGAAATCCTTGCTCGGCCACATGTGCGCGGTGCTGGTGACTTCGAGCATGCGCTGGCGCAGGCGCTCGGGGCCGGCGATGGTGCGGCTTTCCATCAGGTTGGTGATGACGGTCAGGTCGGCGCGGGCCTCTTCGGCGCACTCATCCACCGAGCGCACGCTCTGGCCGACTTCCAGGCCGATGTCCCACAGCAGTGTCAGAAAGCGCTCAATGGAATCGCGAAAGATCTCATGGTCGGCGCTGTCCAGCAGGATCAGCAGGTCGATGTCGGAGTAGGGGTGCAGCTCGCCCCGACCGTAGCCGCCGACCGCTACCAGGGCAATATCGGCGTCTTCGCTCCAGCTGAACTGTTCCCAGGCTTTTTGCAGGATGTTATCGACGAACCAGGCGCGGTCTTCGATCAGCCGGCGGATGTCCCGGCCGCTGCGAAAGCGCTCGTCGAGCACCTCGCGGGCCTGGCGGATCGCCTTTTTGAACGCGGCGATGGGGCTCGCTTTCAGTGCCAGCTCGGCCTGGAACTGGCCACGGTCGAAGAGTTCGGGATCCACCTGGGGCATTGATCGGCTTTCCTTTCTATCTATCAGTCAGTCACAACACAGTTTGGGAAAACCTTGGCAGCCCTTCACGCCGAAACGCGTGGGATCGTGTCGTCGGCGCGCAGGGTGAAGATCTCGTAGCCGGTCTCGGTGACCAGCAGGGTGTGTTCCCACTGGGCCGAGAGCTTGCGGTCCTTGGTGATGGCGGTCCAGCCGTCGCCCAGCACCTTGGTGTCGGCCTTGCCCTGGTTGATCATCGGCTCGATGGTAAAGGTCATGCCTGCCTTGAGCTCCATGCCGGTGCCGGCGCGGCCGTAGTGCAGGATCTGCGGTTCTTCGTGGAAGACCGTGCCGATACCATGGCCGCAGAATTCACGCACCACCGAGAAACCGTTCTTTTCGGCATGCTTCTGGATCACTTCACCGATGTCGCCCAGGCGGCAGCCAGGCTTGACGATCTCGATGGCCTTGTACATGCATTCCTGGGTGACCTGGGACAGGCGCTCGGCCCACACCGGCACGGTGCCGACGTGGAACATGCGGCTGGTGTCGCCGAAGTAGCGGTCCTTGATCACGGTGACGTCGATGTTCAGGGTGTCGCCGTCCTTCAACGGCTTGTCGCCCGGAATCCCGTGGCAGACCACGTGGTTGACCGAAGTACAGATCGACTTGGGGAAGCCCTTGTAGTTCAGCGGCGCAGGAATGGCGCCCTGCACATTGACTATATAGTCGTGGCAGATCTGGTTCAGGGTTTCCGTGGTAACGCCGGGCTTGACGTGTTCTGCAATCATTTCCAGCACGTCGGCAGCCAGTTTGCCGGCAATGCGCATGCCGGCGATGTCTTCGGCGGTTTTCAAACTAACGGTCATACAGGCTCTCTCTAGCGCGATGCGCTGAAATCAATACGGTTTACGGGCGTGCGACAAAAGGTTGCAGAATTCGCACAAGCGCCAAAAAACGCGATTCTAACAGACGCGGGCCGCAAATCATGAGCCCCCGACGATCGCTTCTCTCTATCAGATGGGGTTATATCGGCTCTATTCAAAGGGTTGCGTACACGTCGCCCAGGCCAAATGTGATTGCGTGTTTCGTTTTCGCCCTTCGTGTGGTATAAAATGCGCCGCTTTCCGGGGATACCCCGAAAAGCTTAAATCCACACACGTGTCGACACGATGACCTGGGTGCCGGAGGCCTTGATGCCGCTGGTTGGTCATTGGGATACGTGGAGGCCAAACCCGACTTATTAAGGAACTATCATGTCCCAAGTCAACATGCGCGATATGCTGAAGGCCGGTGTGCACTTCGGTCACCAGACCCGTTACTGGAACCCGAAAATGGGTAAATACATTTTCGGCGCGCGTAACAAGATCCACATCATCAACCTTGAAAAAACCCTGCCAATGTTCAACGAAGCTCTGACTTTCGTAGAGCGCCTGGCCCAGGGCAAAAACAAGATCCTGTTCGTCGGCACCAAGCGTTCCGCTGGCAAGATCGTTGCTGAAGAAGCAGCACGTTGCGGTTCGCCGTACGTCGATCACCGCTGGTTGGGCGGCATGCTGACCAACTTCAAAACCATCCGTGCTTCCATCAAGCGTCTGCGTGACCTTGAAGTGCAGGCCGAAGACGGTACTTTCGCCAAGCTGACCAAGAAAGAAGCGCTGATGCGCACTCGTGACCTGGAAAAGCTCGATCGTTCCCTGGGTGGTATCAAGGACATGGGCGGTCTGCCTGACGCACTGTTCGTTATCGACGTTGATCACGAGCGCATCGCGATCACCGAAGCCAACAAGCTGGGCATCCCTGTTATCGGCGTAGTCGATACCAACAGCAGCCCGGAAGGCGTTGACTACATCATCCCAGGCAACGATGACGCCATCCGCGCTATCCAGCTGTACATGGGTTCGATGGCTGACGCTGTCATCCGTGGTCGCAACCACGTTGCTGGTGGTACCGAGCAGTTCGTTGAAGACGCTCCGGTAGCCGCAGCTGAGTAATTGACGCCCTGGCGTTGACTCAGTAAGCAAAAAGGGGGCTTGGCCCCCTTTTTGCCACCTCGAAAACCATTTGTCAGCAGCGCAGCTACATCACCTGTAACGTGCAGCGGCTAACAAGGGTGGTTCGGGAAGAATTGATCCCCCGTTCGATCGGGTGGAATGGTTGAAAACCTATCCAAGAGGAATTTGAAAATGGCAGCAATTACTGCAGCGTTGGTTAAAGAACTGCGTGAGCGTACCGGCGAAGGCATGATGGATTGCAAGAAAGCCCTGGAAAAGGCTGACGGCGACATCGAAAAAGCCATTGATGACATGCGTGCTTCCGGCGCCATCAAGGCTGCCAAGAAAGCAGGCAACGTGGCTGCTGAAGGCGCTATCGCTCTGAAAGAAGACGGCAAATCTGCTGTTCTGCTGGAAGTGAACTCCCAGACCGACTTCCTGGCCCTGCAGGACGACTTCAAGGCATTTGTTGCTGCCAGCGTTGAAAAAGCGTTCGCCGACAAGCTGACTGACGTCGCTCCGCTGATCGCCGCTCAAGAAGCTGATCGCCTGGTACTGGTCGGCAAGGTTGGCGAAAACGTCAACATCCGTCGTCTGGTACGCGTTGAAGGTGATGTTGTCGGTGGTTACCTGCACGGCAACAAGATCGGTGTTGCAGTGGTCCTGAAGGGCGGCAACGTTGAGCTGGCCAAAGACATCGCTATGCACGTAGCGGCCAGCAACCCTGAGTTCCTGCTGCCTTCGGAAGTTTCTGCCGAAGCGATCGAGCGTGAAAAAGCTGTGTTCCTGCAGCTGAACGAAGAAAAAATCAAAGGCAAGCCAGAAAACATTGTTGAGAACATGGTCAAGGGCCGTATCAGCAAGTTCCTGGCTGAGGCAAGCCTGGTTGAGCAGGCGTTCGTCAAGAACCCTGAAATCAAGGTTGGCGAACTGGCCAAGAAAGCCGGTGCTGAAATCGTTTCCTTCACTTACTTCAAGGTAGGCGAAGGCATCGAGAAGCCGGTCGACAACTTCGCTGAAGAAGTTGCTGCCCAGCTGGCTGCCGCCAAGCAATAAGACAGTTTTTAACTGTCGCCCGAAAGAGGCTGCCCGCTCACGCGCGCAGCCTCTTTTCAAATGGGCAGGCCGATTTAATTTGGCTTACCCTCGGAACTGGCTTACAAAGCCGTGTTCCGATGGCGCTGTGAGAGCGTCCAGCTAGAGTGATCGCAAGCCGTAAACGGCTCGCCAAGAATTTTTTAAAAATACGCCGCAGGAGAGATTCGCAATGGCTCAGCAGGGCAGTGGTTATCAGGCTCGCTATAAACGCATTCTACTCAAGCTTAGCGGCGAGGCCCTGATGGGCTCGGAAGAGTTCGGGATCGACCCCAAGGTACTCGACCGCATGGCGCTGGAAGTCGGCCAGTTGGTCGGCATCGGCGTACAGGTCGGCCTGGTGATCGGTGGCGGTAACCTGTTCCGCGGCGCGGCACTGAGTGCGGCCGGCATGGATCGGGTCACCGGCGACCACATGGGCATGCTGGCCACTGTGATGAACGCCCTGGCCATGCGTGACGCCCTGGAGCGTGCCAATATCTCGGCTATCGTGATGTCGGCTATTTCCATGGTGGGCGTGACCGATCACTATGATCGTCGCAAAGCCATGCGCCACCTGAACGCCAAAGAGGTGGTGATCTTCGCTGCCGGTACCGGCAACCCGTTCTTCACCACGGACTCGGCTGCTTGCCTGCGCGCCATCGAGATCGATGCCGACGTGGTGCTCAAGGCGACCAAGGTAGATGGCGTGTACACCGCAGACCCATTCAAAGACCCGCATGCCGAGAAGTTCGATCATCTGACCTACGATGAAGTGCTGGATCGCAAGCTGGGCGTGATGGACCTGACGGCTATTTGCCTGTGCCGCGACCATAAGATGCCGCTGCGCGTATTTAACATGAACAAGCCCGGTGCCCTGCTGAATATCGTACACGGCGGCGCGGAAGGGACTCTGATCGAGGAAGGCCAACAATGATCAACGAAATCAAGAAAGACGCCCAAGCGCGTATGCAGAAATCCCTGGAGTCTCTGAGCCACGCATTCGGCCAGATTCGTACCGGCAAGGCGCACCCGAGCATCCTGGGCAGCGTGATGGTGCCCTACTATGGCACTGATACCCCGCTGAGCGGCGTGGCCAACGTTACTGTAAAGGATTCGCGCACCCTGCAAGTCGTGGCCTTCGAGCGCAACATGCTCGCTGCAGTCGACAAGGCCATCCAGAGCGCCGGCCTGAACCTCAACCCCACCAACCTGGGTGAGTTGCTGCTGATCTCCATGCCGGCCCTGACTGAAGAAACCCGCAAGGGCTTCACCAAGCAGGCCCGCAGCGCGGCTGAAGATGCACGGGTTGCAGTGCGTAACATTCGTCGTGATGCCTTGGGCGAGCTGAAGAAACTGGTCAAGGACAAGGAAATCAGCGAAGACGAAGAGCGTCGTGCCGTCGCCGATATCGACAAGCTGACCAAGGAAGCCGAGGCGAAGATCACCCAGGCAACCGACGAAAAAGAAAAGGACCTGATGGCCGTATAAGGGGTCAGGACGCCTTCATGGAAAAGACCAAGCAGACTGTGCCCTCCGTGGTGCCGCGCCATGTCGCGATCATCATGGATGGGAATAATCGCTGGGCGAAGAAACGCTTTATGCCGGGTGTTGCCGGGCATAAGGCGGGTGTCGATGCGGTGCGGGCCGTGATCGAGGTGTGTGCCGAGGCCAAGGTCGAGGTATTGACCTTGTTCGCGTTCTCCAGTGAAAACTGGCAGCGACCCGCCGAAGAAGTCAGTGCCTTGATGGATCTGTTCTTCAAGGCGCTGCGTCGTGAGGCCAAGCGCCTGAATGACAACAACATCAGCCTGCGCATCATCGGCGACCGCTCGCGCTTCCACCCGGAACTGCAGGCGGCCATGCGTGAAGCCGAGGCGATCACTGCCGGTACTGACCGCTTTGTGCTGCAAATCGCCGCCAACTACGGTGGCCAGTGGGACATTGCCCAGGCTGCGCAGCGACTGGCCCGCGAAGTGCAGGCCGGTCACCTGCGGCCGGACGACATCACGCCTGAACTGTTACAGACCTGCCTGGTGACCGGCGACCTGCCGTTACCTGACTTGTGTATCCGTACCGGTGGTGAGCATCGCATCAGCAATTTCCTCTTATGGCAATTGGCCTATACCGAGTTGTACTTCTCCGACCTGTTCTGGCCGGACTTCAAACACGATGCCATGCGCACTGCGCTGGCCGATTTCGCTTCCCGTCAGCGTCGCTTCGGTAAAACGAGTGAGCAGATCGAAGCTGGGGCCCGGGTTTAAATGCTTAAACAACGAATCATCACCGCACTGATACTGTTGCCGATTGCCTTGTGCGGGTTTTTCCTGCTGGATGGCTCCGGCTTTGCGCTGTTTATCGGCCTGGTGGTAACCCTGGGTGCCTGGGAATGGGCGCGATTGGCAGGTTTCAACGCACAGTTGCCGCGTGTGGTGTATGCCCTTGTGGTGGCGGTGCTGCTGTTTCTGATGCACACCCTGTCGAGCATCATCGTGCCTTGGGTGTTGGGGGCGGCGGTGCTGTGGTGGGCGCTTGCGACCTACCTGGTGCTGACTTTTCCGCGCAGCAGTGGCCAGTGGTCCAGTGTCGCCAGCAAGCTGGTGATTGGCTTGCTGATTCTGTTGCCCGCCTGGCAAGGGCTGGTGGAGATCAAGAATTCGCCCATGGGTAACTGGTTGATCATGGCGGTGATGGTGCTGGTCTGGGGCGCAGATATCGGTGCCTACTTCTCTGGTCGTGCATTCGGCAAGCGCAAGCTGGCGCCGGCAGTCAGTCCGGGCAAGAGTTGGGAAGGCGTGTATGGCGGCCTGGCGTTGACGCTGGCGATCACCCTGGCGGTGGGGCTGGTGCGCGACTGGTCGGCGAAGGAAATCTTCCTGGCCCTGCTGGGCACGGCCATCGTCGTATTTATCTCGGTGGTCGGTGATCTCACAGAAAGCATGTTCAAGCGCCAGGCCGGGATCAAGGACAGCAGCAACCTGCTGCCGGGTCATGGCGGGGTGCTGGATCGTATCGATAGCCTTACCGCAGCCATCCCGATCTTTGCCGTGCTGTTGTGGATGACCGCTTCGTGAGCCGCCTGCAACAAGTGACCGTGCTGGGTGCAACCGGCTCGGTAGGGTTGAGCACCCTGGATGTGATCGCTCGTCATCCTGACCGCTATCAAGTGTTTGCCCTGACCGGGTTCACCCGCCTCAGCGAACTGCTGGCACTGTGCGTGCGCCACGTGCCGCGCTTTGCCGTGGTGCCCGGGCGTTCGGCGGCACGGAGCCTGCAGGATGATCTGCGGGCTGCCGGGCTGGCCACTCAGGTGCTGGTGGGGGAGGAGGGGTTGTGCCAGGTCTCGGCCGATGCCGAGGTGGATACGGTGGTGGCCGCTATTGTCGGTGCGGCCGGCTTGCGTCCGACCTTGGCTGCCGTGGATGCGGGCAAGAAAATCCTGCTGGCCAACAAAGAAGCGCTGGTGATGTCCGGCGCGCTCTTCATGCAGGCGGTGCGCAAGAGCGGCGCCGTATTGCTGCCCCTCGACAGTGAACACAATGCGATCTTCCAATGCATGCCCGGCGACTTTGCTCGTGGCCTGGGCCAGGTGGGTGTGCGTCGGATTCTGCTGACCGCGTCGGGTGGTCCTTTCCGGCAAACTCCTTTGGCGGAGTTGGAGCAGGTGTCTCCGGACCAGGCGTGTGCTCATCCTAACTGGTCGATGGGGCGCAAGATCTCCGTCGACTCGGCAAGCATGATGAATAAAGGCCTGGAGTTGATCGAGGCGTGCTGGTTGTTCGATGCGCGACCGGAGCAGGTCGAGGTGGTGATTCACCCGCAAAGTGTGATTCATTCGCTGGTCGACTACGTGGATGGCTCGGTATTGGCTCAATTGGGCAATCCGGATATGCGCACCCCGATCGCCAATGCCCTGGCCTGGCCGGAGCGAATCGATTCCGGCGTGGCGCCACTGGATCTGTTTGCCATTGCCCGCTTGGACTTCGAGGCGCCGGACGAGCAACGTTTTCCGTGCCTGCGTCTGGCACGTGAGGCCGCGGAGGCGGGTAACAGCGCGCCGGCGATGCTCAATGCGGCGAATGAAGTGGCCGTGGCGGCGTTTCTCGAACGGCGCATCCGCTTTCCGCAGATCGCGAGTATCATCGAGGACGTCCTGGGTCTTGAGCCCGTGGTCGCGGTGAACGACCTCGGCGCGGTATTCGAGGCGGACACCAAGGCACGCGCTTTGGCCGAACAATGGTTGAACCGCAACGCGCGTTAGTCTTGTGGGCGCGATTGAGCCCTGGGGCACTGGATTGGAATGCGGAGAAATTAGATGAGTGCGCTTTACATGATTGTCGGCACCCTGGTTGCTCTGGGGGTGCTGGTTACCTTCCACGAATTCGGTCACTTTTGGGTGGCACGTCGTTGCGGCGTCAAGGTACTGCGCTTTTCCGTCGGCTTCGGTATGCCGCTGGTTCGCTGGCATGACCGGCACGGCACCGAGTTCGTGATCGCGGCCATCCCGTTGGGTGGCTACGTCAAGATGCTCGATGAGCGTGAAGGCGAAGTGCCGGCCGATCAGTTGGACCAATCCTTCAATCGCAAGACCGTTCGTCAGCGTATCGCCATTGTTGCGGCCGGTCCGATCGCCAACTTCCTCCTGGCGATGCTGTTTTTCTGGGTCCTGGCCATGCTCGGCAGCGAGCAGGTGCGTCCTGTCATCGGCGCGGTCGAGGCGGACAGTATCGCCGCCAAGGCAGGTCTGGTCGCAGGGCAGGAAATTGTTTCCATTGATGGTGAGCCGACGACGGGTTGGGGCGCGGTCAATTTGCAACTGGTCCGTCGTTTGGGTGAAAGCGGCACTGTCAACGTCGTGGTGCGTGAGCAGGATTCCAGTGCCGAGACCCCGCGCACGTTGGCCTTGGACCATTGGCTCAAGGGCGCTGACGAGCCTGATCCGATCAAGTCCCTGGGCATCCGGCCATGGCGTCCTGCGCTGCCGCCAGTGCTTGCCGAGCTGGATCCGAAGGGGCCGGCCCAGGCCGCGGGTCTGAAAACCGGCGATCGCTTGCTGGCCCTCGATGGCCAGGTGTTGGGTGAGTGGCAGCAGGTGGTCGACCTGGTACGTGTACGCCCTGATACAAGGATTGTGCTGAAAATTGAGCGTGACGGTGCTCAAATCGACGTCCCCGTGACCCTGGCGGTACGTGGGGAAGCCAAGGCGGTCGGGGGTTACCTGGGTGCAGGCGTCAAGAGTCCGGAGTGGCCGCCCTCGATGGTGCGTGAGGTCAGTTTCGGGCCGCTGGCGGCCATTGGCGAGGGTGCAAAACGCACCTGGACCATGAGTGTGCTGACCCTCGAATCCCTCAAGAAAATGTTGTTCGGCGAGCTCTCGGTAAAAAACTTGAGTGGACCGATAACCATTGCTAAAGTGGCGGGCGCTTCTGCCCAGTCGGGTGTCGCGGATTTCCTGAATTTCCTGGCTTATCTGAGTATTAGCCTGGGTGTTCTGAATTTGCTGCCCATTCCAGTATTGGATGGGGGGCATCTGTTGTTTTATCTGGTCGAGTGGGTGCGTGGTCGCCCCTTGTCGGATCGGGTGCAGGGTTGGGGGATACAGATCGGTATCAGCTTGGTGGTCGGGGTGATGTTATTAGCCTTGGTCAACGATCTGGGTCGACTGTAACGCTTCGCTGAATTGCGAATCTGCCGCATTTTGCGGCAGTTTGTTTATTGCCAGTTGGAATAAGAAAGGACTTCATGAAACGTCTGCTGCTAACTGCGGTTCTCACCGTATTGATGATCGCCGAAGTTCACGCCGAGTCCTTCACCATCTCCGATATTCGCGTCAACGGCCTCCAGCGGGTTTCCGCGGGTAGCGTCTTTGGTGCCTTGCCGTTGAACGTCGGGGAACAGGCTGATGACCGTCGCCTGGTGGAATCCACTCGTGCGCTGTTCAAAACCGGGTTCTTTCAAGACATCCAACTGGGTCGCGAAGGTAACGTCCTGGTTATCACCGTCGTCGAGCGACCTTCCGTCGCCAGTATCGAGATCGAAGGCAACAAGGCGATCTCCACTGAAGACCTGATGAAAGGCCTGAAGCAATCCGGCCTGGCCGAGGGCGAGATCTTCCAGCGCGCCACCCTTGAGGGTGTGCGTAACGAACTGCAACGCCAGTACGTTGCCCAGGGCCGCTACTCCGCGACCGTGGAGACGGAAGTCGTGCCGCAGCCTCGTAACCGTGTCGGCCTCAAGGTCAACATCAACGAAGGTACCGTGGCGGCCATTCAGCACATCAACGTGGTGGGCAACACCAAGTTCGCTGATGAAGACCTGATCGACCTGTTCGAGCTCAAGACCACCAATTGGTTGTCGTTCTTCAAGAACGATGACAAGTACGCCCGCGAAAAACTCTCCGGTGACCTGGAACGCCTGCGCTCCTACTACCTGGACCGTGGCTATATCAACATGGATATCGCTTCGACCCAGGTGTCCATCACCCCGGACAAGAAGCACGTCTACATCACTGTCAACGTCAACGAAGGCGAGAAGTACAAGGTTCGTGACGTGAAGCTCAGCGGCGACTTGAAAGTGCCTGAAGACCAGGTCAAGGCCCTGTTGCTGGTGCAGAAAGACCAGGTGTTCTCGCGCAAGCTGATGACCACCACGTCCGAACTGATCACCCGTCGCCTGGGTAACGAAGGCTATACCTTCGCTAACGTCAACGGCGTGCCTACCCCCCACGATGAAGACCACACCGTGGACATCACCTTTGTCGTCGATCCAGGCAAGCGTGCCTACGTGAACCGCATCAACTTCCGTGGCAACACCAAGTCTGCGGACGAAGTGCTGCGCCGCGAAATGCGCCAGATGGAAGGTGGCTGGGCATCGACTTACCTGATCGACCAGTCCAAGACCCGTCTTGAGCGCCTGGGCTTCTTCAAGGAAGTGAACGTCGAAACGCCAGCCGTACCGGGTGTGGATGACCAGGTTGACGTGAACTACGCCGTGGAAGAGCAAGCGTCGGGTTCGATCACCGCCAGTGTCGGTTTCGCACAAAGTGCCGGCCTGATCCTCGGTGGTTCCATCACCCAGAACAACTTCCTGGGTACCGGTAACAAGGTGTCCATCGGCCTGACCCGAAGCGAATACCAGAGCCGTTATAACTTCGGTTATGTCGACCCCTACTGGACTGCCGACGGCGTGAGCCTGGGCTACAACGCCTTCTACCGCACCACCGACTACAAAGACCTCGACGTCGACGTAGCCAGCTATGCAATCGACAGCCTGGGCGTAGGCGCCAACATCGGTTACCCGATCAGCGAGACTTCGCGCCTGACCTTCGGCCTGACTGCGCAACAGGATGAGATCAAGACCGGTGTGTACACCGTGGACGAGATCTTCGACTTCACTCGCAAGGAAGGCGACAAGTTCCTGAACTTCAAGGCGTCCGCCGGCTGGTCCGAGTCGACCCTGAACAAAGGCGTGCTTGCCACCCGTGGCCATTCCCAGAGCCTGACGCTGGAAGCAACGACGCCGGGCAGCGACCTGTCGTTCTTCAAGCTCGACTACCGTGGCCAGTTGTTCCAGCCGTTGAGCGATAACTACACCATGCGCCTGCACACCGAGCTGGGCTATGGCGACGGTTATGGTTCCACCAATGGGCTGCCGTTCTACGAGAACTACTACGCGGGTGGCTTCAACTCCGTGCGGGGCTTCAAGGACAGCACCCTGGGTCCACGTGGTACACCGAGCCGTGGCGTTGGTGTGACCGGTAACCAGGGCACCGTCGCTGACTCCGACAACGACCCTCTGCCATTCGGTGGTAACGTGTTGATCCAGGGTGGTGCGGAAATCCTGTTCCCGCTGCCGTTCGTCAAGGATCAGCGGTCCCTGCGTACTTCGGTCTTCTGGGATGTGGGTAACGTGTTCGACTCCAAGTGCGAACAGATCACCAACCCAAGCGGCGTGAAGTCACGGACTGAGTGCAACGACGTGAGCCTCAGCAACCTGGCGAGCTCGGTGGGTGTCGGTGTGACCTGGGTGACCGCGCTTGGCCCGTTGAGCTTTGCTCTGGCCATGCCGATCAAGAAACCGGATAACGCTGAAACCCAGATTTTCCAATTCTCCCTCGGCCAGACGTTCTAAGCGTCTGACCCAAGATAACGACAACGGATTCTGTAGGAGTACATCGTGCGTAAGTTGACTCAATTGGTTCTGCTGGCCACCGTGCTGGTAGCCACCCCGGCCTTCGCCGAAATGAAAATCGCCGTCCTGAACTATCAGATGGCCCTGCTGGAATCCGATGCGGCCAAGAAATACGCCGTGGATGCGGAGAAAAAATTCGGTCCGCAACTGACCAAGCTCAAGACGTTGGAAAGCAGCGCCAAGGGTATCCAGGACCGTCTGGTAGCGGGTGGCGACAAGATGCAGCAAGGCGAGCGCGAGCGTCTGGAGCTTGAGTTCAAGCAAAAGGCCCGTGACTACCAGTTCCAATCCAAGGAGCTGAACGAAGCCAAGGCTGTTGCCGACCGTGAAATGCTGAAACAGCTGAAGCCTAAACTCGACAGCGCCGTGGAAGAAGTCATCAAGAAAGGTGCCTTTGACCTGGTGTTCGAGCGTGGCGCAGTGATTGACGTCAAGCCTCAATACGACATCACCCGTCAGGTGATCGAGCGCATGAACCAGCTGAAGTAAGCCATGACCGCGACTATCAAGCTCGGCGAGTTGGCCGAGTTCCTGGGAGCCACCTTGCGTGGTTCCCCGGAGAAGGAAATCACTGGGCTAGCCACCTTGCAGGAGGCTGGCCCAGCTCAGTTGAGCTTCCTCGCAAACCCCCAATACCGTAAATACCTGGTCGACTGCCAGGCCGCAGCCGTGTTGCTGAAGGCCGCTGACGCCGAGAGTTACGCCGGGGATGCCCTGGTAGTGGCTGACCCCTACCTGTCTTACGCAAAGGCGTCTCATCTGTTCGACCCGAAGCCCAAGGCAGCAGGTGGTGTTCATCCGTCTGCGGTTATCGCCGATGATGCCCAGGTTGACCCTGCGGCCAGCATCGGTGCGTTTGCGGTGATCGAGAGCGGCGCACGCATCGCGGCCGGTGTAACAGTCGGCGCGCATTGCTTTATCGGCGCTCGCTGTGTAATCGGCGCCGACGGTTGGCTGGCACCTCGCGTGACCCTGTACCACGACGTGCGTATCGGTGAACGTGTGGTCATTCAATCGGGTGCCGTGATCGGCGGTGAAGGCTTTGGCTTTGCCAACTCGAAAGGCGTCTGGCACAAGATTGCCCAGGTTGGCGGCGTATTGATTGGCGACGACGTGGAAATCGGTGTCAACACGGCTGTCGATCGCGGAGCCCTGGCCGATACCGTGATTGGTAACGGCGTGAAGCTCGACAACCAGATCCAGATCGCCCACAACGTGCAGATTGGCGATCACACCGCCATGGCCGCGTGTGTAGGCATTTCCGGCAGCACCCGAATCGGCAAGCATTGCATGCTCGCCGGTGGCGTAGGGCTGGTGGGGCATATCGATATTTGCGACAACGTTTTCATCACCGGCATGACCATGGTCACCCACTCGATTACCGAGCCGGGTGCCTATTCTTCCGGTACCGCCATGCAGCCTGCAGCTGAATGGCGCAAGAGCGCAGCACGTTTGAGGCAGCTCGACGACATGGCTCGACGTCTCAAACAGCTGGAAAAGCGTGTTGGGGACGTGACCCCTGGCGGTAATGCTTCATCAGAAGGCTGATACCATTTCCATATCAAGTGTGCACAGCCGCTAGACTGCCTCCTTGATTTGCTAGCGGGGCGTGCGTTTAGTCGCCCGCCCCCAATCTTTATTACAGGCTTCCCCCCGAAATGATGGACATCAACGAGATTCGCGAATACCTGCCCCACCGTTACCCGTTCCTGCTGGTGGACCGTGTAGTGGACCTCAATGTTGAGGAAAAGCGCATTCGTGCCTACAAGAATGTCAGCATCAACGAACCGTTCTTCAACGGTCACTTTCCCGCGCATCCCATCATGCCGGGCGTATTGATCATCGAAGCAATGGCCCAGGCTGCCGGTATCCTTGGTTTCAAAATGCTCGACCTCAAGCCTGCCGACGGCACGCTTTACTATTTCGTCGGCTCCGACAAGTTGCGCTTTCGCAACCCGGTTACCCCGGGTGACCAGTTGATCCTGGAAGCCAAGTTCATCAGCTGCAAGCGCCAGATCTGGAAGTTCGAATGCCAGGCCTCGGTAGATGGCAAGCCGGTGTGCTCTGCCGAGATCATCTGTGCGGAACGCAAACTATGAGTTTGATTGACCCTCGCGCAATCATCGATCCGTCGGCCGTACTGGCCGCCGACGTTGAGGTCGGCCCCTGGTCGATCATCGGCGCAGGTGTGGAAATCGGCGAGGGGACTGTCATCGGGCCGCACGTGATCCTCAAGGGTCCGACCCGCATTGGCAAACACAACCGCATCTACCAGTTTTCCTCGGTAGGCGAAGACACCCCGGACATGAAGTACAAGGGTGAAGAAACCCGCCTGGTAATCGGTGATCACAACATCATCCGTGAAGGCGTGACCATTCACCGTGGCACCGTGCAGGATCGTGCCGAGACCACGCTGGGTGATCACAACCTGGTCATGGCCTATGCCCATATCGGTCATGACAGCGTGATCGGCAACCACTGCATCCTGGTCAACAACACCGCGTTGGCTGGCCATGTACACGTTGACGATTGGGCGATCCTGTCCGGCTTTACCCTGGTGCATCAGTATTGCCATATCGGCGCCCACAGCTTTTCCGGCATGGGCACTGCCATCGGCAAGGACGTTCCGGCGTTCGTCACGGTGTTCGGCAACCCGGCCGAAGCCCGCAGCATGAACTTCGAAGGCATGCGCCGTCGTGGCTTCAGCGAAGAGGCGATTCACGCCCTGCGCCGTGCCTACAAGGTGGTCTACCGTCAGGGGCTGACGGTAGACCAGGCGTTGATCCAACTGGCCGAGCCGGCAGCGTTGTTTCCGGAAGTCGCGGTGTTCCGTGACTCGATCCAGGCATCGACCCGCGGCATCACTCGCTGATCATGGCTACTCTGCGTATCGCGCTGGTGGCCGGAGAAGCTTCCGGCGACATTTTGGGCGCAGGTCTGATGCGGGCACTCAAGGCCCGGCACCCTGCGGTGGAGTTTATCGGCGTCGGCGGCCCGCTGATGCAGGCCGAAGGCCTCACGTCGTACTTCCCCATGGAGCGTCTGTCGGTCATGGGTCTGGTCGAAGTGCTGGGTCGCCTGCGTGAGCTCCTGGCTCGTCGCAAGCTGCTGATCCAGACGTTGATCGAAGAAAAGCCCGATGTCTTTATCGGCATCGATGCGCCGGACTTCACCCTCAATATCGAACTCAAGTTGCGTCAGGCCGGGATCAAGACCGTGCACTACGTCAGCCCCTCTGTGTGGGCGTGGCGGCAGAAACGTGTGTTGAAGATCCGCGAAGGCTGCGACCTGATGTTGACCCTGTTGCCGTTCGAAGCCAGGTTCTACGAGGAGAAGGGTGTGCCAGTGCGGTTTGTCGGGCATACCCTGGCTGACAGCATTCCTTTGCAGGCTGATCGTGCAGCCGCGCGTGCTGAACTGGGCCTGCCCGACGGCCCGCTCGTTGCGCTGATGCCGGGCAGTCGAGGCGGCGAAGTGGGCCGTCTTGCCAGCGTGTTTTTCGATGCTGCCGAGCGCCTGCAAGCCTTGAAGCCCGGGGTACGTTTTGTGTTGCCCTGCGCCAGCCCGCAACGGCGTGCACAAATCGAGACACTGCTGGTCGGTCGCAATCTGCCATTGACCCTGCTCGACGGCCAGTCGCACCTGGCCCTGGCGGCCTGTGATGCGGTGCTGATCGCTTCGGGTACCGCGACCTTGGAGGCCCTGCTCTACAAGCGCCCGATGGTCGTGGCCTATCGCCTGGCGCCGCTGACCTTCTGGATTCTCAAGCGCATGGTCAAAAGTCCTTACATCTCCTTGCCCAACTTGCTGGCCCAGCGCTTGTTGGTGCCGGAATTATTGCAGGACGATGCAACCCCCGAAGCCCTCGCGCAAACCCTATTGCCCTTGATCGATGGCGGCGAAGAACAGACCCGTGGTTTTGACGACATCCACCGCACCCTGCGCCGTGATGCATCGAACCAGGCGGCCGACGCCGTATTGACCTTGATCGGCCAAAAACAGGAAGCTTTATGAGCACGCAAATAGGCCTGGATTTCAGCCTCGTTGCCCAAGCCCACGAACTGGTGGCCGGTGTTGACGAAGTGGGGCGCGGCCCGCTGTGTGGTGCGGTGGTTACGGCGGCCGTGATCCTGGATCCGAACCGCCCGATCCTGGGCCTCAACGACTCAAAGAAACTCACCGAAGCGCGTCGTGAAAAACTCTACGACGAAATCTGTGAAAAGGCCCTGAGCTGGCATATCGCCCGGGCCGAAGTCGAAGAAATCGACGAATTGAACATTCTGCACGCCACGATGCTGGCCATGCAGCGTGCCGTTGAAGGCCTGCATATCACCCCAAAACTGGCGATGATCGACGGCAACCGTTGCCCGAAGCTGGCGATGCCGGCTGAGGCGGTGGTCAAGGGCGATAGCAAGGTTCCAGCCATTGCCGCCGCGTCGATCCTGGCCAAGGTCAGCCGAGACCGTGAAATGGCTGCCTTCGAATTGATTTACCCCGGTTACGGGATCGGGGGCCATAAAGGCTATCCGACGCCCGTTCATCTGGAAGCCCTGGCCCGTCTCGGCCCAACGCCTATCCATCGGCGCTCGTTTGCCCCGGTGCGCCAGGCGTATGAGCTGCGCGAGAACCTCAGCGAGGTTTAGTCGCAAGGCTGATGTTTTTGCCAAGGCCCGGTACAATCCCGGGCCTTGTTGTTTCTAAGTTTCTGGACAGGATCACTATGCCGGCTTCATTCGTTCACCTGCGCCTGCACACTGAATACTCCCTGGTCGACGGCCTTGTACGGATCAAACCGCTGGTCAAGACCCTGGTGGGCATGAACATGCCTGCGGTCGCGGTTACCGATCAGAACAACATGTGCTCCCTGGTCAAGTTCTACAAGAACGCCATGGGCGCCGGCATCAAGCCGATCTGCGGCGCCGACCTGTGGCTGTCCAACAAAGACCCGGATAACCCCCTGAGCCGCATCAGCCTGCTGGCGATGAATGGCGTGGGTTATCGCAACCTCACCGAATTGATTTCCCGTGGCTTTATCGACGGCCAGCGCAACGGCTCGATCATCATCGAGCGCGAATGGGTCGCCGAGGCCAGCGAAGGCCTGATCATGCTGTCGGCCGCCAAAGAAGGCGAGATCGGTATCGCGCTGCTGGGTGGTAATCCCCATGAAGCCGAAGTGCTGGCGAGGGAGTGGATGCAGGTCTTCCCCGACCGTTTCTACCTGGAAGTCCAGCGCACCAACCGTCCCAACGATGAAGAGCATCTGCACGCCGCCGTAGCCCTGGCCGACAAGCTGGGCGCACCCTTGGTGGCGACCAACGATGTGCGCTTTATCAAGAAGGAAGATTTCGAGGCCCACGAAACCCGCGTGTGCATCGGCGAAGGCCGGGCCCTGGATGACCCGCGCCGCTCCAAGAACTATAGCGAAGAGCAGTACCTCAAGAGCGCGGACGAAATGGCCGAGCTGTTCAGCGACCTGCCCGAGGCCCTGGAAAACTCCGTCGAGATTGCCAAGCGCTGCAATATCGAAGTGAAGCTGGGCAAGCACTTTTTGCCCAACTTCCCGATTCCCGATGGCATGACCATCGACGAGTATTTCCGCAAGGTGTCGTTTGATGGTCTGGAGGAGCGGCTCTCCGTCCTGCTGCCCAGGGACACCACCGAAGATTACGAGGCCAAGCGCCAGGTCTATGTCGATCGGCTGAATTTCGAGCTGGATATCATCATCCAGATGGGGTTCCCCGGTTACTTCCTGATCGTGATGGACTTTATCCAGTGGGCCAAGAGCAACGGCGTGCCGGTAGGTCCGGGCCGGGGGTCGGGTGCCGGCTCGCTGGTCGCCTATGTACAGAAGATCACCGACCTTGATCCACTGGAATATGACCTGCTGTTCGAACGGTTCCTGAACCCGGAACGGGTCTCCATGCCCGACTTCGACGTCGACTTCTGCATGGACGGTCGCGACCGTGTGATCGAATACGTGGCCGAGAAATACGGCCGCAACGCCGTGAGCCAGATCATCACCTTCGGTTCCATGGCGGCCAAGGCGGTTATCCGTGACGTAGCGCGGGTGCAGGGCAAGTCTTACGGCCTGGCGGACCGCCTGTCGAAGATGATCCCGTTCGAAGTCGGCATGACCCTGGAAAAAGCCTACGAGCAGGAAGAGATCCTGCGCGACTTCATCAAGGTCGATGAAGAAGCCGCCGAAATCTGGGAGATGGCGCGCAAGCTCGAAGGCGTGGTGCGTAACGTCGGTAAACACGCCGGTGGCGTGGTCATTGCGCCGACCAAGCTGACTGACTTTTCGCCTATCTATTGCGATGAAGAGGGCGGCGGCCTGGTCACCCAGTTCGACAAGGACGATGTGGAGGCGGCCGGCCTGGTGAAGTTCGACTTCCTCGGCCTGCGGACCCTGACGATCATCGACTGGGCACTCAAGACCATCAACCGCGACCGCGCCAAGGTCAACGAAGAACCGCTGGATATCGCCTTCATCCCGCTGGACGACAAGCCCACCTACACCTTGCTGCAAAAAGCCGAAACCACGGCGGTGTTCCAGCTTGAGTCCCGCGGCATGAAAGAGCTGATCAAAAAGCTCAAGCCCGACTGCCTGGAAGACTTGATCGCACTGGTGGCCCTGTTCCGTCCGGGCCCGCTGCAATCGGGCATGGTGGATGACTTCATCAACCGTAAGCACGGCCGTGCCGAACTGGCGTATCCGCACTCCGACTACCAGTACGAAGGCCTCAAGCCGGTATTGGCGCCGACCTACGGCATCATCCTGTACCAGGAACAGGTGATGCAGATCGCCCAGGTGATGGCCGGCTACACCCTCGGTGGCGCGGACATGCTGCGGCGGGCCATGGGTAAGAAAAAGCCCGAGGAAATGGCCAAGCAACGCGGCGGTTTCATTGAGGGTTGTGCCACCAACAATATCGATGCCGATCTGGCCGGTAACATTTTCGACCTGGTGGAAAAATTCGCCGGTTATGGCTTCAACAAATCCCACTCCGCCGCCTACGGCCTGGTGTCGTATCAGACCGCCTGGCTGAAAGCCCACTACCCGGCGCCGTTCATGGCTGCGGTACTCTCGGCGGATATGCACAACACCGACAAGGTCGTGACCTTGATCGAAGAAGTGCGCACCATGAAGCTGCGCCTCGACGCGCCGGACGTGAACGCCTCGGAGTTCAAGTTCACGGTGAACGACGAAGGTCGCATCATCTATGGCCTGGGCGCGATCAAGGGCGTGGGCGAAGGCCCGGTGGAAGCCATCACCGAAGCGCGCCAGGACGGGCCGTTCAAGGATCTGTTCGACTTCTGCGCACGGGTTGACCTCAAGCGCATCAACAAACGTACCCTCGACGGCCTGATCCGCAGCGGCGCGCTCGACCGTCTCGGCCCGTATTTCCACGATGAGCCGAAGGCGTATCAGGCGAATATCGATCGCAATCGCGCGGTGCTGCTCACCGCCATGGAAGAAGCGATCAAGGCCGCCGAACAGACCGCCCGCACCCATGACAGCGGCCACGCCGACCTGTTTGGCGGGTTGTTCGTCGAAGAAGATGCGGACGTGTATGCCAACCACCGCAAGGCCAAGGAGCTGACCCTCAAGGAACGCCTCAAGGGTGAGAAAGACACCTTGGGCCTGTACCTCACCGGTCACCCGATTGACGAATATGAAGGCGAGATCCGTCGTTTCGCCCGTCAACGCATCATCGATCTGAAACCGGCGCGGGATACCCAGACCGTCGCCGGCATGATCATCGCCCTGCGGGTGATGAAAAACAAAAAGGGCGACAAGATGGGCTTTATCACCCTCGACGACCGCTCGGGCCGGATCGAGGCGTCGCTGTTTGCCGACGCCTTTCATTCCGCGCAGTCGCTGCTGCAGACCGACGCCATGGTGGTGGTGGAAGGGGAGGTCAGCAACGATGACTTCTCCGGCGGCTTGCGCCTGCGGATCAAGCGGGTGATGAGCATGGAAGATGCGCGCACCAACCTGGCCGAAAGCCTGCGCCTGAAGGTGAAGACCGAAGCCCTCAAGGGCGATCAGCTACGCTGGTTGGGTGACCTGCTCAAGCGCCATCGCGGCGCCTGCCCGGTGACCATGGAGTACACGGGCAACGACGCCAAGGCCATGTTGCAGTTTGGCGAGACGTGGCGAATTGATCCCGCTGACGGCTTGATTCAAGCTTTGCGTGACCAGTTCGGTCGTGACAACGTCTTCCTCCAATACCGTTGACGGTCAGGACGCCTGACCTCGGCTGAACATTTAATCTCGACCTAAACGCGCCTCTCCCTTAAGGTAGGGCGCGAATAGACAACCGGCTGGCCAGGCAACCCTTGGCCGTCGACCCAAGACGGACGCTTATGAACCCGAATTTTCTTGATTTCGAACAGCCGATCGCTGACCTGCAAGCCAAGATCGAAGAGCTGCGCCTGGTCGGCAATGACAATTCGCTGAATATCGGCGATGAGATCGCTCGCCTGCAAGACAAGAGCAGCACGCTCACCGAAGACATCTTCGGCAAGCTGACCAGCTGGCAGATCGCGCGCCTGGCCCGCCACCCGCGCCGTCCGTATACCCTGGACTACATTCAGCACATCTTCACCGAGTTCGACGAGCTGCACGGCGACCGCCATTTCTCCGACGACGCGGCCATCGTGGGCGGTATCGCTCGCCTGGACGACCAGCCGGTCATGGTCATCGGTCACCAGAAAGGCCGTGAAGTGCGCGAGAAAGTACGCCGCAACTTCGGCATGCCGCGTCCGGAAGGTTACCGCAAGGCGTGCCGCCTGATGGAAATGGCCGAGCGCTTCAAGATGCCGATCCTGACCTTTATCGACACCCCGGGTGCTTACCCGGGTATCGATGCCGAAGAGCGCAACCAGAGCGAAGCGATTGCCTGGAACCTGCGGGTGATGGCCCGCCTGAAAACCCCGATCATCGCCACCGTGATTGGTGAAGGTGGCTCCGGCGGTGCACTGGCCATTGGCGTCTGCGATCAGCTGAACATGCTGCAATATTCGACCTACGCGGTGATCTCGCCGGAAGGTTGCGCCTCGATCCTGTGGAAAACCGCAGAAAAGGCGCCGGACGCTGCCGAAGCCATGGGCATCACTGCCGATCGCCTCAAGGGCCTGGGTATCGTCGACAAAGTGATCGCCGAGCCATTGGGCGGCGCCCACCGCGACCCGGTCGCCGCTGCTGCCACTATCCGTGCCGAGCTGGGTTCGCAACTGGCGATGCTCAAGAAGCTGGATAACGAAGCGCTGCTGGCCCGTCGCTACGAGCGCCTGATGAGCTACGGTCTGTAAGCCGACGCCGTAATTTATGTGGGAGGGGGCTTGCCCCCGATTGCAGGGTCTCAGTCACCACATCTTGTGACTGACCCACCGCTATCGGGAGCAAGCCCCCTCCCACATTTGCTTTGTGTATGCTTGGTCTACGTATTCCTGATTTGCGGCGGTAACGTTTGATGAAACCAACCTTGCCCGCCAAGCTCCTGCAAGCCCTGTCCCCCTGGCGCAACGCCCCGGCCTGGCATATCGCTTTCTCGGGTGGGCTTGATTCCACTGTCCTTCTGCATCTCCTGGTCATCCTGGCAAAATCCGAAACATTACCGCCCCTCAGCGCTGTCCATGTCCACCATGGTCTGCAGGCTGTTGCCGACGCTTGGCCAAGCCATTGCCAGTCGGTGTGCGACAGCCTGGGCGTACCCTTGCGGGTTATGCACGTGCACGTGCAGCCCGGCGCCAGCCTTGAGCGTGCCGCCCGTGAGGCGCGTTACCAGGCGTTTACCGAAGTGGCCAGGGTGGGGGAAGCAGTGCTCACCGGCCAACATCTTGATGATCAAGCCGAAACGCTGCTATTCCGCCTGCTGCGCGGTGCCGGGGTGCGAGGGCTTGCCGCAATGCCTGCGCATCGCCCGTTGGCAGGTGGTTTCCTGGTGCGGCCGTTGCTGGAGGTCTCGCGCGCCGAGCTGGAAGCCTACGCCGATGAGCATCAACTCAAGTGGATTGAAGATCCTTCCAACACCGATCCACGTTTCTCCCGTAATTACCTGCGTCACCGCGTGATCCCGACGCTGACGGCGCGTTGGCCCCAAGCGGTCTCCAGCCTGGCCCGGACTGCCGACCACCTCGGTGAAGCCCAGGCGCTGCTGGGTGAATTGGCCTGCATGGACCTGCAAGCCGCTGATCAGCCTTCGCGGTTTCCTTGGCTGGCGGTGCCATCATTGGACCTTGGTCCGCTGCGCGAACTTTCCGATGCCCGTCAGCGCAATGTCCTGCGCCATTGGCTGGCGCCGCTGACCCGTTTACCCGACAGCGATCATTGGGCTGGCTGGTATTCCCTGCGCGACGCCAAGGGCGACGCACAGCCCTTATGGCGTCTGGCTGATGGGGATTTGCAGCGTTGCGGCGCACGCATCTGGTGGTTGCCTCGCGGCTGGTCGGAGTTTTCCCACGCATCGGTGAGCTGGCCTGATCCGCAAAACCCACTAGAGTTACCCGGCAATGGCCTGCTGGAAATGAGCGGCAAGGTGCCCGAAGGCCCGCTGGAGGTCCGTTATCGCCAGGGCGGTGAAATGCTTGAACTACCAGGCCGAGGCCGGCGTGACTTGAAGCGCTTGCTTAATGAGCATGGTGTGCCGGGCTTCGTCCGTGGCAGATTGCCGCTGCTGTATCAGGGCGAGCAATTGCTCGGCGTGCCCCTCCTCACTGGACTCTGGGCCGCACCGAGTGAAGCTTGGCAATTACATTGGATGCCAGAGACCTGCGATCAAGGTTTGAGCTGATAGCGCCTTTCCGGTAGACTACGCTCCCTTCTTGATACAACTTCTGTGGATTCGCCTGAATCGCAGCAGTTGCCGATTACCAAGCAGTCTTTGCTGGGCGATTCCAAAAAATGTGTAGCGATCAACGTACCGGCAGTTTCACTGCTGGTCTGTCACAACGCGGCGGTTTTTTTGAAAGGTGCACTGTGATTAATGCAGGTGATCGGGGGCTTCGGCCTCTCTTCGCTTTCCCCGGCGGCTCGGACCGCTTTAACGCAGACTTCTAGGGTTTTTCATGACGCGCTACATATTCGTCACGGGCGGTGTTGTTTCTTCATTGGGGAAAGGCATTGCCTCCGCTTCATTGGCGGCCATCCTGGAGGCGCGGGGGCTTAAAGTCACCATGCTCAAGCTGGACCCGTACATCAACGTCGACCCGGGCACCATGAGCCCGTTCCAGCACGGTGAAGTGTTCGTCACACACGACGGCGCCGAGACCGACCTGGACCTGGGCCACTACGAGCGGTTCATCCGCACGACCATGACCCAGAACAACAACTTCACCACCGGCCGTGTCTACGAGCACGTGCTGCGCAAAGAGCGCCGTGGTGACTACCTGGGTGCAACCATCCAGGTGATCCCGCACATCACCGACGAGATCAAGCGCCGCATCATCAAGGGTGCAGGCGATGCCGACGTGGCGATGGTCGAGATCGGTGGCACCGTGGGTGACATCGAATCCCAGCCGTTCCTCGAAGCCATCCGCCAGCTGCGTTTCGAAGTCGGCGCCAAGCGCGCGATGCTGATGCACCTCACGTTGGTGCCGTACATCGCCACCGCCGGCGAAACCAAAACCAAGCCTACCCAGCACTCGGTCAAGGAACTGCGTTCCATCGGCCTGCAGCCGGACGTGCTGGTATGCCGCTCCGACCATCCGATCGATATTTCCTCGCGTCGCAAGATCGCGCAGTTCACCAACGTTGAAGAACGTGCGGTGATCGCCCTGGAAGACGCCGACACCATCTACAAGATCCCGGGCATCCTGCATTCGCAAGGCCTGGATGATTTTGTGGTCGAGCGTTTCGGCCTGCAGTGCAACGGCGCGGACCTGTCCGAGTGGGAAGCCGTGGTTGACGCCAAGCTCAACCCTGAGCACGAAGTCACCATCGCCATGGTCGGCAAGTACATGGAACTGCTGGATGCGTACAAGTCGCTGATCGAAGCGATGAGCCACGCGGGCATCAGCAACCGTACCAAGGTCAACCTGCGCTACATCGATTCCGAAGACATCGAGAACCAGGGCACCGCGCTGCTCGAAGGTGTCGATGCGATCCTCGTTCCAGGCGGTTTCGGCCTGCGTGGCGTGGAAGGCAAGATCACTGCCGTGCAGTACGCCCGCGAGAACAAGGTGCCGTACCTGGGCATCTGCCTGGGCATGCAAGTGGCCGTTATCGAGTTCGCCCGTAACGTGATGGGCTGGAAAGACGCCAACTCCACCGAGTTCGACAGCAAGAGCGGCCACCCGGTCGTGGGCCTGATCACCGAATGGGAAGACGCCACCGGCGCCGTCGAAATCCGTACCGAAAGCTCCGACCTGGGCGGCACCATGCGCCTTGGCGCGCAAGATTGCCTGCTGGAGCCGGGTTCTCTGGTTCACGACTGCTACGGCAAGGACGTGATCGTCGAGCGTCACCGTCACCGCTACGAAGTGAACAACAACCTGCTGCCGCAGATCAAAGAGGCTGGCCTGAAAATCTCCGGTCGCTCCGGTGATGGCGCGCTGGTTGAAGTGGTCGAGGCCCCGGATCATCCATGGTTCGTCGCTTGCCAGTTCCACCCTGAGTTCACCTCGACTCCGCGCGACGGTCACCCGTTGTTCAGCGGTTTCGTCAAGGCTGCACTGACGCAACACCAGAAGAAGGCGTAAACCTGATGGCCCAGAAGATCATTCGCGTAGGCGACATCGAGATTGCCAACGACAAGCCCATGGTGCTGTTCGGCGGCATGAACGTGCTGGAAAGCCGTGACATGGCGATGCAGGTCTGTGAAGAGTACGTCAAGGTTACCGAGAAACTGGGTATCCCCTACGTGTTCAAGGCCAGCTTCGACAAGGCCAACCGTTCGTCCGTGACCTCCTACCGCGGCCCGGGCCTTGAAGAAGGCATGCGGATCTTCCAGGACATCAAGCAAGCCTTCGGCGTGCCGATCATCACCGACGTCCACGAGCCTGAACAGGCTGCCGTGGTTGCCGAGGTGTGCGACATCATCCAGTTGCCGGCCTTCCTGTCGCGCCAGACCGACCTCGTGGTCGCGATGGCCAGGACCGGCGCTGTGATCAATATCAAGAAAGCCCAGTTCCTCGCGCCCCAGGAGATGAAACACATCCTGAACAAGTGCGTGGAAGCGGGTAACGACCAGTTGATCCTCTGCGAGCGCGGTTCAAGCTTCGGCTACAACAACCTCGTGGTGGACATGCTCGGTTTCGGCATCATGAAGCAGTTCGAATACCCGGTGTTCTTCGACGTGACCCACGCGCTGCAAATGCCCGGTGGTCGCGCCGATTCCGCCGGTGGGCGCCGTGCCCAGGTACTGGACCTGGCCAAGGCCGGCATCAGCCAGTCTCTGGCGGGCCTGTTCCTCGAAGCCCACCCGGACCCGGACAACGCCAAATGCGACGGCCCATGCGCCCTGCGCCTGGACAAGCTGGAGCCATTCCTGGCCCAGCTCAAGCAGTTGGACGAACTGGTCAAGAGTTTTCCGACGGTAGAGACCGCGTAAGCGTTGATTCTCCGGTAGACTTTCCCACGCTTTACGCTCAGGCCTACGGGCCTGAGCCTTGTCGCCTGCAAGCCTGCCCCGTTGTTCCACCCTTGCGGTCGGTCAAAAGATTTCCTTCAGCTGCGTCGTTTTCGTCAACTTTGGAGTGTTTACAACAATGGCAAAAATCGTCGACATCAAAGGTCGTGAAGTTCTCGACTCCCGTGGCAACCCCACCGTCGAAGCCGACGTGCTTCTCGATAACGGCATCATCGGCAGCGCCTGCGCGCCGTCCGGTGCTTCCACAGGTTCGCGCGAAGCGCTGGAACTGCGTGATGGCGACAAGAGCCGTTACCTGGGCAAGGGTGTCCTCAAGGCTGTAGCCAACATCAACGGCCCGATCCGTGACCTGCTGCTGGGCAAGGACCCGCTGGACCAGAAAGCCCTGGACCACGCGATGATCAAGCTCGACGGCACTGAAAACAAAGGCAGCCTCGGCGCCAACGCCATCCTCGCCGTGTCCCTGGCTGCTGCCAAGGCGGCCGCCCAGGACCAGGACCTGCCGCTGTACGCCCACATCGCCAACCTGAACGGTACGCCGGGTGTCTACTCGATGCCGGTTCCGATGATGAACATCATCAACGGTGGCGAGCATGCTGATAACAACGTCGACATCCAGGAATTCATGGTGCAGCCGGTCGGCGCCAAGACCTTCTCCGAAGGCCTGCGCATGGGCACCGAGATTTTCCATCACCTCAAAGCCGTGCTGAAAGCCCGTGGCCTGAGCACTGCCGTGGGTGACGAAGGTGGTTTCGCACCGAACCTGGCGTCCAACGAAGATGCGCTGAAAGTGATCTCCGAAGCTGTGGCCAACGCCGGCTACACACTGGGCACCGACGTGACCCTGGCCCTGGACTGCGCCGCCAGCGAGTTCTACGAAGATGGCAAATACAACCTGTCCGGCGAAGGCCAGGTGTTCAACTCCGAAGGCTTTGCCGATTACCTCAAGGGCCTGACCCAGCGCTATCCGATCATCTCGATCGAAGATGGCCTGGACGAGTCCGACTGGGATGGCTGGAAGATCCTCACCGACAAGATCGGCGAAAAAGTCCAGCTGGTGGGTGACGACCTGTTCGTGACCAACACCAAGATCCTGAAAGAAGGCATCGACAAAAAGATCGCCAACTCGATCCTGATCAAGTTCAACCAGATCGGCACCCTGACCGAAACCCTGGAAGCCATCCAGATGGCCAAGGCTGCGGGCTACACCGCCGTGATCTCGCACCGCTCCGGCGAAACCGAAGATTCGACCATCGCCGACCTGGCCGTGGGCACTTCGGCGGGCCAGATCAAGACCGGCTCCCTGTGCCGTTCCGACCGCGTGTCCAAGTACAACCAATTGCTGCGTATCGAAGAGCAACTGGCCGGCAAAGCCAAGTACAACGGTCGCGGCGAGTTTCGCGGCTGATCGGTAAGTGGTAAAAAGTCGGTGGATTGCGTCGGAAAGATCACGAAGGTGCGAGTTTCGACGCTAATCTGATGGCTATCAAGCACAAGCCTGGTTCTTCCAGGCTTCGTGCTATCAGTTGCTGTAAAAGTTTTGCATGGCGTGTTTTTCCACTGGATACCCGATATTCGATGCGCAGTCCCAATTGGTTGTTCCTCGTCTTGCTCTTGTTGCTGGCTGGCCTGCAGTACCGCCTATGGGTAGGTAATGGCAGCTTTGCGCAGGTAAAAGACCTGACCCAGCAAATTGCCGACCAGCACGCCGAGAACGAACGCCTGCTGGAGCGCAACCGCGTCCTCGATGCCGAAGTGCTTGAGCTGAAAAAGGGTACCGAGACCGTTGAAGAGCGGGCCCGTCATGAGTTGGGCATGGTCAAGGAGGGTGAAACCCTCTACCAGTTGGCCCAATGAGTTACCGTTTGCCGGCCTTCTGGGCCGTGATACCTGCCGCGGGCGTCGGTGCCCGTATGGCCGCGGACCGTCCCAAGCAATACTTGCAATTGGGCGGGCGCACTATTCTCGAACACAGCCTTGGCTGTTTTCTCGACCATCCCAGCCTCAAGGGGTTGGTGGTCAGTCTTGCTGCTGATGATCCGTATTGGCCCGACCTGGCGTGTGCCGCTGACCCGCGTATCCAACGTGCGGACGGTGGTTCGGAGCGCTCGGGTTCGGTGCTCAATGCACTGTTGCAACTCAATGCCCTGGGCGCCGGCGATGACGATTGGGTGTTGGTGCATGATGCGGCGCGGCCTAATTTGAGCCGTGATGATCTCGACAAGTTGCTGGCCGAATTAGCGGACGATCCGGTGGGCGGCCTGCTGGCGGTGCCGGCCCGCGATACCCTCAAGCGCGTCGACAAGCAGGGGCGGGTGGTGGAAACCGTCGACCGCAGCTTGATCTGGCAAGCCTATACGCCGCAGATGTTCCGCCTCGGTGCCTTGCACCGCGCATTGGCTGACAGCCTGGTGGCCGATGCGGTGATCACTGATGAAGCCTCGGCCATGGAATGGTCCGGGCAGGCGCCGCGCTTGATCGAAGGGCGCTCGGACAATATCAAGGTGACCCGGCCGGAAGACCTGGAGTGGCTGCGGTTGCGGTGGGCGAATCGTCGTTAATCAACCGCTGTACTCCGGCCGTTCGGCCAAGCCCTCTTTCAAGAAATCCACCAACTTCCTGACCTTTGGCGACAAATGTCGCTGCTGCGGATACAGCGCCCACACCGCCGTATTCGGCGGCTGATGCGCCTCCAGCAGCGACACCAGCGCGCCGCTGTGCAGATGCTCCAGCACGTAATAGTCCGGCAGTTGGCACAGCCCCACCCCTTGCAGCGCCGCATCCAGCACCGCTTGCCCACTGTTGCAGCGCCAGTTTCCCTGTACCCGTTGGGAAAATTCGCGCCCGTCCTGGGCCAGCTGCCAAATATCCGAGCTGCCGATCAGGCAGTTATGTCGACTCAATTCCGACAAGCTATGGGGCCGTCCATATCGGGCCAGGTAGGACGGCGACGCGCACAGGTACATACGCCGAGGTGCGAGGCGGCTGGCAACCATGCGCGAATCCTGCAAGCGTCCCAGGCGAATCGCCAGGTCAAGGCCTTCGTGCACCAGGTCCAGTTGGCGGTTGCTCAATTCGATATCCACCCGCAATTGCGGGTACAGGCCCATGAACCGCGTCACCAGCGGCACGATGAAACGCTCGCCATAGGCCACCGCGCAGGTCATGCGCAACATGCCTTTCGGTTCGCTGGTGAGGTCGCCCACGGCGCGCAGGGCTTCTTCGCGGCCGTCCTGCAGGCGTTGGCAATGTTGCAAAAATGTCTGACCTGCTTCGGTCAGGGTCACCTTACGCGTACTGCGATACAGCAACCGCGTTTGCAGGCGCTCTTCCAGGCGTGCCACCTGGCGGCTGATGTGGGACGAAGACACACCCAGCCGCTCGGCGGCTGCCGTGAATTGGCTGCATTCGGCGACGGCGACAAATTCATCGATGCCTTCCCAACGGTTTTCCAGCACGTTGATTATCCCTGTACGGCAATAAAGTTTTGCTTTCGCCTGGATTATTAATCAACGAGCCATGTTTTACACTCACCGCCTCAGTTTTTAACCCGATGGAGAAACCCGGATGATCAAGTCCCGCGCTGCCGTTGCCTTTGAAGCCAAGAAACCCCTCGAGATCGTGGAAGTCGACGTGGCCATGCCCAAGGCGGGCGAAGTGCTGTTGCGTGTGGTCGCCTCCGGGGTTTGTCATACCGACGCCTACACCCTGTCCGGCGCTGACCCGGAAGGCATCTTCCCCTCCATCCTTGGCCATGAAGGCGGTGCGGTGGTCGAAGCCATCGGCGAGGGCGTGACTTCGGTGGCGGTGGGCGACCATGTGATCCCGCTGTACACCCCGGAATGCGGCAAGTGCAAGTTCTGCCTCTCGGGTAAGACCAACCTGTGCCAGGCCATTCGTTCCACCCAGGGCAAAGGCCTGATGCCGGATGGCACCACGCGTTTTTCCTACAAGGGTCAGCCGATTTTCCACTACATGGGCACCTCGACGTTCTCCGAGTACACCGTGCTGCCGGAAATTTCCGTCGCCAAGATTCCCAAAGAAGCGCCGCTGGAGAAGGTCTGCCTGCTCGGCTGTGGCGTCACCACCGGCATCGGTGCGGTGCTCAACACCGCCAAGGTCAAGCCGGGCGACACCGTGGCCATCTTCGGTCTCGGCGGTATCGGCCTGTCGGCCGTGATCGGTGCGGTCAAGGCTAAGGCCGGCCGTATCATTGCGATTGACATCAACCCGGCCAAGTTCGAGATCGCCAAGCAACTGGGCGCCACCGACTGCATCAACCCGAAAGACTATGACCGCCCGATCCAGGACGTGATTGTCGATTTGACTGATGGCGGCGTGGACTTTTCCTTCGAGTGCATCGGCAACGTGCAACTGATGCGTGCCGCGCTCGAGTGTTGCCACAAGGGGTGGGGCGAGTCGGTGATCATCGGCGTTGCCGGTGCCGGCCAGGAAATCTCCACCCGCCCATTCCAGCTGGTGACCGGTCGTGTCTGGCGTGGCTCGGCGTTCGGTGGCGTACGCGGCCGTACCGAGTTGCCAAGCTACGTGGAAATGGCCCAGACCGGCGAGATTCCGCTGGACACGTTCATCACCCACACCATGGGCCTGGAAGACATCAACAAAGCGTTTGACCTGATGCATGAAGGCAAGAGCATTCGTACCGTCATTCACTTCTGAGGTTGCCCATGAGCCTGGAAAACCTGTCGTGCCAGAAGAGCTTCGGCGGCTGGCATAAACGCTACAAGCATCACTCCGATGTGCTCGGCTGCGACATGACCTTCGCCGTCTACCTGCCGCCGCAAGCGGAGCAGGGCGGCAAGTTGCCGGTGCTGTACTGGCTGTCTGGCCTGACCTGCACCGATGAGAACTTCATGCAGAAAGCCGGTGCCCAGCGCATGGCGGCGGAACTGGGGTTGATCATCGTGGCGCCGGACACCAGCCCGCGTGGGCCAGGTGTACCGGGCGACCCGGACAATGCCTGGGATTTCGGCCTGGGCGCAGGGTTTTACCTGAATGCCACGCAGGAACCGTGGGCCAAGCACTATCGGATGCATGACTACGTGGTGCAGGAGTTGCCGGCATTGGTCGAGGCGCATTTCCCGGCTTCGGACAAACGCGGTATCAGCGGCCACTCCATGGGCGGCCACGGTGCGTTGGTGTGTGCCTTGCGTAACCCCGGGCGCTACCTGTCGGTGTCGGCGTTTTCGCCGATCAATAATCCGATGGATTGTCCGTGGGGCCAGAAAGCCTTCTCCCGTTACCTGGGTGAAGAGCGCGCCAAATGGCGTGAATGGGATGCCTGTGTGCTGATCGGCGAAGCCTCGGAAAAGCTGCCGTTGCTGGTGGACCAGGGCGACCGCGACGATTTCCTTGCCGTGCAGCTCAAGCCCGAAGCCTTGCAGCAAGCGGCCAAGGCGGCCAGCCATCCACTGGAACTGCGCCTGCAGCCCGGCTACGACCACAGCTACTTCTTTATCGCCAGCTTCATCGAAGACCATTTGCGACATCATGGTCGTGCTTTGCTCGGTTAATGTGAGGCAAAAGTAGGTAGAATCACGCCCTGAATTAAATCGGGGCGTTTTTTTATGCGTATTGGCCACGGCTACGATGTGCACCGTTTCGCTGAAGGCGATTTCATCACCCTGGGCGGCGTGCGCATTGCACACCACCATGGGTTGCTGGCTCATTCCGACGGCGACGTTGTCCTGCATGCCTTGAGCGATGCCTTGCTCGGCGCGGCGGCGCTGGGCGATATCGGCAAGCACTTTCCGGATACCGATCCCACCTTCAAGGGCGCGGACAGCCGTGTCCTGCTGCGCCATGTGGTCGGCCTGATCCATGCCAAGGGCTGGAAGGTCGGCAATGTCGATAACACCATCGTGGCCCAGGCGCCGAAAATGGCCCCGCATATCGAATCCATGCGCGCACTGATTGCCGCAGACCTGCAAATTGAATTGGATCAAGTCAACGTGAAAGCCACCACCACCGAAAAGCTCGGGTTCACCGGTCGTGAAGAGGGCATCGCGGTGCACTCCGTCGCCTTGTTGCTGCGCGCATGAACGACCTGCAACTGCTGGGCCCGCGTGCCTATGGCGAGGCCCTGGGCAGCGCGGTCCTGAAAGCCACGGCTGAAGATTTCCAGGTCGACGAAGTGCTCGATATTCCGCTCAGCGGCGAAGGCGAGCACCTGTGGTTGTGGGTTGAGAAGCGCGGGCTCAATACTGAGGAAGCCGCGCGGCGTATCGCCAAGGCGGCTGGCGTGCCGTTGCGCACTGTCAGCTATGCCGGGCTCAAGGACCGTCAGGCGTTGACCCGCCAGTGGTTCAGCGTTCAATTGCCGGGCAAGGCCGATCCGGACATGAGCGGTGCGGAAAACGACACCCTCAGGATCCTGAAAACCGCCCGCCACAAGCGCAAGCTGCAGCGCGGCGCGCATTCGGCCAACGGCTTTACCTTGCGCCTGACCCAATTGGCCGGTGATACCGCCGCCATCGACGCGCGACTGCAATTGATTGCCCAGTACGGCATCCCCAACTATTTCGGCACCCAGCGCTTTGGCCACAACGGTGGCAATGTCGTCGACGCCCGCGAATGGGCCGCGCGCAAGGCCTTGCCGGAGCAGCGCAATGTGCGTTCGCGGTTGTTGTCCACCGCGCGTAGCTTCCTCTTCAACAAAGTGTTGGCGGCACGTGTCGCCGACGGTTCCTGGCAGCGCGCGCAAGTGGGTGATCTGCTGGCGTTTACCGACAGCCGCAGCTTTTTTCCGGCGGGGGAGGCAGAGTGCAGCGACCCGCGCCTGGCTATCCTGGACCTGCACCCCACCGGCCCGCAGTGGGGCGAGGGTGATTCTCCGGCGACAGGCGCCACGTTTGAGTTGGAGCAGGCGGTTGCCGCCGGTGAAGCCGACCTGCGTGATTGGCTGGTGAGTGCCGGCATGAGCCAGGAACGTCGCATTCTGCGACTGCCCATTGGCGGGTTGACGTGGCATTATCCCGGGCCTGACATTCTGCAATTGGAATTCGTCCTGCCGGCCGGATGCTTCGCCACTGTCTTGGTGCGCGAGCTTGTTGATCTGGTGCCGGTGGGGCAGACGGACAGCCCATGCGTATTCTGATATCAAACGATGATGGTGCCACCGCACCCGGCCTTGCCGCGCTCTATGCTGCGCTGCAGGATTACGCCGAGTGCGTGGTGGTTGCCCCCGACCAGGACAAGAGCGGCGCCAGCAGTTCGCTGACGCTCGACCGTCCGCTGCACCCGCAGGTTCTGGCCAATGGCTTTATCAGTGTGAACGGCACCCCCACCGACTGCGTGCACCTGGCGATCAACAGTTTGTTGGACCAGGAGCCGGACCTGGTGGTGTCAGGCATCAACCTCGGCGCCAACCTGGGCGACGACGTGCTGTATTCCGGCACGGTGGCGGCGGCGCTTGAAGGACGCTTCCTCGGCCGCACCTCGTTTGCGTTTTCGTTGGCATCGCGTCAACTGGACAACCTGCCCACCGCGGCCTATTTCGCGCGCAAGCTGGTGGAGGCCCATGGCGCCCTGGACCTGCCGCCGCGCACGGTGCTCAACGTCAACATTCCCAATTTGCCCCTCGACCACATTCGCGGTATCCAGCTTACGCGTCTGGGCCATCGCGCCCGCGCGGCAGCGCCGTTGAAGGTCGTCGACCCGCGTGGCAAGGAAGGCTACTGGATCGCGGCAGCGGGCGATGCCGAAGACGGTGGCCCAGGCACGGACTTTCACGCGGTGATGCAAGGCTATGTGTCGATTACCCCGTTGCAACTTGATCGCACCTTCAGTGATGCCTTCAGTAGTCTCGATGGCTGGCTGGAGGGGCTGCGCTGATGGCTCGTGAACAAGACGACCTGCTGCGCCGGGGCATCGGGATGACCTCCCAGCGCACCCGTGAGCGTTTGATCCAGCGCCTGTACGAAGAGGGGCTTTCCAACGCCCAGGTGTTGGAAGTGATCCGGCGTACGCCTCGGCACCTCTTTGTCGATGAAGCCTTGGCCCATCGTGCCTACGAAGACACGGCATTGCCCATCGGCCATAACCAGACCATCTCCCAGCCTTATATGGTTGCGCGCATGAGCGAGCTGCTGCTGGCGGCGGGGCCGTTGGACAAGGTGCTGGAGATTGGCACCGGTTCCGGCTACCAGACGGCGGTGTTGTCGCAACTGGTGGAGCGGGTGTTCTCGGTGGAACGCATCAAGGTGCTGCAGGATCGCGCCAAGGAACGCCTGGTGGAGCTGAACCTGCGCAACGTGGTATTCCGCTGGGGCGATGGTTGGGAAGGCTGGCCGGCGCTGGCGCCCTACAACGGGATTATCGTCACTGCCGTGGCCACGGATGTGCCGCAGGCGCTGCTCGATCAACTGGCCCCGGGAGGGCGGCTGGTCATTCCGGTGGGTTCCGGTGAAGTGCAACAATTGATGCTTATTGTCCGTGAAGACGATGGTTTTTCCCGGCATGTACTCGGCGCCGTGCGTTTTGTGCCGTTGCTCAATGGCCCACTGGCCTGATCATTTTTCGCGGGCAGTGAATTCTGTTGGTGAGGATGTGTCTTACGGCGGGGTCTATCAAGTCAACATGATGGGCGGGGCGATTCAACGCGCTGAATGATTCGTTTCAGTCGCGTGACGGTAAAACTTCAATGCCCAGTTATACTTGCGTCATATTTCAAGCCTGATACAGGCATTCATGTTCAGCCACCACAAAGGGAGCGGCGGGTGAGTCTCACAGGTCTTGCGCAGCGTATGAGTAAAACAAGTTTTCAGCGACTGGTGCTTGGCCTTGTCTTTGGTTCCCTTCTGGTAGGGTGTTCCAGCTCGCCAAGCAGCGGTGCACGGGTCGTTGACCGCAATAACGCTGCACCACAAAAGCCGACGGTGACCACCGGGCAATATGTCGTGCGCAAGGGCGACACCTTGTTCTCGATTGCCTTCCGTTATGGCTGGGACTACAAGGCCCTCGCAGCCCGTAACAATATTCCTGTGCCCTACACGATACATCCGGGTCAGACGATTCGCTTTGACGGTCGCACCGGTTCTACCCCTACGGCAGTTGTGACAAACACCGGATCTTCGCCGTCGTCTTCGAGCAAAACCACCATCATTACGCGGCCTGCGGGTACCGCTTCGCCGAGTGCTGCGAACAAGCCGGCACCCGCGCCGTTGCCCCCCGCAGGGCCTGCGCCGACCGGTTGGGGATGGCCCTCAAATGGAGTGTTAATTGGAAAATTCTCTTCAAACGGCAGTTTGAATAAAGGCATTGATATTGCCGGGGATTTGGGACAGCCTGTTTTAGCTGCGTCTGATGGGACGGTGGTGTACGCCGGGAGTGGTTTGCGGGGCTACGGCGAGCTGGTCATCATCAAACACAGCGATACCTACGTCAGTGCTTACGGCCACAACCGTAGGCTGTTGGTTCGGGAGGGGCAGCAGGTCAAAGTCGGACAGACAATTGCCGAAATGGGATCAACTGGTACAGACCGGGTGAAACTGCACTTTGAGATTCGCCGTCAAGGGAAGCCTGTAGATCCACTGCAATTCCTACCCCGTCGTTGATATGTTGCACAGCCTGTTCCTCACGTAGAAGGAACAGGCTCCAGCGTTGCCAAGGATAAAGGCGTCGCTTGAGCTTGAGGTCGAACTCACCAAAGGACTATAACAATGGCTCTCAGTAAAGAAGCGCCGGAGTTTGACATCGACGATGAGGTTCTCCTTATGGAGACCGGCATCGCTACGGAATCGATGTCGAATGAGGGACCTGCTGTACCTTCAGTTCGCACCAAATCCAAGAACTCCACCGTGTTAAAGCAACACAAATACATTGATTACACGCGGGCGCTCGATGCAACCCAGCTGTACCTCAATGAAATCGGCTTTTCCCCTCTGCTGACTCCCGAAGAAGAAGTCCATTTTGCGCGCTTGTCGCAAAAGGGTGATCCGGCTGGGCGCAAGCGCATGATTGAAAGCAACCTGCGCCTGGTGGTGAAAATCGCCCGACGCTACGTCAATCGTGGGCTGTCCTTGTTGGACCTGATCGAGGAGGGCAACCTGGGCTTGATCCGGGCGGTGGAGAAGTTCGATCCTGAGCGGGGCTTCCGCTTCTCGACCTATGCCACCTGGTGGATTCGCCAGACCATCGAACGGGCGATCATGAATCAGACCCGCACGATCCGGTTGCCGATCCATGTGGTCAAGGAACTCAACGTCTACCTGCGGGCGGCACGTGAGCTCACTCAAAAACTCGATCATGAACCCTCGCCCGAAGAAATCGCCAACCTGCTGGAAAAACCGGTAGGAGAGGTCAAGCGCATGCTGGGTCTTAACGAGCGTGTGTCTTCGGTCGACGTCTCGCTGGGTCCGGATTCGGATAAAACCCTGCTGGACACCCTGACGGATGATCGTCCTACGGATCCCTGCGAGTTGCTGCAGGACGATGATCTTTCCCAAAGCATTGACCAGTGGCTGTCGGAGCTCACGGACAAGCAGCGTGAGGTGGTGATACGCCGCTTCGGCCTGCGTGGCCATGAGAGCAGCACGCTGGAGGACGTAGGCCTGGAGATTGGCCTGACCCGTGAGCGGGTGCGGCAGATCCAGGTGGAAGGGCTCAAGCGCTTGCGCGAGATCCTGGAGAAGAATGGCTTGTCGAGTGAGTCGTTGTTTCAATAACGACGCCGCTTGAGTGCTTGAATGTGGGAGGGGGCTTGCCCCGATAGTGGTCTGTCAGTCAATGCAAGTATCGACTGCTAAACCGCCATCGGGGGCAAGCCCCCTCCCACATTTTTTGCGCACGACATTTATTCATGTATGCCAAATCCCAGGCATAAAAAAACCCCGCTTTTAAGGGCGGGGTCTTTTCGACTGAGTCAGTACAAGTTAGATAACTTGAACTTCTTCAGCTTGCATGCCTTTCTGACCGCGGGTAGCGATGAAAGAAACCTGTTGGCCTTCTTTCAGGCTTTTGAAGCCGTCGGATTGGATAGCTTTGAAGTGAACGAACAGGTCGTCACCGGATTGTGGAGTGATGAAGCCGAAGCCTTTTTCATCGTTGAACCACTTAACGGTACCAGTTTGGCGATTAGACATGGTGTATCTCCTTGGACAAAGTTAACTGCGACTCAGGAAAAGCCCTGGCCGAGACTGAGTGCAAAGAGCAGGAAAAATTCTTGGAGATGGTTGGATCGAAATTCAACATATCGTGTAGAGATTCTCAGTGACACAAGCAGCACAGTGGCGCCACCTTAACCCTTTTTCCGGAACGTGCCAATGGTATTTCCGAAGGTTTCTCTATTTTCGTGACTGGCGGTGGTATTTACACACACCGGTTGCGGCAACGCGGGTCCCGGCCCCGCTGGCTGCGCCTTATAGCAGCGGGTGCGTTCATCAAGAAAAGCCCGACGCCCTTTGAACCCCAACGCCGGCCCCGGTAAGATGCCCCACAGAATTTTTCCACCTCGCTATTCAGGACACCCGCCATGAGCATCAAATCGGACAAGTGGATTCGCCGCATGGCGCAAGAGCACGGCATGATCGAACCGTTCGTCGAGCGCCAGATTCGTGGCGAAGGCGATGACCGTGTGATCTCGTACGGCGTTTCCAGCTACGGCTACGATGTGCGCTGCGCCGACGAGTTCAAGGTGTTCACCAACATCAACTCGGCGATCGTCGATCCGAAGAACTTCGACGAAAAGAGCTTCGTCGATGTGAAAAGCGACGTGTGCATTATCCCGCCGAACTCCTTTGCCCTGGCACGCACCGTGGAATTCTTCCGTATTCCCCGCGACGTGCTGACCATCTGCCTGGGTAAAAGCACCTACGCGCGCTGCGGCATTATCGTCAACGTGACCCCACTTGAGCCTGAGTGGGAAGGCCACGTGACCCTGGAGTTCTCCAACACCACCACTCTGCCGGCGAAGATCTACGCCAATGAAGGCGTGGCGCAGATGCTGTTCCTGCAGTCTGACGAGGCCTGTGAAGTGTCCTACAAAGACCGCGCCGGCAAGTACCAGGGCCAGCGTGGCGTCACCCTGCCACGCGCTTGATCGAAAGGTCCTACGCGTAAAGGGAATTAGTCCGCAGAAAGTGACTCTATTGGGTGTACTGCCTCGGTGCGTGCAAAACGCACCGAGCCACGCTTGAGGAGTGCCTTATGAAGATTGACCCGCGAATCAGCGCAGAACTTGCCCGGCTTGAACCCAACCAGATTGGCGTTCTGGCCTGGTCCCTGATGGCTGATCCCGCCTATGCAGGCGGCATCCCCGGCCAACCCGATGAAGATTGGCCACAGCAGCCCACCGAGCCCGGTGAGCCGACCCTTCCGGACGAGCCGCCTCCCGCACCGGTCGCCTGATACCCGCAAGGCCGGTCAGCGAACCTGCCACACCTGGTGATCGCCGATGACAAAGATTCGGCGGTCATTGTCCTGCTCCACCGTATGCCCCCCGGTAAACGCCCCAAACGCCGGCAGCAGGCTGACGCGTGTGCCGAATTGGAAACACGGCAGGCGCAGGCTCTGCCGGCCCTTGCCGCGCAAGCGATAGACCGGGTGCACATGCCCCGCCAGCACATGGTGGCTGGCATGGGCGTGCGGTTCGTGTTGCAGGGCGAAAGGGCCCATCAATAGGGGCTCCGGGACCACTTCGATGTTCAAGTCAGCCGGTGGGTCGCCTGCGCGTTTATCGTGATTACCGCGAATCAAGGTCATCGACAGTTCGCAATGACGTGCTCGCCAGGCTCTCAAGGCGCTGAGGGTGCCGCTGGCGTGGGAGCCGGGCCCGTGGAGGAAATCGCCGAGAAAGATCACCTGGGCGCACGGCACAGCCGCCAACAGCCGATCCAGGCGCTGCAGGTTCTCGGTGGTGGTGCCTTGCGGTACCGGCTGGCCCAGGCTGCGATAGGCCGATGCCTTGCCAAAGTGTGCATCGGCGATCAGCAGGCACTGGCGCGCTGGCCAGTAGAGCGCCTTATCCGCCAACAGCCACAGCTCTTCGCCCTCCAGCGTCACTGAGCACACCATCAGCGTTTGCCGTTATCGGCGACTTTTTCCAAGTCCTTGACCATCCGCGCAATGCGCTCCGAGAGTTTTTCCGAACTCATGCTTTCGCGCATCCGTTCTACCAGCAGTGGGAAGGCCAGGGGCGTAGGACGTTCGATCCTATGCACGTCCAGTGTCAGCGCCGAGAGGCGAAGCAAGGTCTCTTCCAACCGACGAATATCCAATTCGTCGCGCAGGACTTCTTCCCCCGCCTGGGCCAGCAACAGGTTTTGCGGGTCATATTGCTTGAACACTTCAAAGAACAACCCGCTGGATGCCTGCACCTGCCGCGTGCTTTTCGGCGCGCCGGGGTAACCGGCAAACACCAGCCCGGCGATACGCGCAATCTCGCGAAAGCGGCGCAGGGCGAGTTCCCCGGCGTTCAGGCTGGCTGCTACGTCTGCCAGCAACTGCTTCGGGCTCAGCAGCGCCCCATTCAGCAAGCGTGGCCAATCCACCTCGGTGGCGCTGAGCAACTCCAAACCATAATCGTTGACGGCAATCGAGAAGGTCACAGGCTGCTGCTGGCTGATCCGCCAGGCCAGCAGACTCGCCAGCCCCAGGTGCACCTGGCGGCCGGCAAACGGGTAGAGGAACAGGTGCCAGCCCTCCCGCGATTTCAATGCTTCGGCCAGCAAGTGTTCGCGTGTCGGCAAGCCGGACCAGCGCAACTGTGTCTGCAGCAGGGTTTGCACAGCCCGCATTTCCGGCCCCTCGTAGACCCCGTGCGCGGCCGCATCGAAGCGCTCCACCACGGCTTGGGCCAGCTCGTTGGAAAGGGGCATGCGCCCGCCATTCCAGCGGGGTACGGCAGCTTTTTTGGCGCTGCTGCGGCGCACATAGGCGGTCATGTTTTCCACCCGCACCAGTTCCAGCAGGCGACCGGCAAACAGGAAACCATCACCCGGCTTGAGGCGTGCGATAAAACCTTCCTCGACACTGCCCAGGTTCTTGCCACCGCCGCCTTTGCTCCAGAATTTCAGCTGGATGCTGGCGTCACTGACAATGGTGCCCACGCTCATGCGATGGCGGCGCGCAAGCCGGGCATCCGGGACGCGCCAGATGCCGTGCTCGTCCGGCTCAACGCGGCGGTAATCCGGGTAAGCGGTCAGCGATAAGCCGCCATGCCGTACAAAACCCAGGGCCCAGGCCCAATCGGCCTCGCTGAGGTCACGATAGGCCCAAGCGCCACGGACCTCCGCCAGCAGCGCCTGCGGCGTAAAGCCACCGCCGAGGGCCATGCTCACCAAATGTTGTACGAGCACATCCAACGGCTTGTGGGGCGATTCGCGGGCTTCGATGCGCCGCGCTGCAATGGCGTCCTGGGCCGCAGCGGCTTCCACCAGTTCCAGGCTGTGGGTCGGCACCAGGGTCACCCGCGACGGCCGTCCGGGTGCATGGCCGGAGCGCCCGGCGCGTTGCATCAGGCGCGCCACGCCTTTGGCCGAGCCGATTTGCAGCACGCGCTCCACCGGCAAAAAATCCACCCCCAGGTCCAGGCTGGATGTGCACACCACCGCCTTGAGCTGACCGTCTTTCAACGCCCGCTCCACCCAGTCGCGGGTCTCGCGGGCCAGCGAACCATGGTGCAGGGCAATCACCCCGGCCCAATCCGGGCGTGCATCGAGCAGCGCCTGATACCAGATTTCCGACTGCGCCCGCGTGTTGGTAAACACCAGGCAACTGCTGCTGGCGTCGACCTCGGCCACCACCTGCGGCAGCATCTTCAAGCCGATATGCCCAGCCCACGGAAACCGCTCGGCGATGGGCGGCAGCAAGGTGTCGACGTGCAACTGCTTGGCCGTTTGTCCCTGCACATTAATCCCGTCCCCTTGTGGGACCAGCACTTCCAGGGCGTGGGACTGGTTACCGAGGGTGGCCGAAATGCCCCACACCATCAGTTCGGGATGCCAACGCCGCAGCCGCGCCAACGCCAGCTGCAACTGCACGCCGCGTTTGTTGCCGATCAGCTCATGCCATTCATCCACCACCACCATGCGCAGGTGCGCCAGGCTCGTTTCGCTGTCGGCGCGGGCGAGCATCAGGGTCAGGCTTTCCGGGGTGGTGACCAGGGCGGTGGGCTGGCGTCGGGTTTGCCGGGCACGCTCGCTGCTGCTGGTATCGCCGGTGCGCAGGCCGACGCTCCAGGGAATCTGCAAGGCCTCGAGCGGCGCTTCGAGGGCGCGTGCGGTGTCGGCGGCCAACGCACGCATGGGCGTGATCCACAGCACGGTCAGTGGCTCAGCCAGCGGTTTGCGTTTACCGGTGGGAGGCGGCCGGGTGATCGCGAAACGGTTGAGGGCGGCAAACCACAGGGCGTAGGTTTTGCCGGCGCCGGTGCTGGCGTGCAGCAAGCCCGAGCGGCCGTCCTTGACCGCCGTCCATACGTCTTTCTGGAAAGCGAACGGCTTCCAGCCTTTGGCGGCAAACCACGTTTTGGCGAAGTCGAGGGGTTTTGCCATGGGGCCGCGAACGCTCTGGAGGGTCTATTCCACAGACCCTCCAGGCGTCGCAAAGGTTTACTTCAAATTGCCGCTCAGGAACTGTTGCAGGCGCTCGCTCTTCGGATTGCCCAGCACATCCTCCGGCGCGCCTTGCTCTTCCACCAGGCCCTTGTGCAGGAACAGCACCTGGCTGGATACCTTGCGCGCAAAGCTCATTTCGTGGGTCACCATGATCATGGTGCGGCCTTCCTCGGCCAGGCCCTGGATCACCTTCAACACTTCACCCACCAGCTCCGGGTCGAGGGCCGAGGTGGGTTCGTCGAACAGCATCACTTCCGGCTCCATGGCCAGGGCGCGGGCGATGGCCACCCGTTGTTGCTGGCCACCGGACAGGAACGCCGGGTATTGGTCCGCCACCCGTGCCGGTAAACCCACCTTGTCCAGGTAGCGACGGGCACGGTCTTCAGCGTCCTTTTTGCTGCAACCCAGCACCCGGCGCGGGGCCATGGTGATGTTTTCCAGCACGCTCATATGGCTCCACAGGTTGAAATGCTGGAACACCATCGCCAGTCGCGTGCGCAGGCGCTGCAGTTCGGCATCGTCGGCCACGCGCATGCCGTGGCGGTCGCTGACCATGCGGATCGGCTGGCCGTCGAGGGTCATGGCGCCGTCGTTGGGGGTTTCCAGGAAGTTGATGCAACGCAAAAAGGTGCTTTTGCCCGAGCCGCTGGCGCCGATCAGGCTGATCACATCACCGGTCCTGGCCTTGAGCGAGACACCTTTGAGCACCTCATTGTCGCCATAGCTTTTATGCAGGCCTTCAACGGTCAATTTGTACATGGGGCGTGCATCCTCAAGGCGAAAGTAGATAGCCGCTGCGGTAGGCCTCGGTGCCGGCGACATGGCCGATGACCATCCCGGCAGTGGCCATGCGGCGCAGCGAACGGGCGTAAAGCAGGCCGGCCTTCTGGCAGTGCACGGGCGTTACGCGATCGGTAATGGGGTCGATGATTTCGGCGATCAGTTGCCCGGCTTCCAGGTATTCGCCGGGAAGGGCGCTGAACACCAGCAGGCCGCCCACCGGCGTTGCCACGGGTTCGACGCCCGCCAGCGGCGTGGCGGGGTAGGGCAGCTCGGGCAGCGGTGCGGCGTCGCCGGCAATCGCGCCGAAGTGAATCAGGTAGTCGATGATTGCCTGGCAGTCGAGGGCGGCCAACCCATGGTTGACGTCGCCCTGGCCACGCAGTTCGACGGTCACCGAAAAGCTGCCCATGGGGATCGGGAAGCGCGCGCCAAAGCGTTGCTGCAACTGCCACCACACCAGGGTGAAACACTCATCGAAGGATTGTCCGCCGGAGTCCGTGGCCAGCAAGTTGGCCTCGGAGCCGATATAGCGCGCCAGCGGTTCCACCTGCGGCCAGGCCTCGGGCGTGGTGTAGAGGTGCGCCACGGCTTCGAAGTCGCAATGCAGGTCCAGCACCATGTCGGCATCGCAGGCCAGGCGTTGCAGCACCAGCCGCTGGGCGTGCAATTGGGTCGCGGCGGTTTGCCCGGCGAGGGCGGTGCTCAACGCGGCACGGATCAGCTCGACGTTGTGCCGGGGATCATCCCCGAGCAACGCTTCGACCTGGTCGCCCACTTCTTCGCTGAGGTCGACAAATAGGCGATTGAAGTTCTGTCCGCTTTCCAACTCGTAGCGGCCCAGCGGGGTGTCCATCAACACCTGCTCCAGGCCTGCCGGATTGGCGATGGGCACCAGCACGATCTCGCTCAGTAACCGCCCGGCTGCCGCCAACTCGGCCAGGCGCACTTTCAGGTGCCAGGCCACCAGCATGCCCGGCAGTTCATCGGCATGCAGCGATGACTGGATATAGACCTTGCCTTCGGCATGTTCGGGGCCGAAGTGGAAACTGTGAATCTGCCGCGCCGTGCCTGGCACCGGCGCGACCAGATCGTGTACCTGATGACGCATGAAGGCTCCTTAATGGCTGGGCCCGAGAAACGCCAGCCAGCGGCGCTCCGCCAGACGAAACAGACCGACCAGGGCGAAGGTCACGGTCAGGTAGATCAGCGCGGCGACGCCGAATGATTGGAACGTCATGAACGTGGCCGAGTTGGCGTCCCGCGCCACCTTGAGGATGTCCGGGATCGTCGCGGTAAACGCTACCGTGGTCGAGTGCAGCATCAAGATCACTTCGTTGCTGTAGTAGGGCAACGAACGGCGCAACGCCGAGGGCATGATGACGTAGGCGTACAACTTCCAGCCGCTTAAACCGTAGGCCTTGGCCGCCTCGACTTCGCCGTGGGCCATGCTGCGGATGGCCCCGGCGAAAATCTCCGTGGTGTAGGCGCAGGTGTTGAGGGCGAAGGCCAGGATCGTGCAGTTCATCGCATCGCGAAAGAACGCATCCAGCAGCGGTTGTTCGCGTACGGCGGCGATGCTGTAGATGCCGGTGTAGCAGATCAGCAACTGGATATAGAGCGGCGTGCCACGGAACAGGTAGGTGTAGAACTGCACCGGCCAGCGTACCAGCGGGTTGCGCGATACACGGGCGATGGACAGCGGGATCGACACCACAAAGCCGATGACCAGGGCGGCGCTGAGCAACCACAGGGTCATGGCCAGGCCGGTGATGTGCTGGCCGTCGCTATAGAGGAAGGGACGCCAGTATTCCTGCAAGAGTTCGATCATCGCACCGCCTCCCGTGAGCCTGCGGAGTAGCGACGTTCAAGACGACGCAGGACGAAGTTGGACGCGCTGGTGATCAACAGGTAGATCAGCGCGGCGAGCACCAGGAAGTAGAACAGTTGGTAGGTGCTTTTGCCCGCATCCTGGGCGGCCTTGACCAGGTCCGCCAGACCGATGATCGACACCAGGGCCGTGGCCTTGAGCATTACCATCCAGTTGTTGCCGATACCCGGCAGGGCAAAGCGCATCATCTGCGGGAAGGTCACGTAGCGAAAGCGTTGCCCGCGCTTGAGGCCATAGGCCGTGGCGGCTTCGAGCTGGCCACGGGGCACGGCGAGGATCGCGCCGCGAAACGTCTCGGTGAAATAAGCACCGTAGATAAAGCCCAGGGTAATCACCCCGGCGCTGAATGGGTCGATCTCGATGTATTCCCATTCCATGAAGTCAGTCAGGCCGGTGAGCCAGGTTTGCAGGCTGTAGAAAATCAGCAGCATCAGCACCAGGTCGGGGACACCGCGAATCAGGGTGGTGTAGAGCTGGGCGGGGATGCGCAGGAAGGGCAGGCTGGAAAGTTTGGCGCTGGCGCCGAGCAGGCCCAGCAATACGCTGACGACCAGGGACAGCACCGATAACTTGATGGTCATCCAGGTGCCTTGCAGCAACAACGGGCCGAAACCCTTCAGGCTGAGTGCGCTCAGCCCGAGGGTTTGCAACAGTTCTTCGAACATAAATCAGGACCTATGGCGATAAAAAAGCGCCCCTCCACAGGAGGGGCGCCCCAGGCATTATTTGCCGCTGTATAGGTTCAGATCGCCAAAGTGTTTCTTCTGGATGGTGGCGTAGGTGCCATCATCGTGTAACGCTTTGATACCTTTATCCAAAAGGGCCTTCAGTTCAGTGTTACCTTTTTTGATACCGATGGCGGTTTTCGATGGCAGCAATGGGTCATCGATGGCGGCGCTGACTTCATAGCCGGCACCGGCCGGAGACTTCAGGAAGCCCAGTTCGGCCTGCAGCATGTCCTGCACGGAAGCGTCGAGACGACCGGAGGTCAGGTCGGCGTAAACCTGGTCCTGGTTGGCGTAGGCCTTGGTGGTCACGCCGGCTTTATCCAGTACCGCCTTGGCGTAGGCTTCCTGGATGGTGCCTTGCTCGTAGCCTACGGATTTGCCCTTGAGGGACTCTGGTGTCGAGTACCCCGCGCCTTTCTTGAACACCAGCGAGGTCGGGCCGGAGAACAGTTCGCTGGAGAAATCGATGGCCTTCTCGCGCACCGGGGTCACGGTCATGGACGAGATCACACCGTCGAACTTGTTGGCTTTGAGGCCTGGAATCATGCCGTCAAAGTCACTTTCGACCCACTTGCACTTCACTTTCAGTTCGGCGCAGATCGCATTGCCCAGGTCGATATCGAAGCCCACGAGGCTGCCATCGGCCGCCTTGGATTCGAACGGTGCGTAGGACGGATCGACACCAAAACGCAGTTCCTTGTATTCCTTGGCCAGCGCGGTACCGGCGGCCATGCACAGAGCCAGTGCAGAAAGGGTCAGCAATGCTTTTTTCATTATTTAATCCCTGGAAACCAAGATAAGCGCTTGTGGCGCGTTTTAGGACTGTTACTGAACGGTATCAGACGGATCACGAGTAGCAATTTCTGCACCATAGTTCCGAATGAGCGTTTTAAAAGGTGGGACAAGGGAGTCATGAGTGTAGGAGATGCCCGAAAATGGGCATTGAAAATCGAGCGCACTATTTCGGAACATTTGGCGATCCAATTGTGGAGGGGCGGTGTTCTGGGTCAGGCCAGTAAGTCCTGCAGGGTGGCAAGGCTATCCGCCTCATCCACCGCCTTGTCCTGGCGCCAACGCAACATCCGCGGAAAGCGCACCGCAATCCCGCTCTTGTGCCGTTTGGACAGGGCAATGCCTTCAAACCCCAGCTCGAACACCATGCTGGGCGTCACGCTGCTGACCGGGCCGAACTTCTCCACGGTGGTCTTGCGCACGATGGCGTCGACCTTGCGCATTTCTTCGTCGGTCAGCCCTGAATAGGCCTTGGCGAAGGGCACCAGCGTGCGTTCACTGCCGGGCGGGCCATCCCATACGGCGAAGGTGTAGTCGCTGTAGAGGCTGGCGCGCCGGCCATGGCCGCGTTGGGCGTAGATCAACACCGCATCGACACTGAAGGGGTCGACTTTCCACTTCCACCACAGGCCCATGTCCTTGGTGCGGCCCACGCCGTACAGGCCGTCGCGAGCCTTGAGCATCATGCCTTCCACGCTGAGGCTACGGGAGGCTTCGCGTTGCAGTGCCAGGTCCTGCCATGTGGCGCCCGTCAGCAGGGGCGAGGGCTGCAACACGGGTTGGTTGCACTGGGCAATCACCTGTTCCAGCTGGGCGCGACGTTCGGCCTGGGGGTGGTTGCGCCAGTCGTCGCCCTGATGTTCCAGCAGGTCATAGGCGAGGAGCGCAACCGGGGCATCGTCGAGCACTTTTTTGCTCAGGGTCTTGCGACCAATGCGCTGCTGCAAAAGGGCAAAGGGTTGTACCGAGTCCTTCCACACCACGATCTCGCCATCAATCACCGTGCCATCGGGCAAACCACTGACCAGGCTGTGCAGTTCGGGGAAGCGCTCGGTCACCAGCTCTTCGCCCCGCGACCAGATCCACAGCCGGCCTTCGCGCTTGACCAGCTGCGCGCGAATGCCGTCCCACTTCCATTCCACCTGCCAGTCGGCGGGGGAACCGAGCAAGGCGTCGAATTGCTCCACCGGTTGCGCCAGCCCGTGAGCGAGAAAAAACGGATAAGGCTGTCCGCCCCGTTGCGCATGCTCGTCGGATGATTCGGCGGCGATCAGCTTGAGGTAGCCTTCGGCTGTCGGTCGGTTGGATAAATCGGTGTAGCCCACCAATCGCTGCGCGACGCGCTTGCTGTCGAGGTCGGCCATGGCCGCGAGCGCGCGGGTGACCAGCAATTTGGACACGCCGACGCGAAAGCTGCCGGTGATCAACTTGATACACACCATGAGACTCGGCTGGTCCAGTTGCGCCCATAACGCCGGTAACCGTTCGGCCAGGTCCAGGGGCGACAGGCCACGCAGCGGCAGGAGTTTTTCTTCCAGCCACACGGCGAGGCCGTCCTCCGAGGTGTAGGTGGATTCCGGCAGGAGCAGGGAAATCGTCTCGGCCAGGTCGCCTACCGATTGGTAGCTTTCTTCAAACAGCCACGGCTCGATGCCGGATGCTTCGGTGGCCATGTCCCGCAGCAGACGCGTCGGTACCAATTGTCGCGGTCGTCCGCCGGACAGGAAATACACCGCCCACGCAGCGTCTTCAGGCGGCGCTTGCAGGAAGTAGGCTTGCAGGGCCGTGAGCTTGGCATTGCTGGAGGTGGTGGCGTCGAGGTTGGCGTACAGCTCGGCGAAGGCTTTCATGCCGTGGCCTCCTCTTCGTCATCACCGTATTCGGTGGTGAAGCCCTGGGCATCCAGGCCTTTTTCCCGCAGGTGGCGTACCAATACCCCGACGGAGCCGTGGGTGACCATCACCCGTTCGGCCCCGGTTTGTTCGATCGCCCACAGCAGCCCGGGCCAGTCGGCGTGGTCCGACAGCACGAACCCCCGGTCCACCCCGCGCCGCCGCCGGGTACCGCGCAGGCGCATCCAGCCGCTGGCGAAGGCATCGCTGTAGTCGCCGAAGCGCTTGATCCAACTGCTGCCACCGGCGGAAGGCGGCGCGATGATCAGGGCCTGGCGCAGCAATGGGTCGGTCTTTTTGAATTCGCCGGCGTAGAGGGTTTCGGGAATATAAATGCCGGCCTCGCGATAAACCCGGTTCAGCGGCTCGACCGCGCCATGGCTGAGGATCGGGCCGATGCTGGCGTCGATGCCATGCAGGATGCGTTGGGCTTTGCCGAAGGAATAACAGAACAACACACTGGCTTTGCCGGCGGCAATATTGCCCTGCCACCAGTCGTTGATCCCGGCGAAGATCTGCGCCTGGGGCTGCCAGCGGTAGATCGGCAGGCCGAAGGTGGATTCGGTGATAAAGGTATGGCAACGCACCGGTTCGAAGGGCGCGCAGGTGCCGTCCGGCTCCACTTTGTAATCGCCGGACGCCACCCAGACTTCGCCCTGGTACTCGAGGCGCACCTGGGCCGAGCCAAGTACATGCCCGGCCGGATGGAAGCTCAGGGTCACGCCGTGGTGGACGAGTTTTTCGCCATAGGCCAGGGTTTGCAGGTTGATGTCCTGGCCCAGGCGCGAGCGCAGGATGCCTTCGCCAGGGGCGGCAGCCAAATAGTGTTGATTGCCCGTGCGGGCGTGGTCGCCGTGGGCGTGGGTGATGACGGAGCGTTCCACGGGGCGCCAGGGATCGATGTAGAAATCTCCGGCGGGGCAGTAGAGGCCTTCGGGCCGGGCGATGACAAGGTCCATGGGGTGACCGGGGCGATGGGCTTATCAGGTATGAGGCGGGGGCGAGCGCAGAAGTTCTATCGGAATGCATGCCGTCCAAATGTGGGAGGGGGCTTTCCCCCGATAGCAGTGGTTCAGTCAAAACATCGGTGACTGACACACCGCTATCGGGGGCAAGCCCCCTCCCACATTTGGATCAGGTTTTGTCAGGTAGAAGTCAGGTCACTTGCCTGGGGTCAGGGTCAACCTGGCCTTCCCATACACCTTCTCGAAGTTCTGCGGCTGCATCGGGAAGCTCAGGTATTGCGCCTTGAGCGACGGGTCGATGCCATTGGCGTAGTTCGGGCTGGCCGGGTTGCCGGACTGGCCGATGCCACCCTGGCCCATCATCGGCTCCACCTGGCCGAAGTCGACGATCATGCGCAGCGCCGGCACCTGGGTGGTGTTGAAGTCCTGGCCCCAGCTGTACGGTGCCGGGTTCAAGGTGTTGTGGTCGCCACCGGACGCCAGCGGGCCGCGAATCACTTGGCCACTGGTGTTTTTCCAGGTGGTGCTGTGCAGCTTGCCCCACTGCCAGGCCTTGTGGTCAGCACCCAGTTGGCTCTCGCCAGCGCTGATCGCGGCGGCCAGGCTGCGGGCGAGGATGGCGGGTTTGTCTTCTTTCTGCGCGGTGCGCACGTCGTCCCAGAACGGGCTGTCTTCGCGGCCCAGCAGGTGGTCGGCCTGGGCGGCATAGGACAGGTTGGCGTTGCTGACAAAGGCTTTCCAGCTGGCACTGTTTTCCGGCCCCAGTTCGTCGAGGAAGATCTGCCGGGTGCTTTCCTGCAGGAACAGTTCGTAGAGCGCCGCGTCGGCGGACGTCGACACCAGGCGACCGTCGAACGCCATCAGGCGCTTCAGTGCTTCCCGAGCCTTGGCCTGCTCGGGGGCTGGCAACGCATCAATCGCCTGCTTCAAGGGCTGGGCCATGCCCGGCGCCTGGAACATGGTCTTGAGCTTGGCGGCGAAGGTGGTGGTCTGGTCGTATTGCATGGCGATCATGCTGCGGCTGTCGTGCTTGCCTGCATTGGCCAGTTGCGCCAGGCGCTCGCTGCGCTCCGGCGCATCCCAGGAGTTGGATAACTGCATGCCGTAGCCGCGCGGCGCGGTGCGTTGGTTGGCGGTGCCGATCCAGCCTTGGGCCGGGTCCTGGTCATAGGGGTGCAGCATCGCGTCGGCGTAACCGTCCCAGTCAAAGCGCGTATCCCAACCGGGCGAGGGCAGCAGGCCTTCGCCTTCGCGGCGGTTGGGGAAACGGCCGGTGACCTGCCAGCCAATGCTGCCGGCGTCGGCGAAGACCATGTTCAAGGCAATGGCGCGGATGTTGCGGGTCGCGTCCGAGGCCTTGCCGGCGTTTTGCGCGCGGGACAGGTCGAAGAACGCGTCGAGGCTCTTGTCATCCTTGAAGTCGGCGGTTTGCAGGGCCAGGCCAAAACCGCTGGTCAGGGCCTGGCTGCTGTTGAGCAAGGCGCCGTGGCGGGTTTCGTACACCACTTCGCGAATCGAGCGTTGACCCTTGACGAAGAAGGTTTCATTACGCACCGCTGCCGGCAGCCATTTTCCGTTGTTCTCGTAGTACAACGCGCTGCCCTGGCGTTTGACCTTCTCCAGGAACAGGTCCTGGGTATCGCCCTTGACCGTGCTCATACTCCACGCCACATTGCCGTTGAAACCGGACAACAGGGTCGGCAGGCCGGCAATCGAGGCGCCGACGGCCTGGTATTTCGGTGCGCGAATCTGCACGTAGTTCCACGGTGACGGCGCCTGCGGCTGGGCGGCGAGGTCGCCTGCCAGCAGGCTCTTGCCGCTGCGACTGCGTTGCGGGCCGATGGCCCAGTTGCTCGACGTGGTAACCGCCAGCGAGTTGAGGCTGCTCAATTGCTGGCTGACCGCGTCCAGCCCGGCCAGGCCGGTGATCTGGCTGAGGTTCACGCCCTTGAGTTTTTCGGCTTCGGCCAGGGGGATCGGCTCATCCGGCGCGCTCGGTGTCAGCCAGGCGAGTTTGTCCACGCCGACCTTTTGCGCCAGCAGCAACGACGCCAGCTCTTCCTGCAGGTTGGCCGACTCGCTGAAATTCAGCAGGCAGAACAGCAGCGCCGAATCTTCCGGCTTCCAGTACTCAGGCTTGTAGCCCGTCTGGGCCAGGTCCGGCGGCAGCTTGTCGCGGTAGCGGAAAAGGTAGGCGTTGACGCCACGGGCATACACTTCGAAGAAGCGCTTGAGGCGCGGCGACGAGGCGTTATACAGCTCGCCCGCGCTTTTCTTCAGGTTGACCGCACGCATGAAGCGGTCAACATCCAGCACCTCAGGCCCGGACATTTCAGCCAGGCGGCCCTGGGCCAGCAGGCGCAGGGTGACCATCTGGGTGATACGGTCACTGGCGTGTACATAACCGAGGCTGAACAGCGCGTCGTGGAAAGTGTTGCTTTCGATCAGCGGCATGCCCTGGGCGTTGCGGCGTATCGAAACATTCTGTGCGAGGCCCTTGATCGGCTGCACGCCGGCCACTGGCGGCAGGGTGTCCTGGGTGCTCTGGAGCTGGCAACCGGCCAGGCTTAATGCACTGGCCACTGCCGCGGCAACGCCGAACCGGGGAAGAAAATGTGAGAGGGCTGGCGAGGCCATGGCAAAGCTCCTGCGGGGGGTAGCGTCAGTAAAGGCGCTACGTTAGTGAGCGCGGTGAAACGACGCAAGCAGGAGTTGTGTAAACACATGAGTGCTTGAACTTAAGCCTGGCGAAAATCAGTGTGGGAGGGGGCTTGTGCCCTCCCACCTTGCCCTTCTGCGCGCCTTACGCGCCGTGGCACTTCTTGAATTTTTTCTCACTGCCGCACGGGCAAGGATCGTTACGGCCAACGTCCTTCAACGCATTGCGCACCGGCTCCTGGTGAGCGTGGCCGCAGTTCGGGCCGTGGACATGGCCGTGGTCGTGATCATGGTGATCATGATCGTGGTTGCAGTCAGGACCATGGACATGGGGTTGCTGAGTCATCGATGTCGCTCCGGAATAAAATCGCCCGGGATTATCTCGCCATTGTGGTTCACCTGCACGTCATAACCGATGAATAATCCGGTTTTCAGTTCACCCTCCAGACGATACGGCACAGGCTGGTCGGGTTTTTTCAGCAGTTGCACCACGTCGCGTATCTGCGGCCAGAGGTTGGTGCGCACCGACACCTTGAAAAATGCATGGCCCTTGGGCGGTACCGTCAGCCATTCATTGGACTCGCCTTCGGTGAGCACAAAATCATTCAGGGTGACCTTGTAGATCAGCCCGCGCACGGTCAGGTCAGAGTCGTCGCGGTTATCCACGCGAAAGTACAGCTTGAATTTCTGCTCCAGCAGCTTGGCCCGCACCACTTCGACTTTCACCAGGGAAACGTGGGGCGGGGGCGAATCGTCTTCGAACCAGGAGGCGCAACCGCTCAGGCCGAAGGTTAACGCCAGCATCAAGCTGTAGATCCGAAGCATGGCGTGAATCCTGTGGTAGTTAGAGATAGCTGGAACAACACTTCTTGAATTTTTGCCCACTGCCGCACAGGCACGCATCGTTGCGTCCGGTTTTCACTTCCACCGTGGGGTCGATGAAGTACCAGCGCCCTTCATTCTGTACGAAAGAAGACTGCTCGCGGTGGCTATGTTCGCCGGTGCTGTCATGCCAGCGTGCGGTGAAGGTCACGAAGGCGTGTTCCGGCTGGCCGCCGAACACCTCGGAACTTTCAACCTCCAGGCCGAGCCAGGTGCTCTGGGCGCTCCAGGCACCGATGGCCTCACGGTCCAGGCCAGCCTGTTGCGCGGGCAAAGTGGTGGCGACCAGATAGTCCACCAGGCCCAGCACATAGGCACTGTAGCGTGAACGCATCAGGGCGCTGGCGCAGGGTGCCGGGTGCCCGGCGTGATAATGGCCGCAGCAGGCATCCAGCAGGTTGCCACTGCCGCAGGGGCAAATGGATGTACTCATCGGGTTACCACCAATACACGTTCTGTTAGACGTAACAATAGCTAAGCCTTGGTATTACCGCAGACACAGCCGTTGACAGCTTATGACCCGATACTACAGAGGATCGCAGGGGAACTCGACGGCCAGCGGGTGCGAGGGACGGCCGAGCGAGCATTCATTCGTTGAGACACTTCCTGGCTGGCTCGCGCAGAGCCGCTTGAGGTTCCATTGGGCTCTACTGCAAGAACAGGTGGATTAACCTACTTGCTAAATAAAAACCCATTAGGTTAATTTCTGCATGGAGAAGAACGCGCCTCACTGCAAGTTGACCAACGTCAAGGCCCTGATCAAATCTGGGAGGGTGCGTACCACGAATACTGCACGACTCGGCGCGGATGCTCTTAACCTCGACCTCTCCGAGATGCTGGCCGTGATACTGGCCCTTAAACCAACGGACTTTTACAAAAGACTACCTACGCCGACCACACGCTATGGCAAGACGTGTACCGGCCACACACGAAGGCGGGGAAGGTCTATCTGAAACTCACGGTTATCGAAGACGTACTGATCGTGTCCTTCAAGGAGCTATGAACATGAAATGCCCTGTTTGCGGCGCTGCGGACTTGGTCCATGACATCCGCGACAGACCCTATTCCTACAAAGGTGAAACCACTGTGGTTGCGAATGTGACGGGTGAGTTCTGCCCGTCCTGCTCCGAGTCGATCCTGGATTTGGTTGAATCGGATCGTGTCATGAAAGCGATGCGCGCCTTCTCAAAACGGGTCAATGCGGATTTGGTAGACCCTGGCTTCATCGCTAAGGTGCGTAAGAAACTTTCGTTGGACCAGCGGGAAGCCGCCGAGATATTCGGTGGCGGGGTCAACGCCTTTTCTCGCTATGAGAATGGAAAAACCAAGCCTCCGCTGGCACTCATAAAGCTTCTCAAGTTGCTCGATCGTCACCCTGAGTTACTTAACGAAGTCCGAACGGCGTAGGGGCGCCTGGAATCGATGTACTCATCCGGTTACCACCAATACTTTCCGAAGTTTTCCGGGTTAGCCCAGAAACGGGCGTTGAGCCAGTCCGGCACCTGTTTATAGTCAAGCAGATCGTAGGTAAACAGCGTCAGCACCTGCTCGTCGCGCTGGAAACGCTCGCCGGCCTGGAGGGCCAGGGAGAAGAAGTCGGTTTCCTTCCAGCCGCAGGCGCCCAGGTCCACCAGCACCGCAATGCGGCTGGCGTTGAGGTTGCGGATGCCGCCGAGCAAGGTCAGGCCCTGGGGTTTTGACAGGTGCTCGAGGCAATCGACCACCAGCGCCAGGTCAAACCGCTGGGCCGCCAGTGCTTGCGGCAATGGTCCTGGGTCGGCGCAAAACACCTGGGTCTCCGGGTGTGCGGCTTTAAATGCGTCCAGCGCCGGGAACTGGCTGGCACCCAACAGCAACAGGCGTTTGGGCTGGTGCAGATCGAGCAAGGCGGCCAGCGCTTGCTGGGGAGTACGGGCAGAAATACCAGCGGTCATCAGAGATCCTCACATCAGGACCCTAGAGACTAGCGCGGCTGAGCGTGCGGGCCTAGAGCGGGTGGCTGCGAAAAGTCCTGCGTGGGCGGCGATCCCCAATGAATACGGGGGCGTGGCGTAGTGGCGCAGTTGAAAAGAGCGGTCTTTACTCCACCCATCGGCCCCCGCCGATCCCCTCAGGAGAAAGTCAGATGAGCATCATGCGGACAGCTCTACCCTTGGTTCTGCTAACCGGAGTATTGACAGGTTGCGCAGGCTTGCAAAAAACCGATTGGCCTACCTGCGCCGCTGTCGGCGGTGTGACCGGTGCGGCGATCGGTGCGACTGAAAGCTCGGCCTACGCAGGCTATGGCGCGTTGCTGGTCGGCGGCATGGCCGGCGCCTATTGCTGGGTGCACGGCGATGGCGACGAAGATGGCGATGGCGTGCCGGACAGCCGCGACAAGTGCCCGGGCACCCCGAAAGGCGTGCAGGTCGACGCCAATGGTTGCCCACCGGCACCGCCGGCGGCGGTGGTCGAGGAGGTGGTCGTGGTCAAGGAAGAAACCATCGTGATCCGCGATGTGCACTTCCAGTTCGACTCGGCCAAATTGACGGCAGCGGATAAAACCAAACTCGACACCATTGCCACGCGCCTGAAACAGGAAGCCCCGAGCGCCCAGCTACGGGTCAGTGGTCACACCGACAGCGTCGGTAAAGACGCCTACAACCAGAAACTCTCGGAAAAACGTGCCCATTCGGTCACCGATTACCTGATCGGCGCCGGGGTGCCCCGCAGTGCCTTTGTATCTGTCACCGGGGCGGGCGAAAGCCGTCCGGTCGCCGACAACAAGACCGCTGAAGGCCGCGCCCTGAACCGCCGCACGGAAATCCAGATCAACCGCTGACAGCCCTTGCCCCTGTGGGATCCACAGGGGCATTGCCGGCCACCCTCGCTTGAACCGCTCCTGCTCAAGTTTTTTGAACCTTCACTGGCAAATCGCCTGTAGAAGTCGTTACTGTGCGTCCAAAGAAAAATTTGAAAACATTCAGGAGCCCCATGATGCGTAAGGTTTTTCTGTTGGCCCTGTTGGTCAGCCCCGTTGCCCTGGCCCAGAGCGTCAGTGTCGAAACCAACTCATTGATGCGCCTTCCCTCCAGCACCAGCGTGTTGCAACTGGAGCGCCTGGATGTGGCGGACTACGGCACGTTGCTGATTCCGGCCACCATCAGCCAGGTCACGGTGGATGAACTGCACCTGGGCCGCGACGCACGCATCGCAATTGTGCCTGGCAATACCGCGCTGCAATTGCAGGTGCGGCATGCACAACTTGAGCAGGGCAGCCAGATCACCTCGCGCGGTGCCCCCGGCACCCATGAAAAACCGGCCAAGGCCGGGCGTGACCTGACTTTGCGCATCAACTCGCTGACGGCTGAAGCGCTGTCGGTGGATGCCCGTGGCGGCGCCGGTGCCCAAGGGTATGCCGGGCTGGATGGCGCCAATGGCGTGGATCCTGGGTGCACCTGGGGCTCGGCGGGGCGAGGTTTTAATGGCGATAACGGCGGCGATGGCTTGCCGGGTGGGGCGGGTGCACAGGTGCGCGTGGAGTTGCCGAAGGACTTCCCGGCTGAACACATCAAGGTCTGGGTGGATGGCGGTGCTGGCGGTTTGGCCGGCACGGCCGGCAAGCCGGGCAAGGGCGGGGAGTCCAAAGGTTGCCTGGTGTACCGCGCCGACGGTGGCGAGAAGGGGCGCCCAGGGTTGGAAGGGCAGCCGGGGCCAGCTGGGCCTGCGGGTACCGTGACTATTCAGCGGCTCTAAGTTCTAAACAGCTGCAAGCTTCGAGCTTGCAGCTTGCGGCTGTACTCAGAACATCGGCCGAGCCGATGCAATCGCAACCACCGCGAACCCCACGATCAGGTTGATCCCCACCAGCTTGCGAATCTGCCCCAGTGCAGCCGCACCCGCCGGCCAATCCTCAGCCGCCACCGCCGCCTTCAGTTGCGGAAACTTCAGCGCCTGGATGCGGATAAACAACGCCGTCATCACCAGATACAAACCCATCATCACCTGCACATAGCGCGGTGCGCTTTCAAACCCGCTGAAGCGCAGGTGCAGCAGGCCGACGCCGCTGATCGGCAAAACCAGCACTGCCACCCATACCCACACGAAAAAACGTTGAAACACATTGGCCCACAGCTTGAGTCGGGCAGGGCCCTCAAGGGCCGCCACAGCGGCGGGGCGCAGGATCATCCAGGCGAAAAACATGCCGCCGACCCAGATCAGGGCGGCCAATACATGCAGGGTGTAAACGAGGCTAAACGCGGTCATTGTGGTACTCCGTTCTGCGCGGGATTAATTAGCGGGGTATGATAGCTGCCGATCCGAACCACTGAAAATTTATCCAGCGTTTTTTGCGCCCGACTATTCATGATCAGCACTGAACTCAAAACCACGATCCAGGGCGCCTATACGCGTTTTCTCGAAGCCAAGAGCTTGAAACCGCGCTACGGCCAACGCCTGATGATCGCCGAAGTGGCCAAGGTCCTCGGGGATATCGACACCGATGACGAAGGCCGCCGCGAAGGTGAGCCCGCCGTCGTGGCTGTCGAAGCCGGTACCGGTACCGGCAAGACCGTGGCCTACAGCCTGGCTGCGATCCCGACCGCCAAGGCCGCCGGCAAGCGTCTGGTGATCGCCACCGCCACCGTCGCCCTGCAGGAGCAGATCGTCTACAAAGACCTGCCCGACCTGATGCGCAACAGCGGCCTGAACTTCACCTTCGCCCTGGCCAAGGGCCGTGGCCGCTACATGTGCCTGTCCAAGCTCGACGTGCTGCTGCAGGAAGGCCATGCGCAAACCGCCACGGCGTCGCTGTTCGAGGAAGAAGGCTTCAAGATCGAAGTGGATGAGGTCAGCCAGAAGCTGTTTACCAGCATGATCGAGAAACTGGCCGGCAATAAATGGGACGGCGACCGCGACAGCTGGCCCACCGCCCTCGAAGATGCCGACTGGGCACGCCTGACCACCGACCACAGCCAGTGCACCAACCGCCATTGCCCCAACTTCGGCCAGTGCGCCTTCTACAAGGCTCGCGAAGGCATGGGCAAGGTCGACGTGATCGTTACCAACCACGATATGGTCCTGGCCGACCTGGCCCTGGGCGGCGGTGCCGTGCTGCCGGACCCGCGTGACACCCTTTACGTGTTCGACGAAGGCCATCACCTGCCTGACAAGGCTATCGGCCACTTCGCCCATTACACGCGCCTGCGCTCCACCGCCGACTGGCTGGAAACCACCGCGAAGAATCTGACCAAATTGCTCGCCCAGCACCCGCTGCCCGGCGATCTGGGCAAGTTGATCGAGCAGGTGCCGGAGCTGGCGCGGGAGATCAAGACCCAGCAACAGTTCATGTTCAGCGCCTGCGAACAGGTGGCCGACTTCAAGCCCGGTGAAGATGTGGAAGGCCGTGAGCGCCCGCGCCACCGCTTTGTCGGTGGGATGATCCCCGAGCATATGCGCGAAATGGGCATCGAGCTGAAGAAAGGCTTTTCCCGTCTTACCGACCTGTTCACCCGCCTGACTGACTTGCTCAAGGAAGGCATGGACGGTGAGGTCAACATCGGCATCGCCAGCAACCAGGCCGAGGAATGGTACCCTCTGTTCGGCAGCCTGTTGTCCCGTTCCCAGGGCAACTGGGAGCTGTGGACGGCCTTTACCGTCGAAGACCCCGAAGACAACCCGCCCATGGCCCGCTGGCTGACCCTGTCGGAAAGCGGTGCGTTGTTTGATATCGAGGTCAACGCCAGCCCGATCCTCGCCGCCGAAATGCTGCGCCGCAACCTGTGGAACGTGGCGTACGGCTGCCTGGTGACCTCCGCCACGCTGACCGCCCTGGGCACCTTCGACCGCTTCCGCATGCGCGCGGGCTTGCCGAAAAAAGCCGTCACGGCGGTGGTGCCAAGCCCGTTCCATCATGCCGACGCCGGCGTGCTGCGGGTACCCGATCTCAAGGCCGACCCACGGGATGCACCGGCGCACACCGCGGCGATCATCCGCGACCTGCCCTCCCTGGTGGAAGGTTCGCGCGGCACCCTGGTGTTGTTCTCGTCGCGCAAACAGATGCAGGACGTGTTCGACGGCCTCGACCGCGACTGGCGCAAGCAGGTGTTTATCCAGGGCAACCTGTCCAAACAGGAAACCCTGAACAAGCACAAGGCGCGGGTCGATGGCGGGGATTCCAGCGTGCTGTTCGGCCTGGCGAGTTTCGCCGAAGGCGTGGACTTGCCCGGTGCCTACTGCGAACACGTGGTGATCGCCAAGATCCCGTTCTCCGTGCCGGATGATCCGGTCGAGGCCGCGCTGGCCGAATGGATCGAAGCGCGGGGCGGTAACCCGTTCATGGAGATTTCGGTGCCGGATGCTTCCTTGAAGCTGGTGCAGGCCTGCGGTCGCTTGCTGCGTACCGAGGAAGACCGGGGCACCATCACCTTGCTCGACCGCCGCCTGGTGACCCAGCGCTACGGCAAGGCGATCCTGAATGCGTTGCCGCCGTTCCGGCGCGAAATTTCTTAAGCCATCGTGGGCGAATTCGCCCACTTCGTGGTCTATCTCACTGCTATCGATTTATGTCATCAGGCTATTTACCGGCCGTTTGGGAGAATTTTGTTCGTATGATTCGCACGCTGCCCGCCCTTTTTGCCCTGCTGTTCACTGCGCCCTTGATGGCCGCGCCCGCGGGGCAACAGACATTGTTCAACTTCGTCCGGCCTGCCGATGTGGTCAAGGTGGCGACCCAGGACGCCAGCCTGCCGCAATACAACGCCGAACAAACCCCCGAAGGCGAGGTGTTGCGTCGCATCACCTTCAACCCGGCCGCCGAGCCGAGCCTGGTGCTCAGCCCACAGGCCGGTGCCTGGGACTGGTCGCAGTCCGGCGCCATGAGCCTGCGTATCCAGAGTGCCATGGACTGGGCGCTGACCCTCTACGTCAAGGTGCAGAGCAGCGATGGCAAGACCCTGCTCAGCCGCATCGACCTGCCGGCCGGCCCGGCCCAGACCTTGCTGGTCCCGCTGCAAGCCAACTCGCCGTTGAGCCAGGGCATGAAGGCCGGCCCGCCGATGCCGATCACCGTGGATGGCCAGCGTGTGTTGCTGGCCAGCAGCGCCGGCGAGATCGACCGTAGCCAGGTGGTCTCGGTGACCCTGTCGATGATCAAGCCCAACGCCGCGCAAAGCATCCTGCTGGAACGCTTTGGTGTGCAGGACAGTGAGCCGGTGCTGAAGGCGGCCTACAGCGAACTGGTGGATACCTATGGTCAGTCCACCCGTGCGCGCTGGCCGGAAAAGGTCAGCAGCGACGAACAGCTCAAGGCGGCTGCGGCAAAGGAACACACCCAACTGCAGGGCTGGCTGGCCGCGCGTGATAAATCCGCATTGGACACGTTCGGCGGCTGGAACAAAGGGCCGGCGTTCAAGGCCAGTGGCTTTTTCCGCACCGAAAAGCGCGACGGTCGCTGGTACCTGGTGACTCCGGAAGGCCATCCGTTCTATTCCCTGGGTGTCAATACCGTGGCCCCGGACAACAGCCAGACCTACGTGGCCGGTCGTGAGTGGATGTTCGCGGCGCTGCCAAAGGCCGGTGAACCCTTCGACAAGTACTACGGCAGCGGCGATAACCGCACCGGCAATGGTGCGGGTGAAGGTCGTGGCTTCGCTGCCGGGCGTTGGTACGATTTCTACGGCGCCAACCTGCAGCGCACTTATGGCGGCGAAGGGTTTGACCAGAAACGCTGGGTGACCCATACCCTTGATCGCCTGCAAGCCTGGGGGTTCAACACCGTCGGCAACTGGAGCGACGACGCGTTGGCCACTGCCGACCGTGTGCCGTACACCTTGCCGTTGTCGATTGTCGGCGACTACGCCAGCATCAGCACCGGCACCGACTGGTGGGGCGGCATGCCCGATCCGTTCGATCCGCGTTTCGCCATGGCGACCGAGCGCGCGGTGGCCATTGCCGCCCGCGACCACCGCGACGACCCGTGGCTGATCGGCTTCTTTGCCGATAACGAACTGGCCTGGGCCGGCCCCGGCGATGATCCGAAATCCCGCTACGCCCTGGCCTACGGCACCTTGCGCATGACCACCGACGTACCGGCCAAGCGCGCGTTTCTCAAGCAATTGCGTGACAAGTACCGCAACGAACAAGGCCTGTCGAAAGCCTGGGGCATCGAGTTGGCGGGGTGGGAACTGATGGAAGACCCGGGCTTCGAGCCGCCGGTGCCCAACCCTGAGCACCCGGAAATCGAAGCTGACTTCAAATACTTCCAGAAGACCTTCGCCGATGCCTACTTCAAGACCATCTCCGACTCGCTGAAATGGCACGCCCCCAACCAACTGCTGCTGGGCGGGCGTTATGCGGTAAGTACGCCGGAGGCCGTGGCGTCGTGCGCGCAGTATTGCGATGTGCTGAGCTTCAACATGTACACGCTCAAACCCCAGGACGGCTATGACTTTGCCGCGCTTCGTGCACTGGACAAGCCGGTGTTGATCACTGAATTCAACTTCGGCTCCGCGGACCGTGGCCCGTTCTGGGGCGGCGTGACCCAGTTGGCCAGGGAAGAAGAGCGTGGCGCGGCATATGCCAACTTCCTCAAGCAAGCCATGGCTGAGCCGTCCATTGTCGGCGTGCATTGGTTCCAGTACCTGGACCAGCCGGTGACCGGCCGTTTGCTGGACGGTGAAAACGGCCACTTCGGCCTGGTGGGTATCACTGACGTACCATTCCAGGGGTTTGTCGACAGTGTGCGTAGAAGCAACCTGGCGGCGGTGGATCAACTGGGCAAGGAAGCGGAAAAGGCCAAGGCCGCCAGCACCGCGCGTGAAAGCGAAGGCAGCAAGCCTGGGCGCGAGGGCAAAGGCCCGGGGCAGGGCGCTGGACACGCCGGTGGGCATTCGGGAAATGGTCATTGATTCCTTGTTGACGGGTTCACAAATCCAACAATGGCTGGAACAATGTCGGCCACTTTTTACGGTGTTTTCCGAGGGGGCTTAGGTGCAGGTTCAGGGTCATTACGAGCTCCGGTTCGAAGCGGTACGTGAAGCGTTTGCCGCGTTGTTCGATGACCCGCAGGAGCGTGGCGCCGGGCTCTGCATCCAGGTCGGCGGCGAAACCGTCGTTGACCTGTGGGCCGGTACCGCCGACAAGGACGGTACCGAGGCCTGGCACAGCGACACCATCGTCAACCTGTTTTCCTGCACCAAAACCTTCACCGCTGTCACGGCCCTGCAACTGGTGGCCGAGGGCAAGTTGCAATTGGACGCGCCAGTGGCCAGGTACTGGCCTGAGTTCGCTGCTGCCGGCAAGGAAACCATTACGCTGCGCCAATTGCTCTGCCATCAGGCCGGGTTGCCGGCCATCCGCGAGATGCTGCCCACCGAAGCCTTGTATGACTGGCAATTGATGGTCGACACCCTGGCAGCCGAAGCCCCCTGGTGGACGCCGGGACAGGGCCATGGCTACGAGGCGATCACCTACGGTTGGCTGGTCGGCGAATTGCTGCGCCGCGCCGATGGGCGTGGGCCGGGTGAGTCCATTGTGGCGCGGGTGGCACGGCCGCTGGGGCTGGACTTCCACGTGGGCCTGGCCGACGAAGAGTTTTATCGTGTTGCACATATCGCGCGCAGCAAAGGCAATATGGGCGATGAAGCCGCGCAGCGTTTACTGCAAGTAATGATGCGCGAGCCCACCGCCATGACGACGCGGGCATTTGCCAACCCGCCGTCTATTCTCACCAGTACTAATAAACCTGAATGGCGACGCATGCAGCAGCCGGCGGCAAATGGTCACGGTAATGCGCGTAGTCTGGCGGGTTTTTATAGTGGTTTGTTGGACGGTAGTTTGTTGGAAGCCGACATGCTCGAAGAATTGACCCGTGAACACAGTATCGGGCCGGATAAAACATTATTGACACAAACCCGCTTCGGGCTGGGCTGCATGTTGGACCAGCCGCAATTGCCCAATGCCACGTTCGGCCTTGGCGCCCGTGCGTTCGGGCATCCAGGCGCGGGCGGCTCGGTAGGTTTTGCCGACCCAGAGCATGATGTAGCGTTTGGTTTCGTGACTAATACATTGGGGCCTTATGTACTTATGGACCCACGGGCACAGAAGTTGGTCGGAATATTGGCCGGTTGTCTGTAAACCCCTTGCTGTTTCACATTTTTTTGTTACAAAGGCAACTATAAGAAGACGCTGAACGAAATGATGTAACTTTAATGTTCTGTAAGCGTCTGTTTAACGGGTCATCGAGACCCCCGTTTCTTTTCTCATTTTGTGGATATCTCATGTTATCGAACAAGTCCTTGGCACTGGCGCTTTGCCTCACTATTACCGGTTGCGCACAAACTCCACAAAATGATGCCGAGGGTGGGCATTGGTGGTCATTTGGGTCGGATAAGGCCACGACCAAGGACGCAGTGACCCAAACCGACGCCAAGCCGGATGCCAAACCCGCTGCCGGCGCCAAGCCTGCCGCACCTGTAGCTGCTGCTGCGCCTGTCGCCTCCGCGCCAGCGCCGGCCGCCAAGGCTGAGACCGGTTCCAGCTGGTGGCCGTTCTCCTCCAAGAGCGCCGACGAGAAGGCCGCTGATGCCAAGGCTGACCTGAAAGCCGACCTCAAGGCCGCGACCCCGGCTCCAGACGCCGCGCCTGCCGTCGCCAAGACCGACAGCGAAACCCACTGGTGGTGGCCGTTCGAAAGCAAACCCAAGCCATTGGCCAAGGTCGACGTGACCAATGTGCCAATGCCTGACCCGAAAATCACCCAGGCCTGGTTGGACGACTACGAGCCGCGCCTGCGCGCCGCCATCAAGGACAGCAACCTGCAACTGGAACGTCGCGATAACGTACTCGTGGTGATTGCTCCGGTAGACGGCTCCTACAACCCGAAACGCCCGGCGATGCTGCTGCCGGTTACCCTGGGGCCGTTCACTCGTGTCGCCAAGGCGGTTGAAGCCGATCCAAAAACCGCTGTGCTGGTGCTGGGCCACGTGGATGCCACCGGTACCGCGCCTGCCAGCCAGGCGTTGACCAAGGAGCGCGCGCAGTCCATCGCCTCGATCTTCAGCCTCAGCGGCCTGAAACAGGACCGCCTGATGCTGCGTGGCATGGGTGACCTGATGCCACGTGCCGCCAACGACAGCACCCAGGGCCGCGCGCTGAACCGCCGCATGGAAATCATGTTCACCCAGCGCACTACCATGCTGGCGCTGTTGAGCAAGTATCAATCGGGCAAGACCCCGCCTGTAGCCGAAATGGTTGCGGTGCAGAACGTTCCAGCCCCGGCCCCGGCCGCCAAGACGCCGGCTAAAAAGGCACCCGCGGCTAAAAAGGCGGCTGCCAAGCCCGCGGCTAAAAAAGCCCCGGCCAAGCCCGCTGCGAAGAAACCGGCCCCGGCCAAAGCCAAGGCTGCTGCACCGGCTGCAAATGACCAGGCGAAAAACTGATCCGCTGAACCAGAAGGATAAAGCCGCATGACCCAGGCACTGGCCGATATGCGCCGTGACTACACACGGGACGGTTTGAGCGAGGCCCAGGCCCCGAATGAACCGTTTGCGTTGTTCCACCAGTGGTTTGCCGATGCGCTGAAAACCGAGCAACCACCGGTGGAAGCCAATGCCATGACCCTGGCTACGGTCGACCAGGACGGTCGCCCGCACTGCCGCATCCTGCTGCTCAAGGGCCTGGATGCGCAGGGCTTTACCTTCTTCACCAACTATCAGAGCGCCAAGGGCGAACAGCTCGCGGCGCGGCCGTTTGCGGCCATGACCTTCTTCTGGCCGACCCTGGAGCGCCAAGTGCGTATTGAAGGACGGGTGGTCAAGGTGACGCCTGAGGAATCCGACGCTTATTATCAGGTCCGCCCCCTGGGCAGTCGTTTAGGCGCCTGGGCTTCCCCGCAGAGCCAGGTCATTCGTGACCGTGAAGAACTGCAGGACCTGCTCAAGGCTACCGAACAGCGTTTCAGCGATACCCAGCCCGACTGCCCCGAGCATTGGGGTGGCTATCGCCTGCTGCCGGAGCGTATCGAGTTCTGGCAAGGCCGCGCCAGCCGCCTGCATGATCGCCTGAACTACCGTCTGCAAGGGGCCGAATGGACCCGCGAGCGCCTGGCGCCCTGAGCGGCACCTTTCGTCACCCCACTGGAATGATATCGATCACACCGAAGTCTCTGTTGAAGAGACTTCGGCTGTGTACTGTTGTGCGGCGTTCGTCAGCCACTGCGGCAACTCGTTTCGCTTGATCTTCGAGATCCGCGCCTGCTCCAGTTGTTGCAGCATAAAGGCACGCTTGTGCAGGTCGTCTCCCGCCAGGGACAGTGCCAGGTCGTGGTCTATCCAGCGTCTGATCCGCAGGTACAGCCAGCCATGGAAGTACAGGCCGGCGACTGTAGTGACTACAATGATGAAATAGTCCATGAAGTTCCTGGTTACGATGAGAGTGCTACCGTTGGTCGGTATTTTGGCTACGGGCAGTCTGTACTGAGGCTGAATGAAAGCAATTTCCTGCCGGGCTTGTCGTGACAGGCGTCAAGCTGCAGCGTCTAATGAATACCTGTCCTTTGGAGTTGATGCTATGCGTAAGTCCGTTTTACTGGTTGCCTGCTTTACCACGCTGTCGTTGCTGCTGGGTGGCTGCGCCTCGAGTCTGACCGGCGACTCGTACTCCCGTGACGAAGCGCGTCGTGTACAGACCGTTCGCATGGGCACCATTGAATCCCTGCGTCCGGTAAAAATCGAAGGCACCAAGACCCCAATCGGCGGCGCTGCCGGCGCGGTCATCGGTGGTGTTGGCGGCAGCGCTATCGGCGGTGGCCGTGGCAGTATCGTGACTGCCGTGATCGGCGCCGTTGCCGGCGGCCTGCTGGGTTCGGCCACCGAAGAAGGCCTGACCCGCACCCAGGGCGTGGAAATCACCGTTCGCGAAGACGACGGCAGCATGCGTGCCTACGTGCAAGCCGTGCAGGAAAATGAAATCTTCCGCATCGGTGATCGCGTCCGCATCATGACCGTTGATGGCACCAGCCGCGTTACTCGCTGACCGGTAAGCAGCAGGCAAAAGAAAACCCCAACCGGGTGACCGGTTGGGGTTTTTTATGGGCTGTGTTTCAGTCGGCTCAGGCTTTTTTGCGACTCGCCATCGCCGTCACCCCATACCCAATACACGCCGCGAGTATCGACCCGGTCAGGATCCCCATTCGATCCTCCCCGGCAAACTCACTGGCACCCGGCACAAACGCCAGGGAGCCGACGAACAGGCTCATGGTGAAGCCGATACCGCACAGGATCGCCACGCCGAAGACCTGGCCCCAGTTGGCGCCGCTGGGCAGCGCGGCAAGGCCGGTCTTGATGGCCAGCCAGGTGAGGCCGAACACGCCGACGGTCTTGCCGATCAGCAGGCCGGCGGCAATGCCCATGGGCACGTGGTGGGTGAAGCTTTCCAGGCTGACCCCGGTGAGTGACACCCCGGCGTTGGCGAAGGCGAACAGCGGCAGGATGCCGTAGGCCACCCACGGATGCAGGGCGTGTTCCAGTGTAAGCAGCGGCGAGGGCTCGGCATTCCTGGTGCGCATCGGGATGCAGAACGCCAGGGTCACGCCGGCCAGGGTGGCGTGCACGCCGCTCTTGAGTACGCACACCCACAGGATCAGGCCGATGATCAGGTAGGGACCGAGCTTGATCACGCCCAGGCGGTTCATTGCAATCAAGGCGACCAGGCAGGCGCCCGCGCCGGCCAGGGCTGCACCGGACAGGTCGGCGGAATAGAACACTGCAATAACAATGATCGCGCCCAGGTCGTCGATGATGGCCAGGGTCATCAGGAACAGCTTCAACGACACCGGCACCCGCTTGCCCAGCAGTGCCAGGACGCCCAACGCGAAGGCGATGTCGGTGGCCATCGGGATTGCCCAGCCGGAGAGGGCGGCGGGGTAGTCCTTGTTGATAGCCCAGTAGATCAGCGCCGGCACTACCATGCCGCCGATGGCGGCTGCGCCGGGCAGCACCACTTGCGAAGGCTTGGACAGGTGGCCGTCAAGCAGCTCGCGCTTGACCTCCAGGCCGATCAACAGGAAGAACAGGGCCATCAGGCCATCGTTGATCCACAGCAGCGCGGGCTTGGCGATTTGCAGCGCGCCAATCTGGGCCACCACCGGCACGTCGAGAAACGCGCCATACAGGTGCGACAACGGAGAGTTGTTGATGATCAGCGCCAAGGCGGCAGCGGCGATCAACAACAGGCCGCTGGCGGCTTCCAGCTGGAAAAAACGGGTGAAAGTGCTACGCAGAGGCAAGGGATGCTCTCCAATCCAGGTTCAATAGGTGGGTACCCTAACCCGTACCGTTAGTTGTTAAAACAAAAGTTATATTCTTATTTGTTATAAGAGATGGGGTAGGGTGGCGTAGCGCCAAAGCCTAGCAATTGTGTGTCCAATTGAGTCGTCACTGTATCTGTGTGCAGTGTAGGAAACATCCTAAGATTGGTACTGAAATCCTTAGAGTTCTTCCTTATGAGCGACCACCGTCCCTGGGCCCGCGAAGCCATTCGCATCATCGAAGCGGACTTCCAACGCAGTGCTGACACGCATCTGATTCCGTTACCGCTGCCGGGCCTGCCGGGCATCGAGTTGTACTTCAAGGATGAATCCAGCCACCCCACCGGCAGCCTGAAACATCGGCTGGCCCGTTCGCTGTTCCTGTACGCGCTGTGCAATGGCTGGCTCAAGCCAGGCGCGCCGGTCATTGAAGCATCCAGCGGCTCGACGGCGATTTCCGAAGCGTACTTTGCCCGGCTGCTCGGGGTGCCGTTCATTGCGGTGATGCCCGCCACGACATCCCAGGAAAAGATCGCGCAGATTGCCTTCTACGGCGGCAAAAGCCATCTGGTACAGGATCCCACGCAGATCTACGCCGAGTCCGAACGCCTGGCCCAGGAAAGCGGCGGTCATTTCATGGATCAGTTCACTTATGCCGAGCGTGCCACCGACTGGCGGGCGAACAACAACATCGCCGAGTCGATCTTCCAACAGATGCGCTTTGAGCGGCACCCGGAACCGAGCTGGTTGATTTCCAGCCCCGGTACCGGCGGCACCACCGCCACGCTGGGCCGTTATGTGCGTTATCGCCAGCACTGCACCCGCGTGTTGTGCGCCGACGCCGAGCGCTCGGTGTTTTTCGATTTCTACCAGAGCGGTGACGCCAGCCTGCGCCTGGACTGTGGTTCGCGGATCGAAGGCATTGGCCGGCCACGGGTCGAGGCATCGTTTCTGCCCAAGGTGATTGATGCGATGGTCAAGGTGCCGGATGCGCTGTCGCTGGCGGCCATGCATTACCTGGCTGAGCGCCTGGGGCGGCGAGTCGGCGGTTCCAGCGGGACCAACCTGATTGGCGCATTAATGGCGGCGCAGCAGATGAAAGCGGCAGGGGAGTCAGGTTCGATCGTGGCGATCTTGTGTGATGGGGGCGAGCGGTATGCAACGACCTATTACGATCAGGCGTGGTTGGCGGGGCAGGGCTATGCGCTCGAGGGGTTGATCGCGGCCGTTGCGGCCAGTGTGGAGCAGGGCGAGCCATTACCCTCCAGCATCCTGCGCGCAAATATCTGACCCGACGTAAACCAAATGTGGGAGTGGGCAAGCCGCCTCCCACATTTAATTTGCGCTGTTCTCAGGCCTCGATACCCAACATATCCCGCGCCAACGCCTCGGCAATCCGAATCCCGTCAACACCGGCCGACAGAATCCCGCCCGCATAGCCAGCGCCTTCACCGGCGGGGAACAGGCCTTTCACGTTCAAGCTCTGCATCGATTCGTCACGGGTAATTCGCAGCGGCGACGAGGTGCGCGTCTCGATACCGGTCAACACGGCATCGTGCAGCGAGTAGCCCTTGATCTGCTTCTCGAACGCCGGCAGTGCTTCGCGGATCGCTTCGATGGCGAAGTCCGGCAAGGCCAAGGCCAGGTCGCCCAGGGCCACACCTGGCTTGTAGGACGGTTCCACAGTGCCGATGGCCGTGGACGGCTTACCGGCGATAAAGTCGCCGACCAACTGTGCCGGGGCCTCGTAGTTGCTGCCGCCGAGGATGTAGGCGTGGGACTCCAGGCGCTCCTGCAACTCGATACCCGCCAGCGGGCCACCTGGGTAATCCACTTCCGGCGTGATGCCGACCACGATGCCGGAGTTGGCATTGCGCTCGTTACGCGAGTACTGGCTCATGCCGTTGGTCACCACACGGTTCGGCTCGGAGGTCGCTGCTACCACAGTGCCCCCCGGGCACATGCAGAAGCTGTAGACCGAACGGCCGTTCTTGGCGTGGTGCACCAGCTTGTAGTCGGCGGCGCCCAGCTTCGGGTGCCCGGCATATTTGCCCAGGCGCGCGGCGTCAATCAGCGATTGCGGGTGTTCGATCCGGAACCCCACCGAGAACGGTTTGGCTTCCATGTAGACGCCGCGGCCATGGAGCATGCGGAAGGTGTCGCGGGCGCTGTGGCCGAGGGCCAGGATCACATGTTTGGAGAGGATCTGTTCCCCACCGTCGATGATCACGCCATTCAACTGGCCGTCTTCGATCAGCACGTCGGTCACCCGTTGCTCGAAGCGCACTTCACCGCCCAGGGCGATGATCTGCTCGCGCATGTTTTCCACCACGCCGGTCAGGCGGAAGGTACCGATGTGGGGTTTGCTGACGTAGAGGATTTCTTCCGGCGCGCCGGCCTTGACGAACTCGTGCAGGACTTTGCGACCGTGGAATTTCGGGTCCTTGATCTGGCTGTAGAGCTTGCCGTCGGAGAAGGTCCCGGCGCCGCCTTCACCGAACTGCACGTTGGACTCGGGGTTGAGCACGCTTTTGCGCCACAGGCCCCAGGTGTCCTTGGTGCGCTGGCGTACTTCCTTGCCGCGTTCGAGGATGATCGGCCTGAAACCCATCTGCGCCAGCAACAGCCCGGCGAAGATACCGCACGGGCCAAAACCGACGACCACAGGCCGTTCGACCAAACCTTCCGGGGCCTGGCCCACGACCTTGTAGCTGACGTCCGGCGCCGGGTTGACGTTGCGGTCATCGGCGAACTTGAGCAGCAGGGCGGCCTCACCCTTCACATTGAGGTCGATGGTGTAGATGAAGCATAGCTCCGACGACTTCTTGCGCGCGTCGTAGCTGCGTTTGAACAGGGTGAAATCGAGCAGGTCATCACTGGCGATGCCCAGGCGCTGCACGATGGCAGGCCGCAGGTCTTCTTCGGGATGGTCGATGGGCAGCTTGAGTTCAGTGATTCGTAACATGACGGGATCCGGTAGGCGGCGGGCAAAGAGGCCGGCTGTTTTGCAAACCGGCGATTATAAGCCTCAATGGCGGTTTTCCGTCAGGTTAAAACAGCGCTGCGCTGAATCAGTCGTCCCGGGAACCACCAAACGCCGCGCAACCGCGCTGTACCTGGCCGTTGACGCGTAATTCCGCCGTCATGTGTTGCAGGCTGCCGCTGACGCTGTCGATGCAACGTTGCGGCGCGACCCACAGTTCGATGTGCTGGTTGTTGGCTTCGGTCATCAGGTTGAAGCGGCCGTCGCCGATCTGCTCTTCGACATAAGGCACCGCCAGTGGCGGCTGGCCTTCACGCTCAAGCACCATGCCCTTGGCGGTGACGTTCATGGCCCAGGCCGGTTTGTGGCCGTTGGCCCGCAGGGTCATGCGCTTGAAGTCCGGGTCGGTGCAGGCAGCGGTCGAGCGCTCTACGCGGTAGAGTTGTTGCAGGTCGACGCTGCCCTGGGTGCCGCTGGCGACACCCGAGAACTTGCCGCGCAAATCGGCAAATAATGCCCCTTGCTGGCCAGCCAGGGAGGCCGCTTCCTGCAGGATACTGGTGCCGCTGGTGTCGTTGACGACATAGTTGCGTTTATCGTCGCACGGCTGGAACAACAGCTTGCCACCTACTGCCGTGAGTTCGCCCTGCATGCGGGTCAACCCGGCGGTAGACGGCTTGGTCGGCTCGTTTTCGAACATCTGGCAAGCGGCGAATACAGGAAGCAAGGCAAACAGGGCGAGGGTACGGGCGGCACGCATGATCGGGTCTCCAGACAAGTGCCGCCACGTTACGCAGGCTGGCGTTGCATCACAACCCCGTCCGCCCGCTTCAGGCATTTCTTACCGACTTCAAATTCAGCCGACAGTAAAGGTTTGACCGGTCTGTAGGCCCTCTACACTTTTGGCGTAGGCCAGCGCTACGTCGGCGCCAGCAGCCGGCTTGTAGCCACGGAAGTACGGCGCGTAGCTGCCCATGGCTTCCAGTAGGACCGTGGGGCTCACGGAGTTGATGCGCAGCCCTCGTGGCAATTCAATTGCCGCAGCTTTGATAAAAGCGTCGAGTGCACCATTGACCAGCGCAGCCGACGCGCCTGTACGAATCGGGTCACGGTTGAGAATGCCGCTGGTGAAGGTGAAGGAGGCGCCGTCGTTGGCATACTCGCGGCCGATCAACAGCAGGTTGACCTGGCCCATCAGCTTGTCACGCAGGCCCAGCTCAAAATCGCTTTCGCTCATATCACCCAGCGCTACGAAGTTCACGTTGCCAGCAGCGCAGATGAGTGCGTCGAATTTGCCGGTCTGCTCGAACAGGTTGCGGATCGAAGTGCTGTCGCTGATATCCACTTGGAAGTCACCGCTGCTGCGGCCAATGCTGACCACCTCATGACGCTGGGCCAGTTCGGCCTTGACTGCCGAGCCGACGGTGCCGCTGGCGCCAATCAATAGGATTTTCATGGGGTTGTTCCTCTGGGTTTGTCAGGAACTGTAGGAGCGGGCTTGCCCGCGAAAAACTCGAGCGCGCCGCTGTGTACTCGCTGACCGCGTTATCGTTGACGATTTTCGCGAGCAAGCTCGCTCCTACAGTAGGAGACATCAAGTCTAGGGTGGCTTTTCAGACGGATAAACGTGCTAATAGGCAACCTTTGGTTTTCAATTGGAAACAATCCATGAGCGAGATGGATGACCTGGCGGCCTTTGCCGTACTGATCGAAGCCGGCAGTTTTACGGTGGCGGCCGAGCAACTGGGTTGCAGCAAGGGCCAGCTGTCCAAGCGCATCAGCCATTTGGAAGCACAGTTCAGCGTGGTCTTGCTGCACCGCACCACACGTAGGCTCAGCCTGACCGCCGCCGGTGCGGCGCTGTTGCCCCAGGCGCAAGCGCTGGTGGTGCAGGTGGATCGCGCCCGTCAGGCATTGGCGCGTCTCAAGGACGATTTGGCCGGGCCCGTTCGTATGACGGTTCCGGTTTCATTAGGGGAAACCTTCTTCGATGGTTTATTGCTGGAGTTTTCCAAGCAGTACCCTCAGGTGCAGATCGAGCTGGAGCTCAACAACAGTTACCGAGACCTGGCGCGGGACGGCTTTGACTTGGGGGTGCGTTCGGGGGCGATTGAAAACGAGCGTCTGGTGGCCAGGCCGCTGTTGGCCTGGCATGAGATGACTTGTGCCAGTCCGGCCTATCTGGAGCAACATGGCGAACCACTGACACCTGGGGATCTTGCGGCGCACACTTGTTTACTCAACAGCCACTACAGCGGTCGCGAAGAATGGCTTTATCACCAGCAACACGAGTTGTTGCGGGTGAGGGTGAGCGGCACCTTTGCCTCCAACCATTACAACTTGCTGAAGAAGGCTGCCCTGGTCGGTGCCGGTATCGCCCGCTTGCCGTCCTACGTGCTGCCGACGGAATTGGCTGACGGCCGATTGCGTTGGCTCCTGCGTGATTACCAGACGCGGAGTCTGCCGATGTACCTGGTCCATCCTTATCAAGGCGGCCTGCCGAGACGGACCCAGGTACTGGCCGACTACCTGGTGGACTGGTTCAAGCGCAGCGGTGAGGCACTGGATCGGCTTTAACGGTAGCGGCGCGCAATCAGGTGGTCGATGGACAGGCGGCCCGGCCCTTTGGCGAGCAACAGCAACAGCAGCGCAATCCAGGTGCCGTGGGTGGGGTAGGCGTCCGGGTAGACGAACAACTGAATGACCAGGGTCATGCCAATCAAGGCCAGGGCTGAGAAGCGCGTGGCCAGGCCCACCAGGATCAGCACCGGGAAAAAGTGCTCGGCAAACGCCGCCATGTGCGCGGCCACTTCCGGTGACAGCAATGGCACGTGGTATTCACTGCGAAACAGCGGCAATGTCGAGGCGGCGAGTTTGGGGGTACCGAGTTCGAACGTGCCGTTGATCAGGTCAATGGCAATGCCTTCGACCTTGGTTTGCCCGGATTTCCAGAACACTGCCGCAATGGAGAAGCGCGCGACAAACGCCAGCAGGCTGTAGGGGATTTTTTCGAAAAGTGCGATGGCCTGTCTGATCAGGCACGAAGAGGACGTGTTCATGGCGATACCTGTTGTTCTGGGAGCAGATGAGTGAGGGCGTCGTGGTTGATCAGCAGCGCGAGGCATTGGTGCAGGTCGAACTCGGCGCTGGCCTCAAGGGCATTGGCGACGGCCATTTCCAGCGCCGAGCCGCGTTTCAGACTATTGATAAAGGCGACCGAGCCGCCGTCGATGGCGAAGACCTTGACATTCAACCCTTCGCGCAGTACCAGCGCGCCTTGGGCATGCCAGGGATCCAGGGTGGCCAGGGCGCCCTCGGTCTGGTGTGCCGCCCACACCGCCACCACGGCGTAGGCGGAGTTCAATGTGCCAACGGATGGGTGCAGTTGCAGATGCAGCGCCCCCGGCTTCGTGTGGGCCTGCAGTTGCTGCAGAACGGCTTGCGGATCCACCACGGCTGTATCAGCTGCGTGATAAGCGCGAACCCGCAAGCGTTCCAACCGGGCGACATCGGCCAGGTAGGGCACGCTGGCGGCCGGTTCAAAACCTTGGATAAAGTCGGCGAATGTGCCGCCGTACTCGCTGATCAGCGGGCTGGCGGGCGGGTAGGCCTGGACGAAAATGCCGGCCATGGCGCGGAAAAATTCATCGCCGACCAATTGCGCGGTTACGGGGTATGCGGTTGCCAGCGCAGTGATCAACGAGCTATGAACATTGTTGCGATACACCGCAAAACGACTGGCCGGGTCGGCCCCGTTGCTGCTGAACAGGCCGTCGGGGCAAGGTAGGCCGGGCGCCAGCAAGGCGCTGGAAAAGGCGTCGTGAAGGCTCATGGGCGGACCTGCGATAAGCACCGTTCAGCGTGCTGGGCTTCCGCGCATAGCACGCTGAAGGCCGGCACTTGGTTGTCGCGCTCGATCAGGGTCGCGACCGGGCCCGTCAGCGCGAGCACGTGTTCATACAGCAGCCACACCGCGTTATCGATGGGCGCGCCGTGGTCATCGATCAGCAGGCGATCGCCCAGGCTGTCGGTGTCTTCGGCGAAGCCGGCCAGATGAATCTCACCCACGGCGCGCAACGGTAGGGCGTTGAGATAGGCCAGTGGGTCGCGCTGGTGGTTGATGCACGACACGTAGACGTTGTTCACATCCAACAGCAGGCCGCAGCCGGTGCGACGGATGATCTCGCCGATGAAGTCGGTCTCGTCCAGGGTCGAGCGCTGGAACTGCAGGTAGGTCGAGGGGTTCTCCAGCAGCATCGGCCGCTTGAGGGTGCACTGTACCTGGTCGACGTGCTCGCAAACTCGACTCAAGGTGGTGGTGTCATAAGCCAGGGGCAGCAGGTCGTTGAGAAACGCCGGGCCGTGGCTGGACCAGGCCAGGTGTTCGGAAAAGAAGTGGGGTTGGTAGCGTTCGATCAGTGCGGCCAAGCGCCCCAGGTGTTCACGGTTGAGCGGGCCTTCGCCGCCGATGGACAGGCCCACGCCGTGCAACGACAGGGGGTAACGTTCGCGTATCAACCCCAGGTAGTGATGAAACGGGCCGCCGGCCACCATGTAGTTTTCGGCGTGCACTTCAAAAAAACCGATATCGGGCGAAGTATCGAGCACTTCCTTGAAGTGCTCGTTCTTCAGGCCCAGCCCGGCCCGATAGGGGAGCCTTGGCACCTGAACCGGTGAGACTGTGGACAGGCGTGAAAGCGTCATCATCCGTACTCCGGCCGGGGAGGGGTCAGGACTTGGCGGTGAAGGCGGCTTCCTGGCCGAAACCGGTCGGCGAGGTGGAGCTTGGGGTTTGGGTGCAGGTGCCGGCCGGGACCAGTTTCCAGGCGTTGGCCTGATCCTTGGTTTTCGAGGTGCCGGCGCAGGATGTGCCGGCACCGGCGGCGCAATCGTTCTTGCCGGCTTCAGCGACGCCGAAGCACTTCTGCATGTCGTCGGCAGCGTGGGCGGTGGTGGTCAGGGCGGACAGGCTCAAGGCCGAACTCAGGGCGAGGACGAGGCTAGCAGCGGACAGTTTGGTGGTCATGATGGATCTCCAGCAGTAGGTTGAGGAGCGGGCTTGAATGCCTGCTTGCACCACTAGAGGCGGGAGGGGGATGTTCGTTACAAGGTCAGACTAAATAATTTCAAACAATGCACAAAAATGTGGGAGGGAACTTGCTCCCTCCCACATGAGATCCGGCTTATCCAGCCACCGTCTCTTAGCCTCCCAGGTACGCCTCACGCACCTTCGGATCGGTCAGCAACTGCTCGCCAGTGCCCTGCATCACCACCCGGCCGTTTTCCAGCACGTAGGCGCGGTCGGCGATTTTCAGCGCCTGGTTGGCGTTCTGCTCCACCAGGAACACCGTTACACCGTCCTTGCGCAGTTGTTCGATGATGTCGAAGATCTGCTGGATGATGATGGGGGCCAGGCCCAGTGAAGGTTCGTCCAACAGCAACAGCTTGGGCTTGCTCATCAGTGCACGGCCGATGGCGAGCATTTGCTGCTCGCCGCCGGACATGGTGCCGCCGCGCTGGCTGAAGCGCTCCTTGAGACGAGGGAACAGGTGCAGCACCTTGTCCATCTGCTCCTGGTAGTCGCCCTTGTCGGTGAAGAACCCACCCATGGCCAGGTTTTCTTCCACGGTCAGGCGTGAGAACACCCGTCGGCCTTCCGGCACCACGGCAATGCTCTTGCGCATGATGTGCGACGACTGCTGGCCCACCAGCTCTTCACCCATGTAGCGGATGCTGCCGCTGTGGGCCTGCGGCGAGCCGCACAAGGTCATCAGCAAGGTCGACTTGCCGGCGCCGTTGGCACCGATCAGCGTGACGATCTCACCCTGGCGCACTTCGACGTTGACGCCGTGCAAGGCCTGGATCTTGCCGTAGAAAGTGGAAACGTTTTCGAATTGCAGCATTTTACGCTTCCCCCAGATAGGCTTTGATCACTTCAGGATTGTCGCGGATCTGCTCCGGCGTCCCGTCCGCCAGCGGCGTGCCCTGGTTGATCACCACGATATGGTCGGAAATGCTCATGACCAGTTTCATGTCGTGTTCGATCAACAGCACCGTGGCGTTGTTTTCCTCACGCAACACGCCGATCAGCGCCTTGAGGTCTTCGGTTTCCTTGGGGTTCAGGCCGGCGGCCGGTTCGTCGAGCATCAGGATCCGCGGACGGGTCATCATGCAGCGAGCGATTTCCAGGCGACGTTGCTGACCGTAGGCCAGGGTGCCGGCGGGGCGGTTGGCGAACTCGGTGAGGTTGACCTTGTCCAGCCAGTACGCAGCGTATTCCATGGCCTCGCGCTCGCTCTTGCGGAACGCCGGGGTCTTGAACAGGCCCGCAAAGAAGTTGGTGTTCAGGTGACGGTGCTGGGCGATCAACAGGTTCTCGACCGCCGTCATGTCCTTGAACAGCCGTACGTTCTGGAAGGTGCGCACCACGCCCTTGCGGGCGATCTCGTGGCCGGCCAGGCCCTGGATCGGCTGGCCGTCCAGCAGGATACTGCCGCCACTCGGCTTGTAGAAACCGGTGAGGCAGTTGAACACCGTGGTCTTGCCGGCGCCGTTGGGGCCGATCAGCGCAACCACCTGTTTCTCTTTCACGGTCAGGGCGACGCCGTTGACCGCCAGCAAGCCGCCGAAGCGCATGCTCAAGTTTTCGACTTTCAGGATCTCGCGGCTCATTTGCGCAGCTCCATGTGTGGACGTTGCATGGGCAGCAGGCCTTGAGGTCGCCAGATCATCATCAGCACCATCATGGCGCCGAACATCAACATGCGGTATTCGCTGAACTCACGCATCATTTCCGGCAGCAGGATCATCACGATCGCCGCCAGGATCACACCCAGCTGCGAACCCATGCCACCCAACACGACGATGGCGAGGATGATCGCCGACTCGATGAAGGTGAACGACTCCGGGGTCACCAGGCCTTGGCGAGCGGCGAAGAAGCTGCCGGCAAAACCGGCGAACGCGGCACCCAGGGTGAAGGCGGAGAGCTTGATGATGGTCGGGTTCAGGCCCAGGGCACGGCAGGCGATTTCATCTTCGCGCAACGCTTCCCAGGCACGGCCGATCGGCATGCGCAGCAAGCGGTTGATCACGAACAGTGCTGCCAGCGCCAGCAACAGTGCCACCAGGTACAGGAACACCACTTTGCTCACCGGGTTGTAGTCGATCCCGAAGTACTCGTGGAACGTCTGCATGCCTTCGGCAGCGGTGCGGTCGAACGACAGCCCGAAGAACGTCGGCTTGGGGATGCTGCTGATGCCGTTGGGGCCACCGGTGATGTCGGTCAGGTTACGCAGGAACAGACGGATGATTTCCCCGAAGCCCAGGGTCACGATGGCCAGGTAGTCACCGCGCAGGCGCAATACCGGGAAGCCCAGCAGGAAGCCGAACGTGGCCGCCGCCATGCCGGCCAGCGGCAGGCAGATCCAGAAGCTCCAGCCCAGGTAGTGCGACAGCAGCGCGTAGGTGTAGGCACCCACGGCGTAGAAGCCCACATAACCCAGGTCGAGGAGGCCGGCCAGGCCCACTACGATGTTCAGGCCCAGGCCCAGCAACACGTAGATCAGGATCAGGGTGGCAATGTCGACCGCACCGCGCGAGCCGAAGAACGGCCAGATCAGCGCGGCCACGATCAGGCCGATGATGATGTAGCGCTGCGTGCGCGGCAGGGTCAGGAATTGGCTGACCTTGGGCGAGACCAACGGGCCACGGTTGCCCTTGAACAGTGCGCCGACCTGCTGGGTGAACAGCACGCGCAGGAACATCAGCACCGAACACAGGGCGATGATGGTCAGCGTCACGGGGCCGGTGCCATGCACTTCCAGGTTGATGCCGACAATGCTCAGCTTGAGGCCGAGTACCGGGAAGGCCACCGCCCACACCAGCAAAGCGCTGAAAAACGCCGATTTAAGATATCTGCTCATACTTTCTCAACCTCCGGACGGCCCAGGATGCCGGTCGGACGGAACAACAGCACCAGGACCAACAGGCCGAACGCGACGACGTCCTTGTATTGGTCGCCGAAAATATCGGCACCAAACGCCTCGGCCACCCCCAGCACCAGGCCGCCGAGCATCGCGCCCGGGATACTGCCGATGCCGCCCAATACCGCTGCGGTAAAAGCCTTGAGGCCTACCAGGAAACCGGCGTTGGGGTTGATCACGCCGTACTGCATGCTCAGCAGTACGGCCGCGACGGCTGCCAGTGCGGCACCGATCACGAAGGTCAGGGCGATGATGTTGTTGGTATTGATGCCCAACAGGTTGGCCATCTTGATGTCTTCGGCGCAGGCCCGGCAGGCGCGCCCCAGACGGGAGCGGGAGATGAACAGGGTCAGGCCCAGCATGGCCACCAGGGTGACGACGAAGACCAGGATCTGCATGTAGGAAATCAGCACTTCTTCCGCCCCGCCCGGACCGAAGGAGAAGCTCCCCGGGATCAGGTTGGGGATGGATTTATCCTTGGAATCCTGGGACAGCAATACGGTGTTCTGCAGGAAAATCGACATGCCGATGGCGGAAATCAGTGGGATCAAACGGTTGCTGCCACGCAAGGGACGGTAGGCAACGCGCTCGATACTGTAGCCATAGGCACTGGTTACGACGATCGACGCCAGGAACGCGGCGGTCATCAACAGCGGCAGGGAGTGGATACCCATCATGGCCAGCCCGGCAAGGGCAATGAAGGCCACGTAGGAACCAATCATGTATACCTCGCCATGGGCGAAGTTGATCATTCCAATGATGCCGTAAACCATTGTGTAGCCAATGGCTATCAAGGCATAGGTGCTGCCAATGGTCAGCCCATTAACCAGCTGTTGGAAAAAATGATAGATCTCAGGCATTACAGCGCTCCTAAAAACCCGATACGCATTTCACTGGTGGAGTCATGTTCCGGCCCCGTGCTGTGTTCTGTGAGCACATTTGCACAAAGCGTTTGCCAGCGAACCGCTGGTGACGGTTTTAAGATTTTCAGGTGAGCCAGCGCCCGGATCGCGGGTGACAGGCCCATAAACCTCGTAAAACAAAGCCCACTGCTCTCACAGTGGGCTTGTTGGACCAGTAACGCCTGGCTTACTGAGGGGAAACTTCGGTTTTTGGTTTGCCGAAGTGCCATTCGTAGACCACGAACTTGAAGTCCTTCAGGTCGCCCTTGGCGTCGAAGCTCAGGTCGCCGGTAGGGGTCTTGAAGGTGCCCGCGTGGATGGCTGCGGCCACTTTGGCGGTGTCTTCGCTCTTGGCAGTCTTGATGCCCTCGGCGATGACTTCAACGGCCGAGTAGGCCGGGAACACGAACGGACCGGTTGGGTCCTGCTTGTTCTTGGCGAACTCTTCAACGATGGCTTTGTTGGCCGGGTCGGTATCGAAGGATTTAGGCAAGGTCACCAGCAGGCCTTCGGAGGCGCCCTGGGCGATTTGCGAGATGGAGTCGTTGCCGACGCCTTCCGGGCCCATGAACTTGGCGTTCAGGCCTTTTTCCTTGGCTTGGCGCAGGATCAGGCCCAGCTCCGGGTGATAGCCGCCGTAGTAGACGAAGTCGACGTTGGCTTGCTTGAGCTTCTGGATGATCGAGGAGAAGTCTTTGTCGCCGGCGTTCAGGCCTTCGAAGACGGCAACCTTGGTGCCTTTCTTCTCGAGGGTCTGCTTGACGGCGGTGGCGATGCCTTCACCGTATTGCTGCTTGTCGTGCAGGACAGCAACGATTTTCGGCTTCACGTGGTCGGCGATGTAGTTGCCGGCCGCCGGGCCCTGGGCGCTGTCCAGGCCGATGGTGCGGAAGATCAGCTTGTAGCCACGGGCGGTGATTTCCGGGCTGGTGGCTGCCGGGGTAATCATGATCACGCCTTCGTCTTCATAAATGTCGGACGCTGGCTGAGTGGAGCTGGAGCAGAGGTGACCGACCACGAACTTGACGCCGTCGTTGACCACTTTGTTGGCTACGGCCACGGCTTGTTTAGGGTCGCAAGCGTCGTCGTATTCCTTGGCTTCGAGCATTTTGCCGTCGACGCCGCCCTTGGCGTTGATGTCGGCGATGGCCTGCTTGGCACCCATGAATTGCATGTCGCCGTATTGCGTTACAGGACCAGTCTTTGGACCGGCGATGCCGATCTTGATGGTGTCGGCTGCGAACGAATGGCCGGCAACCCCAGCCAGGACCATAGCGGCAAACAGTTTGGAAATCTGCTTAGTAGCCTTATTCATAGTGCTCCACTCTTACTGTTGTATTTTTTATAGTTCTAGCGGCCTTGTGAGCTGCAGAACCGGATCGGATATCTCGGATATCCCCCCGGCAGTGCCCTGGCAACTGTACCGGTACAGTGTAGAGCGCCGGTTGATCGCTTGAAAAGCTGGCTGCCGGGGGCAAAAGCCGAGTGTGTCGCTTAAATGAAAGAAAAAGACAGAATTGCGGCGGGGTGATGCCAGCGTTCCGGGCAATCCTTGGCTTTCCTGACACTTTCTATCGATGACTCATTTGCAACTGGGTTTTTCTGCCGGAGAGGGGGCGCTATGATTGCGCCGATTTTTTCCCAGGTGAATTCCCATGACTCAAGAACCTAGCACCCTCTATGCCAAGCTGCTCGGTGAAACCGCCGAAATCTCCTGGAAGGAGCTTGAGCCGTTCTTTGCCAAGGGTGCCCTATTGTGGGTCGATGCCGGCCTGGATTTGATCGAGGCCGCCGAGGGAATGGCTGAAGACAACCGCGATAAAGTCGCTGCCTGGTTGGCCGCTGGCAGCCTTTGCGAAGTGTCTGCGACGCGGGCATTGGACCTGGTTGAACGCGACCCGAGCTTGTGGGCGGTGGTGGTTTCGCCGTGGATACTGATCCAGGAAAGGGCGGCGTGATAAAGGGTCGCACTGAAAAGGTGCGTGATTTTCCGTTTTAAAAGTGTGTAGCTGAGTAACCGCTGGTGCCGTGATGGCATCTTGCCGTGAAGAAAGGTCACAGCGCTGGGTGACGCGCACGTCATGGGAACAGTTTTCTCGCCGGTGAATAGTCCGGAGAATTGTTTCTCAGTGTGAATAAAAGGGTGATGCCTGTCAGATCGCGGCGTAGGAAGCGGCGAATTCCGGTAAAGTTCGCCGCTTGTCACCCGGAGCTAGTCATGCCGTCAGCGCTGTCCCCCTTAGCGAAGCCTTCGCACCAACTGCTTTACCTTATCTACGGTCGCCAGGACGTTTATCGGCGCGAAGCCAAGTTCAGCATCCTCACCGCCCTGTCCCAACTCAAACCGGGCGAGTCGCTGTGCATCCGGGTCATGACCGATCGGCCCCAGGACTACATTGGTTGGCCGGTTGAAACCATCGCCCTGGACGAGCAGACCCTGGCCCAATGGCAGGGTGAAAACGGTTACCCCCATCGCCGCAAGGCCTGCGCGATCGCCCAAGGGCTTATGCTGGCGGACAAGACCCTGTTCGTTGACACCGACACGCTGTTCCTCAAGTCCCCCCATCGTGTGTTCGAACTGATAGAGCCGGGCCAGTATGTGATGGACGGCTTTGAATACGACTGGAGCTATGTCTGCAAGCGCCCTGACTATCTCAAGTTGGGCGAGCACCTGCAGGCCCATGGCATCTCTGCGGATAACAGCTTCAAGCTCTATAACAGTGGTCTGTGCGGCGTGCGTGCCAGCGATGCGCCGCTGCTCGAAGCCTCCATCCGCCTGATCGACGAGTGGACGCGGAACTCGTTCGATATTCACACCATCGAGCAAATCGCGATTTCCTTCGCGATGCGCGACCAGAAGGTGCGCGAGGCGCATAAATTCGTTCATCACTACTTCGCCGATAAGCGCTTCTTCCATGCCATGCAAGCGCACTTCTTCACCCTTCACGGTGAGGCATTCGGCCCTGAGCTGGTAGCGCGATGCAGGGATGTGCCGCGAGTCAAGCCGGTGCCCTCGCCCTGGCAGCGGCTGCGCATCAAGTGGAAGCTGCGCAATCAGCGCAAGCACCTGAAAAAGGTCGGTCGTGACTTGCTCTACGGCAGTTCGGCGCCTGCGCATCCGTACTACGATGTGTGCCGACACGGGTGGTGGGAATCGGCTTCGCGGGAGATTCGTGGCTGGGATGAGGCGGAGCAGAAGCGGTTCTTCGGCGCAAAAAATTCCGGCTGGCCGAAGCATTTGCCCCGGCCTGCAAGACGCGCCGACGAAAAGACCATCATCGCGTTCCTGCGTCAACGCATGACGCACTGAGGTTGCAACGGCGCCAGGCGGCGCCGTCACACTGGGCTAGGCGGTCTTGCCGGTGTGGTTATTCAACGAGATAACCTTGGTCTTGCCGATGCGGTGACGGTAGATCTCGCGCAAGTACTTGATCGCCTTCTTCACACAATCCCGTGACAGGCGAATGTCATTGATCGACACGAACTTCTCTTTGTCGTTGATCAACTCGCGGTACTTCTTCTCATACATCGGCTTGATCGCGTACCAGTTGGTATCGAGGATCTTCGCCGGGTTTTCAAACTCATTGAGCAACTCGTCGATGCGGTCTTCGTCGAAGTCCTCGTGGATGATGAAGTCCAGGATCGAATTGTCCAAGGTGTCATCGAAGCGGTACGGGTTGCGCGCAAAGCAACGCTTGATAAAGGCCACGATCAGTGTGAGGAAGTCATCCGACAGGCACGGGCTCTTGGCGATCAGGGTGGTCAGCGACAGGTTGGCGGACGCGCCGATCACCAGGGCATAGCGCTTGAGGGTGGTGTTGGGGAACAGGCTGTTGAGGTGCGTCTTGAGCCGGTTCAGGTCCATGTAGGACAGCTTGTAGTCCTTGGGCAGCGAGACGATCGACACCACCGACGAGCAGTTCTTGAAGAAGTGCAGGTCATGCAGCGCCGCCGCGTCGTAGCCGGAGTTCTTGTATTGCTCCAGGGACGCCTTGTAGCGCTTGGACTCGATCGGCAACAGGCTGATGCCTTCGATGGCCTGGGTGACCTTGTTGAAATGCGGCAGGTCGATGGAGCGGAAGAACAGGTCGTCGATGTTCAGGCGCTGAGGCTCTTTCTCGAAGACTTTGAACTTGTCATTGGACGGCGCCGGGGTTTCCGGTACGACGGATTCGGCGTAGGCAATCGCCACCGGCCCGGCCAGGCTCATGAACAGGTCATTGGCATCCAGGCGGATGGTCTCGCCGATGTCGATGCCGGCGCGACGGAAGTAGTTCTGGTCGTAGTCGGTGGTCACGGCCTGGGCGGTGAGGATGTTGAAGATCTGCTGGGAGATGTACTGGTTGGCGTGTTTCTCCATGGCATTGACGTCAATGTTCTGGATATTGCCGTCATCGCTTTCTTCGGCGTAGCGCATGATGTCGTTGGAGATCAGCATCATCGCGTTCCAAGGCCGGATGCGCCCCTTTACGCTGGCTTCGCTGCTGTCTTCATTGTCGAAGTTGTACGAGAAGTCCCATTCCTCCGAAAGGTACTTGCACAGCAAGCGTCCGGCGTTGATGTGCAGCGCCTCGGACATTTCGCTGCGGTGGTCGGAGATGTTCGGCAGCACGCAAATACCGCTGGTGAAGATCGGCTCGAATACGAAGGCGTGGCCGCTTTTGCTGTCGTGTTCGTCGGCGGGCTTGGTGTCGAACGTCTTGTTCATGTACGAGTGCTGCTGCGCCAGGCCGAACTCCGAGGCCATGCCCGAACCGGTGCCGCCGCCGGCGCTGAAGATCGAGAAGTACAGGCGCGACTGGTTGGCCTTGATGCCGCAGGAGTCGATCAGGTACGAGTGGATCATCTTCCAGTCGGGGCTGGAAAAGCGCTGGGTGTCTTTGTTGAGGATGATCTTGGCCAGGTACTGGCCGAGGATCGGCGCGTTACCGGCGCCACCGGCATGGACTTCGGAGAGGTCCATGATTTTCATCTTGCTATAGTCGCGCAGGAAGCCGCTTTTTTCGCCCTTGCGCGAGAAACGGATACGCCCGGCGATGTCCTTGTCCAGGTCACCGAGCATCACCAGCGGTTCCACCAGGAACACCGGCTTGCTGGCCTTGCCGCCGCCCAGGCGCAGGTTGTTGCGAATCCACTGGGCCGGGCTGTAGCCCTTATCCAAGGATTTGTCTTCGGTGCTGAATTCGTTGAGGTAGAACTTGCGCGCGTTGTACACCAGCTCCGCCACGTCCAGCGCGATGTTCGAACCGCAGCGGCCCAGGCCGATCAGGCAGACCGAGGGGAATTCCTGCTCGCTGTGCTGCTCGCTGTCGCCTTCCAGGTGAGGCGGGCGCGGGAACACCATGTCGCGCAGGCCGTCGAGGTTATCGAGGATGCGGTCGGTATTGGTTTCGGTGAAGTACAGGTATTGCTGGGTGGCCAGCGGGCGCGCGGTGCTCAATGACTTTGAACCTGAGGGTTTGCCCTCAGGCGCTGGGAGCAACACGTCGGATACCACGGTGCCAGAGTTATTTTTAGAGGTCATTGTGCGCCATGTGCCTGGACGGATGGCTGAAAAGTATCAAATAGCCATCACGGAATGGGAGATCGCGACTTTACAGTGCGTCCTTGTCCGAACCATCAGGCTTACCCAGTGAGCTCAGGAAAAACCTGGCCGGACTCTGATGAATCGGCCGTTCGTCGGCGATCTTTAGGTAAGTGATGGCGAAATGCCAAAGATTCGACGTCAGCGAATTGGCCTGACAACGGAGGTGGATCCGGGGCGGCCTGGGGACAGCTCTTTTGTCGCAGGGGTGTCCTTGGTGCCCGCCACGCTGGCTGGGGGGCTCGGATTGCGCCTGTCGATCCCCTGCATTGCGCCCATTATTTCACTGGCGGGCACCGCCGGGCTCAATAGGTAGCCCTGGACGAAATCACAGCCATGATTGAGCAGCAGATCGAATTGGGCCTCGGTTTCCACGCCTTCGGTCACCACCTGCAGGTGCAGGGTGTGAGCCATGCCGATAATTGCCTGGACGATCTCGATGTCGGCGGTCGACTTGGGAATGTCCTGGATAAACGAGCGATCGATCTTCAGGGTGTTGAGCGGCAGGCGCTTGAGGTAGGCGAGGGAGGAGTAGCCGGTGCCGAAGTCATCGATGGCCAGCGACACGCCCAGCGCGCGGATTTGCCGCAGCAGGGCCAGGGTGCTGCTGATATTGCCCATCAAGGCATTTTCGGTCACTTCCAGCTCCAGGCGGTTGGCGCCGATCCCGCTGAAGCGCAACGCGTCTTCGATTTCATCCGCCAGTTCGTCGCGGGCCAGGTTCAGGGCCGAGCAGTTCACCGACATGGTCAGTTCGGTATAGCCGCGGTCGGAGAGCAGGCTCAAGTCATGGCAGGCTTGGCGCAAGACCCAGTGATCGAGTTCGGCGATCAGCCCGTTGCTTTCGGCAATCCCGATAAACCGGGCTGGGGTCAGCAGCCCATGTTGCGGATGCTGCCAGCGCACCAGGGCCTCCAGGCGTGTCACTTTGCCCAGCTTCATGTCAAAGATCGGTTGGTAGAACAGTACCAACTGGTTCTGGGCGCGCAGGGCGCTGCGTAGCTCTTCTTCCAATTGCAGTTCGAGGGAGGCGCGTGTCTTCAGGTTGGAGTTGAAGAAGTTCAGGCTATTACGTCCCATGTCCTTGGACTGGTACAGCGCCAGGTCGGCGTTTTTGAGCAGCTCTTCGCAGGTCAGGCCATCCTCGGGAAACAGGCTGATGCCAATGCTGGTGGTCATCACCATACGGCGACCGGCCAGTTCGACGGGGTCCTTCATCTTTTGCATGATGCGTTGGGCCAGGTGTCGCGCTTCGTCGCGGTGGTGAATGCTGATCAGGATGCAGAACTCATCGCCGCCAAACCGTGCGACCACGTCCGCATGGCTGCGCACGGAGCCTTTGATATGGCTGGCGAGAACGCTGAGCAATTGATCCCCTGCGTCATGGCCGAGACTGTCGTTGATGCGCTTGAAGTGGTCAATATCCAGGAAAATAACCGCCATCATGCCGTTTGAAGCCGTTTTTTCGGCGATTTTTTCTGCAAAAATCTGATTGAAACCGCGTCGGTTAAGCAAGCTGGTCAGCGCGTCGTAATGCGCCACCTGTTGCAGGGAGGCGCGCGCCTGATCCAGTTCGCTGAGCAGTGCGTTGACCCGACGCAGGTCGCGCTCCTTGTGCTGCAGCTTTTTATCCGCCAGCGCAGCGCTGATGCTGCTGCCGATCACCAGCAGGGTGATCACGGCGACCGACAGGCCCAGTTGGGTAGGGTTATTGTCCAGTGGCAACGAGAGATCGGCGCCGGTGGGGACGATCAGTTGCATGGCGGCCATGCCGGTAAAGTGCATGCTGATAATGCCTGCGCCCAACATCAGGCTGGCAGCGTATTTGAGCAGTTGATGGAAGACGCCGGCACCGGTGCGCAGGTAGCTCGACAACAACAGGGCGGCCAGGCTGGCGCCAATGGCGATGCCCACCGAGGCGAGCAGCAGGCCCGACTCGAAATACGCCTGGGCCTGGGAACGCATGGCCGACATGCCGACGTAATGCATCAGGGCGATGCCGATGCCCATCCACAACGATGCCAGCAGGTATTGGTTAAATCGCAGTTTGGTGTGACTGAGGGTTTGCATGGCGAACAACGAGGCGATCAGGGCGATGACCAGCGAGGCGAACGTCATGAGCAGTTCGTAGTGAATCGCGATGGGTGCCTGGAAGGCCAGCATGCTGATGAAGTGAGTGGACCAGATACCCCCTGCCAAACAACCGGCACCCAGCCAACGCCAATGGCGGCGAGCGGTAGGGTCTTCGACATGGCCAACCCGTTCGGCCATGTCCAGGGTGCCGAACCCCGCCGCACAGGCGACCAGATAGGCCAGCAGCACCAGAAAAGGGTTATGACTGCAATTGAGTAATAAGTGCCCGTTCGCTGGGAGGTCGGTAAAAAAGTGCAGACCTAGCCATTCCATAGCATGTCCCGTCATAGCGTCACGTCACAGCCTACGGCGATGACCTATGAGGTCGAGTATAGAAGCCTCGCGGGATTTTCCAGCGATAATGGCACTTTGCTCTGAATGATTTTGGCATGCCGTGCATAGCAATTAGTGCTAAGCGCTGATGGGCAACTCCAACTCGAACGGTGCTTGTAACGGCGGCAGGCCGAACGCAGCACGGGCCGCATCGCAATCGACATTCTGCTCGCCCTGGCTCCATGAAGCCTCGAATTCTCTGCAGGGGCTTGAGCGTTGTTCATAAATCGAGCAACTCGTGCCTTTGCCGACTTCGCCTTCAAGGCTGCAGCAGCGCGCGGGTTTCTGGTCGGTACCGATCATCGCCACGCGGGTCGGGTTGATCTGCACCACCAGGTCATCAGGCACCGTCCCTCCCGAGGAGGCGCACTCACCCCAGAAAAAAGACACACGAAAGTGTGAACAGCAGGCACCGCAACTCAGACACGGACTGGCTTCGGACATGGGCGTCATCGATAAGAAAAGTAGAGTGGGGGACTACTGGAAGGCTCGCCATTCTAATCGGGTCATGGCCGTTGGGAAGGGGGGCAGGCACTTATATTTTTGTCGGCAAAGTCCCGTGTTGTCGGGTGAAATCATGCCCTATCAGCTTTACGAATCATTACAGACAACCACGGCTCGCCTGACTATGTTGCAGGTACCGGGCGGGATGCATCGGGCATCGCAGCTCTCATAACAATAAAAGAGACGGACCCATGCAGAACTCGACCCAAGCGGCGAATGCCTGGCGCATTCTGTTCCTGCTGTTCCTCGCCAACCTGTTCAACTTCTTCGACCGCACCATTCCGGCGATCATCATCGAGCCGATCCGCATGGAATGGCACCTGAGCGACTTCCAGCTCGGCATCATCGGCACCGCCTTCACCATTGTTTATGCCATTGCCGGCCTGCCGCTGGGGCGTCTGGCCGATACCGGCTCGCGCAGCAAACTGATGGGCTGGGGCCTGTTCGCGTGGAGCGGGTTGACGGCGATCAACGGCCTGGTCGGCAGTTTCTGGACGTTTTTGCTGGTGCGCATGGGCATCGGTATCGGTGAAGCCAGCTATGCGCCGGCCGCCAACTCGCTGATCGGCGACCTGTTCCCGGCGCACCGTCGTGCCCGGGCCATGGGGATTTTCATGCTGGGCCTGCCTTTGGGCCTGTTGCTGGCGTTCTTCACCATCGGTTGGATGGTCAAGGCGTTCGACAGCTGGCGCGCGCCGTTCTTCATCGCCGCCGTGCCGGGGCTGATCCTTGCGGTGTTCATGTTCTATATCAAGGAACCCAAGCGCGGCGCCGCCGAAGCCGTACAAGTCTCCCAGGAGCGTGTTGATCGCCCGATTCGCCGTGTGCTGGCCGTGCCGACCTTCCTGTGGTTGGTGCTGGCCGGGTTGTGCTTCAACTTCGCCACCTACGCGTGCAACTCGTTCCTGGTGCCGATGCTGCAGCGCTATTTCCTCATGCCCTTGCAGGACGCGGCGGTCGCCACCGGCGTCATCGTCGGGTTGACCGGCCTGGTGGGCCTGACCTTGGGGGGCTGGATTGCCGACAAGATCCATCAACGCGTTGCCAATGGCCGACTGCTGTTTGCGGCGTGCAGTCTGATCATCTCCACCGTCACTACAGCCTGGGCCCTGCATGCCGGGCGTATCGAGATCGGCGTGTTTGTGGCGCTGTTCAGTGTGGGCTGGTTGTTTGCGTATAACTTCTACACCTGTGTGTACACCGCGATCCAGGACGTGGTCGAGCCGCGCCTGCGGGCCACGGCGATGGCGCTGTTCTTTGCCGGTTTGTACTTGCTGGGCGGGGGCATGGGGCCGATTGTAGTGGGCGGGTTGTCCGATCACTTTGCCCATGCTGCGATGTATGCGGCGGGGGCCGAGCAGATGACCGAGGCTTACAAGGCGGTGGGCTTGCATGACGCCATGTACCTGATTCCGGTGGCGCTGTTCTTGACGATGCTGTTCCTGTTTCAGGCGTCACGCAGTTTTGTGCGTGATGCCAAGCGGATGAAGGAGGGATTGAAGGGGGTTGAGGTGCCGGCTGCGGCAGCGATGGCTTGATTCCGCGTTGACGCCATCGGGGGCAAGCCCCCTCCCACATTGATCGGTGACCTACATGACAACGCGGTCAACTGTGGGAGGGGGCTTGCCCCCGATGAGGCCCGCAACGCCAACGGTGTTCTCAAGTGAATAAAAAAGGCCCGCAGTGCGCGGGCCTTTTTAACAGGGCAGGGCGGTAATCAACCCGCTACCAACACCCGAATGGCTTCCAGTCGCAGCGCCGCCTTGTCGAGCATGGCCAGGCCTTGCTCACGTTGGTTGCGCAGGGCGACCAGCTCGCTGTCGCGTACGGTCGGGTTGACCGCTTGCAACGCGGTCAGGCGCGCCAGTTCTTCGTCGGTGTCTGCCGCCAGGCGACGCTTGGCTTCGGCCACACGTTCGGCGTGACGCGGTGTGATCTTCTCTTCACCGGCATTGATCCGCGGTGTGAGTTGATCGCGCTGGGCCTGCACGAACTTGTTGGCGCTGGCCCGTGGCACGCTTTCCAGCTGGTCGTTCAAGGTTTCGAACGAGACGCGGCCGGACAGGTCGTTGCCATTGGTGTCCAGCAGGCAGCGCAGTGCCGCCGGAGGCAGGTAGCGGCCCAGTTGCAGCGCGCGGGGCGCGACCACTTCACTGACGTAGAGCAGCTCCAGCAACACGGTGCCCGGCTTGAGCGCCTTGTTCTTGATCAGCGCCACGGCGGTGTTGCCCATGGAGCCGGACAGCACCAGGTCCATGCCGCCCTGCACCATCGGGTGTTCCCAGGTGATGAACTGCATGTCTTCACGGGACAGCGCCTGGTTACGGTCGTAGGTGATGGTCACACCTTCGTCGTCGCCCAGGGGGAAGCTGGCGTCGAGCATCTTCTCGCTGGGCTTGAGGATCAGCGCGTTTTCCGAATGGTCTTCGCTGTCGATGCCAAAGGCGTCGAACAGGGTTTCCATGTAGATCGGCAGGGCGAACTGGTCGTCTTGTTCGAGGATGTCCTCCACCAGCGCATCGCCTTCACCGGCGCCACCGGAGTTGAGCTCCAGCAGGCGGTCGCGGCCGGTGTGCAGTTCCTGTTCCAGGCGCTCGCGCTCGGCACGGGCCTCGTCGATCAGGGCTTGCCACTCGCTGTCGTCGGCGTTTTCCAGCAGCGGCAGCAGGCGCGGGCCGAACTGGTGCTGCAAGGCGTTGCCCGTCGGGCAGGTGTTAAGGAACGCGTTCAGGGCTTCGTGGTACCACTGGAACAGGCGCTGTTGCGGGCTGGTTTCCAGGTAGGGCACGTGCAGTTCGATCACATGTTTCTGGCCGATCCGGTCCAGACGGCCGATCCGCTGTTCCAGCAGGTCGGGGTGGGATGGCAGGTCGAACAGCACCAGGTGGTGGGAGAACTGGAAATTGCGGCCTTCACTGCCGATTTCCGAGCAGATCAGTACCTGGGCGCCGAATTCCTCATCGGCGAAGTAAGCGGCGGCGCGGTCACGCTCGAGGATGTTCATGCCCTCGTGGAACACCGTGGCCGGGATGCCGGAGCGTACGCGCAGGGCGTCTTCCAGGTCCATGGCGGTTTCGGCGTGGGCGCAGATCACCAAGACCTTGGTGCGCTTGAGCATTTTCAGCTGGTCGATCAGCCATTCGACGCGCGGGTCGAAGCGCCACCAGCGGTTTTCTTCGTCGATGTCCGGTTGCGACTGGAAGCTGACTTCCGGGTACAGCTCGGCGTGTTCGCCCAGGGGCAGTTCGAGGTATTCGTCCGGGTTCGGCAGCGGGTAGGCGTGCAGCTTACGCTCCGGGAAACCCTGCACCGCGGCACGGGTGTTACGGAACAGCACGCGGCCGGTGCCGTGGCGGTCGAGCAGTTCACGCACCAGGCGCGCACTGGCTTCGGCGTCGCCATCGTTGACGGCGGTCAGCAGCGCTTCGCCTTCGTTGCCGAGGAAACCTTGGATGGTCTTGTGCGCGGCGGGCGACAGGCGGCCCTTGTCGAGCAGCTCCTGCACGGCTTCGGCCACCGGGCGATAGTTCTCGCTTTCGGCACGGAAGGCGTGCAGGTCGTGGAAACGGTTCGGGTCCAGCAGGCGCAGGCGCGCGAAGTGGCTGTCCTGGCCCAGCTGTTCCGGGGTGGCGGTGAGCAGCAGCACGCCGGGAATCACTTCGGCAAGCTGCTCGACCAGCGAGTATTCCGGGCTGGCTTTGTCTTCATGCCAGACCAGGTGGTGGGCTTCGTCGACCACCATCAGGTCCCAGCCGGCGGCGAACAGTGCGTCCTGGGCCTTCTCATCGTCCACCAGCCACTCCAGCGCGACCAGGGCCAGCTGGGTGTCTTCGAACGGGTTGGCGGCATCGCTTTCGATAAAGCGTTCTTCATCGAACAGCGCCACTTGCAGGTTGAAGCGGCGGCGCATTTCCACCAGCCACTGGTGCTGCAGGTTTTCCGGTACCAGGATCAGTACGCGGTTGGCGCGGCCCGACAGCAGTTGGCGATGGATCACCAGGCCCGCTTCGATGGTCTTGCCCAGGCCCACTTCGTCCGCCAGCAAGACCCGTGGTGCGATACGGTCAGCGACTTCACGGGCGATGTGCAATTGGTGGGCAATAGGTTGCGCACGCACGCCACCCAGGCCCCACAGCGAGGATTGCAATTGGCGGCTGGTGTGTTCAAGGGTGTGATAGCGCAGCGAGAACCAGGCCAGCGGGTCGATCTGCCCGGCGAACAGACGGTCGCTGGCCAGGCGGAACTGGATAAAGTTGGAGAGCTGGGTTTCCGGCAGGGTGACCTGCTCGTTCTGCCCATTGAGGCCGTGGTAGACCAGCAGGCCATCGACGTCGTCGACTTCCTGCACGGTCATTTTCCAGCCTTCGAAATGGGTGATGGAGTCACCCGGCGAGAACCTCACACGGGTGAGGGGCGCATTCCGTAGCGCATACTGGCGGGTGTCGCCAGTGGCCGGATAGAGCACGGTCAACAAGCGGCCGTCCTGTGCCAGAACGGTGCCTAACCCCAGCTCTGCTTCGCTGTCACTAATCCAGCGTTGCCCCGGTTGATACTGCTGCGCCATGCTGCCTGACTCCCGCCGTGAAAAAGCCGACTATGTTAACGGAACAAGGCCCCACGCCCAAGGACTCTGACAAAAACTACTCCGTTTGGGCGGCCGGGTGAGCACGCAATCGACGGGTGGCGGGCACTTGTGAGTGTCGACTGGGTCACAGGTTGGCGAACCTGCGCTCAAGTCGTCGCGCGGCCCGCCGACAGCCTGCTGACAGGAGAACAACTATCATGCTTCCACCTATGCTGCCCGTCAGCGTCGTACCGGTTACGTCGCAACTCGACCCGGTCCGCCAGAAACCCGATATTCCGCCCGTGGTCCCTGTGCAAGCGGGCTCCAACGAAAGCACCATCGACCTGAAAAAGGGCGATGCCGAGCAGTCGACTTTTTTGCTGCGCGAGGAACAACGCCGCCAGCAGGAACAGCAGAAACGCCGGCGCGAAGCCGATGAAGACCCGGATCAGCACTTGGCGATCCCGGGCGACCTGCTCAATGCCGACAACACCGTACCGGTTGTGCCGCTGATCGAAGACGCGCCGCGCCAGGGCTTGTGGGTGGACGTCGAGGTTTAGCCACGCAGTTCCTCCAGGGCTGTTATCAACAACTCGATGTCGTGATCGTTGTTGAACGGGCTGACGGAGATCCGCGCAATGCTGGTCAGGCCGCGGGCCTGCATATCCAACGGGGTGTAGGCCACACCGTTGGCACCGATATTGATCCGCTTCAATCCCAATTGCCGTTTGAGTTCGAAGGCGTCCCAGCCGGCGAGGTTGAAGGCGATCAAGCCCGATTGAACCGTGCCCAGGTCATGCGGGGAAATACCCGGAATCTCACGCAATGCTTCGCGGATTCGCCTGCTGGTTTGCGTGATCTTTTCCCATACACGCTCGATCCCCAGCTGATTCATCTCCTGCAGTGCATTGCCCAGGCCCGCTAGCAGGGCAAAGGACACCTCGCTGGTCTCAAAGCGCCGGGCGTCGTTGCGCAGGTCGAAACCGTCGGCGCTCCAGGGGGCGGAAAATACGTCGCGCTGGGCGGGGTTCAAGTGCGGGAGGAAATCCGGCCGCACATACAGCAGCGCCGTCCCCCGTGGCCCGCGCAGGTGCTTGCGCCCGGCCGCCTTGAGCACATCGCACTGCAACGCCTGCACGTCCACCGGCACCTGGCCGACGGCTTGGCCGGCGTCGATAAAGTAGGCGATCCCGTGACGCCTGGCCACTTCACCGATGGCCTGGGCGGGGTTGATCAGGCCGCCGTTGGCGGGGAGCCAGGTGAGGTCGATGAGCTTTACCCTTGAATCGATCATCGCTTCCAATGCCACGGGGCACACCGCGCCGGTGGCATCGCAGGGGATGACGTCCACCCGCGCGCCGGCTTGCACCGCCAACTGCATGCTCGCCAGGTTGCCGCCCCATTCGTGGCGTCCTACCAGAATGCGGTCGCCCGGCTGCCACGGGCCCAAGGCCTGGAACGCCATGCTCCAGGCGGTCGAGCCGCTGCTGGCAAAGGCAATCGATGGGGTGGGCGCGTTGAGCAACTGCGCGGCCGCGCGGCGGGCTTTTTCTACCAGCAACGCGCCATGCTCGCCGGCTTCCATCGGGCCGTCGCGGGCTTCGCGTTGTAGTTGGTCGATGATGGCGTCAAGGGTCGCCTGGCTCGGCAAGGAGGCACCGGCAGAGTTGAAGTGCACGATGCCCGATTGGCAGCCGGGAGTGCTCTCGCGCAGATGTTGCACGTGCAGCGGGCTCACGGCTGCAACTCGAAAATCCCGTCAACCTCCACCGCCACGCCGGCCGGCAGGCTGCAAACACCCACTGCCGTGCGTACGTGACGGCCCTTTTCGCCGAGGGCATTCACCAGCAGGTTGGACGCCCCATTGGCCACGGCGCCCTGGCGCTGGAACTCGCCGCTGCTGGCGATAAACACCCCCAGGCGCAGGATGCGCACCAGGCGCGACAGGTCATCGCCCAGGGCATCGCTCAATTGCGCGAGCAAGCTCAGTGCAGCCAGTTCCGCGGCCTGCGCCCCTTCTTCCTCGCTGAGGGATTCGCCGAGGCGGCCGACATAGGCGGGCTTGCCGTCTATCAGCGGGATTTGCCCAGAGATAAACAGCTGGTTCTGGCTGACCACATGGTTGATGTAGTTGGCAATCGGCTGGCTGGGTGATGGCAGCGTCAGGCCGAGGGCTTGCACGCGGTGGCGGAGGGAGTCGCTCATGGTGAATCCTCTGGGGTCAGGAGGTTTCAGCATGTGGGGCAGGGGGAGTGTCGACAAACGGATAGATCTCATCCGACGTATCGAAATAACTCACGTGTCGCGGCAGATGTCCTTCAACCACTCGCTGAAACACCGCGCGGCGTCGCTGGCAGGGCCTTGCGCTGCAATCAACCAGTAGCCTATTTCACTGTGATAGGGCGGCCAATCGAAGGCTTCTACCAGGCTGCCATCATCCAGCCTGCGTTGGATCAAGCGATGACGGCCCATGGCAATGCCCTGGCCGGCCACCGCGGCTTCGACCACGATGTTGTAGTCGTGCAGCATGACGCGCGGATGGTGCTTGAGGTCGACTTGATAGTGCCCAGACCAGTCCGTCCACTCAAAAGGACGGTGCGAAGTGGCCATCAACAGCGCACCGTTGTGCACTTGGCTGGCCTTGAATGCCGGACTGCACACCGGAGAGATCACTTCGGGCATCAGTCGTGTGGCCTGTACATCGGGCCAGTCGCCCTTGCCGTAGCGAATGGCCAGGTCGACTTCGGCCGCCGCGACGTTTGCCAGTTGAATCGCCGGCAGCAACTCCACCTGGATATGCGGATAGCGGTTGAGAAAACCCGCCAGGCGCGGCGCCAACCACAGGGTGGCGAACGACGCCAGCAGGCCGACACGTAACACCGTGGCGCTGGGTACCAGCCGTTGGGCGCGGGTTGCGACGGCGATGGCGTCCAGGGCTGGGCGGATTTCGGCGTAGTACTGCTGGCCGTCTGCGGTCAGATCGATCGCGCGGGTGCGTCGGATAAACAGCGGTTTACCCAAGTGCTGTTCGAGCTTTTGTACCTGATGGCTCAGGGCACTCTGGGTCACCGACAATTCCTGCGCGGCCTTGATAAAGCTCAAGTGCCGGGCCACGGCTTCAAAGGCGCGCAGGGCCAGCAGCGGCGGAAGATCCTTATGCAGTGCCACCTGAATGGGCCTCCTTGAGTGGTTGGAAAGTGCCGATTTTGGGCGCCGCTCGGTTTTTTGTCGCCGGTTGATTTGCCGTCGGGCGCAGGAGTCCGCATTATTGAGCCTTACTCGCCACGACGTAAGCCAAGCCATGAGTGATGACGACAAGCTGATCGACCTGAACGCCGAACGGGCCAAGCGCGTGCATGACCTGAATGACAAGCGCCTGAATGAAGTGCGCCAGGCGTTTGAACAGGCGATGCCTTTAGGCAAAGCCAAGAAAAAATCAAAGAACAAACCCAAAAAGCGTTAAAACGGCCTGCATCTATTGATGCAGGTCAGTTATTACCCTTCTTTACGCCCCGTCGCGGGCGACATTGATCCCCGTCAATTTTCCAATCCGCCTTCTCCATTAACTTAGCCCTATCGCAACAAGGCAAGTGCAGGAGGCCGGTCATGTTTATCGATAATGTGGTATTCGCCGGAGTGCTGACTGTAAGCCTCATGGTGCTGTTTTTTGTAGGGTTTGGATTTTTTATCTGGAAAGACGCGAACAAGCGTAAAAAACCTTAGATCTTTCCGGGTTACATGAGCACGCAAGGCATTTTGGGCGACTTCGGTCGCCCTTTTTTTTGGGTGTTTAATTCTGGTCCATAAAAAAAGGTGCGGTCCTCACAGAGGCCGCACCTTTTTGTCAGCGCCTGGCGATCAGTTGCCCAGTGCCTTGGAGGCCAGCCAGAACAAGCCGGCCGAGAGGCCCACGGTCGCAGGCAGGGTCAACACCCAAGCCATCAGGATGGTCTTGACCGTGCCACCTTGCAGGCCGCTTTTGTTGGCGACCATGGTGCCCGCCACGCCGGAAGACAGGACGTGGGTGGTGGAGACCGGCAGGGCGAAGATATTGGCAAAGCCAATCATGGTGGCGGTGGTGATCTGTGCCGACATGCCCTGGGCATAGGTCATGCCCTGCTTGCCGATCTTCTCACCGATCGTCAGTACCACACGCTTCCAGCCCACCATGGTGCCCAGGCCCAGGGCCAGTGCGACCGCAAGGATCACCCAGAACGGAGCGTACTCGGTGGTGGCGGTGAGGTCCTTGCGCAGCTTGTCGAGGTCGGACTTCTCACGCGCTTCCAGGCCCGGCAGCTTGCCGACTTTTTTCGCGGTGTCATCCAGGCACAGCAGGTAGCGGCGCACTTCGATGCGGTGATCGGCGCTCAGGGAATGGTAATCGGAGACGCCTTTCAAGGTATCCAGCAACGCATTGATGGTGGGTTCGGTCTGCTGCGGGTTGCAGCGGAACTTGCCCGGCAGGTCGTCTTTCACGCTTTTGCCCAGGGCCAGGAACTCACCCAGGGTCTCGTGGTTGCGCTGGTAGAACTGGTTAAGGTGCAGCGTGGCGTCGCGAGTACGCTCGATCTGGTAGGTGGTGCTGCCCAGGTCGAGTACGAACTGCGCCGGCACGATACCGATCAGCACCAGCATGATCAGGCCGATGCCTTTCTGGCCATCGTTGGAGCCGTGCACGAAACTCACGGCCATTGCCGAAATCACCAGGACCAGGCGGTTCCAGAACGGCGGGTGCTTCTTGTCGTCGAGCTTGCGGCGCTGGTCCGGGGTCTTGTGCATCTTCGACAGCGGGCGCCACCATTTCAGGCCGATCAGCACCAGGGCTGCGACCAGGAAGCCAGCCATCGGCGAGAACACCAGGGACGCGCCGATATCGACGGCCTTCTGCCAGTTCACACCGTCAGCCAGGGGGATGTCGTTGATCAGGGCATTGGCCAGGCCGACACCGAGGATCGAACCGATCAGGGTGTGGGAGCTGGAGGCGGGTATACCGAAGTACCAGGTGCCCAGGTTCCAGGTGATCGCCGCGGCTAACAACGAGAAGACCATCGCCAAGCCATGGCCGGTGTTCACATTGATCAGCAACTCCACGGGCAGCAGGTGCACGATGGCGTAGGCGACACCGACACCACCGAGCAACACGCCGAGGAAGTTGAACACCCCGGAGAAGAACACGGCCAGATGCGGCGGCATGGCTTTGGTATAGATGACTGTGGCCACCGCGTTAGCGGTGTCATGAAAGCCATTGATGAACTCGAAGGCGAGGACAAAGGCCAGGGCGAGCAACAGGCTCACGAGAACCCAAGCATCCAGTCCGCTGAATAAATCGATCATGAAGGTTTTCTGACCCGGTCGTAAGGGGGCGCGATTATGCCAGAAAACCTCAGTAATCGATGCACTAGCTGCTCATCGGTATCAATCTTCATCGAATCGCCCTGGGCGAAAGCTGGCGATCCCAGGGTTTTCGGGGCTTTGGCAAGTCTTTGATTTATAAAGCGCAGCGCTGAAAAGACAGGGTTTTGTCACCAAATCGTCATGCCTGAAACATTTGTATGAAATTTTACAGGCGATCGCGGGATGAGGCCGACGGGACGCTGGCTAAATGGCAGCACTCCAGCCAGGACCCAAGACTCAAGCCGAAGCGCTTATGGCTCTTCGGCCTTGAGTTCCTGTTCAATCTTTTGGATTTCCTGGGCAAATGCCTGGTCGAGCAGGCTGGCTCGCTTGCGCCATGGTTTGCGTTCCGGTTCAGGCTGGGCGGCGTAGGTGGTGACTTCCCCGCCGTAAACGTCCTTGTAACGTTGCTCCTGGCGCTCAAGTTCCGCGCGCAGTTCATCTTTCGTCACATTGTTACCTAATTGAGTTGAGTGTAAATACGTAGCAGCGTTAATGCCTGAATGCCGCCTCGGGTTGTTCCAAATTGAACCCATGAAGTGTTCAAGTTTGAAATGGAAACGAGAGGCCACTGTTGTGGCAGTCATTGCAGGCAGGTAGTTGCGACCGTTCATGCACGGCCTGTGCATGATCTGGCGAGCTCCGGCCCCGATATCAAACCGGGCTGACCTCCGCACAGGGTGCATTATAGCGGCGCATTTGAATAACACTATCGGCATAAAGTTAAAAAGCGTCAACTTTATGTGAGTGTTTTGTTACGCGGACGCGTCGGTATTTGCTGAAAAACTGGCGTCATAAATACAACAAGGGATACCGTTATTAAATGACCGGCTTAACATTATCGGATGGCGAGATTGGGACATCTGCCAGGTGCGGTGCTGAATTGCGATAATCGCATGATTGTCCGATAATCGCCCAATGTTACGGGGCGTGCCTTGTGCGCTACGGCCGGCCCGGCTTGTAATAGCAGCCCAATCCCCTGCGGTTGACAATAAGAGAAAGGAACCTGGCATGAACGATCAATTGCGCAACTCTTTCGCGTCAGTGGCGCCGCCGATCGTTGCTTCGCCGGCCAAGCGTATCCAGGCGTTTACCGGTGATCCGGATTTCATGACCTCCCTGGCTCGCGGCCTGGCCGTGGTGCAGGCGTTCCAGGAGCGCAAGCGCCACCTGACCATCGCCCAGATCAGTCACCGCACCGAAATCCCCCGCGCCGCCGTACGCCGCTGCCTGCATACCCTGATCAAGCTCGGCTACGCCACCACCGATGGGCGCACCTATTCATTGCTGCCCAAAGTCCTGACCCTGGGGCATGCCTACCTGTCCTCCACGCCATTGGCGGTATCGGCCCAGCCTTACCTGGACCGCATGAGCGAGCAACTGCACGAAGCCTGCAACATGGCCACCCTCGAAGGCGACGACATCCTCTACATCGCCCGTTCGGCCACCACCCAGCGCCTGATTTCCGTGGACCTGTCGGTGGGCGGACGGTTGCCGGCCTATTGCACCTCCATGGGCCGCATCCTGCTCGCGGCATTGGATGACGCCTCGCTGCAGGACTACCTCGACCATGCCGACCTGCAAACCAAGACCAGCCGCACCCTGACCACCCCCGAGGCCTTGTTCGAATGCCTGCAACAAGTGCGGCAGCAGGGCTGGTGCATTGTCGACCAGGAACTGGAACAGGGCCTGCGCTCCATCGCCGTGCCGGTGTATGACGCGTCCGGCCAGGTGCTGGCGGCGCTCAATGTCAGTACTCACGCTGGGCGGGTCAGCCGCAGCGAACTGGAGCAGCGTTTCCTGCCGAGCATGCTCAGTGCCAGCCGTGAGTTGAGTGCGCAGCTGTTTGCCTAAGGTGTTCGGTGACCGCACAGATCCCCGCTTGATCAATTGACGATGTTTCCCCCGGCTTATTACTGTGCGGCAGCGCTCTTGAGGGCGCCCCAATAATAATGACGGCCCCAGGCCGTTGGCCCGCCATCGGTGTGGAATAAGAATAATGAATCAACCTTCTGTCGGCACGACCCTGGACGTCCAGTCCTTCATCAACACCCAGCCACTGTCCCGTTACCAGTGGCGCGTGGTGATCCTGTGTTTCCTCATCGTTTTCCTCGATGGCCTCGACACCGCCGCCATGGGCTTTATCGCGCCCGCGCTGTCCCAGGACTGGGGCATTGACCGCGCCAGTCTTGGCCCGGTGATGAGCGCTGCGTTGATCGGCATGGTGTTCGGCGCCCTGGGTTCCGGACCGCTGGCTGACCGTTTCGGGCGCAAGGTTGTGCTGGTGGGCGCGGTGCTGGTGTTTGGCGCCTTCAGCCTGGCCTCGGCCTACAGCAGCAACGTGGATCAATTGCTGGTGCTGCGTTTTCTCACCGGGCTGGGCCTGGGTGCCGGCATGCCGAACGCGACGACCTTGCTCTCCGAATACACCCCTGAGCGCCACAAGTCGCTATTAGTGACCAGCATGTTCTGTGGTTTCAACCTGGGCATGGCCGGTGGCGGGTTTATCTCGGCCAAGCTGATCCCGGCGTTCGGCTGGCACGCCTTGTTGATGATCGGCGGCATCCTGCCGTTGATCCTGGTGGTGGTGCTGATGCTGTGGCTGCCGGAGTCGGCGCGTTTCCTGGTGGTGCGCAACCGAGGCACCGACAAGGTGCGCAAAACGCTGTCGCCCATCGAACCCTCTATTGTTGCCCAGGCCACCGCCTTCAGCGTGCCCGAACAAAAAACCGTCAAGGCGCGCAATGTGTTCGCGGTGATTTTCTCGGGCACCTACAGCGCCGGCACCTTGTTGCTGTGGCTGACTTACTTCATGGGCCTGGTGATCGTGTACCTGCTGACCAGCTGGCTGCCGACCCTGATGCGCGACAGTGGCGCCAGCATGGAGCAGGCTGCGTTTATCGGCGCGTTGTTCCAGTTTGGTGGCGTATTGAGCGCCGTCGGCGTGGGATGGGCGATGGACCGGTTCAATCCCCACAAGGTCATCGGCACCTTCTACCTGCTGGCCGGGGTGTTTGCCTACGCGGTGGGGCAGAGCCTGGGCAATATCACCCTATTGGCCACCTTGGTGCTGGTCGCCGGGATGTGCGTCAACGGTGCGCAATCGGCGATGCCATCCCTGGCCGCACGCTTCTACCCGACCCAAGGCCGTGCCACCGGCGTGTCGTGGATGCTCGGCATCGGCCGTTTCGGCGCGATCCTCGGCGCATGGATGGGCGCCACCTTGCTCGGCCTGGGCTGGAACTTCGAGCAGGTGCTCACCGCCTTGGTGATTCCGGCCGCTTTGGCCACGGCAGCCGTGGTGATCAAAGGCATGGTCAGCCATGCGGATGCGACCTGAGATCAATCGATAGCCTGCCAACAATCCGTTCGATAATCGAACGCTGAGTCGATTATCGGATTGTTTGGCCGATTTCCCCGGCTTAATCTTCAAGCACTTCGGCGCCACCTCAGCGCCTTTTCGATCCACACCGGGAGCCCAACCCCATGGCTGAAATTCTTGCGCTGCGCGACGCGGTGAAGCAATTCGTGAACGACGGCGACACTGTCGCACTGGAAGGCTTCACCCATCTGATCCCAACGGCAGCGGGTCATGAAATCATTCGTCAGGGCAAGAAAGACCTGACGCTGGTGCGTATGACGCCTGACCTGATCTACGACCAGTTGATCGGGGCCGGGTGTGCGCGCAAGTTGATTTTTTCCTGGGGCGGAAACCCGGGTGTAGGTTCCCTGCATCGCCTGCGTGACGCGGTCGAGAAGCAATGGCCGCAACCGTTGGAAATCGAAGAACACAGCCACGCCGACCTGGCCAATGCCTACGTCGCCGGCGCATCGGGCCTGCCGTTCGCGGTGCTGCGCGCCTACGCGGGTTCCGACTTGCCCAAGGTCAACCCGCTGATCAAGAGCGTGACGTGCCCGTTTACCGGTGAAGTGCTGGCAGCGGTACCGTCGGTGCGTCCGGACGTCACCGTGATCCACGCGCAAAAGGCTGATCGCAAGGGCAACGTGTTGCTCTGGGGCATTCTTGGGGTGCAGAAGGAAGCGGCTCTGGCGGCCAAGCGCTGCATCGTCACCGTGGAAGAAATCGTCGATGACCTGAACGCGCCGATGAACAGCTGCGTGCTGCCGACCTGGGCCCTGACTGCGGTGTGCCATGTACCCGGTGGTGCACATCCGTCCTACGCCCACGGCTACAACGAGCGTGACAACCGCTTCTACCAGGCGTGGGACCCAATCGCTCGCGACCGTGGGACCTTTACCGCCTGGATGGATGAATACATCCACGGCACTGCAGACTTCAGTGAATTCCAGGCCAAGCTGACCACGCAGCAGGAGGCCAAGTAATGGCTTACTCGACCAATGAAATGATGACCGTCGCCGCCGCGCGTCGCCTCAAGAACGGCTCCGTATGCTTTGTGGGCATCGGCCTGCCGTCCAAGGCCGCCAACCTGGCACGCCTGACTTCGTCGCCGGATGTGGTGCTGATCTACGAGTCCGGGCCGATTGGCGCCAAGCCCAGCGTATTGCCACTGTCGATCGGTGATGGCGAGCTGGCGGAAACCGCCGACACCGTGGTGCCGACCGGCGAGATTTTTCGCTACTGGCTGCAGGGTGGGCGTATCGATGTGGGCTTCCTCGGTGCCGCGCAAGTTGACCGCTTCGGCAACATCAACACCACCGTGGTCGGTGATTATCACCAACCCAAGGTGCGCCTGCCGGGCGCCGGTGGCGCGCCGGAAATCGCCGGTTCGGCCAAGAGCGTATTGATCATCCTCAAGCAGTCGTCCCGTTCGTTTGTCGACAAGCTGGACTTCATCACTTCGGTCGGCCACGGCGAAGGTGGGGATTCGCGCAAACGCCTGGGTTTGCCGGGTGCCGGTCCTGTCGGAATCATTACCGACCTGTGCATCATGGAGCCGGAAGAGGGCACCCATGAGTTCGTGGTCACCGCCCTCCATCCGGGCGTGACCCGCGAGCAAGTCGTGGCCGCCACCGGTTGGGCGATTCGATTTGCCGAGCAGGTCAGCACCACCGCCGAACCGACCGAGGTGGAACTGACCGCCCTGCGTGACCTCGAAGCACGCACGGCCGCCGCCCATGGCCAAGCCCCGGGAGAAGCCTGATGCGCGAGGTCTTTATCTGCGATGCGATTCGCACCCCCATCGGCCGCTTTGGCGGTGGCCTGTCCAGTGTGCGCGCCGATGACCTGGCGGCCGTGCCGATCAAGGCACTGATCGAGCGCAACCCCTCGGTAGACTGGACGGCCGTCGACGAGGTGTTCCTCGGCTGCGCCAACCAGGCCGGTGAAGACAACCGCAACGTCGCCCGCATGGCGTTGCTGCTGGCCGGCCTGCCGGAAAGTATTCCCGGCGTCACCCTCAACCGTTTGTGCGCCTCGGGCATGGATGCGATCGGCACCGCGTTTCGCGCCATCGCCAGCGGCGAAATGGAGCTGGCGATTGCCGGTGGCGTCGAGTCGATGTCCCGTGCGCCGTTCGTGATGGGCAAGGCGGATGCGGCGTTTTCGCGCAACATGAAGCTGGAAGACACCACCATCGGCTGGCGTTTTATCAACCCGTTGATGAAGGCCCAGTACGGCGTGGACGCCATGCCGCAGACCGCCGATAACGTCGCCGACGACTACCAGGTCTCCCGCGCCGACCAGGACGCCTTTGCCCTGCGCAGCCAGCAACGCACCGCCGCCGCCCAGGCTGCCGGGTTCTTCGCTGAAGAAATCGTACCGGTACGGGTCGCCCAGAAAAAAGGCGAAACCGTGGTGGAGCACGATGAGCACCCCAGGGACACCACCCTTGAAGCCCTGGCCAAACTCAAACCGGTCAACGGCCCGGACAAGACCGTCACTGCGGGCAATGCCTCGGGGGTGAACGACGGTGCGGCCGCGCTGATCCTGGCGTCTGCCGAAGCGGTGAAAAAACACGGCCTGACTGCCCGCGCCCGCGTGCTGGGCATGGCCAGTGCCGGTGTTGCGCCACGGGTGATGGGCATCGGCCCGGTGCCGGCGGTGCGCAAGCTGGTGGAACGCCTGGGCCTGGCCGTGACTGACTTCGATGTGATCGAACTCAACGAAGCCTTCGCCAGCCAAGGCCTGGCGGTGCTGCGTGAACTGGGCATCGCCGACGATGCACCCCAGGTCAACCCGAACGGTGGCGCCATCGCACTGGGCCACCCCTTGGGCATGAGCGGTGCACGGCTGGTATTGACGGCCCTGCATCAGTTGGAAAAAACCGGCGGCCGTAAAGGCCTGGCGACCATGTGCGTGGGCGTCGGCCAAGGCCTGGCCCTGGCGATCGAACGCATCTAATAAGAGAGGACAGCTCCATGAGTGACAAGCCCGGTTACCGGCGCCCGCAAGCGGGCACTCAGCCTGATTACCTGCACCCGGCCTACCAGTCGACGAACCTGCGTTCGCCGTCCCAGCCGTTGGTGTTCCTGCCCCATTCCTTGTCGGAAATCACCGGCCCGACCATCGGTGCCGAGCGAGTCAGCGAGAAGGACAACGACCTCACCGCCCAACACGACGGCGAGCCGTTGGGCGAACGCATCATCATTCATGGCCGCGTGCTGGATGAAAACGGCCTGCCGGTGCCGGGCATCCTCGTGGAGATCTGGCAGGCCAACGCCGCCGGTCGCTACAACCACAAGCGTGACCTCCACGATGCGCCGCTGGACCCGAACTTCACCGGCACCGGGCGCACCGTCACCGACGCCGATGGCTGGTACCAGTTCCAGACCATCAAGCCTGGGGCCTACCCATGGGGCAACCACCACAACGCGTGGCGCCCGGCGCATATCCATTTTTCGCTGTTCGGCCCGAGCGTACTGACACGCCTGGTGACGCAGATGTATTTCCCTGGCGACCCGCTGCTGGAATACGACCCGATCTACAACTGTGTGCCGGATACCAGCGCCAAGGAACGCCTGATCGCCCGTTTCGACCTGGAAAAGACCATCCCTTCCTATGCCCTCGGCTACCGCTGGGACATCGTCCTGCGCGGCCGCGACGCCACGCCGATGGAGAAATGAGATGACACTCAACGCGACCACGTCCCACACCGTCGGGCCGTACTACCACATCGGCCTGACCTGGCTGAACCGCGAGGATTTGACCGTCGCCGCCACCCTCGGCGAGCGCGTGGCGATCAGCGGGCAAGTGGTGGACGGCAACGGTGATGTTGTCAACGACGCCATGCTCGAAGTCTGGCAGGCCAATGCCGCCGGCAAGTACGACCACCCTGAAGATGAGCAGGACAAGGCGCTGGACCCGAACTTCGAAGGCTTTGGCCGGGTGCCGGTGGATGCCGAAGGGCGCTTCCGCTTTACCACGATCAAGCCGGGCAGCGTGCCGGGCCTGCAAGGCACGACCCAGGCGCCGCACCTGGTGGTGCTGGTGTTTGCCCGTGGGCTGGTGAAACACCTGCTGACGCGGATTTATTTCGAGGGCGAGGCGTTGAACGGGGACGACCCGTTGCTGGCCTGTGTGCCTGCCGAGCGGCGCGGCACCTTGATTGCCAAGCCGGACGCGGCGGGTGTGCATCAGTGGAATGTGATTTTGCAGGGCACAGATAAGGAAACGGTGTTCTTCGATTATTGAGTCGCTTGTCAGGGCCCCATCGGGGGCAAGCCCCCTCCCACATTTTTTTGATGTGGGAGGGGGCCGGTTCAGGCACCGCCTACTCAAAAGTCTGCTTGCGGAACATGGTTGTTGCAAAGTATGTCTAGGCTATAACCGTTCCCACTGAGTGAAAAACCATGACAACAACCACCAGTCACTACACCGGAGAAGAGCGCAGCAAACGGATCTTTGCGATTGTCGGTGCCTCCTCCGGCAACCTGGTCGAATGGTTCGACTTCTACGTCTATGCCTTCTGCGCCATCTACTTCGCCCCGGCGTTTTTCCCGTCGGATGACCCCACGGTCCAACTGCTCAACACCGCTGGCGTGTTCGCCGCCGGCTTCCTGATGCGCCCCATCGGCGGCTGGCTGTTCGGCCGGGTCGCCGATAAGCACGGGCGCAAGAATTCGATGATGATCTCGGTGCTGATGATGTGCGCCGGTTCCCTGGTCATCGCCTTTTTGCCCACCTACAAAGACATCGGCGCCTGGGCCCCGGCCCTGCTGCTGGTGGCGCGGCTGTTCCAGGGCCTGTCGGTGGGGGGCGAATATGGCACCACTGCGACCTACATGAGTGAAGTCGCGCTCAAGGGCCAGCGTGGGTTTTTCGCCTCGTTCCAGTACGTGACCCTGATCGGTGGCCAACTGTTGGCGGTGCTGGTGGTGGTGATCCTGCAACAGATCCTCACTGAGGAAGAACTGCGGGCCTGGGGCTGGCGGATTCCGTTCGTGATCGGTGCGATTGCGGCGGTGATTTCCCTGCTGCTGCGTCGCACCCTCAAGGAAACCACCAGCAAGGAAACCCGCGAGGACAAGGACGCCGGCAGTATCGCCGCGCTGTTCCGTGACCATAAGGCGGCATTCATCACCGTGCTCGGCTACACCGCAGGCGGTTCGCTGATTTTCTACACCTTTACCACCTACATGCAGAAGTACCTGGTGAACACCGCCGGGATGCACGCCAAGACCGCCAGCTACATCATGACCGGCGCGCTGTTCCTGTACATGTGCATGCAGCCGCTGTTCGGCATGCTGGCCGACAAGATCGGCCGGCGTAACTCGATGCTGTGGTTCGGCGCGTTGGGCACACTGTGCACGGTGCCGATCCTGCTCAGCTTGAAAACCGTCAGCAGTCCGTTCCTGGCGTTTGTGCTGATCACCCTGGCCTTGGCGATTGTCAGCTTCTACACCTCGATCAGCGGCCTGGTGAAGGCGGAAATGTTCCCGCCACAAGTGCGCGCCCTGGGCGTGGGCCTGGCCTATGCGGTGGCCAACGCGATCTTTGGCGGTTCGGCGGAATACGTGGCCCTGGGCCTCAAATCCATGGGTATGGAAAACACCTTCTATTGGTATGTCACCGGCATGATGGCGGTGGCCTTCCTGTTCAGCTTGCGCCTGCCGAAACAGGCGGCGTACCTGCATCACGATTTGTAAGGGATGAGTTATGACACTGCGCACGAGCAATCAACTGTTCGACGCTTACTTCACCGCTGACAGCATGGCCGAGGTGTTCTGCGACCAGGGACGCTTGCAGGGCATGCTCGATTTCGAAGCCGCGCTCGCCCGGGCGCAGGCCCGGGTCGGGTTGATCCCCCAGGCCGCCGTGGCGCCGATTGCCCAGGCGTGCCTGGCGTCGCTGTACGACGTGGATGCCCTCGGCGTGGCGATTGCCACGGCGGGGAATTCGGCGATTCCGCTGGTGAAGGCGCTGGGCAAGTTGATTGCCAGCGGGGATGCCGGGGCCGAACGTTATGTGCACCTGGGCGCGACCAGCCAGGACGTGATGGACACCGGGCTGGTGCTGCAACTGCGCCGGGCCCTGGGGTTGATCGAAAGGGACCTGGCGCGTCTGGGCGACGTGCTGGCCGCCCAGGCCCAGCGTTATGCGACGACGCCGTTGGCCGGGCGTACCTGGTTACAGCACGCGACGCCGGTCACCCTGGGGATGAAGATTGCCGGTTGGCTGGGCGCGGTGACGCGCAGTCGCCAACGTTTGAAAGAACTGCAACCGCGTTTGCTGGTGCTGCAATTCGGCGGCGCGTCCGGGACGTTGGCGGCACTCGGTGAACACGCCATGCCGGTGGCCGAGGCGCTGGCGGCGGAGTTGCAACTGAGCTTGCCTGAACAACCCTGGCACACCCAACGGGATCGTCTGGTGGAGTTCGCCTGCGTCCTGGGCCTGATCGCCGGCAGCCTCGGCAAACTGGGCCGCGATATCAGCCTGCTGATGCAAACCGAAGCGGCCGAAGTGTTCGAGCCGTCGGCGCCCGGCAAGGGCGGTTCGTCGACCATGCCGCACAAACGCAACCCGGTGGGCGCCGCTGTGCTGATCAGCACCGCCACGCGCGTGCCCGGCCTGGTGGCGACGATGTTCAGCGCCATGCCCCAGGAACATGAACGCAGCCTGGGCCTGTGGCACGCCGAATGGGAAACCTTGCCGGAGATTTGCCGCCTGGTGTCCGGGGCCTTGAAACAAGCGCTGCTGGTGAGCGAAGGGTTGGAAGTCGACCCCGGACGCATGGCCCACAACCTCGACCTGACCCAAGGCCTGGTGCTGGCCGAAGCCGTCAGCATCGTGCTGGCTCAACGCCTGGGCCGGGAAACCGCGCACCACCTGCTGGAGCAATGCTGCAAACGCGCCGTCGCAGAAGGGCGCCACTTGCGCGCGGTGCTGGCGGACGAACCGCAGGTCACCGCCGAGTTGTCCGCCCCTGAGTTGGACCGCCTGCTCGACCCGGCCCACTACCTGGGCCAGGCGCCCACCTGGGTCACTCGCGCTGTCACCGAACACTTTGCATTGAACGCCTAAGGAGAACGCTGTGGCTTTCGTACAACTCGCCGAGGGCGAACTGCATTACCAACTCGATGGCCCCGTGGACGCACCGGTGCTGGTGCTGTCCAACTCGCTGGGTACCGACCTGCATATGTGGGACATCCAGATCCCGGCGTTGACCGAGCATTTCCGGGTGTTGCGTTTCGACACCCGTGGCCACGGCAAATCCCTGGTGACCGAGGGACCGTACAGCATCCAGCAGTTGGGCCACGACGTGATCGCACTGCTGGATGCGCTGGATATTCAGCGTGCGCATTTTTGCGGGCTGTCCATGGGCGGCTTGATCGGTCAATGGCTGGGGATTAATGCCGGTGAGCGCCTGCAGCGCCTGGTGGTGTGCAACACCGCCGCCAAAATCGGCACGCCGGAGATCTGGAACCCACGGATCGAGATGGTCCAGCGGGATGGCGCGGCGGCCATGGTGGCCTTGCGCGATGCGTCGATTGCGCGCTGGTTCACCGCCGATTTTGCGGCAGCCAACCCGCACCAGGCCAAGCAGATCACCGACATGCTTGCCGCGACTTCGCCCCCAGGTTACGCGGCCAACTGCGCCGCCGTGCGTGATGCGGATTTCCGTGAGCAGTTGCCGAAGATTAAGGCTCGCACCCTGGTGATTGCCGGCACTGAAGACGCCGTCACGCCACCGGCCGGTGGTCACTTTATCCAGCACCATGTGCAGGGCGCCGAGTACGCCGAGTTCTACGCCGCGCACCTGTCCAACGTACAGGCTGGCGCTGCATTCAGTGACCGGGTTATCAAATTCCTGCTGGCCCGCTGAGGCCGCTGTTGTGGCAACTGGCTCGTTGTGGCAAGTGGGCTTCCTGTGGCGAGCGCGCTTCTTGTGGTGAGCGGGCTTGCCCCGCGCTGGGCTGCGAAGCAGCCCCAATACGGACGCCGAATTATTTCAGACAGACCGTGGCGCCTGATTTGGGGCCGCTTCGCGCCCCAGCGCGGGGCAAGCCCGCTCACCACAGGAGCCCGCTCGCCACAGGTCATCGAGTTGAAGTTTTATTGAACCAGGAGTTTTTTGTGGACGAGAAACAACGTTATGCCGACGGCCTGCAGGTGCGCCGCGAAGTGCTGGGCGATGCCCATGTCGACCGCAGCCTCAATGCCTTGACCGAGTTCAACAGCGAGTTCCAGGACATGATCACCCGCCACGCCTGGGGTGACATCTGGACCCGCCCCGGGCTGCCTCGCCACACCCGCAGCCTGATCACCATTGCCATGCTGATCGGCATGAACCGCAGCGAAGAACTCAAGCTGCACCTGCGCGCCGCCGCCAGCAACGGCGTAACCCGTGCCGAGATCAAGGAAGTGCTGATGCAGAGTGCGATCTATTGCGGGATCCCGGCGGCGAATGCCACGTTTCACCTGGCGGAGTCTGTATGGGATGAGCTGGGTGTCGAGTCGCGTGAGTGATCAGTGGGAGTCGGCGTCCCACACCCAATTCCACACGCCCGGCAGATGCACTGCTTCATTCACGTTTTTGACCGTACGCGCCAATGCCGCGCGTTGCAGGGCGGCCGTATCGGTGTAGAACGGTTCGGCTGCGGTCTTCATGCCATTGACTCGTGCGCTGTCCAGCAGGATCTGCAGGTATTCCTGCATATGCCGCGCGGTATAGCGGTTGATATCGTGGAAGGTCACCACCACCGGTATCACGCCGTCCACCGTCGGTAACTCCCCCAATGCGATGCGCTCGCGCACCACGGACAGTTGTCGATACAGGTTGGCGCGGCGCCTTGGGCTGCCATTGAAGCCCCAGATCTTGCCGTCATTGGCGCTCAGGTCAGTCAGCAGGACCTGCATGCCGTGGCGCTGGTAGGCGGCGAAGGTGCGTCGGTCGTAGTTCCAGAACGGCGGGCGGACCAGCACGGGCGGCGCGCCGGTGATCGAGGCGATATCCGCCGCACCTTGGGTGAGGGTGCGTTCCAGCTCGGCATCATTCAGCCAGCGGTGGTTGGTATGAAAGGTCGTGGCAGTGTGAAAAGCCAGCACATGCCCGCCGGCGTATTCACGCGCCATCGTCTTGCGACCCCGCGAGCTGCCGCCGGAACGCGACGATTCGGTCTGTAGGAAGAACACCGCCTTGATCCCCGGCAGCACCGGGTTGTGCGCCAGGTCGGCGAGCACTGAACGGCTGGGGTTGTTGTAGCCCGAGGCGCTGGGGCCGTCATCGAAGGTCAGCAAAAAACGGATCGGCGCCTGGGCTTGCAGGCGTTGCTCGGTCTGCGCGGTCAGGGCGATGGGCGCGCCGATACAGCCGCTGAGGCTCAAGGCCAGGGCAAGCACGGCGGATGCGATGGCAAAGGATTTCATGGTGTGCGCAGGCTCGGATAAGAGGCCGCTGCTGGGCGGATCAGCAGCGGCAGGCGCGCACGATACAGTAAGTGCCGCGCCGGATTACAGCAGACTTATCGGGTAACTGACGATCAACCGGTTTTCATCGAACTCGTTGTTGCTGTAGTCGCGGCGCATGCTCGAATTGCGCCAGCGCACCGTGAGGTTCTTCACCACGCCGCTTTGCACGGTATAACCCAATTCGCTTTCGCGACCCCATTCCTTGCCATCGGTGATGGTGCCGGTGTGCACGTTGCTGCCGCTGATATAGCGGTTCATCAGGGTCAGGCCCGGTACGCCGAGGGCGGCGAAGTTGTAGTCGTGGCGCACTTGCCAGGATTTTTCCTCGGCGTTGTCGTAACTCGAGTTGTAGCTGTCGTTGGCCAGGGTGCCGCCGCTGGTGCCGTTGACGCGCATCCACGCGCTGTTGCCGGTGAGTTTTTGCAGGCCGACGTAAAAGGTGTTGCCGCCATACTTGGCCGAGAACAGACCGGACCAGGTTTTGTTGTCCAGGTCGCCGGCGCGGGCGCTGCCGTCGTCCTTGCCATAGAAGAACCCGAGGTTGGCGCCCAGGGTCCAGTCGCCCAGGGGCTGGCTGTGGATCAGGTTGACGAACTGCTGGCTGTAGATGTCCTTGAGCTGGGCGTTCCACAGTCCGATCTGGGTGCGTTTGTCATTGAAGGCGTACTCGCCGCCCTGGAAGTTGAAGCGGTCCGAGGTGAACGCGGTTTTGCCGACCATCGACATGTCCGACATGCTGCTGTCGTCGCGCGGGCTGTTGGCGCGGAACTGGCCGCCGTACAGGGTCAGGCCATCGATTTCCTTCGAGGTGATCTGCCCGCCGCGCAGGGTTTGTGGCAGGGAGCGGCCATCGTCGGCACGCAGGATCGGCAGCACCGGCATCCATTCGCCGACCTTCACTTCGGTCTTGGAAATACGCGCCTTGAACGCCACACCGAGACGCCCGAACTCATCCGCAGGGCGGCCATCATGGTCCAGCGGCAACAACTGGGTGCCGCCGGTACCGCGCCCGCCATCGAGCTTCAACGAGTACAGCCCCAGCACATCCACACCGAAACCGACGGTGCCTTGGGTAAAGCCGGACTTGGCGTCGAGGATGAAACTCTGTGTCCACTCCTGCGCGCCACCCTGGGTTTTGGTGGGGTTGGTGAAATTGCGGTTGAAGAAGAAATTACGCAGGTTGAGGTTGGCGCTGGCGTCCTCCAGAAAACCGTGTTCTTCGGCGACGACGGGCAGGGCAAGACTGGCGATAGCGGTGGCCAGCAGGAGCCGGCGCGGGTGAAAAGTGCTCATGGTGGTGGACCTGTTGTTATTGGGTTTATGCAGGTGGCGGCCATGGTGCGGGGCGGTGCAGGGGCGGTTCAATCGGGGCAGGGCGGGTTGTGGGCGATGATCGAACGCAAGTTGCCGGGCGCTGAGGCCCGGCATTGGCGGGTTATCGTTTGGGCAGGTCGAAGTGGGTCCAGGGCACCGCCGGCAAATAATGCTGGGCGGCAATGATCAGCACCACCATCACCACCAGGAACACCCCTTGCAGAGGGCTCCAGAAGGCCCAGTGCAGGCCGTTCAGCCAGGGGTAGCCTTCGGCGAACTTCTGGCTCATATGACCGATGCGTTTTTTGTGCAGCAGGTTGATCAGCAGCGCACCGGCATAGGTCACCGCACCCAGTACACCGAGCATCAAGCCGCAGGCCACCAGCATGATCGCCTGCGGTACGCCGTGGCGAATCACCAGCCAGTAGTCGTTGGGGTTGATTCGCTTGGGGATCAGGTACTGGCTCAGCCACACATCCAGCACCCGATAGGTTGAACTCATCCCGGCCCACACTTGGGTGACGCGAAAGCCAACCGCCGCCGGCACGAACGCCATCAGCATGAAAATGACCAGCGACATCCCGTCCATTCTGTCTGGCTTATCGTGGGCGATGCTCAGGCCAAGCCCCAAAGCGAAGACGGCCCATAGCCGGATAAACACCTGGGTGTAGATCGGCCGGGGCACGAATTTGCGCCAAAAGAACAGGTCTGTTTGAGGCAGGCGCTCGACCAGTTGCGGATAGCGCCAGGTCAGTGTTTGCGCCAGGTGCTGGCAGGCGTTCCACTCGTTCTCGCCAAACCCATCGGTCAGGCGTTTGTGTTGCGTGGCGGACATCGGCGTCAGCAGCAGGCGCGCGGCCAGGGCATCGGCTGATGTGCGCCGCGTGTCCTGGGCCTTGTCCTGCAGGTTGGCGTAGAAACTTTCCTGCTCGCAACGGGACACCAGTTCGCGCCACATCCACGCCGGTTCCGGGTACACGCCTTTCTGGTCGTCCCAGCCGAAGGCCTGGCACACCCGCTCGAACAGCGGCACGCTCCACTGGGTGTCATGCAGCAGGTGCAGGACGATGCGCTGCCACTGCTGTTGCAGGTCAAACACCCGCAGCCAGGGCTGGTTGTTGTATTGAGTGAGCTGGGTGATGAACTCGCGCTCGGCCTTTTGCTCCAGCAGTTCCTGCAGGGTGCGGCGGTAGTCTTGCAGCAGTTCGCCGGTCAGTGCTTCGTATTGCCAGGACGTCATCGCCACCTGCTGCCAGGGGGTCAGCCATTCCAGGTGTTGCGCGGCCCAAGCGGCGATGGCGCTGCGTTCGCCCGGTGCTTCGAAACAATGGCGCAACAGGCCGGCCTGGAACGCTTCGGTGCAACCCTGTTGCCGAGCCTGGGCCCAGCGTTCATCGAGGTTACCCGCGTTGAGGCCGTCGAGCAGGGCCTGGGCCGGGTCCGGTGTGGGGGCGTCGAAGGGCGCAGGGCTGACGGGGCTGATGTCCAGCAGTTCGGCCAGGTCATTCAGGTTGGCGTAGACCGCTTCGGCCACGGGCGCCTGGACGGGTTCTTCCTCTTCGTTATCCGCTCGCCAGCGTGCTTCATTCAGCGCGTGTTCATAGGCCTCGCGCAGGTGCTGGAAGCCTTGGGCGTCGTCGTCCGGGCGGCAGCTTTTCAGCAGCCGTGCATAGCTGCGCTTGATGCTGCGCTCGTCGGCGTCATCCGGCAGTTGCAGTACGGTCCAGCAATCCATCGGTGTGCCCTCAGCGCCAGAACCCGTTGTCGAGTTGCTCAAGTTGACGGCTCAGTTCGCTGCGCGCTTCGCGGATGCGGCGTTCGTCCTGGGTGTCGAGTACCTGCTGGAACTGCGCCGCCCAATGGCCGAGCTGTTCGCGCAGCTCGCCGAGGTTTTCCTGGTAGAGCCGTTCGAGGCGGGCGACGAGCACGGTATTGACCTGCTGGTCGCGGGGGTGGACCTTCAATTGCGCCAGGGCTTGCAGGCGTTGCTGGATCTCCTGCGGGTTGAGCACGCCGGGGTTATTCTCGATCACCAGTGAATGCTGCTCGCCGGTCAGCGGGATATTCACCTGAGCTTCCAGCAGGCCGTTGTTGTCGTAGGTGAAACGCACGTCCAGGGAGACTTCACCGGCCTTGCGCTTGGGCACGGGAATATCCAGTTGGCCCAGCTCGATGTTGTCTTTGACCAGGCGGCTTTCGCCCTGGTAGATCTTCAGCAGTACGTGGCTCTGGTCATCGTGCAGGGTGACCACGCTTTTGACCCGGCTGACCGGCACGCTGCTGTTGCGTTCGATCAACGGCAGGTAATGGCCGCTTTCGATATGGCCGCCGTACTGGTTGGAGGTTTCGATGCCCAGGGTGTAGGGGCAGACATCGGTCAGCACCACTTCTTCGAGGGCCGCGGAACGGGCCTTGAGGGCGGCCTGGATCGCCGCACCATGGGCGACCACCTGGTCGGGGTCGAGGCTGATGGACGGAAAGCGCCCGAACAGGCCTGCGGCAAGCTTACGTACCAGCGGCATGCGCGTGGTGCCGCCCACCAGCAGGATTTCATCCAGGTCGCCGACCCGAATTCGCGCATCGCGCAGGGCGCGTTCGATCGGCGTGCGCAGGCGTTCCAGCAGCGGCGTGTAGAGCTTGGCCAGTTCCTGTTGGGTGATGGTTTTTGTCCATTGCTGGCCGTCGACGCGCAGGGCGAACTCGGCGCTGTCGTCCTGGCCCAGGGCTTTGCGTACGCGCTCGGCTTCGCGGCGCAGGGCTTGCAGCACCGTGCTGGTGGGCGGGAAACCCGTGGCGTTGCGTTGGCTGTCGACAAAGTGTTCGAGCAACAGGGTGTCGAAGTCTTCGCCACCGAGGAAGTTGTCGCCGGCGCTGGCGCGGACTTCCATCACGCCGTCGAACAGCTCGATGATCGACACGTCAAAGGTGCCGCCGCCAAGGTCGAAGACCAGGAACGAGGTTTCTTTATCCCGCTGGTGCAGGCCGTAGGCCAAGGCCGCGGCGGTCGGTTCGTTGATCAGTTTTTCAACGCTGAGCCCGGCCAGTTCACCGGCGATGCGCGTGGCCTTGCGTTGGCCATCGCTGAAGTAGGCGGGCACGCTGATCACTGCGTCGGTAACGGTTTGGCCGTAGGTGCGCTCGATGTCCTCCTTGAGGCTCTTGAGCACCAGCGCCGAGAGCTCTTCGGGGCGGAACGAACGGTCGCCCAGGCGCACCTCGGTGGCGCTGCCCATGTAGCGCTTGAACAGCGAGGTGGTCAGGTGCGGGTGGGTGTGCAGGCGCTCCTTGGCGGCCTGGCCCACCAGGACACGGCCTTGGTCATCCAGCCCGACCACGCTGGGGGTCAGTAACTGGCCCAGGGCATTGGGCACCATTTCGGCGGCATCGCCGCGCCAGACGGCTGCGAGACTGTTGGTGGTCCCCAGGTCGATTCCTACGATCATTACGACAAGCTCCCTCTGTGGTCTGTAAGAATCTGTGACAGATTTTACCCTGAAAGGTTGAGCGCAAAGCAAGGCGGGAGCGCTTTGTGGCTCGCCACAAAAACATTCCGTCCATCGCAAGGCCCCGATGACCGGGCATAAAAAAACCGCTTCCAGTAAGGCAAGCGGTTTTGTTTACAACGGCGCTATCAGAACAACTTCAACGCCGGTGCTTCTTCTTTCAACGGCTCGTTCTTCGCGGTCTGCTCGTTCCAGCCACCGCCGAGGGCCTTGTACAGGTTGACCTCGCTGGTCAGCTGCGCCAGGCGGTCGGTGATCAGCGATTGCTGGGCACTGAACAGTTGGCGCTGGGCGTCGAGGAAGGTCAGGTTGCTGTCGACACCGATGCGGTAGCGACGCTCGGCCAGGCGGTAGTAATCCTGGTTGGCCGCGACGAAGCCACGCTGGGCCTCCAGCTGCTGCTTGTAGGTCTCACGCGCGGCGAGGCCGTCGGAGACTTCCTGGAAGCCGGTCTGGATCGCCTTCTCGTAGTTCGCCACGTTGATCTCTTTCTGGATCTTCGAGTAGTCCAGGCTGGCGCGCAGGCTGCCGGCGTTGAAGATCGGGATGTTGATCTGCGGGGCGAACGACCAGGTGCCCGAACCGCCTTTGAACAGTCCGCCCAGGGTAGGGCTGGCGGTACCGGCGCTGGCGGTCAGGCTGATGCTCGGGAAGAACGCTGCACGGGCCGCACCGATGTTGGCGTTGGCGGCCTTGAGGTTGTACTCGGCCTGCACGATGTCGGGACGACGTTGCAGCAAGTCCGAGGGCAAGCCGGCCGGCACGTCGCTGAGCAGGTCATCCGACAGCGGCTTGCTGGCGATATTCGCCGGCAGGCCGGTGCCCAGCAGCAGGGTCAGGTTGTTTTCGTCCTGGGCCACCTGGCGGGTGTAGCGTGCCAGTGCCACACGGGCATTTTCCACCGAGGTGCGCGCCTGGCTGAGGTCGAGGGCCGAAGCCACGCCGACTTCATTGCTGCGCGAGGTCAGCTTGAAGCTCTGCTCGTACGCGCCGAGGGTGTCCTGGGTCAGCTTGAGCAGTTCCTTGTCGGCCTGCCAGGTCAGGTAGGCATTCGCCACGCTGGCCACCAGGCTGATCTGGGTGCTGCGCCGTGCTTCTTCAGTGGCGAAGTACTTTTGCAGCGCTTCTTCACTCAGACTGCGCACACGACCGAACAGGTCCAGCTCATAAGAACTGATCCCGAGGCCGGCCGAGTACTGGCTGGTGATGGTCGATTCGCCGGTCTGCGACAGCTTGGCCGGGGTGCGCGAACGGCTGCCGCTGCCCGTGGCCGATACGGCCGGGAACAGGTCGGCACGCTGGATCTGGTACTGCGCCGCATACGCGTCGATGTTCAGGGCCGCGACACGCAGGTCACGGTTGTTCACCAGCGCGGTCTGGATCAGCTGTTGCAGGGCAGGGTCATGGAAAAACTGCTTCCAGCCCTGCTCTGCAGCGGCCTGGCCCGGCGCCTGGGCCGACGAATACGCCGGCCCCTGTGGGAACTGAGCTGCCACCGGCGCTTCAGGGCGCTGGTAGTCAGGGATCAGCGAGCAGCCACTGAGCACGAATGCGGTGACGGCTAAGGAGAGTAGCGACTTGCTCATTGGCCAGCCTCTTGAGGAGTTTGCTTAGGTTCAGTCTTGTTACGTTCGCCCATGGCGGACACGCTCGCGAAGAACAGGGGTACCCAGAAGATCGCCAGCACCGTGGCCGTGATCATACCGCCAATTACACCGGTACCGATTGCGTGCTGGCTGCCTGAGCCGGCGCCCGAGGAGATCGCCAGCGGCAACACGCCAAGGACGAACGCCATGGAGGTCATGATGATCGGCCGCAGGCGCATCCGCGAGGCTTCGATGGCCGCCTCGACGATGCCTTTGCCTTGCTCGTGGAGTTCCTTGGCGAACTCCACGATCAGGATGGCGTTCTTCGCTGCCAGGCCCACCGTCACCAGCAAGCCCACCTGGAAGAACACGTCGTTGGACAAGCCGCGCATGCTGGTGGCGATCAACGCACCCACCACGCCCAATGGAACCACCAGGATTACTGCGATCGGGATCGACCAGCTTTCGTACAGCGCCGCGAGGCACAGGAACACCACCAGCAGCGACAGCGCATACAGTGCCGGCGCCTGGGAGCCGGACAGGCGTTCTTCATACGACAGGCCCGTCCAGGCGTAGCCCACGCCCGCCGGCAGCTCCTTGGCGATGCGTTCGACTTCGGCCATGGCGTCACCGGTACTGTAGCCCGGTGCCGGGGTACCGAGGATTTCCATCGCCGCTACACCGTTATAACGCGAGAGCTTCGGCGAGCCGTAGATCCACTTGCCCGAGGCGATGGCCGACAACGGCACCATCTTCCCGGAGTCGCTGCGCACGTACCATTTGTTCAGGTCTTCCGGGGACATCCGGCTGGCGGCTTCACCTTGCACGTAAACTTTCTTCACCCGACCACGGTCGATGAAGTCGTTGACGTAGCTGCCACCCAAGGCAATCGCCAGGGTCTGGTTGATGTTGGACAGCGTGATGCCCTGGGCACTGGCCTTCTCGTCGTCGACGGTGAGCTCGTATTGCGGCTCATCGTTCACGCCGTTGGGGCGCACACCGGCCAGGATCTTGCTCTGGGCAGCCATGCCCAGGAACTGGTTACGCGCAGCCATCAGCTTTTCATGGCCGACACCGCCCTGGTCTTGCAGGAACACGTCGAAACCGGTGGCGTTACCGAGTTCCAGTACAGACGGCGGCACAATGGCAAACACCATGGCGTCCTGGAAGGTCTGCATGAAGTAACCCTGGGCACGCTTGGCAATCTCGAACACCGAGGTGGACGAGTCGCGCTCATCCCACGGCTTGAGCATCACAAAGGCCAGGCCCGAACTCTGGCCACGACCGGCGAAGTTGAAGCCGTTCACGGTAAACACCGATTTCACGCCTTTGCCTTCGCCCGGCTCGCCTTCCTTGTCATTAAGCAGGTAGGCGCGCATGTCGTCGATGACTTTTTGCGTGCGTTCAGCCGACGAACCTACCGGGGTCTGCACCTGGGCAAAGATCACACCCTGGTCTTCATCGGGCAGGAACGCAGCCGGGATGCGCATGAACAGCCAGATCATGCCGGCGATGATCAGGGCGTACACCAGGAACGCCGGGATCTTGTGCTTGATCATGTTACCCACGCCGCGCTCGTAGCTCAGTACGCCACGGTCGAAGGTGCGGTTGAACCAGCCGAAGAAACCACGCTTGGGTTGGCCGTGTTTTTCCGGGTCGATCGGCTTGAGCATGGTGGCGCACAGGGCCGGGGTGAAGATCAGGGCAACCAGTACCGACAACGCCATGGCCGAAACGATGGTGATGGAGAACTGTTTGTAGATCACACCGGTGGAGCCGCCGAAGAACGCCATCGGCAACAGTACCGCCGACAGTACCAGGGCAATACCCACCAGGGCGCCCTGGATCTGGCCCATGGACTTGACTGTCGCCTCTTTCGGCGACAGGTGCTCCTCGGCCATTACCCGCTCGACGTTTTCCACCACGACGATGGCGTCGTCCACCAGCAGGCCGATGGCGAGGATCATGCCGAACATGGTCAATGTGTTGATGGTGAAACCGAACGCCGCGAGGATCCCGAAGGTACCCAGCAATACCACCGGTACGGTCATGGTGGTGATGATGGTGGCGCGGAAGTTCTGCAGGAACAGGAACATCACCAGGAACACCAGCACGATCGCTTCGATCAGGGTGTGCACTACACCGGAGATCGATTCGGTCACGACCGGGGTGGTGTCATACGGCACCACCGCCTTCATGCCAGGCGGGAAGAACGGTTCCAGGGACGCCACGGTGGCACGGATGGCCTTGGCGGTGTCCAGGGCGTTGGCGCCCGACGCGAGTTTGATCGCCATGCCGGAAGCCGGGTTGCCGTTGAACTGCGCGCTGATGCTGTAGTTCTGGCCGCCGAGTTCGATACGCGCCACGTCACGCAGGCGAACCTGGGAACCGTCGGCATTGACCTTCATGAGGATATTGCCGAACTGCTCCGCCGTCTGCAGCCGGGTCTTGCCGATGATGGTGGCGTTCAGCTGGTTGCCGGGCAGGGCAGGCAGGCCGCCCAATTGACCGGTGGCCACCTGGACGTTCTGTGCCGAGATGGCCGTGCTGACATCCACCGGCGTGAGCTGGAAGTTGTTCAGCTTGGCCGGGTCCAGCCAGATACGCATGGCGTACTGCGAACCGAACACCTGGAAGTCACCCACACCTGCGGTCCGGGAAATCGGGTCCTGGATGTTGGAAACGATGTAGTTGGACAAGTCATCCTTGGTCATGCTGCCGTCTTCCGACACCAGACCGATCACCATCAGGAAGTTCTTTACCGACTTGGTTACGCGGATACCCTGTTGCTGCACTTCCTGCGGCAGCAATGGGGTCGCCAGGTTCAGCTTGTTCTGTACCTGAACCTGGGCGATGTCCGGGTTGGTACCCTGGTTGAACGTCGCGGTGATGGTCATGCTGCCGTCGGAGTTACTGTCCGAGGCCACATAACGCAGGTTGTCGATACCGTTGAGCTGCTGCTCGATGACCTGCACCACGGTGTCCTGCACGGTTTGTGCGGACGCGCCTGGGTAGGTCACCTGGATGTCGATGGCGGTTGGCGCGATGGCCGGGTATTGGTTGATGGGCAACTTCAGGATCGACAGTGCCCCGACCAGCATGATCACCAGGGCAATTACCCAGGCGAAAATGGGACGGTCGATAAAAAATTTCGACATGGATTACTCCCCCTGGCCAGGCGCGGCAGCAGGAGCAGCGGCGGAACCGGCGGGCTTGGCGTTGTCAGCCTCCTTGACCTTGACCTCCACACCCGGCTTGACGTACTGCAGGCCTTCGGTGATCACGCGGTCACCGGCGTTCAGGCCTTTCTCCACCAGCCAATAAGCGCCGGCGGTGCGGTTGGCCACCAGCACACGCTGCTCGACCTTGTTGTCGGCGTTGACCACCAGCGCCGTCGGGATGCCCTTGAGGTCGCGGGTCACGCCTTGCTGTGGCGCGAGGATCGCCTTGCTGTTCACGCCGGCTTGCAGCTGGGCGTGGACGAACATGCCCGGCAGCAGGGTGTGGTCAGGGTTGGGGAACACGGCGCGCAGGGTCACGGAGCCGGTGGTCTGGTCGACCGAGACTTCGGAGAATTCCAGCTTGCCGTCATGGCCGTAGTCGCTGCCGTCTTCCAGGGTCAGCTTGACCTTGGCGGCGTTGGCGCCGGCTTTTTCCAGTTGGCCGCTTTCCAGGTCGCGGCGCAGTTTCAGCATTTCAGCCGAAGACTGCGTGACGTCGACGTAGATCGGGTCCAGTTGCTGGATTACCGCCATGGCATCGGTCTGGCCATTGCTGACCAGCGCGCCTTCAGTCACCGAAGAACGACCGATACGCCCGGAGATCGGCGCGAACACTTTGGTGTAGCGCACGTTGATCTGGGCGGTTTGCACGTTTGCTTCCGCGGTCATGCGGTTGGCCACGGCGGTGTCGTATTCCTGGCGGCTGACGGCTTGCTCATCGACCAACTGCTTGTAGCGGTCGGAGATGGACTTGGTCTGGGTCAGGCTGGCTTGTGCGCTTTTCAGCGTGGCGTCATAGACCGACGGATCGATCTGATAGAGCTGCTGGCCTTCCTTCACATCCGCGCCTTCCTTGAACAGGCGCTTGAGGATGATGCCGTTGACCTGCGGGCGAACTTCCGCGATGCGGTAGGCGGTGGTGCGGCCGGGCAGCTCGGACGTCAGGGTGTAGGCTTGCGGTTGAATGGTGACCACGCCGACCTGAGGGATTTGAGCGGGCGGAGCCGCTTCTTCCTTTTTACATCCGCTGAGCAGCGATGCCAGGGCGACGGCAGTGACCAGAGCGGTAACAGCTGGCTTAAGTTGCATGAAGATCCTCGGGTCAGGCGCGCAGGGTGCGCACAAGAAGTGTGGAAGGGTAAAAAACAAGCTGTGAGTGGATAAGTAGCTTGCTACGCAATATACTTACGTTCATGGTTGTTTGTAAACTCTTGACAGGCTTCGCGGATTGTTGACAAAGCAGGCCAAAAGTCTCGATTCCATTACGTTCGGCGCCCATGACGGTGTCGTCCCACAAATATTCGGATGATCGTTAACATCTATTAACACTGCGTTAACGATAGTCTTATGTGTCCTGATTGAGGTTGTACTGCCATGGTTCGTCGCACTAAAGAGGAAGCTCAGGAAACGCGCAGCCAAATTCTCGAAGCCGCCGAGCAAGCCTTTTATGAACGCGGCGTTGCACGGACGACGCTGGCGGATATCGCTGCGCTGGCCGGCGTCACGCGGGGCGCTATTTATTGGCACTTCAGTAATAAATCCGATCTGTTGCAGGCCCTGCTGGACACGCTGCATGAGCCACTGGACGAATTGGCCAGGGCCAGTGAAAGCGAGGACGAAGTCGATCCGTTGGGGTGCATGCGCAAGCTGCTGATTCATTTGTTTCATCAGGTGGCCCTGGACCCGAAAACCCGGCGCATCAATGAGATTTTGTTTCATAAGTGCGAATTCACCGATGAAATGTGCGACATGCGCCGTCAGCGCCAGACCCACAGCCTGGAATGCAACCTGCGCATCGGCCTGACACTGCGCAACGCGGTCCATCGCGGGCAACTTCCGGAAAACCTCGACACCACCCGTGGCGCAGTGTGCATCCATGCCTACATCAACGGGCTGATTGGCCAGTGGCTGCTGGTACCCGACAGCTTCCAGCTACATCAGGAGGCCGAACGCTGGGTGGATGCAGGGCTCGATATGCTGCGCCTGAGCCCCAGCCTGCGCAATTGAGACAAAATGCGTAATTGCATCAGGTTGTGTCAACAGTAAAGCCTAAGGACCGTCAATCGTCCTTCTGCCTGATAGGTGGGGTGACTTTATATACGGGCTGGCGGGCGGTTGATACATAGCCGCCTAAGTATTTTGTAGGGATTTTGTTGCAAGGCTGTTAAGGAGTGTTTCCCAGGGCAACATCGTGTCAACAATGTGGGAGGGGGCTTGCCCCCGATGGCCGTGGTTCAGTCAACACATACAGTGACTGACGCACCGCCATCGGGAGCAAGCCCCCTCCCTCATTTGGTTTCGCGTTTCGGGCGATTACAGCGGCAGCGTCGGGTAATCGATGTAGCCCACCGGGCCCTGGCCGTAGAAGGTTTCCGGATGCGCTTCGTTCAACGGCGCATCGGCTTTCAGGCGTGCTGGCAGGTCCGGGTTGGCAATGAACGGCACCCCCCAGGCCACGGCGTCCGCTTTGCCTTCGGCCAGCCAGGCATTGGCGCTGTCCTTGGTGAAACGTTCGTTGGCGATGTACACGCCGCCAAAGGCTTTTTTCAATTGAGGACCGAGGCTGTCCGCACCTGCCTTTTCACGGGAGCAGATGAAGGCGATACCACGCTTGCCCAGCTCGCTGGCGACGTAGGTGAAGGTCTCCTTCAGGTTGTCGTCGCCCATGTCGTGGGCATCGGCGCGCGGTGCCAAATGCACACCCACACGGCCAGGGCCCCAGACCTCGATGGCCGCATCGGTCACTTCCAACAGCAGGCGTGCACGGTTTTCCAGGGAGCCACCATAGTTGTCGGTGCGCTTATTGGTGCTGCTTTGCAGGAACTGGTCGAGCAGGTAGCCGTTTGCGCCGTGGATCTCCACGCCATCAAAGCCTGCGGCCTTGGCGTTCTCGGCACCGGTGCGGTAAGCGTCGACGATGTCGACGATTTCAGCGGTTTCCAGGGCGCGCGGTGTCGGGTAGTCGGCCAATGGGCGCACCAGGCTGACATGACCTTTAGCCTGGATCGCGCTCGGCGCCACCGGGGTTTCGCCGTTCAGGTAGGACGCGTGGGAAATGCGGCCCACGTGCCACAGTTGCAGGAAGATCTTGCCCCCTGCGCCATGCACGGCCTTGGTGACATTGGCCCAGCCGCGCACCTGGTCGTTGGACCAGATGCCCGGCGTGTCCGGGTAGCCGACACCCAGCGGTGTCACCGAAGTGGCTTCGCTGAGGATCAGCCCGGCGGAAGCACGTTGCACGTAGTACTCGGCCATCAGCGCGTTGGGTACGCGGCCGGCATCGGCGCGGCAGCGGGTCAGCGGTGCCATGATGATGCGGTTCGACAGTTCCAGGTCGCCCAGTTTGATCGGATCGAAAATAGTCGTCATGGGAAAAACACCCTTCTCTTTGAAGTTGATCAGTGGGTCGCAGGGGCCAGGTCGGCATCGCCGCCCTGACGGAAAGTAATCAGGGTCACCAGCAGCGCCAGGATCGCCAGGGCCGCTGCCGCCAGAGGCACGCTGCTCAGGCCGAAACCGTGGGCAATCACGCTGCCGCCCACCCAGGCGCCGAGGGCGTTGCCGATGTTGAAGGCGCCGATGTTCAGGGTGGATACCAGGTTCGGCGCGGCCTTGCCGAAGGTCACCACGTTGATCTGCAGCGCAGGTACGGCGGCAAACGAAGCGGTGGCCCAGAGGAACAGGGTGATCTCGGTCGGGATCACGGCGATGCTGGTCCAGGTCAGCGCGGTGGACACCACCGCCATACTGATAAACACGCCGATCAGGGTGGCTGCCAGGCGTTTGTCCGCCAGCTTGCCGCCGATGATATTGCCCACGGTGAGGCCCAGGCCGATCAGCAGCAGGGTCCAGGTCACGCCTTTGGGCGACACGCCAGTGACATCGCCGAGCAGCGGCGCAACATAGGTGAAGAGGGTGAACATGGACGCGGCGAACAGCGCGGTCATGCTCAGCGACAACCAGATGCCGGCACCCTTGAGCGCGGCCAGTTCGGCGCGCATGTCGAGTTTTTCTTCGTCACGCTTGGCCGGCAGGAAGCGGATCAGGCCGATCAGCGCCACCACGCCAATCACCGTCACTGCCCAGAAGGTCGAGCGCCAGCCGGCTTCCTGGCCCAGCGCAGTGCCCAGTGGTACACCAAGCACGTTGGCCAGGGTCAAACCGGTGAACATCAGGGCCACGGCCGAAGCACGCTTGTTGGCCGGCACCAGGTTGGCGGCGACCACCGAACCGATGCCGAAGAACGCACCGTGGCACAGCGCGGTGATCACACGGGCAACCATCAGCACGTTGTAGTCACTGGCCAGGGCGCAGAGCAGGTTGCCGATAATGAAGATGCCCATCAACGCTACCAGGGCTGCCTTGCGGGGCAACCTGGCGGTGGCCAGTGCCATAAATGGCGCACCGATGGCCACGCCCAGGGCATAGCCGGTGACCAGCCAGCCGGCGCCGGGAATCGACACGCCGAGGTCCGCCGCCACATCGGGCAGCAGGCCCATGATCACGAACTCGGTGGTGCCGATGGCGAAGGCGCTCAGGGCCAGGATGAGTAGCGAGAGGGGCATTATCGTTTCCTTGTTACAACGTCGCGCTGATTTCAGCGCTGAGTTCAGTGGTAAGCGCCGCGAGGAAGGCTTGGATCACTTCCTCATTGCGCTTGAAAAAGTGCCACTGTCCGGCCTTCTGACTGCTGATCAATCCCGCCCGTTGCAAGGTGGCCAGGTGGGCCGACACGGTCGACTGGGACAAGCCGCAGCGCTGGTCGATCTGCCCGGCACAGATGCCGTATTCGTGGTTGTGCAATTGCTCGGGGAACTGCACTTTCGGGTCTTTCAGCCAGGTGAGGATGTCTCGTCGTACTGGGTGCGCCAGGGCTTTTATTATTTCGTCGAGGTCGATGGACATGGCAGGTGCTCGGTGTCGTAAAGCGTTATATCGCGATGAGGCGAACTTTAAATCGTTATATCCCGATATACCAATATGATTTTGCTCTGAGCTCAGGCTGAATCGGTATATCGGGTTATAACGATACGTTGGCGCCAGTGCTAGACTGCGCGGCATGAATTATCTCGCACATCTGCACCTGGGCGGCCAACTTCCTGCGCAACTGCTGGGCAGCCTGTACGGCGACTTTGTCAAAGGCCGCCTGCAGGGCCAGTTCAGCCCGCCAATCGAAGCGGCGATCCAGTTGCATCGCTCGATCGACCGCTTCACCGACAGCCACCCGTTGGTGGGCGAGGCGTTGTCGCGCTTCAGCCTGACCCGCCGGCGCTATGCCGGGATTGTCCTTGATGTGTTTTTCGATCACTGCCTGGCGCGGGATTGGGCGCTGTACGCCGACCAGCCCCTGGAGCACTTCACCTCGCAGGTGTACCGCGTGCTGGCGGCCGAACCGCAGTTGCCGGGGCGGCTGGCGCAGATAGCGCCGTATATGGCCGCGGATGACTGGTTGGGGTCGTACCGCGAGTTTGCGGTGATGGAGCCGGTGTTGCGCGGGATTTCGCGGCGGCTCACACAACCTCAGGAATTAGGGTTTGCGATGCAGGAATTGCGTGAGTTGTATGAGCCGTTGAGTGAAGACTTCCGGATCTTCTACCCCGAACTGCAAGCCTTCGCGCATAACCACCTGACAACACGAAGCTAAATGCGGGAGGGGGCTTGCCCCCGATAGCAGACTTCCAGTCAGCTTATCTATAGCTGACCCACCGCTATCGGGGGCAAGCCCCCTCCCACATTTGGAGCAGTGTCTAGCTCATATCACGCGGCAAAGGCTGGTCGCGCCGCTACTTGTTCAGTCTCCGGCACCGGCCCAAACAACGCCTTCTGCACCGCCTGCTGCGCCTGGAACGCCAGCGCCGCACGTTCCTGCCCGGCGCAGGCAATCGGTTTGAGCACATGGATTTCCACATCGCCCTGGTCATTGCCGAACAAGCGCATCAGGTGCGAGAGCAAATCGTCATCGCCAATGAACGGTGCCAGCGGGTCGACCTGCCCATCGCGCAGATAACGGATGGCCACCGGTTGCAACGACACGTCCGCGTCAATCGCACTGGCCAGCAAGCGCCCGTGGAAGGTGCGCAGGCTGCGGCCGTCGGTGGTGGTGCCTTCGGGGAACATCAGCAGCGGGTGCTGTTGTTCCAGATGGCGGGTCATCTGCTTGCGGATCAACTGGCTGTCACCCGAACCGCGACGGATAAACAAGCTACCGGCCTTCGCCGCCAACCAGCCGGCCACCGGCCAGGTGCGCACTTCGGCCTTGGACAAAAACGACATCGGCGCCACTGCGCCCAGCAACGGAATATCGGTCCAGGACACGTGGTTGCTCACCCACAGCATGGGCTGGGTCGGCAACTCGCCGAGCACTGTCACGCGAAAGGGCAGGGCGTTGGTCAGCCGCGCCATGAAGAACCGCGACCAGCGTTGGCGCCGCACCATCGAGTTGGCCACGCCCAAGCGTTCGAACACGCCAAACACACTGGCCATGCTCAAGCCCAGCGCCACTACCACCAGCACCCGGGCAATGCGTCCGTACACGCGCAGGCGGCTCATCACATGGCCGCCTTGAAGTGGCGCGCATAGCGCGGGCATAGCTCATCGCGCTTAAGCAGGATGAACACGTCGGCGACCTGGAAATCCTCATCCCAGCACGGTTCGCCGCAGATCTTCGCACCCAGGCGCATATAGGCCTTGAGCAGTGGCGGCATCTCGGCGATTACGTTGGTCGGCAGGTCCAGCGCCGGCAGCGGTTTTTTCGGTTCGGCGCGCAGGTGTTCGTTGCACAGGTAACGTTCGCGCAGGCGCTGCATGATCGCGTGGGCCTGGATGCCGCCGTCGTGCATCGGGATGCTCGCGCAGCCCATCAGGTAGCTGTAGCCGCCCTGGTTGAGCACTTCGGCCAACTCGCCCCACAACACGGCGATGGTGCCACCGTTGCGGTAGGCAGGGTCGACGCAGGTGCGGCCGATTTCCAGGATCGGGCCCTGCAGATGCAGCAGGCCATGCAGGCTGAATTCTTCTTCGCTGTAGAACCGGCCCAGGGTGCTGGCGGCCTGGTGGTCGAGCAAGCGGGTGGTGGCGACGAGTCGACCGCTGTTCAAGTCCCGCACGCCGATGTGGCTGCAGTGAACATCATAGTCATCCATGTCCAGGCCGTGTTCCGCGCCTTTGAGCTTGGCGTTGAACTCGCCGCTGAAGACGTTGAAACGCAGGGCCTGGGCTTCCTGCAAAGCCTTGGCGCCAACCAGGCGTTCGGCTTGCAGACGGCGTTCATTGCCGGTGTCGCTGATGCGGGCGATCTGAGTCATGGCGAATCTCCGAGTGCCAGCCACGTTTCGGCCGGTCGACTTTGTTGTCCAAAGTCAGGCTATGTAGCCCCGGTGTCATCTCCATGAAGTTATGGTGACGCTTGGATGACAGGCGTTTTGATAGAGCTGCACAGGAGCGGTCGTTCGACATTTTTCCTACTTTTGATTTGGAGAAAGGATGACCGATCAGAGGGAACCGGATTACCCGTGCCGCCACATAGGCTCTGGATGTGAGGGCAGATGGGCTCCTTATGCCGTTGGACGTTTGTTAAGCCTTGCGCTCTGGAGGTAGGGGCACTATGCCGATTTCGCCCGTTTCGAATAACGCGCCCGCCTGGTGGGAAATTGATAATCATGAAAAAAGTCTGGGTTCTGAGCCGCCGCAGGTGCAAGTCATTAGCGAACGGTACAGCGGCATCCGCAGGCAGGATGGCCGGTCTTACGGCGAACCCGTCAACAACAAGGTCGTGGCGTCGGGCATGCACCTGTTTGTATACAAGCCAGATAATCGTGATCCCGGGAAAAAGCCCGAGGACATCTGGAGCGCTTTCAGCCAGTGGAATCAGGACAACTGTGTGTCCGTTGCGGCGATAAAGATGGCGATGATGCAGTTTGGCGAGCAGCCAACCGACGTATTCAAAGAGGTACGAGAAGTACCGGGTGGTTTCCAGGTTACGTTAAGAAATAACGAAACGGCTTACGTGACCCAGGCTGAGCTGGAAATGACGGCGATGGCCATGAAGTTGAAGGGGACGGATCCACGGGCAATCACCTCGGCGAACGTGATAAGTACGGTTATGGCCAAGGTTGAGCAACAGAAATTATCCAAAGAACAGAACAGAAATGTGGGATTTGGCGAAGCGCTGCAGGTCTTGAATCGCCCTGACGCCCTTCCTTTGGCGCTTGCGCGGCTTGGCTTGGGGAGCATGATTGAAATGGTACCGCCCGAGGACTTGCTTAATGGGCGTCTAGGGGCTTTTTCCAGTGGTGTTAAAAACGGCAGTCATAGCTCTGTGAGCGTGGGGGGTAAAGAGGAGCGTTGGGGGCTGCGCGGCGGTCCATCCCCGACTGGGGAGGATATTTACGCCTATGCATTCAAGAAATCATAAGCGTGCGACGCTTGTCAGGGCGGGTTGTCACAAAACCATCATTAGCCTCGGCTAGCCTCGCGGGCTTGAATGCCCCTTGAGTCTGCGTCCATGGTCAGAGGCCTGCTGTGCGTTGCCCTGCTGTTCGTCACCGTTACCGCCTGCGCTGAAACCTGGCCTGACAAGGAGTGGGCCAAGGGCACGCCGCTCGCAGGGCCCGCCGTCGAAGCCCTTGACGCCTACGCATTCCCGCCCCGTGACGACATTGCCCGCCAAGGCATTCGCACCGACGCGCTGCTGGTGATCCGCGACGGTGTGGTCATCTATGAACGCTACGCCGCGCCGACCACGGCCAGCACGCCGCATCTGACCTGGTCCATCAGCAAAAGCCTGATGGCTACCGTGCTCGGCGTGGCCTACGGCGAAAACCGTTTCAAACTGACCGACCCTGCGGCACGCTTTTACCCGCCGATGAAACAGCACCCCAAGGTGACCATGGCCGACCTGCTGCACTGGGCCTCGGGCCTGGACTGGCAGGAAGACTATGAATACGCGCCGCTGAAGTCCTCGGTGGTGGCGATGCTTTACACCCGTGGCCGCGCCGATATGGCCGAGTTCGCTGCCAGCACTGAGTCCTTCAGCGCACCGGGCCAGGCCTTTCGTTATTCCAGCGGCGACAGCAATATCCTGTCCGCCGCGCTCAAGGGCATGCTCGGGCACAAGGCGTACATGAGTTACCCCTGGGACGCGCTGTTCAAGCCGCTGGGCATTCACAACGCCACCTGGGAAACCGATGCCGACGAAACCTTTGTCGCCTCGTCCTATGCGTTCCTCACCGCGCGTGACCTGGCGCGTGTCGGCCTGCTGATGGCCCGCGACGGGCGCTGGGGGGATCAACAATTGCTGCCCAAGGACTGGGTGGCGTTCAACCGCCAACCCTTCGACAAATACACCGCCGGCCAGGACGAAGCCGTCCCCGGTGGCCAATGGTGGCTCAACCAAGGCGCCCCGAGGCCCTGGCCCGACGCCCCCGCCGACACCTTCGCCGCCCTCGGTCATTGGGGCCAGGCGCTGTACGTGATGCCCGACGAACACCTGGTGATCGTGCGCTATGGCGATGATCGCGACGTCAGCTACCGCCACAACGAACTGCTCAAGCGTGTGCTCGCGGCGGTGCAACCATGATCCGTCGTCGGCCGTTCACCAGCCTGTTTCTCGTGCTGCTGCTTGCCCTGTCTGGTTGGGTTTGGCACGAGCGCGTCAACCTGCAAGCCTTCCCCGATATCATCGCGGCGTATACCGCCAAGGAGTACTGCTCGTGCCGCTATGTGGCGAACAATCCAGCCGACTACTGCCGGGGTTATGTGAAGCAGTACGTGCCCACCAGTGCGTTCAGCGATAACCCGGAACGCAGTGAAGTGACGGCGAGTGGCTTGGGGCGTACGCACAGCGCGCGGTGGTTGGGGGATCGGCAGGGCTGTCGTCTGAATCCCTGACACAGCGCAAGCCACCCCCCACATTGGATTTGCGCCGTTCGTGACATTGCGCTTAAGGTTCGTGCAGGTTTTTCGCCCCACGAGTCCTTAATGTTCAACGCGTCTGTTATCAAACCCCTGGCCTTCGCCCTGCTGGCCGCTGCCGCGGTGCCCGCCCATGCCGACTGGTACCTGGACAACGAGTCCTCGCGCCTGTCGTTCGTCACCACCAAAAACACCGAGATCGCTGAAGTCCATCGCTTCCTGGTGCTGCACGGCAAGGTCGACAGCAAGGGCGCGGCGCAATTGGAAGTAGAGCTGGAGTCGGTCAACAGCGGCATCCCGCTGCGCGACGAGCGCATGCGCAATCAGCTGTTCGAAATCAAGACTTTCCCCGAAGCGCTGATCAGCGCACAGATCAATCTGCAACCCATCAATGACCTGGCGCCTGGCGCGCAACTGGAACTGCGCTTGCCCCTGAGCGTCACCCTGCATGGCAAGACCCAGACCTACAGCGCTGAGTTGTTGGCCACGCGCCTGGATGACCGGCGTTTCCAGGTGGTGACCCTGGAACCGGTGGTGTTGCATGCGGAGGATTTCGACCTGGCGCCGGGTGTGGCGATGTTGCGTAAAGCGGCCGGTCTCAAGTCGATCAGTTTGTCGGTGCCGGTGGGTGCGGTGCTGATCTTTACGGCGCGCTGACATGAGCGGCGCAGTGTTCCCGTGGCGCAGCGCCAACCGTTTCGAGTTGTTGATCGACGGCCCGCAATTTTTTCCGCAGATGCTGGTGGGCATTGCCCGGGCCGAGCGGCAAGTGGAGTTGGAATTGTATCTGGTGGAGGCTGGCGCCTGCGCCGAAGCGATGGTGCAGGCGCTGGTGCTGGCCGCCGAGCGCGGCGTGCGGGTGCGTTGCCTGTTTGATGACTACGGTAGCCTGGCATTTACCCTGGGGCTGCGTAAGCGCCTGACCGACGCCGGTGTGGAGCTGCGTTTCTACAATCGCCTGAGCTGGCGCCGTTGGATGCGCAACCTGTACCGCGACCACCGCAAGCTGTTGCTGATCGACCAGGAAACTGCCGTGGTCGGTGGCACGGGCGTCACCGATGAGTTCTGGACGCCGGGGCAAGACACCGCCGACTGGCATGAGGTGATGGTGCAGGTCCACGGCCCGCTGGTGCTGGACTGGCAGGCGCTGTTCGAGCGGCAATGGCATGCCAATGTCGCGCGCCGTGCGTGGAAGCCCGCCACCCATTTCGGTTTGCCGCGCTTGCCCAAGGTGCCGGCGACGGGGCCAGGCCTGGGCCGAGTGGCCTATGCAGACGCCCGACAGCACCGCGATATCCTGCAATCGCTGATCCGCGCGCTGAACAGCAGCCAGCAACGTATCTGGTTTGCCACGCCATATTTTTTGCCCACCTGGGGCGTGCGCCGCGCATTGCGTCGGGCCGCAGGGCGTGGGGTGGATGTGCGTTTGCTGCTCACCGGCCCGCGCACCGATCACCCCTCCGTGCGCTACGCCGGGCACCGTTATTACCCGCGTTTGTTGCGTGCAGGCGTGCAGATCTTTGAATACCAGCCGTGCTTTTTGCACCTGAAGATGGCGCTGGTGGACGATTGGGTGAGTATCGGCTCGTGCAACTTCGATCACTGGAATCTGCGCTTCAACCTGGAAGCCAACCTGGAAGCGTTGGACCCTGGGCTGACGCAGGCGGTATCGGCGAGCTTTACCGCGGATTTTGCCCAGAGCCTGGTGGTCAGCCTGGAAGCGTGGAAGGCGCGGCCGTTGTGGCGGCGGGTGAAGCAGCGGGTGTGGGGGTGGATTGATCGGTTGGTGGTGAACCTGCTGGATCGACGCGGCTAGCAAGAACACTGAGGTCAAATGTGGGAGGGAGCAAGCCCCTCCCACATTTTTTGACCGCGTCAGGCGTTAGAGCAGTTCGAAGGTCTGCTGCTGTACGTCCTGGGAATCCAGCCCGATCTGCACATTGAACTCCCCCGGCTCGGCGGCGAACTTGAGCTGGGTGTTGTAGAACTTCAAGTCGTCCTCGGTGATGGTGAAGTGCAGCGTGCGCTCTTCGCCAGCCTTGAGCATGACCTTCTGGAAGTTCTTCAGCTCCTTGATCGGACGGATCATCGAACCCGCCACGTCCTGGATATACAGCTGCACCACGGTTTCGCCATCGACCTTGCCGGTGTTTTTCAGCGTGACGCTGGCGTCGAGCTTGCCGGTCTTGTTCAGGGTGGTGGACGACAGCGCCATGTCCGACAGGCTGAAGGTGGTGTAGCTCAGGCCATAGCCAAACGGGAACAGCGGCCCGGTGGTGTCATCGAAGTACTGTGAGGTGTAGTTGCCCGGCTTACCCGGGGTGAATGGCCGGCCGATGGTCAGGTGGTTGTAGTAGGTCGGAATCTGCCCCACGGAGCGTGGGAAGGTAATCGGCAGCTTGCCCGATGGGTTGTAGTCACCGAACAGCACGTCGGCGATGGCGTTGCCGCCTTCGGTACCGGCGAACCAGGTCTCCAGGATCGCGTCGGCTTGTTGTTTCTCTTCCAGGATCGACAGCGGGCGGCCGTTCATCAGTACCAGCACCAGCGGTTTGCCGGTGGCTTTCAGGGCCTTGATCAGGTCGCGCTGACTCTGCGGGATATTCAGGTCGGTACGGCTCGACGATTCGTGGGACATGCCACGGGATTCACCCACGGCGGCGACCACCACGTCGGCATCCTTGGCGGCCTTGACCGCTTCATCGATCATCACCTGGGCCGGGCGGGTGTCATCCACCACTTCCGGGGCATCGAAGTTGAGGAAGTTGAGGTAGTCGACCACCGCCTTGTCGTTGGTGATGTTGGCGCCACGGGCGTAGATGATCTTGCCTTTTTCGCCGATGACCGCGTTCATGCCGTCAAGCAGCGTGACCGATTGCTCCGGCTTGCCGGCCGCCGCCCAACTGCCCATCATGTCGATCGGCGCCTTGGCCAGTGGGCCCACGAGCGCGATGGTCGCGGACTTTTTCAGCGGCAGGGCGTCGTTCTGGTTCTTCAGCAGCACCAGGCTGCGGCGCGCCACATCACGGGCCTCGGCACGGTGCAGGCGGCTCTCTGCGTAAGTGTCGGCCGGGTCATCCTCGGCCTTGCCGATGCGCAGGTACGGGTCTTTGAACAGGCCCATGTCGTACTTGGCAGCGAGCACTTCACGCACGGCGTTGTCGATGTCGCTCTGTTCGATCTCGCCGGACTTGAGCAGCCCCGGCAGTTCCTTGCCGTACAGCGAGTCGTTCATGCTCATGTCGATGCCGGCCTTGATCGCCAGCTTGGCGGCTTCACGCCCGTCCTTGGCCACGCCGTGCTTGATCAGCTCGAAGATCGCCCCGTGGTCGCTGACGGCCAGGCCCTTGAAGCCCCAGTCCTTGCGCAGCAGGTCGTTCATCAGCCAGGTGTTGGCGGTGGCGGGCACGCCATTGATCGAGTTCAGCGCCACCATCACGCCGCCGGAACCGGCCTTGATCGCCGCGTGGTACGGCGGCAGGTAGTCCTGGTACATCTTGACCGGGCTCATGTCGACCACGTTGTAGTCACGTCCGCCTTCCACTGCGCCGTAGAGGGCGAAGTGCTTGACGCTGGCCATGATGCTGTCGGCATTCGCGGGGCTGGCGCCTTGGAAGGCCTTGACCATCACTTCGGCAATCCGCGAGACCAGATAGGTGTCCTCACCGAAACCTTCGGACGTGCGACCCCAGCGCGGGTCGCGGGAGATATCGACCATCGGTGCAAAGGTGATGTCGAGGCTGTCGGCGGCGGCTTCCCGGGCGGCGACGCGCCCGGAGCGGCCGATGGCGTCCATGTCCCAGCTGGAGGCCAGGGCCAGGCTGATCGGGAAGATCGTGCGGTGGCCGTGGATCACGTCATAGGCGAAGAACATCGGGATCTTCAAGCGGCTGCGCATGGCCGCGTCCTGCATCGGACGGTTTTCCGGGCGGGTGATGGAGTTGAACGTGCCACCGATGCGGCCGGCGGCGATTTCCTTGCGGATCAGCTCGCGGGGCATTTCCGGGCCGATGCTGATCAGGCGCAATTGGCCGATCTTTTCATCCAGGGTCATCTGCTTGAGCAGGTCGCTGACGAAAGCGTCCTTGTCCTTAAGCGCAGCAGGCTTTGTTTCTGCCCAGACGGGGTGGGTGGCCAGCGTGGCAACAAGGCCGAGCAAACACAGCTTCTTCATGAATATCCTTTTTCGGCTCACTGCACAGCGCTTGGGCTGATCGGCCAAAATGTGGGGAGCGTCTATTGTTGTTCGGGTGTTGTTCAGATAAATGCAGCACACTCTGAACTCTTTATCGCGCTGGGCATCTTTGTAGCTGATTGGCTCGATGCATTCCAGTGGTGGCGGATTATGCCCCAAGCGTGTGGTTTTTAGGGTTAGTCGTCACATTCCATCCAGTTTGGGCAGGAGAAACACCATGCAAGCAGCACAACATTCCCGCTGGGGCCTCAAGGCCGCGGCTTTGCTATTGATCAGCACAGTATTGAGCGGCTGCGGCATCAATAACATCCCGACCCTGGACGAACAGGCCAAGGCGGCCTGGGGCCAGGTGCAGAACCAGTACCAACGCCGCGCCGACCTGATCCCCAACCTGGTGGAAGTGGTCAAGGGTTACGCGGCCCATGAGCAGGACACCCTGACCGCCGTGATCGAGGCGCGGGCCAAGGCCACCTCGATCCAGGTGGATGCCAGCACCCTGGACAACCCGGAAAAACTCAAGCAGTTCCAACAGGCCCAGGACGGTTTGAGCGGTGCCCTCAGCCGCTTGATGGTGGTCTCCGAGCGCTACCCGGACCTGAAGGCCAACCAGAACTTCCTGGCCCTGCAATCTCAGCTCGAGGGCACCGAAAACCGCATCGCCTGGCCCGTCGCGATTTCATCCAGGCCGTGCAGGCGTACAACACCGAGATCCGCACCTTCCCAGGTCGCCTGTGGCACAGCGTGATGTACAGCGACCTGCCGATCCGCGCCACCTTTGAAGCCACCAGTGCCGATGCCGATAAAGCGCCGCAAGTGAAGTTCAAATAAGGCTGCACTGAGGTGTCGATGCGTTTATTACGGATAGGCCTGGCGCTATGGATGCTGGCCTGCGTGGGGGTGGCCCAGGCAGCGCTGACGTTCCCGGCGTTGAGCGGACGGGTGGTGGACACCGCCCAGATGATCGACCCGGCCACGCGCGAGCACATCACCCAGCAGTTGCAGACGCTGGAGCAGACCCGTGGCGACCAGATCGTGGTGGTCACGGTGCCCGACCTGCAGGGCGTGCCCATCGAGGACTACGGTTACCAGTTGGGTCGCCAGTGGGGCATCGGCCAGAAGGGCAAGGACAATGGCGCGTTGCTGATCGTCGCCCGTGACGAGCGCACGTTGCGCATCGAAGTCGGCTATGGCCTTGAAGGCGTGCTCACCGATGCGCAGGCCTGGGTGATCATCAACCAGGTGATTGCGCCCAAGTTCAAGGCCGGCAATTTCAGCCAGGGCATCAGCGACGGCGTGGCGGCGATGGTGCAGGTGGTCGGTGGCGAACCGCTGGCGGTGCCGGCGCATGTGGCGGATGCCAACTTTGCCAAGGATAATCCCGGCTTTTCCATCGGCCTGTTCATCCTGCTGATCGGTGTGTTGTGGCTATGCAATCGCATGGGCCTGCCGGTGGGCGCGATCCTTTTGGCGATCCTCAGCAGCAGTGGACGCGGCGGCGGTGGCGGGGGAGGTGGCGGCGGTTTCCGAGGCGGCGGTGGTGGCTTCGGCGGCGGCGGCGCGTCGGGCGGCTGGTAATGACAATAACTAGAGAGCAACTACAACCATGGCATTACTGACTGAACACGAGCAGCGCCAAGTCGCCGAAGCGATTGCCCGGGTCGAAAAAAACACCGACGCCGAACTGGTCACCGTGCTGGCGGCCCGCGCCGACGATTACGCCTACATCCCCCTGCTGTGGGCCAGCCTGATCGCCTTGGTGGTACCGGGCGTGGTGCATTACCTGTCGGGCTACCTGACCATGTACACCTTGCTGCTGGCGCAATGGGCGACGTTCATTGTGTTGTGCCTGCTGTTTCGCCTGCCCAAGGTGACCACTCGCCTGATCCCACGCTCGGTACGCCATTGGCGCGCATCCAACCTGGCGCGCCGGCAGTTCCTGGAGCAGAACCTGCACCACACCCTGGGCAGCACCGGGGTGCTGATTTTTGTCAGTGAAGCGGAACGTTATGTGGAGATACTGGTGGACGAAGGTATTTCCAAGCGCCTGGATAACAGCAGTTGGGATGCCATCGTCAAGGCGTTTACCCAGCAGGTGAAACAGGGGCAGACGCTGGCTGGGTTTATTGCCTGTATCGAGGCATGTGGCGAGTTGTTGAAGGTGCATGTACCGGTGACACACGCCCGGAATGAACTGCCAAATCGCCTGGTCGTACTCGAATAGAACATCCAACACTGGAGATCAAATGTGGGAGGGGGCAGTACCGTTGATCAAATAACCCCGTGCCCTGAACCCCCATCCCCCCTAAAATGCCCGGCATTCCCTGCCCGAGGCGTTTTTGTTCATGTCCGTTACCGCTCAACCTGCCAGCCCCGCGCCGGATCATCACGCCCAGTTCATCGAACTGTTGAGCACAAGCCTTGCGCAGAACGCCTTCATCAAGCTGGTGCTGGCCAAATACGTCGGTGACGAAGCCGAGTTGCAGCGGCTGATCATCAAGGCAGTGACCGTCAAGGAGCAGCCGTGCCTGTCCTTCGTCTACCGCTACAAGACCCGCGACATCACCAAGAACTTGGCGCTGGCCGACGGCGTGGCGGCGATTGCCGCGTTGCTGCCGGGCTCGTTCAAGAACGCGCACCTGCTGTCGCTGACCGACGAAGCCCAGTTGGAATACAGCAAGAAGAACAAAAGCTCGCTGTTCAGGAGCAAGCCTCAGCAACTGCGCGAGGCACCATCGGCCGAGCATAACCGTGAGAAGCATCGCTTCCTCGACCTGAGCCGGCCGTTCCTCGCCGACCTGGGCGTGACCGACGCCAAGCAGGCGCTGATCCCGTCGATGTCGCGCAAGTGGAAGCAGATCAACAAGTTCATCGAAGTGTTCAGCCATGCGCTGACCTCCTCACCGCTGAAGCTGGACCAACCAGTGCGCGTCGCCGATTTCGGTTCGGGCAAGGGCTACCTCACGTTTGCGATCCACGACTACCTGCGCAACACCCTCAAGGCCGAAGGCGAAGTCACCGGCGTCGAGTTGCGCGAAGACATGGTGACCCTGTGCAACACCGCCGCCGCTCGCCTCGAGCACCCGGGGCTGATGTTCAAATGTGGTGATGTGCGCAGCGTGGCGCCCAGCCAACTGGACGTGATGATCGCCCTGCATGCCTGTGACGTCGCCACCGATTACGCGATCCACACCGGCCTTCGTTCCGGCGCATCGATCATCATGTGCTCACCTTGCTGCCACAAGCAGATTCGCCTGCAGATCCAGAGCCCGGCGCTGCTCAAGCCGATGCTGCAATACGGCCTGCACCTGGGCCAGCAGGCGGAAATGGTCACCGACAGCTTGCGTGCGTTGTTCCTCGAAGCGTGCGGCTACGAGACCAAGGTGTTCGAGTTCATCTCCCTGGAACACACCAACAAGAACAAGATGATCCTGGCGGTCAAGCGTGCGGAGCCGGTGGACAACGCGCAGTTGCTGGAGAGAATCCAGGAGTTGAAGGCGTTCTATCACATCTCCGAGCACTGCCTGGAAACCCTGCTGCGCGCGGATGGCTACCTGATCTGACCGCCGCCCCCTGTAGGAGCGAGCTTGCTCGCGAAAAGCCTGAGAGCACCGCAGGCTTTCAGGTTTCCCGCGTTATCGTTAGCGACCTTCGCGAGCAAGCTCGCTCCTACAGGGGGCTGGCGCAGCCTGCACCGCGGTCTTGCGCCCGAGCATCACCGTGACGATGACCCCACAGGCAAACACCCAGGTAATCGGCTCGATATGTTCACCAAAGAACAGCGCCGAAAACGCGATGGTGAAGAAGATCTGCAACAGCTGAATCTGGCTGACCCGCGCAATGCCGCCCATGGCCAGGCCGGCGTACCAGGCGAAGAAGCCCAGGAACTGCGAGAACAGCGACACATAGCCGAACGCCCACCAGGCGCGCATCGAGACCGCGCCTTGGTGCTGCGCCGCCAGGTACCACACCGGGCCGATCAACACCGGCGTGGACAGCACCAGCGCCCAGCAGATCACCTGCCAGCCGCCCATCTCCTTGGCCAACCGGCCGCCTTCGGCATAGCCCAGGCCACCCACGGCTATTGCGCCGAGCATCAATAAATCGCCGGCCTGGATACTGCCGGCGCCGGTGATCAATGCATAACTCAACACCAACCCGCTGCCCAGCGCCGCGCAGGCCCAGAAGGCTTTCGACGGCCGCTCATGGGACAGCCACGCCGCATACAGCGCTACGCACAGCGGTTGCAGGCCGTTGACCAGTGCGCCATGGGACGCCGGCAAGGTTTGCATGGCCCACGCCGACAGCACCGGGAAGCCCAGAATCACCCCCGCAATGACCAGGCACAAACCCCGTACCTGGCGCCAGGTCGGCCAGCGCTCGCGGCGCCACAGCAACAGCGCCGCCGCCGGGATCGCCGCAAACAAGGCACGGCCCAGGCCGTTGAGCAGCGGGTGGATTTCCTGCACCACGATACGGGTGAAGGGCAGGGTCAGGCTGAAGATGATGACACCCAGCAGGCCGAGGGCCATGCCGGTGTTTTCGCGCGAGCTCATGGGCGGGATCCGAAATCCAGAGGGCTTCAAGGGAAGCCCATCTAGCCACAACCCCCGCCGATTCCGGGCCTACAGCTGGGTGCGGATTTATCCGTACAGTTTTCAGAAGAAGCGCGTGATGCTGATCTTGGCGTCGCGCCCCTTGGTGTAGGCACGGTCGCCGCTCAGGGCCGGACGGAAGTTGTTGTTGAACATATTGTCCAGGGTGAAGTTGACCTCAGTGCCCTTGAGGTACGCCTGCTGCGGCTTCCATTTGGCGAACAGGCCCTGGGTGTTGTAGCGCTTGTTGCCATACTGGTCGTAGAACAAGTCGCCGACGCTGGAGCCCGGGCCGCCCGAATATTTGTCGCTGGGCAGGCGGTCGGTGGCGCCGACGAATTGCCCCGTCCAACCGACCTGGGCATCCCAGGCCGGGATGTTGGTCCCTAACACCAGTACCCATTTGGTCGGCGGAATATCGCGTGCCGACACATCCGGCCCCCATGGGTTGGTGTAGGCCCCTTCGTGTTGGCCGGTGGCATAGGCGTACGATACCGAGCCGAACAGGTAGGTGGAGTTATAGAACGACTCGACCTCGAAGCCCTTGATGGTCAGGCCGCCGATATTGCGATAGTTGGACATCGCCCCCGGCGGGCAGGCCGTGGAAATACTGCCGCCGTTGATGGCCTGGTTCTGGCAGCCCACACCGGTAGCCTTGAAGATCTCGTCCTCGACTTTGTTGTGGAACAGGGTCGTGCGTATTTGCAGGTTGTCATCCTGGGCGATCAGGTTATCGAAGCTGGTGATGTTACCCACGGTGATCGAGGTGATGCGCTCCGGGTCGAGGTCGACGCTGGTGGCGGTGCGGCTGCCCAGGCCTTGCACTTCGTACTGCTCGTCGATCACCGGTGCGCGCCAGGTCTGGCTCCAGTTGGCAAACAGCCCGACATGGGGGGTTACCGTCCAGAACAGCGCCAGGCGCGGCGACCAGCCGGTGTAGGTCCGGTCGCTGTAGTCGTGGCCGACGGCCGGGTCGGGGTTGCTGTAGTACGGCGCATCGTTGGCCTCGCCGCGGTTGCGCACGTGGTCGTAGCGCAGCGATGGGGTAACGGTCACATCCCCCAGGGTCACCGCGTCCTGGATGAAGAAGCTGTTGGTATCGACCTTGCCATGCGGCATGAAGCCCGGTTGGAAATGCCCGTAGTTGTAGCGTGGGGTGTTGTAGGTGGCGCCGGGCATCCACATCTCGGTTTCGCGGGTGTGCTTGCGAATTTGGCCGCCGAGGGTCACTGCGTGCTGCAAGGGGCCCGTGTCAAACAGGCTGACGTTACGGATGTCGAGGTTCTTGTCGGTGTAGGCCGTGTCCATCTTGCGCCCGCCGGTGGCCAGCTGGAAAAACGCCGTGGCATCGCGCTCGTCGGTCTGGTCGGTGTTGGACTGGGAGTATTTGACGGTCAGGTCCACCAGCGGGTTGTCCAGGGGCTGGTACTCATACTTGCCCGACCACGTGGTGTCGACGGTATCGCGGTGGGCTAAAAAACGCTTGAGTGCTCCTTCATAGCCGTAGCGATCAATGTTGGCCTGAGTCGGTGGCGTGGGGTAGCTGGCGGCGGAAAACGGTGTCCAGCGGTTGCTGTGGGACCGTGAGTAGGACAGGCCGACGCTGTGTTCATCGGTGAAGTGCGCATTGACCTTGAACAGCTTGCCGTCCACATCTTGGGCCGTATTGGGCAGGCGTTGGGGGTTGATCGGGTACTGGTTGTTTTCGTTGGGCAGCTTGGCGGCCACCTTCATGTCGTCACCGTCGCGTTTTGTCAGGTAGGCCAGCGCATCGAAACGACCATCGTCGGTGCGGCCATACACGGCGCTGCTGTAGACCTGTTCGTGGTCGTTGCTGGAATAACCGTACTTGAGCATCGCACCGCTGTTGCGACCGTCCTTGAGCAGGTCCGGGGCATCCTTGGTGGTCATGTTCACCGTACCGCCAAAGCCGCCGTTCCCGCTGAACGGCGAGTTGGGGCCTTTTTCCACTTCGATGCTCTTGATCAACTCCGGCTCGATAAACACGGTGCCTTGCTGGTAGCGCTCGAAACCGCTTTTGGTCGCGCCATCGACGGTCAGCGGCACGTCTTCGGCATCGCCGAAGCCACGGATGTTGATGGTCTGACCGCCGGGTTTCAGTGAGCCACCCTGGCTCACGCCGGGCAGGGTCTGCAACAGGCTGGGGATGTTATTGGCCTGGTAGCGATCGATATCCGCCTGGCTCAGGGTGGAGCGGCCGACGGTGCTGGAGTCGACCTGATTGCCGGTGCCGATCACGCTCAGGGTGTCCAGCTGGATCGCGCCGCTCTGGGTGGTCTTGGCCTCTTCGGGCTTTACCACGTATGTGCTGCCGACCTTGATCAGGGTGAACTCACCGTTTTTCAGCAGGCTGCGAATCGCAACTTCCGGTGTGAAGTCACCGTTGAGCGCCGGCGCCTGCACGTTCTTGAGCAGCTCCTCATCGAACAACAGCTGGATCTTCGCCTGCTGCGCTACTTGGCTCAGGGACGTGGCCAGCGCCTGGGCGGGCAGTTGCACGGTGAATGACTCAGCCTGGGCGCCGAGGCTGAACGCCAGGCAGGTGGCGATAAGGGTGGGTCGAAGATACAGGTGCGAAGCGTGGCAAGGCGCGCGAAACATGGAATCCCCCGGAGCGGCCAAATGGCCAAAAAGGTGTGCTGATCAGATACAGACCGGAGGAAGACGGGGCAGGCAAAAAAATCCACACCTGCGAATGCAAAATATTCTCAAATAAGAATTTCGCAGATTACTTGCTCGGTTCAATCCGCACGATGCCATCGGCCGAGACCACGGTTTTCACCGGCAACAGGGCGGGCAGGGCGTTAAGCAGGGCATCCGGATCATTCACGTCCAGATTGCCCGAGACTTTCAGGTGCGCTACCGCGTTGCTGACCTGCAACGGTGCCTGCGGGCGATACAGGCTCAGTTCATCGATCAGGCTGGCCAGTTCACGGTTGCGGAACGACAAGTGCCCGCTGCGCCAATCGGCGACTTCTTCGGCCGCGAGGGTTTGCTGTTGCAAGGTGCCCTTGGCGTAGCTGTAGATGGCGCGTTGCTGGGCGCCGAGCAGAGAGACGGGGCTTGTGGCGGACGGCTCGAAAGCAACCTGGCCGTGGGCGACGCTGACCACCAGTTGCTGCTGGCTGCGGCGCACATCGAAGCCGGTGCCGACCACCCGCACACTGGCCTCGCCGGCTTGAACGAACAGCGGCCGCTCTTTGTCGGCTGCCACTTCGATATACACCTGGCCCTTGTCCAGGTGCACGATGCGCTGGTGGGCGCTGAAGTCCACGCGCAGGCGGGTGTTGGCATTCACCGACAGGGTGCTGCCATCGGGCAGGTTCAGGGTGCGCATGCCCTTGGCATGGGCCGCCACCTGGCTGTGATACAACTCGCGGGGCGCACCGATGTGGGGGGCCAATACGGCGCACAGCACGGCGGCGGCTACGGCCAGGGCCGGGCGCAATACCGATGCTTTGCGCTTGGGCAGCGCCACGGGTTTGTTCAGTTGCTGCAACTGGGCCAGGTCGGCCCACAACTGCTCGAATTCGGCATAGGCGCGGGCATGGGCCGGCGTGGCCTGCCAGGCGGCAAAGGCCTTGCGATCGGCACGGCCTGTGTCGTTACGGTTGCGCGCAAACCAACTGGCGGCTTGGGCATCGATGGCGTCACAGGCTTCGATATCCAGGCCGTCGGTGTCGCTCAGGCGGTTCATTCTGGCTGCTCCGTGCCGGGGTCGTTTTGAAGGCGTCGCTTGCAATGCAGCAGGGCAAAAGCGATGTGCTTTTCCACCATGCTCGTCGAAATGCCCATGCGCTCGGCGATCTGCACCTGGCTCAGGCCTTCGAAGCGGTGCAGCATAAGGGCTTCTCGCCGGCGGGGCGAGAGTTCGGCGAGGACTTCTTTCAACTGTTCCAGGCGTTGCAGGCGCTGGGCGGCGGCCATGGGGTCGTTTTGCTCGTCGGTGATCGGTTCCGCGTCCCTGTCGGCCTGATCTGGGTGGACGGTTTGCCGTACCTTCTGTTTGCGCCAGTGATCACGCAGCAGGTTGCGTGCCATCTGGAACAAAAATGCTCGTGGCTGCTCGACCTTGGCCCGGTCGCGGTAGTCCAGCCACTGGGTAAAGACGTCCTGGGTCATGTCCGCCGCGTCGCTGGCGTTGTCCGTGCGTCTGCGCAGGAAATACAGAATATCTGCATAGAACCCGCGAAAGGCATCGGCCGACACCGGGTCGGGCTTGGGACGAGACATGGATATCCTTCTTGACGAAGCACGACGTGGAAAAGTCGTGAATGATATCGAGAACTATTGTCATTTGTCTCTATTTTAGACGGGCCCTGATTAAAATATGGGGAGGAGGCAAACCCCTCCCACATAAGGTCGCAGTTTTACCGCAGCAAGGTCTTCAGTTGTTCGATCCCTGCTTCACCCAATGGAAACACCGGCAAACGAGGATCGCCCGCCTCCAACCCGGTCAGGCGCAGCCCGGCCTTGATCGTCGCCGGCAACCCGCCCTTGAGGATGAACTCCAGCAACGGCAACTGCCGATAAAACAGCTCGCGCGCCTTGTCCAGGTCATTGGCCAGCACCGCCGCATACAACGCCAGGTTCAGGTGCGGGATCAGGTTGGGTGCCGCCGTGCACCAACCCTTGGCTCCGGCCGCAAAGGCTTCCAGGGCCAGCGGGTTGCAGCCGTTGTAGAACGGCACGTCGCTGTGGCGCCGCAGTTGATGCATGCGTTGAACGTCCCCGGTGCTCTCCTTGACCATCGTCACGTTTGCCACCTGCTTGACGATACGCAGGATCAGCTCCACCGACATGTCCGTACCGCTGGTGGCCGGGTTGTTGTAGAGCATGATCGGCACGCCGATGCTGTCGCCGATCGCAGCGTAGTGGGCGAGGATTTCCGCCTCGCTGAGCTTCCAATACGAGGCCGGCAGCACCATCACCACATCCGCGCCATTGGCTTCGGCGTAGCGGGCGCGGCGTACGGCCTTGGCGGTGGTCAGGTCGGAAACGCTGACCACCGTGGGCACGCGCCGGGCGATTTTTGCCAGGCTGTAGGCGCTGACTTCGTCCCACTCGGCATCGCTCAAATACGCACCTTCACCGGTGCTGCCCAGAGGCGCGATGGCGTGCACGCCGCTGTCGATCAAACGGTCGATGGAACGACCGAGGGCGTCGAGGTCGATGCGCTGGCCGTCAGCGCTGAACGGGGTGATGGTGTAGCCGATGATGCCGTGAATCGTTGGGCTGGACATGGAAAGTCTCCGGTGGAAAAAGGGCGGGTCAGTTCAGGCAATCGGCGTGCTGGCGCAGGTTCTGCCGCACGTAGTAATTGAACGCGGCGCCGTGGCGCTTGGGTCGGGAAATCCAGGCATGGGCTTCGCGCCCCAGTTGCGGCAGGATCGGCTTGATCGCACCGGCTGCCATGGCGAGCAACTGCAACTTGGCCGCGCGTTCGATCAACTGCGCGATCACGCAGGCTTCCTCGACACTCGCTCCGGTCGACAACTGGCCGTGGTGCGACAGCAGGATCGCGCGCTTGTCGCCCAGGGCCTCGGTGATGATTTCCCCCTCTTCATTGCCCACCGGCACACCCGGCCAGGCCTCCAGGAACGCGCAGTCTTCGTACAATGGGCAAAGGTCCATGTGGGACACCTGCAACGGCACTTCCAACATCGACAGTGCAGCGATATGGGTCGGGTGCGTATGAATAATGCAATTCACATCCGCTCGCCCGCGGTACACCCAGCTGTGAAAGCGGTTGGCCGGGTTGGGGATGCCGTGACCTTCCAGCACCTCAAGATCCTCGTTTACCAGCAACAGGTTGCTGGCCGTGATTTCATCAAAACCCAGGCCCAGTTGCTGGGTGTAGTAGGTGCCCTGTTCAGGCCCGCGCGCGGTGATTTGGCCGGCGAGACCGGAGTCGTGACCGTGTTCGAACAGGATTCGGCAAGTGAGCGCCAGCTTTTGCCGGACGGTCCACGTATTATCCGCCAGGGTGTTTTGCATCTGGACCAGCGCTTGCTTGACCAGTTGGTCTTTGGGGAGTGCTAATGTCTTGGCCATATCGGTGTCCTTTGGGTGCTTCAATGGACGTCGGATTTGCTGGTCTCCCGCTGCTCGCAAGGTCGTTGGGTGAGGCAAATGACACTAATGATGCTATATGACACAAAGTGTCATTGGCAAGCGCAGCTTATCGCTTCTGCATGGATTAACCGCAGCACATGTCTATCCGTTTGAAATTATTGAGGAAAAAACTTGGCGTAACCTTGGAGGCCCTGGCTGAAAAATCCGGGATGACCAAGAGTTACCTGTCCAAGGTCGAGCGCGGGCTCAACACGCCGTCGATTGCCGCTGCGCTGAAACTGGCCAAGGCGTTGAACGTGAAGGTCGAAGAACTGTTCAGCGAAGACCGCGTCAGCCTCGACAGCTACAGCCTGGTGCGCAGCCATGAGCGGCCCGACACCGCGCCGGGTTACGCAGTGCTGGCCCATCAGGTCAGTGAGCGCAGCTTGTTGCCGTTCATCATCTACCCGCCGGCGCAATTCTCCGACAAGACCTTCAAGGAGCACCTTGGAGAGGAGTTCCTGTTCGTGCATGAAGGGGCGGTAGAAGTGGATTTCATGAACGAACGGGTGATTCTGGAGCGCGGCGATGCGCTGCATTTCAATGCCCAGAAGCCGCATCGGCTGCGTTCGGTAGGGCCTGTGCAGGCGCAGCTATTGGTGGTTGTACACAGCTCGCAAGAATGACCGCGCTGACGGTTTGAATGCGATCGGTATGGGCGGGAGCAAGCCCCTCCCACCGGTGGCTCAACGTTCGACAGGTACCGACAGGGCCGGATCTCCCAACGGATGCGTGCGCGCGGCAAAAAACTTCAAATCCGCGCCACTGCCATCAAACAACTGCGAATACCGCCGCTTCTGCTGGCGAATAAACCCGTCGCTGCGGCCCGATACCGAGATCGCCAGGGTCGCGGGCCGGGCCTGGCGAATTGCATCCACCACGTGTTGATCCTGCGTTCCCAGGTCATGGCCAAAGATGCACAGCGCGCCCTCATGGCTCAGCAACTGTTCATAGCAGAACGACAGGTAATCCGAGCTGCGGATGGTCTTGAGCTTCTCTTGCACCGTGCCTTCGTTGATAAACAGCGGTACATCGTCCAGGGTCTTGATCGTGTTGTTGATCGCAAAGCTGCTGAGCAAGGTGCTGTCGGTGCTCGGCAATTTGCGTGCGGTGCCGTCAAGGTTGCGCACCAGGTGCAGGCCGCCGTGCAGGTAGAGGACGCGCGTGGTATCGGTGTGGGTGTTGCGCAGGTCGAAGCTCGAGTCGGCGCTGCGGAACAGGTCGTCGATGCCCGGCGTGTGCAGGATCGCCCAATAGTTGAGCAGATCGTAATTGGTGGTGAATACGCTGGCGTAGTTCGCCAGTTCGCGGTTGATCGTCGCCAGCGTCGACGGCTGCACCAGCCGCCACGGAATGTGCACGGCGTGGATGGTATTGATCAGCGCTTCCTTGATCGCGTAGTAGCGATTACGCGGTGCCGCCGAGCTGACCGCCAGGGCCTTGTTGACTCGGCTGGTGGTTTTCAATGCCCCCAGGGTCTGCTCGAAGCTGCGGGTCTGCAGGGCGTCGAACACGCTGAGCTCGGATGGGCCCAGGGGTTTTTCTTCGACGGTGCGTGCGTTTTCGAACAGCGAGTCGTAGGCAAAGTCTTCCCAAATCGTGCGGCTCGCGCCATTGCCGATCAGAATCCCACTGAAGGCGGTGCTGCTGCGCAGGGCGCTCCAATCTTCAAGGTGGGCGTCAATATCCTGGAAATCCTTCATTGCTGTGGGTCTACTCGAAATCGGCTGGATGGCGACTTTATCACGAGCCGGCGTTGATCCTGGTCAAGATGCCGCAGGCAGGTGAGGTTGATGCTGTAGGCATACACGTCATCCGAGGATTCGCCATGAGCAGCACCTTCTTCATTCCCGCCGTCAACATCATGGGCACCGACTGCCTCGACGAAGCCATGAATGCCATTCGCAACTACGGTTTTCGCAAAGCGCTGATCGTCACCGACGCGGGCCTGGCCAAGGCGGGCGTGGCCAGCATGATCGCCGAGAAGTTGGCGATGCAGGACATCGATTCGGTGATCTACGACGGCGCCAAGCCCAACCCCAATGTGGAAAACGTCGAGAAAGGCCTGGCGTTGCTGCAGCAGAGCGCCTGCGATTTCGTGGTGTCCCTGGGCGGCGGTTCGCCCCATGACTGTGCCAAGGGCATCGCCCTGTGCGCCACCAACGGCGGGCATATCAGCGACTACGAAGGCGTCGACCAATCCAGCAAGCCGCAGATGCCCCTGGTGGCGATCAACACCACCGCCGGCACCGCCAGCGAGATGACGCGTTTCTGCATCATCACCGACGAAACCCGCCACGTGAAAATGGCCATCGTCGACCGCAACGTCACGCCGCTGCTGTCGGTCAACGACCCGAGCCTGATGGTCGGCATGCCCAAGGGCCTCACCGCCGCCACCGGCATGGACGCCCTGACCCACGCCATCGAAGCCTACGTGTCCACGGCGGCCACCCCGATCACCGACGCCTGCGCGATCAAGGCCATCGAACTGATCAGCGCCAACCTGCGCCTGGCCGTACGCAACGGCAGCGACAAGGCCGCGCGGGAAAACATGGCCTATGCCCAGTTCCTCGCAGGCATGGCGTTCAACAATGCCTCCCTGGGTTTCGTGCATGCCATGGCCCACCAACTCGGCGGTCTCTATGACCTGCCTCACGGCGTGTGCAACGCGGTGCTGCTGCCCCATGTGCAAAGCTTCAATGCCAGCGTCAGTGCCAAGCGCTTGAGCGATGTCGGCCGCGCGCTGGGTGTCGACGCCAAGGGCACCACTGACGAAGAGGGCGCCCAAGCCGCCATCGCCGCCATTCGCAGCCTGTCCCAGGACGTTGAAATCCCTGCCGGCCTGCGCGAACTGGGTGCCAAGTTGCAGGACATTCCGCTGCTGGCGACCAATGCATTGAAGGACGCGTGCGGGCTGACCAACCCACGGCGCGCCGATCAGCGTCAGATTGAGGAGATCTTTCGTAGCGCGTTCTGACGGCGCAGCCTCAAGCTGCAAGCGTTAAGCTACAAGCTGTTAAGGTGCGAGTCTCGCACTGCATTCAACTTGAGCATGAAGCTTGCGGCTTGCCGCTGAGGTCCCCTTATGAGAGTTCTGTTATTCGGTGCCACCGGCATGGTCGGCCAGGGCGTCCTGCGCGAGTGCCTGCTGGCCGCTGACGTACAGGAAGTCGTCGCCGTCGGCCGCACGCCCCTGACCCGGGAACACGGCAAGTTGCATCAGGTGTTGCACAGCGACATGCTGGATTTCCAACCCCTGGAAAACCTGCTGCAAGGGTTTGATGCGTGTTTCTTCTGCCTCGGCGTGTCGTCTGCCGGCCTGAACGAAACCAAGTACACCCACCTCACTTATGACCTGACCCTCGTCGCCGCCAGCACCCTGGCGCGGCTTAATCCGCAGATGACGTTTATCTACGTGTCCGGCGCCGGTACCGACAGCTCCGAAGCGGGCAAGTCGATGTGGGCGCGGGTCAAGGGCAAGACCGAGAATGCCTTGCTGCGCCTGCCGTTCAAGGCGGTGTACCTGTTCCGGCCCGGGATCATTCAGCCGCTGCACGGTGTGCGTTCGAAGACGCCGTTGTATCAAGCCTTCTATTCCGTGCTCGGGCCAGTGCTGTCGTTGGTGCGTCGGGTCAAGCCGGGCTGGGTGGTGAGTACGGAGACTGTCGGCCGGGCGATGCTCGCGGCGGTGCGCCATGGCGCGCCGCAACCAGTGGTGGAACAGGCCGAGATCAATCGCCTGGCGTCCGAGCGCGCCTGATGTTGCACAAGAGCCTGGTGCGTCGCCTTGACTTGATCACCCTGCAGCTGTTCGTCGCGGTGTTCGAAGAGGGCACCCTGACCCGCGCCGCCGCCCGCGAAGCCATCGCCGTGTCGGCAGCCAGCAAGCGTTTGATGGAGCTGGAGCAGGTGCTGGGGGTGAGCCTGTTCGTGCGACGGGCCAAGGGCATGGACCTCACCGCCGCCGGCGAAACCCTGCTGCACCATGCCCGGCAGATGCTGTTCAACGTGGAAAAAATGGGCCTGGAACTGGGCGAACACAGCCACGGTGTTCGCGGTTATGTGCGGATGCTGGCCAATCTCTCGGCGATTATTCAGTTTCTTCCAGAAGACTTGCGGGATTTTTCCCAGCTGCATCCCGAAGTGAAAACCGACCTCGAAGAGCGCCCCAGCAATGGCGTGGTGCAAGGCGTGCTGGATGGGGTGGCGGACCTGGGGATCTGCTCCAGTGATACCGACACCAAGAGCCTGCCCAGCGTGACCTATCGCCACGACAAACTGGTGGTGTTGATGCCGGCGGATCACCCCTTGGCGCCGCGCGAAAGCCTGGCCTTCGCCGAGACCCTGGACAGTGACTACGTGGGCCTGCACGCCGCCAGCTCGATCAATATGCGCACCCACGCCGCCGCGCGCGAGGCCGGCAAGACACTGCGCCTGCGTATTCATGTGCCGGGCTTTGATGCGATGTGCCGGATGGTCCAGGCGAACATGGGCATCGGCATCCTGCCGCTGAAGGCCTATGAGTTGTTTGGCCGTGCCCTGGGCCTGCATGCCGTACCGCTGACCGATGCCTGGTCGGACCGCAGTTTGATCTTGGTGGTGCGCGATGAGGCGCAGTTGTCACCCGTGAGCCGGCTGTTGTTCGATTACCTGAGCGTTCGCATTCAGCGAACGCTCCTTGCCAACTGACGGTTGGATTTTTCCTGTGCCTGTCCTCTAGCCTTGGCTGCACATTCCAAGAATAAGAGGTACACCCCATGACGGCTCCCTTGAGCGGTATCAAGGTGATCGAGATCGGCACGCTGATTGCCGCGCCGTTCGCCGCCCGGCTGATGGCCGAGTTCGGTGCCGAGGTGATCAAGATCGAAGCCCTGGGGCAGGGCGATCCACTTCGTAAATGGCGAAAGCTGCATGAAGGCACCTCGCTGTGGTGGTACCTGCAATCGCGCAACAAGAAATCCCTGGCCCTGGACCTCAAGTCCGCTGAAGGCCTGGACCTGATCAAGCAGCTGCTCGGCGACGCCGATGTGCTGATCGAAAACCTGCGCCCCGGCGGCCTGGAAAAACTCGGCCTGGGCTGGGACGTACTGCACGCGCTCAACCCCAAGCTGACCCTGGTGCGTATCTCCGGCTACGGCCAGACCGGCCCGTACCGCGACCGCCCTGGTTTCGGTGCCATCGGCGAAGCCATGGGCGGGATTCGCTACACCACCGGCAACCCCGATTCGCCCCCGGCGCGGGTCGGCGTCAGCCTCGGCGACTCCCTGGCGTCGTTGCATGGCGTGATCGGCGCGCTGATGGCGTTGTTGCGGGTCAAGACCGGCCAAGGCGACGGGCAGGTTGTCGATGTGTCCCTGGCGGAAAGCGTGTTCAACCTGATGGAAAGTCTGGTGCCCGAATACGACATGCTCGGCCACGTGCGTGAGCGCAGCGGCGGTGCCTTGCCCGGTATCGCACCTTCGAATACCTACCTGACCGCCGACGGTGCCTATGTGGTGATCGCCGGTAACAGCGACCCGATCTACAAGCGCCTGATGACCACCATCGGCCGTGCCGACCTGGCCGAAGCCGCCGAATTCGCCCACAACGATGGCCGTGCGGCGAAAAGCGCTTTGCTCGATGCCGCCATCACCCACTGGACCAGCAGCCTGCCTATCGAGCAGGTGCTCAGCGCCCTGGAAGCCGCCGAAGTGCCGGCCGGGCGCATCTACTCCGTGGCCGATATCGTCAGCGACCCGCACTACCAGGCGCGCGACATGTTGCTCAATGCCGAGCTGCCGGGCGGTGTGTCGGTGAAGATGCCCGGCATCGTGCCCAAGCTCTCGGAAACCCCAGGCACCGTGAACTGGCAGGGCCCGAGCCTGGGCCAGCACACCGATGACATCCTCGGCAGCCTGGGCCTTACGGTTGCCGACATCCAACGCCTGAAAACCTCGGGAGTGGTGCAATGATCACTGACTATTCCGACCCGCTGATCGTGCAGGAAGTGTCCCCGCGCGATGGCCTGCAAATCGAACCGACCTGGGTCGAGACCGCTGACAAGATCGCCCTGATCGACCAGCTTTCCCTGGCCGGTTTTTCGCGGATCGAAGCCGGTTCCTTCGTGTCACCCAAGGCCATCCCTGCATTGCGCGATGGCGAACACGTGTTCCAGGGCATCGCGCGCAAAGCCGGGGTGATCTACGTTGCGCTGATCCCTAACCTCAAGGGCGCCCAGCGCGCCGTCGAGTCGCGCGCCGACGAACTGAACCTGGTGATGTCGGCCAGCCAGACCCACAACCTGGCGAATATGCGTATGCGGTGCGAGGCGTCATTGGCGGCATTCGGCGAGATCGTCAGCTTTGCGGCCGGGCACCCGGTACGCCTCAACGGCAGCATCGCCACCGCCTTTGGCTGCCCGTTCGAAGGCAGGATCGATGAAGACCGCGTGCTGCAACTGGTCGACGCCTATCTGCAACTCGGCATCCAGGGCATCAGCCTTGCCGACACCACCGGCATGGCCAACCCGCGCCAGGTGGAGCGCCTGGTCAAGCGCGTGTTGCAACGCGTGCCGGCCAGCGACCTGACCCTGCATTTCCATAACACCCGCGGCCTGGGCCTGTGCAATGTGCTGGCCGCCTACGAAGCCGGGGCCCGGCGTTTTGACGCGGCGCTGGGTGGCCTGGGTGGGTGCCCGTTTGCGCCGGGGGCGTCGGGCAATATCTGCACCGAAGACCTGGTCAACCTGTGTGAAGAGGTCGGCATTCACACCGGAGTCGACCTGCCGCACCTGCTGAACCTGTCCCGCCGCTTGCCGGCCTTGCTGGGCCATGAATTACCCGGCCAGGTGGCCAAGGCCGGGCGCAATTGCGACCTGCATCCGCCGCCGGACTACATCGCCGCCTTGTAACGCCATACCAGACAACAAAAACAATCGGACGCCTGTGAGCAGTCCGCTGGAGAGAAACCATGAGCACTCATACGTTGGAGGCCGGCGCGCGCCCGGCCGCTGAAATCGATGCCGAAAAAGCCCTGGTCAGCAAGGTCGCCTGGCGCCTGATGCCGCTGATCATGGTGTGCTACCTGTTCGCGTTTTTTGACCGCATCAACATCAGCTTTGCCAAGTTCCAGCTGCAGGCCGACCTCAGCCTGAGCGACACCGCCTACGGCCTGGGCGCCGGGTTGTTCGTGGTGGGGTATGTGATCTTTGAAGTGCCGAGCAACATGATGCTGTACAAGGTCGGCGCGCGGCGCTGGATTGCGCGGATCATGATGTCGTGGGGCCTGGCCACGGCGGCCATGGTGTTTGTCACCGCCGAATGGCAGTTCTATGGCCTGCGTTTCATCATCGGTGCGATGGAGGCGGGCCTATGGCCTGCGTTTCATCATCGGTGCGATGGAGGCGGGCCTATGGCCTGCGTTTCATCATCGGTGCGATGGAGGCGGGCTTCGCGCCGGGTGTGCTGTATTACCTGACGTTGTGGTTCCCGCAGCACTTCCGCGGGCGCATTACCTCGATGCTGTTCCTGGCGTCCGCCTTTGCCGGCCTGGTAGGTGCGCCGTTCTCCGGCCTGGTGCTGGAACACCTCGACGGCGTGCTGCAGATGCGCGGCTGGCACTGGCTGTTCCTGCTCGGCGGCTTGCCCTGCATCGGCTTGGGCTTGCTGGTGCTGACCCTGCTCAAGGACCGTATCGAAGATGCGCACTGGCTGACGCCGGCTGAGAAGACCCTGCTGTCGAGCCGCATTGCCCGGCATGAGCCGAACACACATGGCGGCTCACTGCTGTCGGCGATCCGCATTCCCGGCTTCCTGATGCTCGGGTTTATCTACTTCCTGATCCAAGTGGCGTCTTACGGCCTCAACTTCTGGGCGCCGCAGCTGATTCGCAGCGCCGGCACCCAAAGCCCGGTGATGATCGGCCTGCTCACCGCGATTCCCTATGTGTGCGGCGCGATCAGCATGGTGGTGATCGGGCGGCTGTCGGACGCGACCGGCGAGCGCCGCAAGTTTGTCTGCGGCTTGGTGGTGCTGGGCGCGGTGGGCTTCTTCAGTGCCGGGATCTTTGCCGATCACACCACCTTCCTGATCATCGCCCTGGGCATGTTGGGCGCCGGCATCATCGCGTCGATCCCGACCTTCTGGACCCTGCCACCCAAGTTGCTGGCCGGTGCCGGCGCAGGCGCGGCGGGCGGGATTGCGGTGATCAATACCCTCGGGCAGTTCGGTGGGATTGTCAGCCCGGTGATGGTGGGGCGGATCAAGGACCTTACCGGCAGTACCACCCCGGCACTCTATGTGATCGGCGTGTGCGCGCTGTTGGCGGCGGCGCTGCTGCTGTGGGGCCTGCCGCAAAAGCTGCGCACCCTCGACAAGGCCTGATCAGCCGGCGGTTGTCAGCGCTTGGGCCGGTGTGGCGCTGAACTGAATCAACGCCACGCCGCCCATCAACAACAACGCGCCAAGGATTCGGGGCGTTGTCAGTGGGCGCTCCGCCAAGCCAAACAGGCCGAAGTGATCCAGCAGCAGCGACGCGAGAATTTGCCCGGCCATGGCCAGGGCGATAAACCCCGACGCGCCCAGCTTGGGCAGCAGCGTCAACGCCAGCGCGATAAAGCACACGCCAAACGCGCCCCCGGCCCACATCCACAGCGGCGCCTTGGTGATAAATGCGAGACCGGGCAGCGGCAGGCGCAGCGCCACGATCACCGGCAGCAGCACGAGGATGCTTACCAGCAGCGACGCCAGGGTGGCCCACAGCGGGTGCCCAAGGCCGCGTCCGAGGTTGGCATTGATCGCACTTTGAAACGGTACCATCGCCCCGGCGATCACCGCCAATAGCAACAAACCGGCCCAATGCAACGTCGTCATGGCGAATCTCCCAGAGGTTTTGCTGGACTCTAGGCTATTCGTTGCGCAAATTTAAATTCCAAGTTTTTATACGGAACATGCAGCTTATGGATGATCTGCGCCGCATCGACCTTAACCTGTTGGTGGTCCTTGACGCTTTGCTCAGTGAGCAACACGTCACCCGCGCCGCTGAGCGTTTGCACCTCAGCCAGCCGGCAGTGAGCCACGCGCTGGCGCGCTTGCGCGATTTATTGGGTGACCCGTTGCTGGTACGCCAGGGCGGCACGTTAGTGCCCACGGCCCGCGCCCTGGAGTTGGCGGCGCCATTGGCCGAAGCCCTGGCCCAGGTGCAGGCGCTGCTGGCGCCGAATCGCTTCGACCCGGCATCGGCCAAGCGTCGGTTTCGTGTGGCGATGTCGGACTACAGTGCGGCGATTTTCCTGCCGGGTCTGGTTCGCGTCCTGCGGCGTGAAGCGCCCGGTATCGACCTGCAAATCATCCAGGCCAGCCGCGAAGGCATGGTGGATGGCGTGCTCAACGGTGATATCGACCTGGCTGCCGGCGTGTTCCCCGACATGCCCGCCGAGCTGCGCACCGCAGCGTTATTCGAAGAGCATTACACCTGCCTGCTGGACCGCAACAGCCTGCCGCAGAGCGGTGCGCTCGACCTGCCCACCTACCTGTCGCGCCCCCACGTACTGCTGGAAATGCGCGGCAGCGGTGCGCCGGAAATCGAGCGGGCACTGACCGCGATTCGCGAGCGACGGCATGTGGCGATCAGCCTGCCGCACTGGGGCGTGGCGCCGCAGTTGATCGAGGGTACGGACTTGATTCTCACCGTATCGTCGCGAGGCTTGCTGAATATTGATCACCCGCATCTGGTCGCCGTGGCGCCGCCGTTTCATATTCCGTCGTTTACCTTTGAACTGGCATGGCATGCGCGACGGGGCGGGGATTCGGGGTTGCAGTGGTTGATTGGGCAGGTGCAGGGAGGGTTACAGGGCTGAATGGTTGCTACCAGGATGTCGGTGGCTGGCGACGTGTATGAAAAATTCGCATCACTTGTAATCGTCCATCTCGAATCCGGTAGGGAACGATGTAAGGCCATCGAGGCACTACCCACTCCCGCGTTCCTGGCACTCGACCTTCCTTTCCCATTGCAGGAAATTCGGCGACATGTCCTAGCCCAACCATGATGGCCTGGACGAACTCATGGGCGGCTTTGGGGTTTTCCTGCGCAATGTACGCGGCTTCATCATCAAGGTTCTTGAGGGCTGTCCTCAGCCACTCAACCTGCATTGGTGCGCCATTTATCGGCAACGGCTTTTACCTCCGCAGCCGTCGCGAACTCGCCTGCGTCTGCTTCTTTCAATGCTTTTTGAATTTCTTCGATTTGCCACGCTTCGCGCGTCAAGTATTCGCGTAATGCATCGACTGCGAGAAAGGATTTGCTGCGCCCGGTCGCCTTGGCGAGACTGGCAAGCGTGGCGGCGATGTCTTCGGGTATGCGTAGGGACATAACAGACATGGGGAGCCTCGATGTAGTGATATGTAGTGCAACATACTACATTGTCATCTCTTCATGATTTACCCCCGTTCGTCAGGGGGATCCGATAAGGAAAATGCTCATGCTCTCAGGCCTCAATCACTTGACCCTGTCGGTCACCGATTTGCAGCGCAGCGTCGGGTTTTACCATGAGTTGTTGCAACTCAAGCTCGACGCCACCTGGGACACCGGCGCCTATTTGTCATTGCCGGGCCTATGGCTATGCCTGTCCCTTGATCCGCTGCGCGACTCGAAGCCGGCGGCCGATTACACCCACTATGGGTTCACTGTCGCTGCGAGTGATTTCGCTGCGCTGGTCTCGCGCCTGCGCTCCGCCGAGGTGCAAGCGTGGCGCGACAATCGCAGCGAAGGCGCCTCGTTCTATTTCCTTGATCCCGACGGCCATAAGCTCGAAGCCCATGTGGGCGACCTGGCTTCGCGCCTGCTGGCTTGCCGCGACCAGCCCTATGCGGGAATGCGGTTTTACCCATAGCGCAGGAACGTGCAGAATCCGTCCACCTTCCCATGCTTTGTCAGAGTCGCGACCATGACCCCCTCCTTGCTGCTTGCCGTCCTCGCTTCGGGTTTTATCTACGGTATTACGCCTGGCCCCGGGGTACTGGCGGTGTTTGGCATCGGCGCCGCCCGCGGCCGTCGTGCGGGGGCGGGGTTTCTGTGCGGGCACTTGCTCGGCGATGTGCTGTGGTGCAGTACGGCGCTGATCGCGATTGTGGGCGCGCGGGAAGTCGGCAGCAGCGCGTTCGATGTGCTCGGCGTGCTCAGTGGCCTGTACCTGTTCTGGCTCGGCTGGCGCGCGATTCGTACCCAGCGTCGCAGCAGTGAAGCCCCCCAGGGCGCGGCGCGGCATCCGTTCTGGCACGGCATCCTGTTCGGCTTGACCAACCCCAAGGCGTATCCGGTGGCCGTGGCGACATTTACTGCATTGCTGTCCAGTCGCTCCGAATTGCTGACCTGGTCGATGCTGCCGGCGTTGATCTTCCTGAGCTTCGTCGGTGGCCTGTTGGCCTACGCGATCCTGATCGGCGTGGTCGGTGCCCAGCGGGTGCGCACGGTGTATCAGCGCCATGAAATCCTCATCACCAGGCTCTGCGGCGTGATGTTTATCGGTTTCGCCATCAATGCCCTGGCCCATGCGTTGCCAGGCCTGTTCGGCAGTAAACCGGCCTGACTGGGCACGACCGTTCGTCGCGCGGGCAAGTTTTTTCTAAACCTTTGCCGCCCTGAAAATTCGAATTCAGGGCGAGGTGTCTTTCCCCGCACTTATTTTTGCCCTGGAGGAACCCATCATGAGCCGCATGGCTATCCGGTTACGCACCGCCAGTTTCGCGATGCTGCTGGGCCTCGGCGCCAGCAATGCTTTCGCCCAGTCGCCTGCTGAATTCATCGAGCAGGCTTCGGCCAAAGGCATGGCCGATATCGAAACCAGTCGCATGGCCCACGCCAAAACCTCGTCCCAGGAAATCAAGGACTACACCATCGAGGTGATCAACGAGCGCACCCTGGCCAACCAGCATTTGGCGGCGATCGCCAAGAAGCTCGACCTGCCCGTGGCCCCACGGGAGAAGATCGTCGACAAGGCCGAAACCCTGATGCCCGAACTCAAGGACGGCGACTCCTTCGACGCGGCCTACACCGCGCAGCAAGTGAAGGAAAACGAAGACGCCATTGCCCTGTTCAAGCGCGAAGGGGCGGCCTCGGATGTGCCGGAAATCAAGGCACTGGTGGATGAGACGCTACCCAAGCTGGAAGAGCGCCTGCAAAAGGCCCGAGCCCTGGCCTCGACCTACGGTAAGGGCCATCAAGGCGATGGTTGAGCCCTTCGCTTGATATGAAAAACGGCGGTTGGATCCTATCCAACCGCCGTTTTTTTACGCCTGGTTCAGGTCGGTTTTGTTCGGGGCTGCGTCATCGGCCGCGTGGCCGCAACTGCTGTTCAGGCTGACGGTGCCGGTGTTGCCGATGCTGCGGTATTCCTGGCGCAGTTTTTCCAGCTCCTTGCGGTCCAGGCCATCCAGGCTCAGCACGGCGTTCTGCGCATCCTTGGAGACGCGCAGCAGCTCGTCAATCTTGATGTGCAGGATGTCGTTATCGCGGTTTTGCGTGTTCTGGATCAGGAACACCATCAGGAAGGTAATGATGGTGGTCGAGGTGTTGATGATCAACTGCCAGGTGTCGTTATAGTGGAAGTACGGACCGCTCAAGCTCCACAGGAAAATCAACGCGACCGCCGCATAGAACGTCCGGGCACTGCCTGCCCAACGGGACAGGGATTGTGAGACTGCAGAGAATTTCATGACCGTTTTCCTTAAAGGTGAGTGATGAAAATACTGACCGCAGGTACGCTCTGAAATTTCTTTTTACATCTTGGGGTGTGAACAACGTTGTGCGTTTTTCTTCCGGACTTTTAGGAGTGAGCTTACGGCACGCCGATGGAGCGAGGGGCAAGACTGGGATTTTATCCGGGAACGCCCTATGCACGTTAACGCCGACTGTGACCTGACCGCGCTTTATCACCAGACCGAAGATCATTACTTCGCTGCCACTTGCTCGCTGCATCGTCGCTACAACGCCTGTATCAACGCTTATTTTACCGACGGGTATTTCGAGCCTGCGAACCTGTTGTTTATCCGTATAGGCAGCACCCCGATGGGGGATGCCATGGCGGCGCCCATGGAGCTGATTCGCTGTATCTTGATGAATACACGCATCGTGATTCATGAGGAAAAGGTCGCGCAGGTAGGTACGGTGCTGATGGGGCTCGGCTTTCAGGCAGCCGAAAAGACCACGGCGATGGCCCTCGATCTGTCGCGCCTTGTTTCATCGGAGCGTGACAGCGCTGTACAGGTCAGCTTGACTCGAAACCTGGAAGGCTGGGCGGCTCCCCTTGGCAATGCGTTTTTGCTCCCGCCTGAATGGGTTACGCGTTATCAGGCACGGCACCAGCGGGCGCTTGACGTGGGTCAAGCGCTTTACCACTTCACCTTGTCCACTGAGGGGCAGGTGAGGTGTTCGTTGACGCTGTCCATGTGCAATGGAGAGGCCCGGCTTAACGATGTCGGCACGATCACGGAGTTCCGCGCCAAGGGGTATGCCACGCAACTGATTCAAACCGCGCTGCTTCATGCTTCGAGCCTGGGGGCCCGGCGCTGTTTTCTTGAAGCAACGACGCAGGGTGTTTCGGTGTACCGCAAGTTGGGTTTCGAAGATTTATTCGACTACCAGTCTTTTGTCCGTGGCCCGGTCGCAGGCCAGTGATCAGAAGGTCATTTTTCCTTGACCACGGTCCTCGTGCGTCAACAGATACTGCTTGGCTTCGAGTCCTCCGGCAAACCCGGTCAAGGTGCCCGAGGCACCAATCACTCGATGGCACGGCGCAATGATCGAGATGGGATTGCGCCCATTGGCAGCGCCCACGGCTCGTACGGCTTTCGGGTTGCCAATTTGTCGGGCGATCTGGCTGTAGCTGCGGGTTTCGCCAAAGGGAATAGTCAGCAGCGCCTGCCAGACCTGTTTCTGAAAGTCGGTACCGGCGAAATCCAGTTCCAGGTCGAATGTGTGGCGAGTCCCCGCGAAGTACTCCTTCAACTGGCGCTCGGTTTCCAACAGCACCGGGCTGTCGTTGGCTTCGTGCAATTGACCCAGGCGCACGCGGTTGGCGCGCTCGACTTCCCACAGGATGGCACTGAGCTTGCCATCGCGCGCCACCAGGGTGAGTTCCCCGACAGGGGAGGGCATGAGCTTGTATTCGTAGGACATGAGCGGGCTCCTCGAAGGGCGGTTGTTAAACGCTACAGGCTTACGGTAATGCCATCCGCCGGACTGAACACTACGTTTCTTGCGGTGGAATTCTCACTGGCCCTGGAAATTCCAGTAAACCCAGTTGGAATAGTACGGGTACCAGTAGAACCAGGAAATCCTGTAGAGCCCCATGATGACTGAGGCCTCCCCGATGACGACCAGGGAAATCAGATTGAACAGCGTGACGATTGCAGCGAATGCGGTGACGCCTCGGCTGGCATGGCGCCTGGCAAACACTACGCCGTAGACGGATGCGGCGATGGATCCGAGCGCCAGCCCCAGCCCCAAGGGATACGGAAGCCGCACCAGCGCGACCAGCAGTGGTAACACCAGCACCCAGCCGAGCACTTGGCGCAATACGGGTGTGGATGTGTGTTGTTTGGGTTCAATCATGGCAATAACCTTGGCGCCGCAAGCTCAATGAAGCGACATCATCACGCTATGGATGCAGTGCCGCATTCAGACTTTGCTCCCGTTGCAGCTACCGATCCTGTTGCAGCACCTTGAGCGCCGCCGACGCGAGGAAGCCGGAGCGGCTTTTTTCCTCCGGGTGGTGCAGTACATATTCATCGATGCGGTTGAGCAGGTAGCCCGGCAGCGTGATGTTGAGTTTTTGCGCTTTGCCCAGGTACTTGGTGACATCGATGTCTACAACCGCCCAAGTGCAGCCGGCGTACTGAGGGTTGGCGGCATGCACGGTGACCTTCTGGGCGCTAGGGATCGGCGCGCCGTCTTCCGCGAGGATTTCGAAGTGCCCTTCGATGGCTTCGCGCGCCATGGCCATGGCGTCGTCCAGGTCGTCACCGGCAGAGTAGCAACCGGGAATATCCGGGACTTCCACGCCCCAGGCGTGGTCTTGGTCACCGGTTGAAATTGCGATGGGGTACAGCATGTTCGTTGTCCTCCAGGGACGATTAACTCAACAGAGCTTGTTTCAAAATGCTCTTGGCGGTTTTGTCCAACAGGTCTTTCTTTGGATGGGGGATCGTCACCAAGCCAGGCTTCGTCGGGTGCTTGAAGTGGTGATGACTGCCTCTGATGCGCACCAGGTACCAGCCGTCTGCGACGATGTGACCTATCAAGTATCGGCTATCCACAGCACCTCCTTGTGGTGTGTGTTGGTGGTGACTATAACCACTGAAAATAAATTATCAACACTCTACCTACCGGTCTTCGATGACCGGTATTTCGGCAGATGGTGAATGCAGTGTAAGAGCGAGTGGGATCGGCGCTCTGGGGAGGTATTGCGAGGTTTTTCGGATCATTGCCGGATGTGTAATGCCTCTTCGATAACGGCAAGAAACGCGTCAATCAACACACTGTGTCTTTCGGTCGGTGTCAGCACCAACAATCGCGCACACGCATCTGCCTCCACCAAAGGCCGATAAGTCACGCCCTTGTTCATCAAACTCCGGGTACAGGCCGGTACCAGCGCGACCCCTTGCCCGGCGGCCACCAGTGCAATGATCGAAGTGATCTGCCGTCCGGTCGGTCCGGCATGCAGGGGCACGCCATGGTGGCGGTAAAGCTGCTCGATGGACTGGTTCAGCCCCGAGCCGTAATCGGCTGGAAACAGAATCAAAGGATAGGCACTGAGCTGCGCCAGGCTGATCTCGGCCTGGCTGGCCAACGGGCTGTCACTCGACACCGCTGCCACCAAGGGTTCCTCGCCCAACGACAGCGTTTGCACTGCGTCGTTTTGTGGCAACAGCCGGCTCAAGCCAATATCCAGCCGTCCGTCGGCCACTTGCGCACCGAGACTGCCGGAGGCGCATTCCACCAGGGTCAGTTGCACATCGGGAAAGCGCTGGGCAAAGGCCTGGATTGACTGGCTGAAAAGGTCCGACAGGGCGATGGAACTCACATAGCCCAGAGCCAGTTGCCCGGCGGTGCCAGCAGCCAATTTACTGGCGATCACCTGTGCCAATTCAACCTGTTCCAGCACGCCACGGGCATAGGGCAGGAACGCGCGGCCCTGGGCGGTGAGCGTCACCGTGCGGCTGGTGCGATCGAACAGCTTGAAACCCAGCTCTGCTTCCAGTGCCGAAATCTGCCGGGTCAACGGCGGCTGGGCAAGGTGCAGGCGCAGGGCGGCGCGACCGAAGTGCAATTCTTCGGCGACCGTCAGAAAGTAACGCAGCTTGCGTAGGTCGAGCATCCTGATCCTTGGGTATCAATCGGTCCGAATTCGGTATTGGTTCAAGACCTGCCGGCCATTCTATAAAGACCTTTCAAAATAAAACGAGAGGTTTCATGAAACTGCGCCTGCATTGTGCCCGCCTTGCCCTGTTCCTGTGTGGCTGCGCGGCGTTTCTCAACCTCTATGCGACCCAAAGCATCCTCCAGACGTTTGCCGCGCACTTTCATATCAGTGCCAAGGAGGCGGGGTGGAGCATCACCGTCACCACCCTGGCGGTGGCGATCACGGCACCTTTCGTCAGTCGCCTGACCGGCGGCTTCGAGCAACGCAGCGTGATTGTCGTGGCGGCGATACTGCTGGCAGTGCCGGCGTTGATGACCGCCTATGCCGACAGTTTTGCCGAAGTGCTGGTATGGCGTTTTGTCGAGGGCATGCTGATCCCGGTACTGTTCGCCACCAGTGTGGCCTACATCGGCGACCGCTGGAGCGGCGGCACGGTCACAGAGGTGACGAGTCTCTACGTCGCGGGCACCGTGTTGGGCGGGTTCGCCGGGCGCTTCGTCACCGGAGTCATGACCGAGTATGTGGGCTGGCGCGAGGCCTTTGAAGTGCTCGCGGTGCTGAGCTTGATGGTGGGAGGATTCATCCAGTTTCTGTTGCCGGCCAACCGCCCGCGGACCGTGCAGGTTAAAGCCTCTTCGTCAGGTGTATTTCGCCGGCCGCTGTTGGCCGCATACGCCGTAGGCTTCTGCGTGTTGTTTTCGCAAGTCGCGGCGTTTACCTACGCAGGTTTGTACTTGGGCCTGCCGCCGTTCAACCTCGGGCCTGCGGCGTTGGGGACGCTGTACATGGTGTTCCTGTTAGCGTTGATCGTGATCCCCATCGCTGGACGCTTAAGCAAAGCCCGGCCCCATGCCCAACTGCTGGGTGTCGCCGCCGTGCTGGGCGTCAGTGGTTCGGCGTTGACCCTGATGCCCTCCCTCTGGTGCATCGTCGTGGGCCTGGCGCTCAGTTCCACCGGTGTGTTTCTCGCCCAAGCTGCCGCCAATGGGTTTATCACTTCCACCGCAGGCGATAACAAGACGGGTGCTGTCGGGGTGTATCTCACCTGTTATTACCTGGGCGGCAGCGGCGGCGCCATTGTCCCGGCGCTGATCTGGGAACGCTGGGGCTGGGTCGGGTGCGTGGTGCTGATCATCGGTTTCCAGCTGCTGACCTTGTTGATCGCCTTGACCGGCTGGAAGCCCCTTAAACCTGAGCTGATTCCTGCACCATGAACGACACCGTCGCTGTGCCTTCGCCCGAATCATCGACGCGCCGTCGCGCCTTGTTCGCCGGTTGCAGCGCCCATGCCGTGCATGATGGGCTCACTGACGTGATCTACGTTTTGCTGCCTGTCTGGCAGGCTCAGTTCGCCTTGTCCTACGCCCAGATCGGCCTGCTGCGTGGTGCCTATTCCGGGATGATGGCCGTGTTCCAATTGCTGGCCAGCCGCGCCGCCAGACGCTGGGGCCGCACACCGATGCTGGTGGGCGGCACGGCGCTGGCGGGTGCTGCCTACTTGTTGGTGGGGCAGGCAACAGGGCTGGCTGTGTTGCTGGTGGCGCTGCTGCTCGGCGGCCTGGGCGCCAGCACCCAGCATCCATTGGCCTCGTCGATGATCACCGACGCCTACGAGGACGGGGGTGGGGTCAAGCAGGCGCTGTCCCAGTACAACTTCTCCGGCGACATCGGCAAAACCTTGATTCCTGGTCTGGTCGGGCTGCTGCTCACCGTCATCAGTTGGCAGGCCAGCGCCACGTTGCTGAGCCTGCTTGGCCTGGCGGCGGCGGGGCTGTTGTGGTGGCTGATTCCTGCTCAAGCATCCGAATCCACCGCCGCAAAAACAGCCAAGCCCCTCAGGGGTAGCGGCTCCGCCACGGGCCTGCACGCGCTGATCCTCACCGGCACCCTCGACAGCGCCGTGCGCATGGGATTTCTCACTTTCCTGCCGTTCCTGCTGCAAGCCAAGGGCGCCGGTACTGCTGGCATCGGCCTCGCCCTTACCTTGCTGTTCATCGGTGGTGCCTTCGGCAAACTGTTCTGCGGCTACCTCGGCGCGCGCATCGGCATGATGAAGACCGTATGGATCACGGAAACCAGCACTGCAGTGCTGATCGTGGCGGCGGTGTACCTGCCGCTCAACGGGTTGATGGTGATGCTGCCGCTGTTGGGCCTGGTGCTTAATGGCACCTCCTCGGTGCTGTACGGCGCCGTGCCCGACCTTGCCGGCGCGGGCAAGCGCGAGCAGGCGTTTGCGCTGTTCTACACCGGCACGATTGGCGGTGGCGCGTTGGCGCCGGTGGTGTTTGGTGCAGTGGGGGATGTGCTGGGCGTGCCGGTGGCGGTGATGGTGTTGGCGGGGATGTTGGGGGTGACGTTGCCGTTGGCGTGGGTGGTGCAGAGGAGTGGGGTTGAGGCTTAAAAGGCTCACTCTCGGGTACTTGGAATTTTTTGCTTAAATGCTACGGAGTCGAACGGCTGAGGTTCTCGGCTGGACTCAACCATCGCCAGTTCTGCCCGAATTTTCTCACGGGCTTTGGCCGCAAAATCGACAGCCCTTAGGAACTCTGATTTATCACCCTCTGCAATAACCTGAGAAAGGTATTCGTGGATGGCTTCCTGGCTGTCGAGCAGGTCAACAATATCGAAAGCGGTCAATGGCTGAGTCATGATCAAACCTGCGTATGCATTTCTGGTGGGCTGGGGCCATGGACAATGATGTGAGTGGTAGGTTGAATTCAAACGTTCTTCAACGGCTATTTGTTGCCAAAAGCTTCGATTTCTTCACGCTTCGAGCATGGGTCTGAACCTTGCGGCATTTCCCACACAACGATCAGACTCGTCCGAGTTGTGCGCCTTGGACGACCTCTTTAAGGTTCGTCAGCCGCTGCTCATCAGCGGTCGGGTTTAGTAGCCCGATATAGTTCTTGGCGTGTAGCTGTTCGTTGAGTTAGGCACTTTAGTGCCCGTGCTTGACGGTAGCTGTATGCAGGGCGCTTTCGAGCGCGCCGGTTCTAAGAACTTCCCGGTCTACTAACCTGCGTACAGCTGCCACCCTTACCCTGTGGGTGGTGGTCCTTACCGAGGATCAACAGATGTGTACTGACTCATGCAATCCATCCGTAAAACTGTTCAGCGTCCGTCCCGAAATCGACACTCAAGCGCTGCTCGCCAACGCCTACGAAACCATCGCCGGTGCAGGTGCCATGACCCACGAGTTCGTTGAAAGCCTGCCCTCCCAACAGCGCTACCTGGCCCTGGCCATTCAGCAGATGATTGAACTGGGCCTGCTGCTGGTCGAGGCTGTTCAGGACCGCGTGGACCGAGCCGCGTAGGTCATCCGTACGGTGTAAACGGCTTGCCTTCCCAGGCCGCCCATACCACGGGGGAGGGGAGCCAGGATTTACAGTGTCGCCGCCAGCGAAAACGGAATGCGCAACGCACCGATAGGCCCTTCACGCGTACCGCACATTTCATCGTGAACGCAGTGCTGCACCAGTACGCAAGGAAACGGCGGAACCCGCTGCAACAGGTCGCGTAAATGCGTGGTGGAACCGATGCGCATCGGCTTGCCGTGATCGTCCAGTAACGTCGCCTCGACGTGCTCCAGCCTGACGCGAGCGATATAGAAACCACCCTCCAGGGACAGCAACTCCAGCTCACGTATTTCGCCTTTCCCGGCCAGCTCGGTCAGCATTTGCATATTCATGATTAACCCTCGCTTAGGGCTCATTGGTGACGAAAAACAACGTGACCTGGCCCCACTCATGGCCTGACTCTTCGAAGGTGCGGGGCGAAGTGCCGCCGCTCGAAGCATGATACTTGTACAATAAATAAAATTTGTACAGGTTTGTGCGCGCTCTATTTTTGAATCTCAAATCCCACCCATAAAAAAACCGGCCACCAAGGACCGGTTTTTTTATGCATTCCCCGCCAAAACCCTGCCGGCGTGGAATCTATGTCTGAGTGGAGCGGGTGAAGGGAATCGAACCCTCGTTATCAGCTTGGGAAGCTGGAGTAATGCCATTATACGACACCCGCTCAGAGCGGCTGACTTTGTACCAGATGTGCGCCGGGATTTGAAGTTTTTCTTCGGAATTTGTGCAGCTTTCCGTGGCGAGCAGGTCCGTTCGCCACGGCAAGCCTTCATTTCAGATGGCGAATGCATGCTGCGTCTGGCCCTGGTGATAACGCAATCGGCTGGCCTGCCGTTCCGGTTTCAAAAAGCCCACCACCGCGTCCCGGCTGTCCCGGCAGGCGGCCTTGTGCTCCATATCCAGGAAATGCCCCGTCGCCTGGATGGTGCTGAAGCTGCTCTTCGTCACGTACTGCCCGAACTGCCTGGCGTCTTCGGCGCTGGTGTATTCGTCCCATTCGCCGTTCAAAAACAGCACCGGCACATCGATCTGCCGCGCGGCCTTGAGGTAGCACAGGCGGTCGTTGTGCAGTACCTGGCTGATGTGAAAATGCATCTGCCCGTATTCGTGCTCGGCCAGGCTGCTCACATGCTTGTAGTTGAAACGCTTGAACAGCGACGGCAGGTGTTTGCCGATGGTGCTGTTGATCAAGTGCCCGACGCGGTCGCGGTCGAGGTTGCCGAGGTAGTCGACGCCACGCTCGAGGTAGTCGCGCATCGGCGCGTTGATCACCGGCGAGAACGAGCTGATCACCGCCTTTTCCACACGCCGTGGCCGCTGGGCGAGGGCCACCAGGGTGGCGGCGCCGCCCCAGGAGAAGGACAGCACGTGCTCGGCGGCGAAGTGGTCGATCAGCTCCAGGAGGATCTGGCCTTCGACTTCCTTCGTCAGCATTTGCTCATGACGGTTATGGATTTTGGAGCGACCGGCGTAGGGCTGGTCGTACAAAACCACATTGAATTGCGGGTACAGGCTTTTCACGGTTTGGGCGAAGGAGGCCGTGGTGGCCAGCGAGCCGTTGACCAGGATGATGGTCTTTTCAGCAGCATCCGCGCGGTAGAACTCCGTGTAAACCCGATACTGACCCTGTATATCCAACACAGCGATTTCTGGCCTCATGTCGTAAGACTCCTGGCAAGCGGGTAGGGCGCGCAGATCACTCTGCACGAGCTTTATGACAGGTAGGCATACGCCTGGAAGATGAGAGCCCATGTCGGTCCGATGACGGCTGGCCGACGGCTGTTGTCAGGGCGGGCTGTTTGCCTGGGAGGCCCGTAGATCAAGCGCGGGCGGGGCAAGGTGTTTCTTGGAGGTTATAGGCGACTCGTCAGTCATAATTTGGCTGACGGTTTGATTCAAGCAGTAGACCGGGGATGCCGCAAGTCGCTCAAATGGGTTTTTGCCATCACCGGCCGAACGGTCGTCAGACCTGTCGGATTTCTTCCTCGGACAGCGCCCGATATTTGCCCGGCTCCAGGGCTGTATCCAATTCCAATGGGCCCATTCGCTCACGGTGCAGGCCGATCACTTTGTTGTTGAAGTGTCCGAACATGCGCTTCACCTGGTGATAGCGGCCTTCGGTGATGCTCAGTCGGGCCAGGCGTGGCCCCAGCAGCTCCAGCTCGGCGGGTTGCGTCGTCAGGTCTTCAAAGGCGAAATAAAGGCCCGCTGCAAAGGTTGCCGCGTATTCGGGGCCGATGTCCTGCTCCGTTTCTACCCGATAGACCTTGGGCAACTTGGTCTGCGGTTGCGTCAGGCGCCGCGACCACTGGCCGTCGTTGGTGATCAGCATCAGGCCGGTGGTGTTGAAATCCAGGCGACCGGCGATATGCAGCTCGCCTTTGTCCGGCTCATCCAGCAGGTCCAGGACGGTCGGGTGTTGCGGGTCCGAGGTCGCGCTGACGCAGCCCTGGGGTTTGTGCAGCATGAAGTAGCGCGCCGCTTTACCCGCCTGCAGTACGTCATCGTCCACGCACACGCGGCTGAATTCGCGCACTTCATGATGTGGGTCGCTGACTGCCGTGCCATCCACCGTCACCCGCCGCTCCACCAGCAACACGCGCACTTGCTGGCGATTGAAACGCGGCAGGTTGCTGAGGAAACGGTCAACGCGCATTGCGAAGCTGCTCATCCACCTGAGCACAGCGCGGGCACAGGCAGGCCGTGTTGCGCAATGCATCGGGCAGCGCTTCAAGCACCGCCGGGTCGATGGTGACGCTGTAGCACCAGCACGGCTGGTCGGCGGTGCGTGGGTCGGCCAGGGTGCAATCGTTGCGGGCACCGCAGGCGGGGCAAAGGGTTGGCGTGGTCATGGTCGCTGGGGCAGGGCCTCGGAAGTCCCTGCACGATACAGCGCCGGTCAGTCCCGTTCCAGCACCACGACCCGTTGGCCGGCGCCAATGCCGCTGCCCGGCTGCACCGGGATTTCCCGCACCACCCCGGCAAAGGGCGCCAGCACCGGGATCTCCATTTTCATCGACTCCAGAATCACCAGCATATCCCCGGCGGCAACACGCGCACCCACGGCCACCGGCACCTGCCAGAGGTTGCCGGCGATAGGGCTGTCGATGCTGTATTCATTGGCCTTGAGCGGCGTGTCTTGCGCCGCTGGCGCCGCGAGTTCTTCGCTGTCGAAATGCGCCTGGCCGCTGGCGATCCAGCGTTCGCGCTCGGCATTGAAGGCGTGCTGCTGGTGCTCACGAAACGCGCCGATGCTCGCGGCTTCCCGCGTAAGAAACCCTTGGTAATCCGCCAGGTTCAGCGTGCTTTGCTCAATGCTCAGTTCGAAGCGTCCCAGGGGGAAATCCCGACGAATCCGTACCAGTTCATCCGCGCTCACGGGATAGAACCGAATCTGATCGAAGAAGCGCAGCAGCCACGGCTTGCCGTCAAACGCCGCCACTTCGCGATAGCGGTTCCACATCTGCAAGGTGCGCCCGACAAACTGATAACCGCCGGGCCCTTCCATGCCGTACACGCACAAATACGCCCCGCCGATGCCCACCGAATTTTCGGCGGTCCAGGTGCGGGCCGGGTTGTATTTGGTGGTCACCAGGCGATGACGCGGGTCCAGCGGCGTGGCCACCGGCGCGCCGAGGTAGACGTCGCCCAGGCCCATCACCAGGTAGCTGGCGTCGAACACGGTGTGGCGCACGTCATCGAGGTTGGCCAGGTCGTTGATGCGACGGATGAACTCCAGATTGCTCGGGCACCACGGGGCGTCCTTGCGCACGGTGGTCATGTATTTTTCGATGGCCAGCTGGCACGCCGGGTCGTCCCAGGACAGCGGCAGGTGCACGATGCGCGAGGGCACTTGCAGGTTTTGCCGGGTGCACACGGCGGTCCACTCGTGGCTGATCAGTGCGATCAGGTCGGCGAGGGGCAGTTGTTCCGGCTGGTAGTGGATCTGCAACGAGCGGATCCCGGGCGTCAGGTCGATCACGCCCTTCAGCGCTCGGGTTTCCAGGGCCTGCATCAGGGCATGGGCGCGAAAGCGCAGCACCAGGTCCAGTTCCGGCGCGCCGATTTCCAGCAGCAGGTGGGTGTCGCCGGCGAGGCGCGCGACCAGGCGGGTGTCGGCGTGGCCGATGTCCAGGATGATGGGGGATGCCAATTGCTCGATGCGGGCGGCTGACCGAGTTGATCCCATCGCGAGCAAGCTCTGCTCCCACAGGGTTTCGGCATCCTTTTGATCCCAGTTCAGGGCAAGGTCGCGGGCGGTCTTGAGGTCCACCGGTTCAAAGCGAATCTTGTCACCGGCCTTGAGCTGGCCGAGTTGCCAAAGGTCCGCCTCGATCACCGTCACCGGGCATACGAAACCGCCCAGGCTCGGCCCGTCCGGTCCCAGGATCACCGGCATGTCACCGGTGAAATCCACGGCGCCGATGGCATAGGGGTTGTCATGGATGTTCGATGGATGCAGCCCCGCTTCACCGCCATCGGTACGCGCCCACAATGGCTTGGGCCCGATCAGCCGAACACCGGTGCGGCTGGAGTTGAAATGCACTTCCCACTGCGTGGCGAAGAACGTGTCGATGTACGCCGGCAGGAAGTATTCCGGCGCGCCGTGGGGGCCATAAATCACCCGCAGTGTGCGGACCTCCGGCAGCGGTTCAGCGACTGATTGTTGCCCGGCGTTCCGGTCTTCCAACGGCAACAGATGCAACACATCGCCCGCTCGCAAGGCGCGCCCGCCATGCCCGCCAAACTGGCCGAGGGTGAAGGTGCTTTTGCTGCCCAGGTAGTCCGGGACTTGCAGCCCGCCACGCAGGCACAGGTAACTGCGCGCCCCGGCGCCGGCGAGGGTGCCCAGGCTCAGGACCGACCCGGCCTCAATCAACAACGCGGTGTTCATTGGCACGGCTCGATCATTCAACCGCAGCGGGATTTCAGCGCCGGTCACGGCGACCACCGCCGCGCAATTGAAGCGCAGCAGCGGCCCGCTCAGGGTGATTTCCAGCGCCGCTGCTCCCTCGTCGTTGCCCAGCAGGCGATTACCCACGCGCAGCGCGCGGCTGTCCATCGGCCCCGACGGCGGCACGCCCACGGCCCAGTAGCCGAGGCGGCCGGGATAGTCCTGCACGCTGGTTTGGGTGCCTGCGCTGATCACTTCAAACGTGTTGGCCACGTAGACCAGGTCTTCCAGGCACCGCGTCCACGGCCGGCCATTGGCAAAGGGCGCGGCCAGCAGGATTTGGCGCAGGTAATCGCGGTTGGTTTCCACGCCGTACAACCGGCTGTCACTCAACGCCCGGTGCAGATCCAGGCGCGCCTGTTCGCGGGTGGGCGCCCAGGTGATGAGCTTGGCGATCATCGGGTCGAAGTACGGCGGGATCTCGCAGCCGGCTTCCACCCAGGTGTCGATCCGCAGGCCTTCGGCCAGCGGGAAATCCACACAGGTCAGCAAGCCGGGGCTGGGCTGGAAATCGCGGCCCGGGTCTTCGGCATACAGGCGCGCCTGGATCGCGTGGCCCCGGGGGGTTAACTCGAGTGTGTTCAGCGGCGGCATTTCCCCGGCCGCCAGTTGCACCATCCAGCGCACCAGGTCCACGCCCCATACCTGTTCGGTGACGCCGTGTTCCACCTGCAAGCGCGTGTTCACTTCGAGGAAGTAGAAGCGCCCGTCAGCGCTGTCATAGATAAATTCCACGGTGCCGGCGCTGCGGTAGTTCACGGCCTTGGCCAGGGTGATGGCGGCGGCGCACAGGGCGTCGGCCATGCCTTCGGGCAGGTTCGGCGCCGGGGTTTCTTCGAGGACTTTCTGGTTGCGCCGTTGCACCGAGCAGTCGCGCACGCCGAGGGCGATCACTTCACCGGCGCCGTCGCCGAACACCTGCACTTCCAGGTGGCGTGCGTGCTCGATGTACTTCTCGATAAACACGCCGGCATCGCTGAAATTGTTCTGCCCCAGGCGTTTGACCGCCTCGAAGGACTCGCTCAACTCCACGCTGCTGCGGCATACGCGCATGCCGATACCGCCACCGCCGGCGGTGCTTTTGAGCATCACCGGGTAGCCCACGGCGTCGGCGGCCAGCAACGCAGAGGCGAGGCTGTCGAGCAGTTCGGTGCCTTCCAGCAGCGGGATCTTGTGTTGCTTGGCCAAGGCGCGGGCGGTGTGCTTGAGGCCGAATACCCGCAGCTGTTGCGGCGTCGGCCCGACAAAGGCGATGCCCGCGTTTTCACAGGCTTCGGCAAACGCTGCGTTCTCCGACAGGAAGCCGTAGCCGGGATGGATCGCCTTGGCCCCACAGGCCTTGGCGGTGGCGAGGATTTTGTCCACCGCCAGGTACGTACTGGCCGCTGCGCCTTCACCGATGCTGTAGGCCTCGTCGGCTTGCTGGATATGCAGGCTCGCCGCATCGGCCTCGGCGTACACGGCGATGCCCTTGACCTGCAGCTCGCGCAAGGTGCGCAGGATGCGGCAGGCGATGGCGCCACGGTTGGCGATCAACAGTTTTTCGAACATGGCAAAACCCTGCGGGCCGTCCCGCAAAGTGGGGGAGCACTGCGGTCGTCCGCAGTGCGTGCAGTCAGTGTGGATCCCACATCGGCGCGCTATTGATTGCGGATGCACTGCCCGGCTCGGGATTGGCACAGGGCAAACAGCCAACGGCGCAGGCGCTTGAGTTTCAGTTCCATACCAGCAGCTCCGCAGGGGTGGGGTTGTAGGCGTTGCATGGGTTGTTCAACTGCGGGCAGTTGGAGATCAGCACGATCACATCCATCTCGGCGCGCAGGTCGACGTACTTGCCGGGGGCGGAAATGCCGTCTTCGAAGGTCAGCCCGCCGTCGGCCGTCACTGGCACATTCATGAAGAAATTAATGTTCGGTCCGATGTCGCCTTTGCCCAGGCGGCCGTCGTGGGCACAGGCGCGCAGGTAGTTGTCGCGGCAGCTGTGCATGTAGCGTTTTTCCAGGGCGTAGCGCACGGTGTTGCTCTCTTGGGCGCAGGCGCCGCCGAGGGTGTCGTGGCGCCCGCAGGTGTCATCGACGATGGTCAGCATCGGCTGGCCGAGGTTGGAATACAGCACGCTGCCGATGCCCAGGTACACGCTGTTCTGCCGGCGCAACGTGCGCTGCACGTCGTAGCGCTCACGGGGGGTTTTCACGCTGTAGAACAACGTGTCGACGGCCTGGTTGCCCTCCAGGTCGAGGATGCGCAGGGTCTGCCCGGCCTTGACCTCCATCAGCCACGGTTCGCCGGCGGGGATGGTTGCGCGGTACACGGCCGCGTCCGGTTGTTTCAGTGCGATAGACATGGCAGCTCCTCAGGCGAACAGGCGGTCGGTGTTGATAAAGCCGCGCTCGTTTTCCGGGCGAGAGGTGCGGCAGTGTTCTGCGACGCTTTTGTCGGCGTTCATCCAGCTCAGTTTCAGCGGTTGCGGGGCGTATTGCGGGTTCGGGTCCATGGGGTGTTGCAGTGCAGTGAGCACCACCAGGGTGTCCATCGGCGCATAGAGTTCGATGTAGTCGCCGGCCCTGGAATTACCCGGTACAAAGTGCAGGCCACCGTCGCTGTCCACCGTGACTTTGCTGAACAGGTTGAGGGTCATCAGCAGGTCGGACAGGCCCAGGCCCCACTTGCCCAACTCCACCAACAGGTTGTCGGTGCCGTTGCGGAAGAAGCCATTGCGCAGTTCCTGATAGCGGCCCTGGCCGTATTTCTCGGCGACTTCGGCGGCGCACAGCACGCCGCCGATGCTGTCGCTCCAGCCGCAGGTGTCGGCGGTGATCGCGGCCAGCACGCGGCCCATGTCCGAGTACAGGCAATGGCCGGTGGTGAGCTTGGCGGTGTGTTGGCATTTGAGGCTGTCGGGCAGGTTCAGGCGCTCGGTTTTTTCGTTGGCGTTGAGCAGGGTCAGGCTGACGTTGGCGCCGCCGCGCAGGTCGGTCAGGCGCAGCAGTTGGCCGCGCTTGAGCACGAACGAACGGTGGCCGCCACCGGGCAGCATTTCTTCGGCGAAGGGTGGGAACAGTTGGGTGGAATCGGTCATTTGGACGTGGCTCCAAGTTCGGCGGCGAGCGCCTTGCGGCGTTCGCTGTTCAAAGGGATGTCGTAGGTGATGCGTGCGCCATAGGCGCCGGGGGCGTGGGGATCGACGCGAACCTTGTCGAACACCAGCAGGCGCGTGCCGAGGCTGAAGCCTTCGCTCAGGTCATGGGTGACCATGAACACCGTCAGCCGGGTTTCGCGCCACAGTTCCAGCAGCAGTTGGTGCATGTCTTTGCGAATGCCCGGGTCGAGGGCGCCGAAGGGTTCGTCCAGCAGCAACACGCGGGGTTTCATGATCAGGGCCTGGGCGATGGCCAGGCGTTGTTGCATGCCGCCGGAGAGCTGCGCGGGGTACTTGTCCAGGGCGTGGCCGAGGCCGACCTTGTGCAGCAGCACGGCAGCCTGTTCGCGAGCGTCCTTCCTGGCTTTACCGAACAGCCGGCCCAGCAGGCGAGAACGTGGCAGTTCCAGGCCGAGGGCGACGTTGTCGAGCACAGTCAGATGTGGGAACACCGAATAGCGCTGGAACACCACGCCACGGCTGGCATCCGGCTCGGCGGCGAGGGCCTGGCCGTCCAGCAGGATCTGACCCTTGCTTGCGATTTCCTGGCCCAGCAGCAAGCGCAGGAACGTCGACTTGCCACAGCCGGACGTGCCCACTAGCGTGCAGAATTCACCCTCGGCGACCTGCAGGTTGAGGCCTTCGAGCACCACTTGGTCGCCATAGCGCTGCCACACATTATTGACGCTGATAAAGCTCATGCCCGCGCTCCTTCGTACCAGGGGAACGCACGCCGGGTCAGGGCCTTGAGGCCCCAGTCCATCAGCCACGCCAGCAGCGTGATCCACACCACGTAAGGCAGGATCACGTCCATCGCCAGGTAGCGTCGTACCAGGAAGATCCGGTAGCCCAAACCGTCGGTGGAGGCGATGGCTTCGGCGGCGATCAAAAACAACCACGCCGAGCCGAGCATCAGCCGCAGCGAGATCAACAGGCGCGGCAGCAATTGCGGCAATACCACACGCAGCATCAGGGTCCAGGTGGAGGCGCCGAGGGTCTGCGCTTTCACCAGCAGCTCGACCGGAATTTCCCGCGCGCGCTGTTCCAGGTCTCGGGCCAGGCACGGGGTGACTCCGATGACGATCAGCATCACCTTGGACAATTCCCCCAGCCCGAACACGATGAACAGGATCGGCAGGATCGCCAGCGGTGGCACCATCGACAGCACCGTCAGCAACGGTGACAGCGGCGCGCCAAACAGCGGCAGCGTGCCGGCGGCGATCCCCAGGCACAGGCCGGCGAGGGCGCTGATCCCCAGGCCGATGGCGAGGCGCCGCAGGCTGGCGGCGCTGTCCTGCCACAGCACGTATTCGCCGGTGCGGGTGTCGGCGTTGAAGGCCAGGCGCTTTACCGCGTCAAGCATTTGCCCGGCACCGGGCAGCAGCTTGTCGTTGGGGTTGTCCGCCAGGCGCTCGGCCGAGCCCACGAAGTAGGCGAACAGCAGCAGGGCGAACGGCAGCAGCACCAACAGCAGGCGGCTGGAGCGGTCCGGGTGACGGTTGATCAGGCGCATGGCCGGGTCCTCTTACAGCTTGCCGTCGGCGGCCATCTGTACGTAGCTGGGGTCGAACTGCAGCTTGAGGTTGGCCTTGTCGCCGCTGGTCACACCGTTGGCGAAGCGCATGCCCACGGCGCTGGCGTCCTTGGCGCCTTCACCCAGCAGGCCGTGTTTAAACGAGAACTCGGCGACTTTGCCCATGGTGGCGGGCAACTGTGGGCTGGTGGCGAAGGCCAGGGCTTCCTGGGGCGTGACGAACAGCTTGGTAGTGTCCAGTTGCGACTGGAAACCCTTGAGATCCGTGCCGGAGGCCTTGGCCATATGTTCGAGGGCTGCGGTGCTGGCGGGGCCCTTGGCGTTCATCAGCGCGACCACTTCGAACCAGGCGCCGGTCAGCGCTTTACCCAGCTTGGGGTTGTCTTTGAGGACCTGGGTGTTGACCACCATCATGTCCATGATTTCGCCGGGCACTTTGCTGGAGTCGAACACCTGGCTCACCCCAGGCTTGGCCTTGATCTCCGAGAGCATCGGGTTCCAGGTGGTGACCGCCTGGACCTGGTCGGTATTGAAGGCCGCCGCGATGTCGGCATCGGAGGTGTTGACCACCTTCAAGTCTTTTTCCGTCAAGTCCGCCGACTCCAGCGCGCGGGCCAGCAGGTAGTGGGACACCGAGAGTTCCACCAGGTTGACGTTCATACCCTTGAGGTCGGCCACAGTCTTGCCGGCGCCCTTGATCACCACGCCGTCGTTGCCGTTGGAGAAGTCGCTGACCACCAGCGCGGTGCTGTCCACGCCACCGGCGGCGGGGATGGTCAGGGCGTCCATGTTGGTCATGGTGCAGCCGTCGAACTGGCCGGCGGTGTATTGGTTGATGGATTCGACGTAGTCGTTGAGCTGCACCATGTCGATGGTGATGCCGTATTTCTTCGCCCACTTGTCGAGGATGCCTTGGCTGCCGGCGTACTCCCACGGCATCCAGCCGGCGTAGATCGTCCAGCACACGCTGAAGTGTTTTTTGGGGGCGGCTTGGGCCTGGACGCTCAGCACGGCGGCAAAGACGACGGCGAGCAGGGCGGGTAAACGGATTGAGGGCATGGGGCTTCTCCAGTTGATCAAGGGCGAGCAGGAGCAACGCGGCACCGTGAGCGGTGGCTTGTCTCCCGGGCTTTTATCCCGCCGTGTAACCTCAACTGGAGGTCGCCAACTCTCGGACCAGCCACTCGCTTTCGGCGAGCCGGAACCCTAGTCGGCCATTGCAAATTGTGGTGCCGCGAACCTGTGATGAATCCTGCACGCAAGAGACAAAGCGAGAGTCGTGCCAAGTGGCTTCGATGCCCGGCGGTTCAGCCGGGCTGGCGGGAGAGGAGGGTATAGAAGAGGGCGTTGTGCGCCACGCGGGTGCGTCGGCGCACTGCTATGAGGCGCTTACAGCTGGAACTTGCTGACCAGCACATTGAACGAGGTGGCCAGGAGCGACAGGTCCTGGCTGGAGGCGTTGGTCTGGTGCGCACCGGCGGCGGTCTGGGTGGACAGGTCCTGGATGTTGAGCAGGTTGCGATCCACTTCGCGGGCCACCTGGGCCTGTTCCTCGGACGCCGAGGCGATCACCAGGTTGCGCTCGTTGATGCTGGCCACGCTGGCGGTGATGCGCTCCAGCGCCTGGCCGGCATTTTGCGCCAGGGTCTGGGTGTTGTTGGCCCAGGTCAGGCTTTTGTTCATGGCGGCCACAGCGCCATCGGCACCGGCCTGGACTTCACCGATCATCTTCTCGATGTCGACCGTGGAGGTCTGGGTGCGGTGGGCCAGCGCCCGCACCTCATCGGCCACCACCGCAAAACCACGGCCTTGTTCACCGGCTCGGGCAGCTTCGATGGCGGCATTGAGGGCCAGCAGGTTGGTCTGGTCGGCAATGCCGCGGATCACATCGATCACCTTGCCGATTTCACGCACCTGGCCGGCGAGGTCGGCGACCGATTGGGTCGAATCGTTGATCTCGACCACCATCGATGACATGCCCGACACGGCCTGCTCCACCTGCTGGCGGCCGTCCTCGGCTTCGGTGGTGGCCTGGCGCGACGCCTCGGAGGTCGACACGGCGTTGCTCGCCACTTCGTCGACCGCTGCGGTCATCTGGTTGACGGCGGTGGCGGCTTGCTGGATCTCGTCGTTCTGGCGGGTCAGGCTACGGCTGCTTTCGTCGGTGACCGCGCTCAGCTCTTCGGCGGCCGACGCGAGCTGGTCGGAAGCGTTGGCGATTTCCACCAGGGTGTTTTTCAGGCCGCCCTGCATATCGGACAACGCCATCAACAGTTGCCCGGCTTCGTCGGTGCGGTTGGTAACGATGGCTTGGGTCAGGTCGCCTTTGGCAATGCGCTGCGCGCCTTCCACCGCCTGGGCGATGGGGCGGGTGATGAGCCGCGTGATCAGCACGCCAATGATGATTGCAATGATGAAAGCCAGCACGATGCCGGCAATCATCCAGGTCATCGCGCTGTTGCGCAGCTCGTCGGCGGCGGCGGCACCTTCCTTGATCTGGCGGTTATTGGAGTCGACCATCACGCGAATCAGCTCACGTGCCTGGCGGAACAGTTCATTGTTACTGGTGTTGAGCTGCGTACGGGCTTGCGCAAGCTGGCCGGCATCGAGCATCGCGATGATGCCTTCGGAGTTACTGACGTAGGTGGGCCAGATCTGGTCGAACTTGTCGCCGGCTGCCCGTTCGTCATCTTCCAGCGGTGTGGCGCGATAAATGGCGTAGGCGGTCTGGCTGCGTTTGAGTTCGTTGGCGATGTCCTGGCGCACGCGTTCGCGGTCCTGCTGGGCCACATCGCCATTGCTGGCATCCACCAGGCGATACAGGCCACGGTTGTGGGCGACCATGCCATTGAGGGTGGCGGCGGTATTGCTCACCGAGACCAGGTTGTTCGAGAAGGTCAGTTCAAGCGCCGAAGCCAGCCGTGTCACGCCCTTGATACCCAAGGCGCCCACGACGAGGGTGATGAACGCGCACAATACAAATGAGAGCAGCAGTTTGGTTGAAATCTTCATGACTGGAATCCGGGGATGAGGGGAGGAAGCTCGCGCTAGAGCCTCCCTGGCATTGTGCGATGTCGTAATGACATCATGCAAATCCGGAAAGTTTCAGTTCGTACAAAAAAGCCCTGTTCATGACGGTTACACACATGTTTCAAACTATTGCGAAAACGCACCAGTTTCGTTTTTTGATGTCAGATACTTCGTCATTCAGTGAAAGCTGAATGCCGCCCCCCAGCGTCGCTGGAGGTGCTCTTCCGCGGTCCAGGAGGCCGCCATGTATCGACGACTGCTGCTCAGCGCTTTACTCGGTCTGACCCTTTCCGCTTGTGTGCCCTACTACGATGGAGGCCAGAGCTACTACCGTTCCGAGGTCTACACCTCACCGGCGCCGGCTTATTACTACGGCGGCGGCACGGCGTATCAATATCGCCGTGATTACTACCCGTCGCCGCGCTATTACGCTCCGGCACCGCGTTACTACTCGGCACCGCGTTATTACCAGCCGGCGCCTCGCTATTACCCGTCAGGGCCAAGGGCCGGTTACCGGCCATACCCGAACCAAGGCTGGGGGGATCGTTGGAACAATGGCGGGCATGGACGCGGTGGCGATCATGACCGTGGAGGTGGCCGCGGCGGTCACCGTTGACCGGCCTGTATGACAAGCGGCGCATGAAGCGCCGCTTTTTTATGGGCGCAAAACCTCAGTAATCGGACAAGTCCGCCAGCGGGTGCCGGCCTTCCCACGCCTTGGTGAAGTGCGCCTGCACCACGGCGTCCGGGACCGTATTGATGTCAGGCCAATGCCAATGGGGCTTCTGGTCCTTGTCGATCAACCGCGCGCGCACCCCTTCGCTGAATTCCGGATGGCGGCAGCAGTTCAGGCTCAGGGTGTATTCCATCTGGAACACCTCGGCCAGGGACAGGTGGCGGGCCCGCTGGATCTGTTCCCACACCAGGTGCGCGGTCAGCGGGCAGCCTTCGCTCAATGTCTTGCCGGCGCGATTGAACAGTGGGTCCGCGTGGTCGCGCAGCGGGCTCAAGGCGCGCCAGGCGCTGCGCACATCACCGACGTCCAGCCATTCGTCGATCTGTGCCCGGCGCGGCAGCCATTGCGCCTCGGGTTGCTGGGCCACGGCTTCCTGGGCCAGGGCCTTGAACAGGCTGTTGAGCTGTATCGCGGTCTGTTCCTGCCAGTTCAGTTGCAGCAAGCCATCGAGCAACTCGTCTTGTTGATCGTCGCGCAGGAAACGGTCGGCCAGGCCCAGGTCCAGGGCGTCACGGCCGTTGATATGGGCACCGGTAAGGCCAAGGAATAAGCCCAGCTTGCCCGGCAGGCGCGACAGGAACCAGCTGGCGCCCACGTCCGGGTACAGGCCGATGCTGATCTCGGGCATGGCCAGGCGGCTGCTCGGCGTGACAATCCGTATGGCCGCACTTTGCAGCAGGCCCATGCCCCCGCCCAGCACGTAACCGTGGCCCCAGCAGATCAGCGGCTTAGGGTAAGTGTGCAAGCGGTAGTCGAGGCGATATTCCGCAGCAAAAAACTGTGCGGCCAGGGCCGGCACTTCACCCGGCTGCTCGCGGCAGGCCTGGGCCAGGCTGCGCACTTCGCCGCCGGCGCAAAAGGCCTTGGGCCCGTTGCCACGCAGCAGCACACAGACGATGTTCGGGTCTTTGGCCCAGGCCTCCAGGCGATCTGTCAGGGCCAGGATCATCGGCAAAGAGAGGGCATTGAGGGACTTTTCAGCGTCGAGGCTGGCGATGCCGACGCGGGCGCCGCCACTGCCGGTCAGTTCTTCGAAGTGCAGATTCATCGTGACCTCAATCGAGAAGGTGAAGGATCAGTATGATCGCTTCGTGGGAAAGTGCCGGTGGTGTGTCAGATCAATTGACAAGCAGGGCCGGCTTTCCTAGGGTTCGCCTCATTCTTTTCTACAAGACATTTCAACTATGACCGAAGGCGACCGTATCAAACTCGAACCCAGCTGGAAACACGCCCTGCGTGATGAGTTCGATAAGCCCTACATGGGCCAGTTGCGCGAGTTCCTGCGCCAGGAACATGCCGCCGGCAAAGAGATCTACCCGCCCGGACCGCTGATCTTCAATGCGCTTAATTCAACGCCGCTGGACAAGGTCAAGGTGGTGATCCTCGGCCAGGACCCGTACCACGGCCCCGGCCAGGCCCACGGCCTGTGCTTTTCGGTACAACCGGGCGTACCGGCGCCGCCGTCCCTGGTCAATATCTACAAAGAGCTCAAGCGCGACCTGAACATCGACATCCCCAACCACGGCTGCCTGCAAAGCTGGGCCGACCAGGGCGTGTTGCTGCTCAACACCACCATGACCGTGGAACGCGCCAACGCCAATGCCCATGCCGGCAAGGGCTGGCAGTTCTTTACCGATCGCATTATCGAGGTGGTCAGCGAACACCAGCCGCACCTGGTGTTCCTGTTGTGGGGCGCCCATGCCCAGGGCAAACAGAAGCTGGTCGATGCCACCAAGCATTTGGTGCTGACGTCGGTGCATCCGTCGCCGTTGTCGGCGTATCGCGGATTCCTGGGCTGCGGACATTTCAGCCGCACCAACAAGTTTCTTCAGCAAAACGGAGAAACCCCCATTGATTGGGCGCTACCACCGGTCTGACTGGAGCGTCCTACCTGTTATTTCCGACAGTATCGGGTAGGTCGTTTTGCGCATTTAATAATCTCCTTGGCCTTGTCGATCTGGCGAACACCAGAACGGTAGTCAATGGTCGATCATCGATTGATTGCTCAAGGAGATTAAACATGTCCGAGTCGAATCTGCCCTCTGACGCCCAGCCCGTTGACCCGCGGCAGCCGGCTGGCGATAAGCGCCCCCCGCGCAAACGTTCCGAGTCGATCATGAGCCTGGACAACCCCATCCCGAGCCAGGCACTGCCGTTGCTGTGGGATGAGGCGGCGTACACCCTGCCAGTGAGCCTGCAGGACCAGGATTTGCTGGTGACGATCGAGAGGGTCTGGCCGGTCCATCATTCCAACTTCGCAGTTCCCACGTTGGTGGAGTACCTCTGGCAGGGGGAGGTCGAACATAGGCACACGATCCCGGGGCCGTACGACCCCGACGTGGTGTTTCCATTGACTCAGGCATTACCCGCTCACCTCCTGTCTACCGGGGGCATTCGGCGTTTGAATTATCGAGTCAGCTCGGCGTTTGTGCCGCTGACTGAATCCTTCCCGACGTTTATCAATATCGACAAGACTGCGCCCAATTTTGATAACCCCGGCCTGCCGCTGGAGTTTGAGGACGAGGTCCTGGTTGAAGTGACAGATGACTATCTGGTCCGCAATGGCGGGGTGCCGGCCATCGTACCGCGGTGGCTGGATATTCGGACTGAAGATGTCGTCAGGTACTACTGGGGCGAATTTCCCGACGTCAACCTGGTGGGTGTCGTTGTTATCGAGCGGTCGCATGTTGAAGGTGCGCCTATCGAGTTCACCTTTCCCGAGGCATTTGTGCGTACCAGCGGCCCGGGGCAACGTTTTGCTTCCTACACCCTGACTGATCGAGCCGGTAGGGTGGGGCCGTTTTCCGAGCCGGTGACGCTGAACGTGTCACTGGCAACGCTGCCCGACCTGCCGCGGCCGTTGGTGCCCTTGGCCGAGGCGGATGGCTTGATCAACCTGGAGGACGTGCGCCAAGGTGTAACCGTGTCGATTCCACAGATCACCGACGCAGCCCCTGGGGACCGAATTTTTCCGTTCTGGAACACCCATGCCCTTGGACCGATTACCATCGGCGCGGTGCAGCAGTGGCCCATTCCAGTGCCGGTGCCCTGGCCGATTCTGGCTGACGGCGGCTTCGACAATACTTACCCGGTACGGGTGCGCTATCTGTACCGGCGGGGTACGGCATCGAAGAACTCTCCCGACAGCTTCTACCTGGTCGACCTTTCGGTTGCAGGCGTTTCGCCCATTGGCCCTGACCCGATCAATCCCGGTTTGGAGAGGGTCACCGTAAAAGGCCGTTCTGGGGATAATGTCGTTACGGCTGTCGATGAGCCGGGGCCAGTCCCGGTGGAGGTTCCCCTGTTTTTTAACCCTGTCGTGGGTGAGAGGCTGGAGTTGTATTGGGGCAATGATGACACTTATGCCGGCGAGTATGTGGTGCAGCCAGGCGATGTTGCAGGGCAGTTGGTCACGATCCAGGTGCTCTGGACAGTGGTGTCGACCGGCTCCAATCCAGCGCTTGAGGTCTACTACTGGACTGACAATGGCGTCAATCGTCAACGCAGCCCGTTCACGCCGGTACGGGTGGAGTTCGATACGTTGATTGGCTTGCAGCGGCCTCGGTTGCTCAATGACAGTACCCGCGACTTTGTGGCCTGCGACACCACTCCGGAGCCTTGGGAGGGGGTGTTCCTGGGAATAGACTGGAACTCGCAGCATTTCGAGGTCGGCGACACGGTTCGGCTGTATTGGAAAAGCTACCCGAGCAAAAATGGCAATGGGGAGCATTTTGACGGCACGGATGTGTGGTTCGATCACCTACTGACGAGTGATGATCGTGACATCGGTGTGGCGCAAATCCAGATCCTGCCCTTCAATCCGTTGATTACCCTTCCAGGTCTCGTTGCCGAATGGGGGTCTGCAGTTGTTTCTTACCGACTGTACAAGGCCACGGGGCCTACAGGGCTATCGTTGAGGAAGCTGATTTACATCGATCTGAAACGGCCGGGTGGGCGCACCTGCCTGGGGCCGTCGAGTAAAATGTGACCTGTGCAAGCAATGACAAAGAAGAGGGCGCAAGCCCTCTTTTTTTACCTTGATTTTCGACCAATGGCGCAGCGCTATTGGCTATGAGGGACTTCCAAGTCGCGAGGCTATGTCGGGTTAGATTTTATGTTACTAGCCGATTATGTTTGCGCATGAGTGAGTTATTAAAAACAACCAATCGCAGGTTGTTATTTTCAAGCACACTTTTTCATATTGTGCATCTGTCAGATTTGACAGGCTGTGCCTCGAAGTTAAAAGGCGTTTAATTAATCTGTCCTTGGTTCAATTGCATTGGGCGAGCACAGTCCTTAACCTTTCGAGTACATACCGATGGCAAACTCAAATAACCAAACCCCACCCACTCAGCCGACGGATGCTCTATTGAAACGACATCCGCGAGGTTATTCGCCGGGTGGGGCGTATGCGGTCGACGACTTGCGCGTCGTCAATACGCTCCCTGATATCCCCGGTGGGCAGCCTAACTTGATGCGGCTGGCCACGCTTTATCAACAGGGTGTCCAGTGTGAAATTGATAGCTGGACCGATACCTTTCCGAATCCGGGTTCCAACCCGGATAATCTGCAGCTCTACATTAATGGAACGCCCTATGGCGCGCGTATTCCCTTTACGAAACCGTTGTCCGCGCATACTTGGCCTTATACATTTTCGATTCCGGAACAGGACATTGGCGAGCACGGCGAGAAAAGGCTGAGTTATGAGGTGTTTCTGGGGGTGGGCGCCGATGAGCGTTCGGGCAATACGCGAGTGACGATCGACCGCCTCGATCCCAACGCCCGAATCATCCCCGAAGCTATTGGCCTACCAGCCTGGGTGGTGGACGGTTTAATCACACTGGAGGGGTTGGCGGAGCACGATGATAAAATTGACTTGACCGTCCCCGGCCGCCTTGACCCCCAAGAGGGTGATATGGTGATGGTGTACTGGGGGTTCCCTACCCCGACTCCCATTTTCAATGCGCCTTTAACCAGAACCACCGCACCGTTTATTCTTACGTTGACCACCGCTCAGATTGTGGCGCAAGGCGCCGGCATGAAATATCTTGCCTACCGATACACGGACCGTGCTGGCAACAACACTTCTTGGCCGCCGGAACTGACGCATGTGACGGTAGTGACGGACCCCTTCCCAGCCAACCTGCAACCCCCTCGCATTCCAGAAGCGCCTCTTGACCTCACCGATGTGCAACTGGGAAGGGCGGAAGTCTTTATCGATGGCTATGACAATGCCCAAGTGGGTGATGATATCCAGATTGACTTCAACGGCCTGGTGATCACCTATACCTTGCCGTCAGTGTCCTGGCCGCAGAGGGTCCCCATTCCGTGGGATATCCTCAGGGACGCGGGTGGACTGGACGCTCCCTATCAGGCAGACGTCCGTTACCGGGTGGTTCGTGCGGGGGGCGCTTCGCCCTATTCAACCACCCTCACGGTGGATGTGGACCTGACCTCGGCGGGTGGGATTCCTGAGGACCCAGGCCCTGTCAATCCTCACCTGGACCTGATCGAGATAGAGTCTTCGGAAGGCCTGAACAACGAGATCGGGCCGGGAGACACGGGCAATGCTACCGCACGCTTTGCTGTCTACCCCGGAGCGCGCGAAGGGCACAGGATTCAGATCTTCTGGAGAGGCATACCCGCCCTCACGCCGCCCTACACCGTGACATTGGCGGACGAGAGCGCCGCAGAGTTCGTAATTACCGTTCCGGCCAACGTGATTGCCCTGGGCGGTAACGGCGAAAAACTACCGGTGTGGTACGAGCTCAATAACGGGGTCAATGGCAACATTATCTTCTCGTTGGAGAGGCCGGTTGATGTGTTTGCCAGCCAACTCACCGACCTTGCGCCCATCGTATTTCCTGATGCGCTATCTGCAGGCGAAGGATTATTCGTCATCACCTGCGACCAGGGTGTTACCAATGGCATCAGCACGAAGATCCTCGACCCTGAGAACCTGCGTACCGGTGATAAGGCCACTCTGGTGTGGGTGGTCTACGGTCCTGATGATCTCAATTCCCCGATCATCACGGTTGAACATGCCTTTGATCCAGTCACGGTCACGGGGGATCACAACGTGCCGGGGCACCCAGGCGAGCTTCGTACCGTGCCTTTCCCGGTGTTTATCCAACCCGTTACGCTAGGCCGTATCGAAGCCTACTATCGAGTTCTCAAGGCTGATGGCGTAACACAGGGAGAGTCCGCCCCCACAGTGGTGTATTTAACTCGTCGTAGAGGCGATGGGACTATCTGCGGATAATCCATTACTCGCTGTTTGAAATGCACGAACCGGTGAGGGTTGCCTCAACGGTTCGTGTGGTTTTATCACCCGCCCTATTTTCCTTTCTATCAAGTCTCCTTTACTGGTGCGTGATTAGGATAAGTCCTACGCGCTCTTGGAATCGGCTGACATGCATCGCCCTCTTCGTTCCGTACTCTTTGCGCCTCTGAAAGCCTGAGTCGATGGTCCTGTAATCGATTGGCTTGTTCAGTCATCCGAATAGAGGTACTGCCCTTGAGTAACGAAACGTCTTTTCCTTTATCACGACTCGCCACTGCAATTAAGGTCATGGCGGTCATGCCGTTTTCCCTGGTCGCCACACAAGCCTTGGCTGTGGATATTCATCCTGGTCAGAACGTGGTTATCGATGAGAGCTCGCAGCGTGACCGCTATAAAGTCACCGATGCCACGCTGACCGCCAACGGCGCGGATATCGTGAGCGTTACGGCCTACGGCTCGACGTTCAACATGACCGGTGGGCAAGTGAAAACGACCCTCGACGGTGAGGTGGGTGTTGCCCTCTACGGCAGCCAGGCCAACATTGACGGGGCGTATATTTCCAGTGCCGGCGGCGCCGGCATGATTGTGGGTTCCCTGAGCACCCAAGGCTCCAGCGTCCAGGTCAGCAACAGCCTGATTGAAGGCGCGACCGACGGCATCCTGCTCAACGGTTCCAGCACCTTGACGCTGGACCGCACCAATGTCTATGGCGGCAAGACGGGTTTGTCGTCGTATGACGGCCAACTGACGGCCAACAACAGCCTCATTGTCGGGGGCACCAACGGCATTGTGGCCTACCGCCTGCCTACTCAGGACAACCCCTCCGTATTGACCCTCAATAACACCGACGTGGTGGGTGAAACGGGCGCGGCGATCCTGGTGGACTACCCGGGGGGGACCCAGATCAACGTCGCCAACGGCTCTACCCTGGTGGGCGGCAACGGCAATATGCTGGAACTGACCAACGGCGGCTCCGCTGACATGCGCGTCAGTAGCACGACCCTCAGCGGCAACATTCAAGTCGGCACGTCGAGTGTGCTGGACTTGAGCCTGGACCGCGCGATCATGAATGGCGACGTTATCAACAACGGCGGCACGGCCAGCGTTGGCCTCGACAACGGCTCGATCCTGACTGGCCGCCTGGAGAGTGTCGATAAGCTGGCCATCAACAATGACGCGACGTGGGTGATGGTCGACAACCAGCAACTGGGCGACCTGTCGCTGAGCGGCGGTAACGTCAAGTTCGGTGACACCGGTACGTTCTACCAACTGGATGTGAACAACCTGTCGGGCAACGGCACCTTCCACATGAGTGCGGATTTCTCCACGTTGACCGGCGACTTCCTCAACGTTACCGGTACTTCGTCGGGTGACCACAAGCTGTTGATTTCCAGCAGCGGCGCCGACCCATTGCGCGATGACCGTCTGCACGTGGTGCATACCGCCGATGGCGGCGCGAGGTTCAGCCTGTTGGGCGATCGTGTGGATGTGGGCACCTACTCCTACAGCCTGATCGACGATAACGAGAGCAAGGACTGGTACCTCGACCCGGACAGCAAAGTCATCAGCCCGAGCACCAACTCCGTGCTGGCGTTGTTCAACGCCGCGCCGACCGTGTTGCTGGGCGAGATGACCACCCTGCGCACCCGTATGGGCGAGTTGCGCTTCAGCGACGGCAAATCCGCAGGCCTGTGGACCCGCGCCTATGGCAACAAATACGAGGTGTCCAACGACACGACCGGCCTGGGTTACAACCAGACGCAACGTGGTTTCACCCTGGGTGCCGATGTACCGGTAGAGGGTGGCGACGGACAGTGGTTGATCGGTGCCATGGCCGGTCACAGCAGCTCGGACCTGGATCTGAACCGAGGCAGCAGTGCCACCATCAACAGCTACTATGTGGGCGGCTATGCCACTTGGATGGATGCCGAGAGCGGCTTTTACTTCGACGGTGTACTCAAATTCAACCGCCTGCACAACGAGTCCAAGGTGGCCATGAGCGACGGCAAGAAAGCCAAGGGCAATTACACGCAAAACGCGGTAGGTGCATCGGCGGAAGTCGGCCGGCACATCAAGCTGGACGATGATTTCTTCGTCGAGCCTTACGGCAAGGTGGACGCGGTGATTACCCAGGCCCAGAGCTACACGCTGGACAATGGCCTGGATGCCAAGGGGGATCGTTCGAGCACGGTGATTGCCGAATTGGGCACCACGGTTGGGCGCAATATCCAGCTGGAAAGCGGCAGTGTGCTGCAACCGTACCTGAAGGCTGCGGTAGCCCATGAGTTCGACCAGAGCAACAAGGTGTTCGTTAACGATAATGCCTTCAACAACGACCTGTCCGGCTCGCGCTTCAAGGTCGGCGCGGGTGTGGCGATGTCGGTATCGCAGAACCTGAAGCTGCATGCGGACATGGAGCACAGCGTCGGCAAGAATATCAAGCAGCCTTATGGGGTGAACGTGGGGTTGCGGTACGATTTCTAAGTCGGTGAATGCAGGGTTTGGTGGCAGTTCAAACTGTACCGGTAATAAAAAAATGCCCCCGCTCGAAAGAACGGGGGCATTTTTTATGGCTTAAAGGCTGACGATAATGACATTGTTATTTCCGGAGTTGGCAACGTACGCCACCCCGCCATCAGAGCTGATAACAATTTCTTTTGGACGATCCAGCGGGTGGGTGGTGGTATTGATTTCTCCAGTGATGAGTCGGGTTGTCGTATCGATGATTTTTATCGAGTTGTCTGCATGCAGGCACATATAGGCTTTATCGCCGTTTGGTGCGAATGCTATTCCCCAAGGCTGGTGAAGGCTCTCGATCTTCTTGATAAGAGAGGGCGGGGTGGTCGTTGCTGAAAGTATATTAAGGGTGCCATTGGTAGGCGTCGAACCATAGGTTGTCACGTAGAGGACTTCTTCAGTAGGGCTGTAGGCAATACCTCTGGATTCTGTAGATCCATTGTGATAACTGCCTAAAAGCGTGCCGTTAGATTGATTGAACTCACTTACATAGTAACCCGTTGTGTAAACTCGACTGCCAGAACGGTTAGTTGTAATCGCATTTGCATAATAGTAGCTGCCGGAGAGATATCTCACGGATGTGTTAGTTGATGTTTCGATTTCTTGTGGGAAGGGGTAGTAATCATTGCCTACATATAGGCGTGAACCTGTAGGGTTCAGGCGCATTGCTGAACAAAAAGCATATCCACTAATGGTTTTGATTGTCTGGAAGTTATCAGTCTCAATGGCAAGCGTCGCCCAAGCCGTTTCAACGGTGACATACAAGGTTTGGCCGTTCGGATGAATGGCTATGCCGCGAGGTGCTGTTGCGAGCGAGATCGTGTGTGTCACTTTCCGTGTAGCGGTATCGATGACAGATACCGTCTTACTGCCAAAGTTGGCCACATAGAGTGTCGAATTGTCAGAACTCAGCGCAAGGTGGTTGGGTGTGTTGCCCACCGCGATTGCCCCTTCAACCACTCCCGATGCCTTCTTCACCCTGTACGCCGGCGAAAGTGTCAACGGCGTAGCCGAAGACTTGTAGCCGGTGCCATCCAGCGACACCAGCACCTGGGCTCTGAGCGTGTCACCTTCGTGCAGGCTTCGCAGGTAACTGGCCGGTATCGGTGCCCGGATGCGTTTGTCCGTGAACTCCTCGCTGCTGACCGGCACTGCGATCCGTAAGTCCAGATGACTGCTGCTGAACAGGTCGATCCAAACCGCCTGGCCCTGGCGCATGAACGGCCATCCTTGTACCAGCACGGTGTAGGACTTGCCGGTCTCCACCTGGTTGCCCACCGCTTCTGGAATGGTCACCAGGTCCAGTTCCTGCGGCGCCAATGCTTCGATTTTCAGCGTCAGGTCATCGGACTTGCTGGTCTTGCCGATTTCAATCAGGTTGTAAAACACCGTGCATTCCCCACCCAGGTACGCGCCGACAAAGTCGCTGGGCACGGTAAAGCTGGTGTAGTTTCCGCCGGGTTCGGGCCGCGCCGGTTTAATCGGGATATCCGGCGAGCCGACCCCCGGTTTGCCGATGATGTACACCTTGATATCCGCACTCGGTGGCAGCGTGTCAGTGATCACGCGGATGGTCACGATTTCTGGGCGCGGCGGCAGCACGTGCAGTGGGTTGAGCGTGGCGATATCGGTGCCTGTCACCGTGGCCTCGACGACTGTCGGTGCGCGCAGCAGCAGCCTGGAACCGACCCCCATGTTCACCGGCAGCGAGAAGCGCGTCAGTGTGTTATCGCGTTCGCGGGTGTAGTAGATGCGCATGCTCTGGCCCAGGTTGGGCGTAATGAAGCGGCGCTCAAGTGTGAAGGGCAGGTCGCGGCCGACCCAGAAACTCTGGATAGGGAAGCGTTTCGGTGGCTGGGTACCGCCGGGGGCAGTGCCTTCGCAGTGCAGGACGACGGTGTCGCCTACGTGGAAGTCGGGATTGCTCTTGACCAGGATCTGGGCATCGCCGAGTGACACGGCCGGGTCGAATTGATACAGCGGTGGGGGCGCTTCTTCTACCAGAGGTTCGGGCAACGAGGCGACCGGGCTGCCGACGTTGAACGTCGCATCCAGCGAGGTGCGGCTGCCCTCGGCGTTGGTTACCTTATAGAGGACCCGCAACGTGCCCCCTTCCAGTTTGGCGATGTCGCCGTTGGGGCCGTTGTTGAGTCGGAACAGGATAGCGCCGGTGCCCGCCGGCTTGTCGATTTCCCGGTAGTAGCGACTGCCATTGGCGTAGGTGCCGTCGAGGATCAGGGTAATCAGGTCGAACGGATCCCGACCGTCATACGCCAGCACTTCGACGTTGACAGCCAGCAGTTGTGGGTCGATCACATCCCCATTGGCTTCGATGACGATGGGCGCACGTAGGTCGGTTTCGATGGGCGTACCGATCACCTGCACGATGCTGCTTTCGGATGGCCGGTTCGGCACGCCGCTGCGCACGCGTTCGTAGGACAGCTGGAAGCGTCCTCCGATCAGCTTGCGCAAGTCTTCGTTAGGGCAAGGGATGATGACAAAGCTGGGAGCTGTCAGGGGCGGGGAATCATACGTGGTGATAATGAGGTTTCCGCTGACCGTACGACCCACGACGGTGGCTCGCACGATGTCACCGGCCATGAAGTTCGGAGACGGAGTGGATACAAAGATGCTCGCATTCGCGCCATTGAGTCCATCGTGGTTGAGCGTGCCCGCGGGTGCTTCCAGGACAAACGCCGCCGGCAGCAAGGGCTCGGCGCCATCGTTGAGACGGACATTGAGCAACTGGGGCGGCGACCATCCTTGAGAGGCGTTGCCCACTTCATCGATGACCTCGTATTCGCACACATGCGAACCGCTGCCGACTTGCTGCCAGAACCCGTAATAAAGTGTGACGGTGATATCGCCACGGCCAGCCGCCTGGGCGTCGGAGAGGGGCGGAATGGGTGCAAATGCCCCGCCAATGCTCAGGCGAATACGGTCGCGTGTTGCGCGGTAAGTGTTGGCGGGCTGGCCGTCATCGACCGGGTAGAATCTGAATGTAACAGGCACGCCGTGCTGTGCATCGGCATCGGTCACGCCGAAATCAACGATTGCCTGTGGAAATATCGGCATGGGCAGGTTTTCATTCTGCAGGGTGCTGGCAATCGGATTACGGCCAGCAGGCGGGACGGTATCGACCTTCAATCTTAACCGAGTGGTTTCTTCGGAGCCCCCTCCAGTGAACGTGGCTCTCATGAACACCGGGGTGACCGTGCCGTCGGTCAGACGTGAACGACGGATATAGAGCGGAATTGCCCGGCCTTTTGCGACATCATCACTGGTCACGTTGTAGATAGCGGCCGGCACGACCGTGTCAACGCAAAACAACTCGATGAAATCGCCATCAGCCATATCCAGGTAAGGCAAGAGGATGCATCCCAGGCCCGCCTCACGGTGCACTTCCAGTGCCGCTTTGTTGATGCCGCCATCAAAGCCTTGAACACCGGATGTCAGCCCCGGAATGTAAAGGGGCAGGCTGGAAAACGGCACTCTGGCGAAGTCTGCCGGGGTCAGCACGTCTTGAGTTGACTGGGGGGGAGCGAAGTATTGGGGGAGCAGGCGTTGGGGGGCGGACAGGTCCACATCCAGCTCGTCTTCATCGTCGGCATTCGGAGGTGCTGGAGTCACGGCAGGAAGGTGGGTGGATTGCAGATCGGTACTAAGATCAATATCAAGACTCATGATAGCTAATCCTTTGTCATGCACGAGGGATACGACTGGAATGTCGATTGCGCATTCGTCGTTTCAGCAACTTAGCGCCGTCCCAGGCAGCGTGGATAGCTGTGAGAAATGACAGTGCCGACCAATGGTCAGTGGCCCGGAACGGGCCTTTGAAACAGGAGGGTTATGGCTGCCGGTTCCAGTGCCGGAAGAGTGGCTCCGCCAGGAACAGCACAAACAACAAGCGCATCACCTGCATCGCCGTCACCAACGGCACTGACAGTTGCAGGGTCTCGGCCGTGAGGCTCATCTCGGCAATCCCGCCGGGCATCATGCCCAGGGTCAGCGAGCGCAAATCCAGATGGGTGAGGGCGCTCAAGCCCACTGCCGCCAACGTTGCCAGCGCCATGGTCAAGGCCGTGCCGATCAAGGTGCGGCCCATGAACGACGGCGCTCGACGGAAGAACTGCCGATTGAAGTGACAGCCCAACCCGCTGCCGATCAACCACTGGCCGATCTGGCTGCCGCCGTCGGGCAGGCCGATATGCAGGTCCCACACCACGCTGGCCGTCGCACTGACCAGCAATGGGCCGAACAACCACGGGTTAGGCTGGCGCAAGCGCTGCCAGCCCCAGGCCACCAGTGCGCCGAGTGGAAACAGCAGCGCCAGCCACGCCCAACTGACAGGCGCCGGATGAAACTGCGGCGCACCGCCGCCCAGCAAATATTTGAAGATCGCCGGCACACACAGCACCACCACCAGCACGCGCAGACTTTGCCCAGCCGCGACACGGCTGAGTACCGCGCCATTGCGCGAGCCGAGGTTGACCATCTCCCCGGAACCGCCCGGCATGCTCGAGAAAAACGCGGTGGCGCGGTCTTCACCACTGCGGCGCATCAACCACACGCCCACCACGCTCGACAGGCTGGTGACCAGCGCTCCGAAGAAAATCAGGCCGAAGTGGCTCATCACCTGTTCGATCACCACCGGGGTGAAGTGCAGGCCGATGCCGATGCCCACCACCCATTGGCCGCATTTGCGCCCGCCGGGAATCTCCGCCAACTGCCACGGCGTGAGGCAACGCACGAGGATGATCGCCAGTAAGGAACCGACCATGTACGGCAAAGGCCAGCCGACCAGGCTGGCCAGGTAACCGCCGGCCAGGCCGACCAGCGGTGTTCCCCACCAATGTTTAAAGGTGACCTCAGACATCGGCCGCGGCACGACGCTGCAGGGCACGTTTGCGGTAGATGCGCACCAGCGGGAAGGCCAGCATCAACGCGGTCAGTACCCACACACCGAAGGTGATCGGGCTTGACCAGAGAATCTGCAGGTCACCGTTGGAAATCGACAGCGCGCGGCGCAGGTTCTGCTCCATCAGGCCGCCGAGGATAAAGCCCAGCAGCACCGGCGACAGCGGGAAGTCCAGCTTGCGCAGGATGTAGCCGAAGATGCCGATGCCGACCATCAGGAACAGGTCGAAGGTGGTGGCGTGCACCGCGTACACACCGATCGCGGTGATGATCGCGATCACCGGCACCAGCGCCCAGTTCGGCACGGCGAGGATGCGCGTGAAGATGCGGATCATCGGGATGTTGAGGATCACCAGCATGATGTTGGCGATAAACAACGAGGCGATCAGCCCCCAGACGATGTCCGGTTGCTGTTGGAACAGCAGCGGGCCGGGGGTGATGTTGTACAGCGACAGGGCGCCGATCATCACGGCGGTGGTGCCCGAGCCGGGAACGCCGAGGGTCAGCATCGGCACCAGGGCACCGCAGGCGGACGCACCGATGGCGGTTTCCGGTGCCGCCAGGCCGCGCATGTCGCCCTGGCCGAATTTGCCGCTGGCACCGGCCAGGCGTTTCTCGGTCATGTAGGCCACGGCCGAGGCCAGGGTCGCGCCCGCGCCGGGCAGCACGCCCATGATGAAACCGAGCAGGCCACAGCGAATGTTCACCACGAACACCGAACCTGCTTCCTTCAGGTTGAACATCATCCGCCCGGTAGCCTTTACTGCTTCCTGGCCTCGGTGGGTTTTTTCCAGCAGCAACAGGATCTCGCTGATGGAGAACAAGCCCAGCACCAACACCACAAACTGGATGCCGTCGGTGAGGTGGATGTTATCGCCGGTAAACCGGTACACGCCGCTGTTGGCGTCGATGCCCACGGCGGAAAGGAACAGGCCGATCAGCGCCGCCACGAAGGTCTTCAGCGGTTTGTCACCGGCCATGCCGCCCAGGCAGACAATCGCGAACACCATCAGCACGAAGTATTCCGCCGGGCCGAAGGCAATCGCCCATTTGGCCAGCAGCGGCGCGAACAGTACCATGCCGCAGGTGGCGATAAACGCGCCGATGAACGAACTCCACGCGGACAACGACAGCGCCACGCCGGCCAGGCCTTTGCGGGCCATCGGGTAGCCGTCGAGGGTGGTCATCACGGTGGAGGCTTCGCCCGGGATGTTCAGCAGGATCGAGCTGATACGGCCGCCGTATTCGCAGCCCAGGTACACGGCCGCCAGCAGGATCAGCGCCGATTCCGGCGGCAGGCCCAGGGCGAACGCGATGGGGATCAACAGCGCCACGCCGTTGATCGGGCCCAGGCCCGGCAACAGGCCGACCACGGTGCCGATCAGGGTGCCGCACAGGGCAGTCACCAGGTTGTAGGGGGACAGTGCAACGCCGAAGCCCTGGCCCAAATAGCCGAAAGTATCCATATCAGTTCTCCAGAACGTCGAGCAGGCCGAGGGGCAGCGGAACATCCATGGCCTTATCGAACAGCAGATAAAGACCGATGGCCATCAGGCTGACGATCACCACGCTGGGCACCCAGCGGCCGCCATACAGGCGCGCCATGGGGATGCCGATCAGCATGCTGCTGAGGATGAAGCCCAGGGGCTCGAAGGTGCCGGCAAATACGATCAACAGCGCCACGCAGATGCCGATCTTGACCAGGGTCTGGCGGTCCAGCGCCGGTTCTTCTTCGGTGTGCTTGGTGGGTTGCGGGCGGAACAGCATGTAGATCAGCGCCAGGCTCATCAGCCCGAGCATCAGCAATGGGTAGGCGCGGGGCCCTACGGGTTCGTAGGAAAACGACGCCTGGTAGGGCCAGGCCATCAAGGCCAGGATGGCGCAGGCCAGCAACAGTACGGCGGCGAAAATGCGTTGTAAGAGCATGTTGAACTCCTGGGCCATGCCTGGGGTTTGCCAGGCATGGCCGCGCGACAGAGGTGCGATTACTGGATCAGGCCGAACTCTTTGGCCAGCACTTTGTAGTCAGCCACCTGTTTCTTCACGTAGGTGTCCAGCTCCGGGCCGGTCATGGCGAACGGGAACAGTTCGCGCTGGTCACGCAGCTTGGCGAACTCGTCGGAGGCCAGCAGTTTGTCGAAGGCCTCCTTCCACCAGGCGTAGTCGGCATCGCTGACTTTTGGCCCGAGGTAGAAACCACGCACCACCGGCCAGACGATGTCGTAGCCTTGCTCTTTGGCGGTCGGAATATTCTTCATTTCCGGCTCGTCCAGGCGCTCCTCGGAGAACACCGCCAGCAGGCGCATGTCACCGCTGAGGATGTGCGGCATGGAGTCGGAGATGTCGGTACTGCCGACCTGGATATGTCCGCCGAGCAGGGCGGTGGCGATTTCACCGCCGCCTTCGAGCGCCACATAGCGCAGCTCGCGCGGGTTGATCCCGGCGGCCTTGGCGATCAGGGCGGTTTGCATCCAGTCCTGGCTGCCGACGGTGCCGCCGGAACCGATCACCACGCTGCCCGGATCTTTCTTCAGGGCTTTAACCAGGTCGTCGAGGGTCTTGTAGGGCGAATCGGCTTTCACCGCGATGGCACCGTAGCTGGTACCCACGGCGGCCAGCCAGCGTACGGCGCTCTCATCGAAGCGCCCGAACTTGCCCTGGGCCAGGTTCAGCAGCGAACCGCTGGACCAGGCCACGAGCGTACCGCCGTCCGCAGGACGCTGGGCCACCACGGCGTTGTAGGCCACCGCGCCCACGCCACCCGGCATGTAGGTCACGCGCATTGGTTTGCTCAGCAGTTTCTCGTTGACCAGCGCGCTTTGCGCCAGTTTGCAGGTCAGGTCAAAACCACCGCCGGGGGAGGCCGGGGCGATGCATTCCGGGCGCTTGGGTTCGTCGGCGGCCAACAGTTGGCCGGCGAACAGCATGCAGCCGGCGGCGAGGGCCAATTTACGCAATGAAGGGGTCATGGTGATCTCCGTCTTTGTTGTTATGAGTGGCTTACCAGAGCGCAACGCTGTAGCTGACCAGCAGGCGCATTTCATCCGCATCACGGGCTGAATAGTTGGAACGGTAGGTGGCATTGCGCAGGCGCACGGCGACATCCTTGAATGTGCCGCTTTGCACCACGTACTTGATCTCGCTGTTGCGCTCCCATTCCTTGCCGGTGTCGCCGTTCCTGAGCTTGATATTGTCACCCGAGAGGTAACGGCTCATGAAACTCAGGCCGGGAATGCCCAGCTTGGCGAAGTCATAGTCGTAGCGCGCCTGCCAGGATCGCTCTTCGGCGCCGGCAAAGTCGTTGATCTGCACGAAGTTGACCAGGTACGGGTCGCTGCCATCCACGTACGGAAAGGCGCTGTCGCCGGACATATGCTGGTAGCCGGCGCTAAGCTTATGGCCATTGAGGGCATAGCTGAACAGGCCGTTGAGAGAGGTGTTGTCGATCTTGCCGCCACGGGCTGCACCTGCGTCATCGCTGATCGCCAGGCGCAGGTCGGTGGCGAAGGTGCCGGGGCCCATCGGGCGTGCGGCGACCAGGCCGAGGAAGTGCTGGCGGTACACGTCGTCGAGTTGGGCGAAGTGGTAGCTGCCGGTGATCTTGTCGGCGAACTTGTAGTCGACCCCGCCGAAGTTGAAATGCTTGCCGGTGGCACCGCTGAGGAAGCGGCTGTTCTTGTTGTTGAGGGCGATGTCCTCGTAGTTGCTGTCGTCGCGGTCCTTGGCCTTGTCGAGACGGCCGCCGGTGAAGACCAGGTTCTTGAATTCCTTGGAGGTGACCAGGCCACCGTTGAAGGTCTGCGGCAGGATGCGCCCGTCATTGGGCTTGAGGATCGGCAGTTCAGGCATCAGCGAGCCGATCTTGAGCTCGGTGGCGGAAATCTTCACTTTGCCGGTCAGGCCCAGCTTGGAGTACTCGTTGGCGGCGCGGCCATCGTCGTGGGTGGGCAGCAGGCCGGTGCCGGTGCGGTCGGGGCTGGAGTCGAGCTTGACGCCGAGCATGCCCAGCGCATCCACGCCAAAGCCGACGGTGCCGTCTGTGTAGCCCGATTGCAGGTTGAGCATGAAGCCCTGGGCCCACTCGTCGCGCTTGGATTGCTGGGCGCTGGTGCCGTCGCGAAAGTCGCGGTTGAAGTACATGTTGCGGGTTTCCAGGGTCGCGCTGCTGTCTTCGAAGAAGGCAGCCTGGCCAAGCGGCGAAAAGCCGGCAAGGGCAGCGGCACTGGCAAGGGCGGTGTGGCTCAGGCGGGAAATACGAACAGGCGGGCAAGCCTGTGGCTGTGTCGACAGCATCGTGGTGCACTCCGTTATTGTTCTTATTTTGGCGAAAACGCTTCGAGGCGTTTTTCGGGCGCGACCCATCAGGTCGCTCGGCAGGCATGACCTACCGTGGCTGGATGCTAAAGGGCGAAGCTTTCACTAACCTTTCAGCTGCCTTTCAATGTTTTCAGGCTTCACAGGGCAGTCGGCGCCTGTAAACTGCCGGGCAAAGCGTGGCGCCGACCACGTCCGAATAAGGTAGAAATCCATGCGTGTCCTTCTGGTTGAAGACCATCTGCAACTCGCCGAAAGCGTCGCCCAAGCGCTCAAGAGCACAGGTTTGACCGTTGACGTATTGCATGACGGCGTGGCCGCCGACCTGGCCTTGGGCAGTGAGGATTACGCGGTGGCCATCCTCGATGTGGGCCTGCCGCGCATGGACGGTTTCGAGGTGCTGGCGCGCTTGCGGGCGCGTGGGAAAAACCTGCCGGTGCTGATGTTGACCGCGCGCAGCGATGTGAAGGACCGCGTGCATGGCCTGAACCTGGGCGCCGATGACTACCTGGCCAAACCGTTCGAACTGACCGAGCTGGAAGCCCGGGTCAAGGCGCTGCTGCGCCGCAGCGTATTGGGCGGCGAGCGCCAGCAGGCCTGCGGGGTGCTGGTCTATGACCTCGACACCCGACGTTTCACGGTGGGCGGCGAGTTGATGACGTTGACCTCCCGCGAGCAAGCCGTGCTTGAAGCGCTGATTGCCCGCCCAGGCCGGGTGATGAGCAAGGAGCAACTGGCTTCCCAGGTGTTCGGCCTGGACGAAGAGGCCAGCCCCGACGCCATCGAAATCTACGTGCACCGCCTGCGCAAGAAGCTCGATGGCCAACCCATCGCCATCGTGACGTTTCGCGGTCTCGGCTACCTGCTGGAAGCCCGCGATGCATAAGCCCAGCAGCCTGCGCTGGCGCCTGCTGTGGAACCTGGCGCTGCTGCTGGTGCTGTTGATGCTCGCCAGTGGCATGAGTGCCTACTGGAACGGTCGCGAAGCGGCCGACACCGCCTATGACCGCACGCTGCTGGCCTCGGCGCGTACCATCGCCGCCGGCCTGACCCAGGTGGACGGCACCCTCAGCGCCAACGTGCCCTATGTCGCCCTGGACACCTTTGCCTACGACAGCGCCGGGCGCATCTATTACCAGGTCAATGACATTGATCAGAAGCTGATTTCCGGCTACGAAAACCTCCCCGGCCCGCCCCCCGGCACACCGCGCACCGACGACTACCCGGCGCTGGCGCGCTTCTACAATGCCAAGTACCAGGGCCAGGAAGTGCGGGTGGTCAGCCTGCTCAAGGCGGTCTCCGAACCGAACATGAACGGCATGGCGGAAATCCGCGTGGCCGAAACCGATGAGGCACGGGTGAGCATGGCCCGCAGCCTGATGGCCGACACCTTGCTGCGCCTGGGCATGCTCGCCATTGGCGCCTTGTTGCTGGTGTGGTTTGCCGTCAGCGCCGCCTTGCGCCCGCTGGAGCGCCTGCGCACGGCGGTGGAAGAGCGCCAGCCCGACGACTTGCGGCCGTTGCCGTTGGTGGAAGTGCAGCATGAGTTCGGCCCGCTGGTGCGTTCCCTCAACCATTTCACCGAACGCCTGCGCGGCCAGTTCGAGCGTCAGGCGCAGTTTATTGCCGATGCATCCCATGAGCTGCGTACCCCCTTGGCAGCGCTCAAGGCGCGCTTGGAACTGGGCCTGCGCGCCGAAGATCCCGCAACCTGGCGCAGTACCCTGGAAACCGCCGCCCAAGGCACCGATCGGTTGACCCACCTGGCCAATCAGTTGCTGTCCCTGGCGCGCATCGAAAACGGTGCCCGGGCGATTGCCGAAGGCGGCGCGCAGCTGCTGGACCTCAGCCAATTGGCCCGTGAACTGGGCATGGCCATGGCGCCGCTGGCCCATGCGCGTGGCGTGGCACTGGCGCTGGAGGCGGATGAACCGGTGTGGTTGCGTGGCGAGCCGACGCTGCTCAACGAGCTGTTGAGCAACCTGGTGGACAACGCCCTGGCGCACACGCCACCGGGCGGCAACGTGATCCTGCGGGTGACGGCGCCGGCGGTACTGGAGGTGGAAGATGATGGCCCGGGTATTCCGCAGGATGAGCGCGACCGGGTGTTCGAGCGCTTCTACCGCCGTAGCCAGCAAGGTATGGGCTCAGGCCTGGGGTTGGCGATTGTGGGCGAAATCTGTCGTGCACATCTGGCCCAGATCAGCCTGCATGACGGCGAGCACGCGGGGTTGAAGGTGCGGGTGAGTTTTATCGCCGGTTGATCAATCGAACATGGCGCGCGCTTCATCCAGCTCTGCGCGCAGTTTTTCGCTGTAGGGGTCAACCCGCAGTTTTTTCATCGCAGGCACGCTGGAGACGTCCACCTTGGCCAGGGGGTGGTCGGTGCCGTGATGGCAATACAGCATGGCAATCTGCACCAGGTCGATGTAGTCGAGGCAGGCTGAATCCCGTTCCAGGTTCAGGTACTGGCCCGGCAGTTTCGCCAGCATTTCCGGGAAGTCCCAGCCACTCAGCAACTTGTCGCCCAGCACCGGGTGGATGCTGTCGATCACGTGGTTGAGGCTGACCGGGTCTGACAGCAGTTCGTAGTGGTCCTCGGCATAGGTCAGGATCGGCAGCACGCCGATCTGATGCACCAGTCCGCCCAGCGCTGCCTGGTCCGGCTTGAGCTGGCTGTGGTTGCGGCACAGGGCGTAGCTGACGCCCGCCACTTCCAGGCTGCGGCGCCACACATCGCGCATTTTCTGTTCGACCACTTCGGAACGGGCGTGGAAGATCTGTTCCATCACCAGGCCGATGGCCAGGTTGCTGCTGTAGTTGGTGCCCAGCCGGGTGATGGCGGTGTGCAGGTCGGTGACTTCCTGGGTAGCGCGCAACAGTGGGCTGTTGACCACTTTAATCAGGCGCGCCGACAACGCAGTGTCGCGGCCGATCACTTTGCTCAAGTGGCTGATGCTGATTTCCGGGTCTTCGGCGGCCTGACGGATGTTCAGGGCCACTTCCGGCAATGTCGGCAGAACCAGGTCATCGTTGTCGATGGCCTTAACCAACGCCTGTTGGACTTTTTCCGCCAGTTTGTTCATTCATGCTCTCTAGGGTGTTGCAGGAAAATACGGCGACTAACGCTGGATCTCACGATCACGGTCAAGGCTGTAAGGCAGGTCAAGCAGTTGCAAACCGGGGCCTTCCAGTGTGCCTAGGTGCACATCGCCACTATCGGCAGCTTCGGCTTGCAATACCGCCAGAAGTTCAATCACCTGGTCAGCTTTTGCTGCAATCACCACTTCGCCGATGGAGCTGTTGTGGCTGGGGGAAAACAACGGGGTGCCTGGCTCGGGCATTTGCGCCGCGTTCAGGCTCAAGCGGTACAGGCGACGCTTCAGTTTGCCCAGGTACTGCATGCGCGCGACGATTTCCTGGCCGGTGTAGCAGCCTTTCTTGAAGCTGACGCCGCCCACGGCCTGCAGGTTGAGCATCTGCGGGATGAACAGTTCGCGGGTCTGGGGCATGACCTGGCCGATACCGGCGCGGATCTGGCCCAGTAGCCAGTGATTCAAGTCGGTTTGTGTCAACTGTGCGGCCAATTGGCTGCGCACGCCGTCGGCTTGCTCGGCCGGTACCCAGAGTTCGGCGCGGGCGGGAGACACGCGGACGGCGATCAGGTGTTCGGTACGGGCAACGCTGTCCGTTTCGGTGGGCAGCTCAAGGCCAAGGCCGGTCAGCGCCTGATCGCCATCGATCACACCGAAACGCACCCAGGCGGCGCTTTCGTCGGTGAGCTTGGACTTGGAGAACACCGCATATTTCTTCAGGTCCGCCAGTTGCGGTTCGAGCAGTTCGCTGGCCATGGCCAGGAGTACGCCGTCGCCCTGCAACAGGATGCGGAAGCTCGACTGCATGCGGCCTTTTTGCGTGCAGCGCGCACCGAGGCTGGCCTGGGTGTCGCTCAGGTAATTGAGGTTGCAGGTGAGTTGTCCCTGCAGGAACTTGGCAGCGTCGGAGCCGCGGACGGCGAGAACGCCTTCGTGGGACAGGGGGCAGAAGAAAGCAGAGTCAGCCATGGGTCATCGCAGGTCAAAAAGTCATGGGTGCATCATAGAGGGGCGCCCGGCAAATGGATAGTTTCCGTAGGGGGCGACCAAAGCCGACTGTTCCGGTGCCGTCGGGCCTGTATACTTGCGCTCTATTTGAGGAGCGCTCCATGGTCGAAGATGTAGAAATCAATCGTCTCTACTGGCACAGCCGTCGTGGCATGCTTGAGCTTGATGTGTTGCTGGTGCCTTTTACCAAAGAGGTGTATGCGACGCTCAATAAGGAAGATCGCGATCTCTACGTCAGGCTGCTGACTTGCGAAGATCAGGACATGTTCGGCTGGTTCATGGAGCGGGCCGAATCCGAAGATCCTGAACTGCAGCGCATGGTCCGGATGATCCTGGATCGTGTCCAGCCCAAGTAATCGTTTTGAATGCCGCTGGCAGGCCTCACGGCTGCTGCTGGCGGCGTATCTCCTTGCCCTGCTGTTCGCGCTGGGTGCGCTGATGGTCCTCGACTCTCCCTTTGCTGTCCTCGGCGTGCTGGCGTGCCTGGCCCAGGCTGCCTGGGTATTGCCGCGTTATGTCCTGCTGACTCACCGTTCGTCGATTCGTGGCCTGCGACGGGATGAAGAGGGCTGGCAATTATTCAGCGGTGAGCGCGGCTGGCATCGCGTGCAGCTGCGCCCCGACAGTCTGGCGCTGCCGCTGATTGTGGTGTTGCGCTATCGCGTGCCGGGGGAATGGCGGGTGCGCTCGGTCTGCGTGCCGACGGATTCGCAGGCCGCCGATGTGCACCGGCGCCTGCGGGTTCGCTTGAAGTTCAGCCGCCGTAGGTGGTTGGCACCAGAATAGTGTCGCGGGCGTCGGGCAGCATCTGCGGGTAGTCGAGGGTGTAGTGCAGGCCCCGGCTTTCCTTGCGTTCCATGGCCGAACGGATCATCAGCTCCGCGACTTGGGCCAGGTTGCGCAGTTCGATCAGGTCACGGCTGACCTTATAGTTGCTGTAGAACTCATCAATCTCATCCAGCAGCAATCGCACCCGGTGCTGTGCCCGTTGCAGGCGCTTGTTGGTGCGCACGATCCCCACGTAGTCCCACATGAAGCGCCGCAGCTCGTCCCAGTTGTGGGCGATGATCACGTCTTCGTCCGAGTCGGTAACCTGGCTGGCATCCCAGCGGGGCAGGGCGGCCGGCACCGGGATGCGCGGCAGTTGTTCGAGAATGTCGGCTGCGGCCGAGCGGGCGTAGACGAAGCATTCGAGCAGCGAGTTGCTGGCCATGCGGTTGGCACCGTGCAGGCCGGTGAAGCTGGTTTCGCCAATCGCGTACAGGCCGGGGACATCGGTACGCCCATGCTGGTCGACCATCACGCCGCCGCAGGTGTAGTGCGCCGCCGGCACCACCGGGATCGGGCCTTTGGTGATGTCGATGTTGAACGCCAGGCAGCGCTCGTAGACGGTCGGGAAGTGGGTCTTGATGAACGCTTCGGGCTTGTGGCTGATGTCCAGGTAGACGCAGTCGATGCCCAGGCGCTTCATTTCATGGTCGATGGCGCGGGCGACAATATCCCGTGGGGCTAGCTCGGCGCGCGGGTCGAAACGCTGCATGAAGCGCTCACCGTTCGGCAGCTTGAGGTGTGCACCTTCGCCACGCAGGGCTTCGGTGATCAGGAAACTCTTGGCCTGAGGGTGATACAGGCAGGTGGGGTGGAACTGGTTGAATTCCAGGTTGGCCACCCGGCAGCCTGAGCGCCATGCCATGGCAATGCCGTCGCCGCAGGCGCCGTCGGGGTTGCTGGTATAGAGGTAGACCTTGGCGGCGCCGCCGGAGGCGAGGATGGTGAAGCGCGCACCATAAGTATCCACTTCGCCGCTGGCGCGGTTGAGCACATAGGCGCCGAGGCAGCGTTCGCCCGGAAGGCCCAGGCGCTTTTCGGTGATCAGGTCGACAGCGACGCGTTGTTCCAGCAGTTCGATGTTGGGGCGTTGGCGGGCTTGGTCGAGCAAGGTCTTGAAGATCGCGGCACCGGTGGCATCGGCGGCGTGGATGATACGGCGATGGCTGTGGCCGCCTTCGCGGGTCAGATGGAACTCGAAGCCGCCGTCATCGCTGCCTGCATGTTCATCGCGGGTGAAGGGCACGCCCTGGTCGATCAGCCATTGGATCGCCTCGCGGCTATGCTCGACGGTGAAGCGCACCGCGTCTTCGTTGCACAGGCCGCCGCCGGCGTTGAGGGTGTCTTCAACGTGGGATTGCACCGTATCGGTGTCGTCCAGCACCGCGGCGACACCGCCCTGGGCCCAGAATGTCGAACCGTTGGCCAGGTCGCCTTTGCTCAGGACGGCAATGCGCAGGTGGCTGGGAAGGGTCAGCGCAAGGCTCAAGCCGGCCGCGCCGCTGCCGATCACCAGGACATCGTGTTGAAACTGTTGGCTCATTTGAAGGATTCCGCAAAAAGCGATCCACAGGGCTGGCGCAAACAGGACGCCTGGATCGGCGAATCAAAGGGTCACACGGGCCACTAGTATATAGAGGGGGGGAGCGGCACAATAGCCGGGCATTCGTGGCAATGTGAGATTACGGTGCACGGCTCGGGTAAAATCGGCAGGTTATTGAGGTGGGAACTTTTTGCATAAGCCTCGACTCAATAGCAGGTTGCCCGAAAGCTGGGAAACGTTGAGTTTATTGGCCCGTCGGGAGCATTGGACGCGTCAGAAAACCGACGACAAGATTATTCGCGCAGCCGGCGTTGCCCGCGCTGCGTTTTTCGTGTGTGCCAAATCAGTGCATGCCGGAAACTTGCTTGAAGGGGGAGAACTTTTGCGAAAAGTCCGAGTCTATGTTTGCAAGCCTGATCGTTTAGTTATGCAAGCCTCCTTCAAGTACAACGAGGAGTGTTCATGCTAACCCAGGAAGAGGATCAGCAGCTGGTCGAACGCGTTCAACGCGGTGACAAGCGAGCATTTGATCTGCTAGTGCTGAAATACCAGCACAAAATTCTCGGGTTGATCGTGCGGTTTGTGCACGACACCCATGAAGCGCAGGACGTTGCACAGGAAGCCTTTATCAAGGCGTACCGTGCACTGGGCAATTTCCGCGGTGATAGTGCGTTTTACACGTGGCTCTACCGCATCGCCATCAATACGGCGAAGAACTATCTGGTGTCTCGCGGACGCCGCCCACCGGATAGTGATGTAAGTTCAGAAGATGCAGAATTTTACGATGGTGATCACGGCCTCAAAGATCTCGAGTCGCCGGAGCGTGCATTGCTGCGCGATGAGATCGAAGGCACCGTTCATCGCACAATTCAGCAACTGCCAGAAGATTTGCGTACGGCGTTAACTTTACGTGAATTCGATGGTCTGAGTTACGAAGACATTGCGAGCGTCATGCAGTGTCCGGTGGGGACTGTAAGGTCACGGATTTTCCGGGCCCGGGAAGCCATCGATAAAGCCTTGCAACCGTTGTTGCAGGAAAACTAAAGACAGCGGCGACAGCCAAGAGAGGAACCGCCATGAGTCGTGATGCCCTGCAGGAATCGCTGTCCGCAGTGATGGATAACGAAGCGGATGAACTGGAACTTCGTCGAGTGCTCAACGCATTTGATGATGCCGAAACCCGTGATACCTGGTCTCGTTACCAAGTCGCTCGGGCGGTGATGCACAAGGATCTTCTAATCCCTCGTCTGGATATTGCTGCGGCCGTTTCTGCCGCGCTGGCTGATGAAGCCGTTCCGGCAAAAGCTGCTCGTGGCCCTTGGCGCAGCCTGGGTCGCCTGGCAGTGGCTGCCTCGGTGACTGTTGCAGTGTTGGCCGGTGTGCGCCTGTACAACCAGGACGAAATCGCCGGTGCCGAACTGGCCCAGCAGACTCAGCAACCGGTCATGGCCGGTCCGCAAGTCAAAGGCCCAGCGGTATTGGCCGGCTACAAGGAAAGCTCCGACACCACCGGCCCTATGGCCAACGGTGTGCTGCAAGGGCAATCCGGCTGGCAGGACCAGCGTCTTCCAGGCTACCTGCGCCAACACGCACAGGAATCCGCCTTGAAAGGCACTGAAAGCGCTCTGCCATACGCTCGCGCTGCAAGCCTGGAAAACCGCTGATCCGTTAAGGAGCCCTATGCGCGCCATACCGCTCCTTACGTTATTGCTCAGTGGTTGGTTTGCACTCCCCGCCCATGCCGATGAAGCCCAAGACTGGCTGACTCGACTTGGGCGTGCTGAGCAGCAGCAAAGTTTTCAAGGTACGTTTGTCTACGAACGTAATGGCAGTTTTTCTACCCACGACATCTGGCATCGTGTCCAGAATGGCCAAGTCCGTGAGCGGCTCTTGCAGCTTGATGGTTCTGCCCAGGAAGTCGTTCGGGTAGATGGTCGCACTCAGTGCGTCAGCGGCACTCTTGTCGCCGGCCTGGGCAATTCGCGTGATGCGCCCTCGCGCGCCCTCGATCCGCAAAGACTCAATCAATTCTACGAACTGGCCGTTATCGGAAAATCTCGCGTGGCCGGTCGTAATGCAGTGATTGTGTCGATTACACCCCGAGATCAATACCGCTACGGTTTTGAGCTGCACCTTGATCGTGAAACTGCGCTGCCGCTCAAATCCTTGTTGCTGAATGATCAAGGACAGTTGCTGGAGCGCTTTCAGTTCACTCGATTGGACACCTCCACCACACCCAATGATCGCGACTTGCAGCCCAGCGGCGAATGCACTTCCATCGCCGTCGGCGATACCAAGGCATCGGCCGTAGAGGCCACCGAGGCGTGGCACTTGGAGTGGTTGCCGCCAGGCTTTCAGCTGACCAATAGCAGCGCCCGCAAGGATCCCCATACCAAGGCCACGGTCGACAGCCTGATGTATGAAGATGGACTGGCGCGCTTCTCGGTGTTTCTCGAACCGATCAGCGATGTGAGCGTGACCGAGACTCGCACCCAATTAGGCCCCACGGTTGCTGTATCTCGTCGCTTGAATACGGTGGATGGCGAAATGATGGTGACTGTGGTCGGCGAAATACCTATTGGCACCGCCGAACGCATCGCACTGTCGGTGCGCGGTGAAAAAAAGGCCACCCCCAAGCCGTGAGTCGTTAATCCTATGTTCATCCAGATCTTTCACAGTACGCCCATGCCAGGTTGGCTGCCGAGAGCATGAAATGTCTGGATCAGCATTTTCACTTGCAAAAATCTCCCATGTTTTTTATAGGTCAGGGCTTGTTGGCCCTGGCCTTGTTTTGTTCGCGGAACAAAGATGTCGTTCGCAGTTTTCGGCGTTTCTTGAACCCTGTCGCTCAACCCTGCTCGTCGTAACGGGAGCTGTATGTCGATACCACGTTTGAAGTCTTACCTATCCATAGTCGCCACGGTATTGGTGCTGGGTCAGGCCGTGCCCGCGCAAGCGGTCGAGTTGCCTGACTTCACCCAATTGGTTGAGCAAGCCTCGCCTGCCGTGGTGAACATCAGTACCACTCAGAAACTGCCGGATCGCAAAGTCTCCAACCAGCAGATGCCTGACCTGGAAGGCCTGCCGCCGATGCTGCGCGAGTTCTTCGAGCGTGGCATGCCACAACCGCGTGCGCCCCGTGGTGGCGGTGGTGGCCAGCGTGAAGCGCAGTCCCTGGGGTCGGGCTTCATCATTTCGCCAGATGGCTACATCCTTACCAATAACCATGTGATTGCCGACGCCGACGAGATCCTCGTGCGCCTGGCCGATCGCAGTGAGCTGAAAGCCAAATTGGTCGGCACCGATCCGCGTTCCGACGTGGCCTTGCTGAAGATCGAAGGCAAGGACCTGCCGGTGCTGAAGCTGGGCAAGTCCCAGGACCTGAAGGCGGGGCAGTGGGTGGTAGCCATCGGCTCGCCGTTTGGTTTTGACCATACCGTTACCCAGGGTATCGTCAGTGCCATTGGTCGCAGCCTGCCGAACGAGAACTATGTGCCGTTCATCCAGACCGACGTGCCGATCAACCCAGGCAACTCCGGTGGCCCGTTGTTCAACCTGGCGGGCGAAGTGGTGGGGATCAACTCGCAGATCTACACCCGTTCCGGTGGCTTCATGGGGGTTTCGTTCGCCATTCCTATCGACGTGGCCATGGATGTTTCCAATCAGCTGAAAAGCGGTGGCAAGGTCAGCCGTGGCTGGTTGGGCGTGGTCATCCAGGAAGTGAACAAGGACCTGGCTGAATCCTTCGGCCTCGACAAGCCGGCGGGCGCCCTGGTCGCGCAAATCCAGGACGACGGCCCGGCTGCCAAAGGCGGTCTGCAAGTCGGCGACGTGATTCTGAGCATGAACGGTCAACCGATCATTATGTCGGCCGACCTGCCGCACCTGGTTGGCGCACTCAAGGCCGGCAGCAAGGCCAAGCTGGAAGTGATTCGTGATGGCAAGCGCCAGAATGTCGAGCTGACCGTGGGTGCGATCCCTGAAGAGGGCGCGACCCTGGATGCCCTGGGTAATACCAAGCCGGGCGCCGAGCGCAGCAGCAATCGCCTGGGCATTGCCGTGGCCGAGCTGACTGACGAGCAGAAGAAAGCCTTCGATCTCAAGAGCGGCGTGGTGATCAAGGAAGTGCAGGACGGCCCGGCAGCCTTGATCGGCCTGCAGCCTGGCGACGTGATCACTCATCTGAACAATCAGGCGATTGAGACTACCAAGCAGTTCACCGACATCGCCAAGGCGTTGCCGAAGAACCGCTCGGTATCGATGCGCGTGCTTCGTCAGGGGCGTGCCAGCTTCATTACCTTCAAGCTGGCCGAGTAACCCACCCGGCCAATAAAAAGCCCCGCCTTCGTGTTACGAGGGCGGGGCTTTTTTGTGGGCGACGGGTCTAGCCCATCATGCCTTTAACCAGGCGTTCCTGTTCGATCAACTCACGCTGACGTGCATCGATACGTGACGACAACGGGAAATTGCTGCCGGCGCGACGTTTGGCAAAGTCCAACTGCTGAATCGCCTGCTGGAAGTCGCCCACCAAAGCAAAGTATTCGGCGCGAGCCTGATGCAGGCCGATGATATTGCCCGACAAGCCACGGGTCTCGGCGACCTGGTACCACACATCCGGATCGTCCGGGCGCGACTTGAGCAAGCCATCCAGGGCCTTTTCCGCATCGGCGGTGCGATTCTGTTTAAGCAACAGATCTACCCGAATCTGATTCAGCGGGTAGTTGCCGGGGTATTGGGTCAGCATCCGATCCGTGCGTTGCTGGGCATCGGGCAGGTGGTTGTTGTCGATGTCCAACTGGATCTGCGCCAGGTTGTAGGTGATGTCATTGGGCGCCTTGGCCAGCAAGGGTTGCAGGCTTTCCCGTGCCTGTTTGAACTGGGAGGCCTTGATCTGGGCGATGGCCAGGCCATAGCGCGCCACGTCGTTTTTAGGATTTTCGTCCAGTTGCGCCTGGAAGCGCTTGGCGGCGAGTCCGGAGGTGTCTTCGTATTGCAGTTGTACCCGCGCGCGAATCAGCTGGTAGCGCAGGCTGTCTTCCTTGCCGCCGGCCTTGGCCTGTTCCGCGCGGTTGCGGGTGTCGGCGATACGCGATTCGGTCACCGGGTGAGTCAGCAGGAATTCCGGCGGCTTGGCGTCGAAGCGATACTGACGCATCAGACGTTCGAACATGGTTGGCATGGAGCGCGGGTCGTAGCCGGCTTTCTCCAGGTTGACGATGCCGATACGGTCCGCTTCCTGTTCATTCTGGCGAGAAAATCGTCGTTGTTCCTGGATGGCCGCGGCCTGTGTGCCGGCGATTGCAGCGATCCCGGCATCCCCGGCACCGGCGGCGGCCGCAATGATGCCGCCGAGGAGGGCGGCCATCATCGGGATCTGCATGCGCTGCTGCGCCTCGACACCACGGGCGAAGTGACGCTGGGACAAGTGAGCCAGTTCGTGGGCCAGCACCGACGCGTATTCCCCTTCGGTCTGGGCATTGAGAAACAGGCCGCCGTTCACGCCGACGATACCGCCGGGTGCGGCAAAGGCGTTCAGCTGCGGGCTGTTGATCAGGATGAATTCCAGGCGCCGGTCATTCACCTGGCTGGTTTCCACCAGCTTGTACACGCTGGTTTCGACGTAATCCTTGAGCTGCGGGTCGTTCAGCTGCGAGACCTGGCCCCGTAGGTAGGCCAGCCAGGCGCGGCCCAGCTGATATTCCTGTTGTGGCGAGACAATGGCAGAACTGGCGTCGCCAAGTGACGGCAGGTCGTCAGCGAAGCCTGGGGAGGCCAGCAGGCAAGCCAGCGTCAGCAGGGTGGGGCGCAAAAAAGTCATGCACAGAGCCTTTCGACAAAGAGCTTACTGTAGCCGGACACTGAGCTTCGGACCAGATATTCTAAGCACCCCGAATGCGTGCCCGGAGTAAAACCATGACCGACGCTGTAGCCTTTGATGCCGAACTCGATGCCAGCGGCCTCAATTGCCCGTTGCCTCTGCTCAAGGCCAAGCTGGAACTCAATCGATTGGCCAGTGGCGCTGTGCTCAAGGTGATCGCCACCGACGCAGGTTCCCAGCGTGATTTCCGCACCTTCGCCAAACTGGCCGGCCATACCCTGCTGCATGAAGAAGACGCCGCCGGTGTGTACCGTTACTGGTTGCGCAAGGCCTGAACCGTTTGCCCCTACCACCCGAGGTTGATTGATGTTCAAAGTGTTACGAGACTGGATCCAGCGCTACTTCTCCGATGAAGAAGCCGTGGTGCTGGCGGTCCTGCTGTTTCTGGCCTTTACGGCCGTACTCACCTTGGGAGGCATGCTGGCGCCGGTACTGGCGGGGATGGTGCTGGCTTACCTGATGCAGGGCCTGGTCACCACCCTGGAGCGTTTACGCTTGCCGGGCGGCGCGGCAGTGGGCCTGGTATTCGCCTTGTTCATGGGGCTGCTGGTGGTGTTTGTCGTCGTGGTATTGCCGCTGCTGTGGCACCAACTGATCACGTTGTTCAACGAGTTGCCGGGCATGCTCGTCAAATGGCAGTCGCTGTTGCTGCTGCTGCCGGAGCGCTACCCGCATCTGGTCTCGGACGAGCAGGTGTTGCAGGCCATAGAAGTGGCGCGCGGCGAAATCGGAAAATTCGGGCAATGGGCGCTGACCTTTTCCCTGTCCAGCCTGCCGCTACTGGTCAACATCATGATCTACCTGGTGCTCGTACCGATCCTGGTGTTCTTCTTCCTCAAGGACCGCGCCATGATCGGACGTTGGGTGAGCGGCTATCTGCCGCGCGAACGGGCGCTGATCACCCGGGTGGCCGAAGAAATGAACCGGCAGATCGCCAACTACATTCGTGGCAAGGTCATCGAGATCATTATCTGTGGGGGCGTTACCTACATCGCGTTTATCGCACTGGACCTCAACTACGCCGCCTTGCTGGCACTGCTGGTGGGGATTTCGGTGGTGGTGCCGTATGTCGGTGCCGTGGTGGTGACAGTGCCGGTGACCTTGATCGCCTTGTTCCAGTGGGGCTGGAGCGACCAGTTCATCTACCTGATGGCGGTCTACGGCATCATCCAGACCCTGGATGGCAACGTGCTGGTGCCGCTGCTGTTCTCGGAGGCGGTCAACCTGCACCCGGTGGCGATCATCTGCGCAGTGTTGTTGTTTGGTGGGCTGTGGGGATTCTGGGGGGTGTTCTTTGCGATTCCCCTGGCGACGCTGTTCAAGGCCGTGCTGGATGCGTGGCCGCGGCAGGAGCCGGTGGTGGCACCGTTGTTGTAAGGGGAGGCGCGAATCACTGCTTCATCGCCGCAGTGATCCGCGCTACAGATCAGGCCTTGTTCAACGCCTGGGCTGCGGCCAGAACGGCGTCCACATGGCCCGGTACTTTCACGCCGCGCCATTCCTGGCGCAGCACACCGTCCTTGTCGATCAGGAAGGTGCTGCGATCTACACCCAGGTATTCCTTGCCGTACAGCTTCTTCAGCTTGATGACGTCGAACAGCTGGCAGACCGCTTCGTCCTTGTCGCTGATCAGCTCGAACGGGAATTCCTGCTTGCCCTTGAAGTTCTCATGGGACTTCACGCTGTCGCGCGACACGCCAAACACTTCGGTGTTGGCGGCCTTGAATGCTGTGTACTGGTCACGGAAACCCTGGCCTTCGGTGGTGCAGCCTGGGGTGCTGTCCTTCGGGTAGAAGTAGATCACCACGTGCTTGCCCTTGAGGGCGGCAAGGCTGAAGGTCTGGCCACTGGTGGCCTGGGCTTCGAAATCGGCTACGGGTTTGTCGATGACTACCGCCATGAAAAAACTTCCTTACATTGGGTTCTGTGGGCGCCACGGCTCGATCAACGCGTCGAGGTTCAGGGCATCGGCGAAATCCAGGAACTGGTCGCGCAGCCAACTGATCTGCACGCCGGCCGGCAGGGTCACGGTGAAGGTGGCGTTGAGCATGGTGCCGCCGGTTTGCGGGGCCTGGTAGGTGTCGCAGGTCAGGTTCTCCAGTTCGACGTTATGGTCGATGAAGAACTGGCACAGCTCATTGACGATGTCCGAACGGTAGGCCGAGCTGACATACGCCACATAAGGAAGCGCCTGCGGGCGATTTTCCAGGGCGGCGCTGCGCACCACGTTGACGGTGAAGTCGTGCTTCTTGGCCAGGCCCGGCAGGCCGGTCTCCAGGCGCGCCAGGGCATCCCAGGTGCCGGAAATCTGCAGGACCAGCGCACTGCACTCGCCATGGCGGGTCAGGCGGGAGGTCACCACGGCACAGCGGTTTTCATGGCTGGCGCGGCACAGGACGTTGGTCAGCTCCATGGGGTTGGCGCCGAGGGCACTGATAACAAGGAATTGTTCGCGAACTGTGGGGGTGGACATGCAGCCTTCCTAAAACGATGAGCGGTCGATACGGTGAGGGCTGTATCGATCAAAGCATGAAGGGTAGCGAAAAGCGTCGCCAAGGGATAGGAGGTGGCGTTTTCATTACGTGATCCGCCTGATTTTGCCCTGCCTCAACCGGTGCTTTGGCCCGATGATGGCATTGCCCGTCGTTTAGTTGCGCCAGAACGCATCCTCAGGCGGTACTTCGCTTGTACAAGCATCTTGGCGCCAGTACCATTACGGCTCTCTTTTTCCGGCAGGAGCGGTTGCATGATTGCGGGCAGTATGGTGGCACTGGTCACACCCATGGATGCACAAGGTCATCTCGACTGGGACAGCCTGGGCAAACTGGTGGACTTCCACCTGCAAGAAGGCACCAACGCCATCGTGGCGGTCGGCACCACAGGTGAATCGGCCACCCTCGATGTGGAAGAACACATCCAGGTGATCGAATTCGTGGTCAAGCGTGTGGCAGGGCGTATCGCCGTGATCGCCGGCACGGGCGCCAACTCGACGCGCGAAGCCATCGAGCTGACCCGAAATGCCAAGAAAGCCGGCGCCGACGCTTGCCTGCTGGTGACCCCGTACTACAACAAGCCGACCCAGGAAGGCCTGTACCAGCACTTCCGCACCATTGCCGAAGCCGTCGACATCCCGCAGATCCTCTATAACGTGCCGGGTCGTACCGCGTGCGACATGAAGGCCGAGACCGTGATCCGCCTCTCTACCGTGCCGAACATCATCGGCATCAAGGAAGCCACCGGCGACCTGCAGCGCGCCAAGGATATCCTGGCCGGGGTGAGCAGCGACTTCCTGCTGTATTCCGGTGACGACGCCACGGCTGTCGAGCTGATCCTGCTGGGGGGCAAGGGCAATATCTCCGTGACCGCCAACGTGGCCCCGCGCGCCATGAGCGACATGTGTGCCGCTGCCATCGCCGGTGACGCCGTGACCGCCCGTGCGATCCACGAGAAGCTGATGCCGCTCAACAAGACACTGTTTATCGAATCCAACCCTATTCCCGTGAAGTGGGCGCTGTTCGAGATGGGCCTGATGCCGGACGGTATCCGTCTGCCGCTCACCCGCCTCAGCGAAGCCTGTCACGAACCGCTGCGACAGGCCCTGCGCCAGTCCGGCGTCCTGGTTTAATTGAGGAAGCACTACGCATGAAGCGATTGGCCGGACTTTCCGCACTTGCCTTGATTATCTCCAGCACCAGTGGCTGCGGTTGGATCTGGGGCCCGGAAGGCTACTTCCGTGACCGCGGCAGCGATTACCTGGAAGCACAAGCAACCAAACCGATGCAACTGCCGCCGGACGTCAACGTCGCCAAGCGTCTTGACCCGTTGCTGCCGATTCCACGCAACGTTGCCGACGACACCACCAAGGGTGAATACGTCGTGCCACGTCCACAGCCGATCTCGGCCGTGGCGGATGCCAGCGATTACAGCCTGCAGAAGAGCGGTGATTCGCGTTGGATCGTGGCGCAGCGCCCACCTGCTGAAGTCTGGCCGGTAGCGGTGCAGTTCTTCCAGGACAACGGTTTCCGCATCGACGAGCAGCGCCCGCAGACCGGTGAATTCACCACGGCATGGCAGCAGGGCAGTGAACTGTCCGCCACCATGGCCAAGCGCCTGCAGGCCGGCGGTGTGGCCGCCGGCAGCGAAGCCCGTGTGCGTGTGCGCATCGAGCCGGGCGTGCAGCGCAACACCAGTGAAGTCTACGTGGTCAGCGCCGAGCGTCCTGCCGGCAGCACCGCCAACGTCGACTTCACCAACCGCTCGGTCAACACCGGTGTCGACTCGGCATTGGTCGACGAGATGCTGGCCAGCATGAGCCGTATCTCCGAGAAAGGCGGTTCCGTTTCCCTGCTCGCCGCCCGTGATTACGACACCCCGAGCCGCGTCAGCCTCACCGAGGACGGCAGCGGCAACGTGGTGCTGAACCTGGGTGAAGACCTGGATCGCGCCTGGGCCAGCGTCGGCCGCGCGTTGGAGCAAGGCCCATGGCGTGTTGAAGACATCAACCGCAGCCTGGGCCTGTACTACATCAACGTGGCTGAAAAGGCCGAGCGCAAAGACGATGAGCCTGGTTTCTTCGGCAAACTGTTCGGCAGCAAGCCGACCAAGGAAGAAATCGAAACCCGCGCCGAGCGTTATCAGGTGCGTTTGAGCAAGGTTGGCGAGACTGTGCAGGTCACCGTCGAGAAGAACATCAACACCGTGGCGCCGGCTGAAACAGCGCGCAAGGTGTTGGGCGTGATTCAGGACAACCTGGGCTGATCCGATGCGTTTTGCCGTTCTCGGCAGCGGTAGCCAAGGGAACGGCACGCTGGTCGCCCATGACGACACGTACGTGCTGGTGGATTGTGGTTTCTCGTTAAAGGAAACCGAGCGGCGCCTGCTGCGCCTGGGGGTTCACCCCTCGCAGCTGAGCGCGATTCTGGTGACCCACGAACATGCCGACCACGTGCATGGCGTGGGTTTGCTGTCTCGGCGCTACAATCTTCCGGTGTACCTCAGTCGCGGCACACTGCGCGGGATGCGCAAACCTATAGAACCCGCAGGTTTCCTGGCCGGTGGCGAGCAGCTGCAAATCGGTGCCCTGAGCATCGATGTGATTGCCGTGGCGCACGACGCCCAGGAACCGACGCAGTATGTATTCAGTGACGGAGAGCGGCGTTTCGGCGTGCTCACCGACCTGGGCTCCTACTGCGCCAAGGTACTGGACGGCTACCGGAACCTCGATGCCTTGATGATCGAGTCCAACCACTGCCGAGACCTGTTGGCTCGCGGTCACTATCCGTACTTTCTCAAGCAACGGGTCGGCGGCGAACTGGGACATTTGAACAACCATCAGGCGGCGTACCTGGTGTATGAGTTGGGCTGGCAAGACCTGCAACACCTGGTCCTGGCCCACTTGAGCAGCAAGAACAACCTGCCGACGCTTGCCCGGCAATGTTTTGTCGACACCCTCGGGTGCGACCCGGACTGGCTGCAACTGGCCGATCAAGATTCAGGGCTCGACTGGCGACATATCGCCTAGCCCACCTCACTCAAAGCGGAGCCCATCATGGAAAAACGTGAAGAACTCTACCGCGGCAAAGCCAAGTCGGTTTACAAGACCGACGACGCCAACCGCCTGATCCTGCTGTTTCGCAACGACACCTCGGCGTTCGACGGCAAGCGCATCGAACAACTTGATCGCAAGGGCATGGTGAACAACAAGTTCAACGCCTTCATCATGCAGAAACTCGAAGCGGCCGGCATTCCGACCCAATTCGACAAACTGCTTGGCGACAACGAGTGCCTGGTCAAGAAGCTGGACATGATCCCGGTGGAATGCGTCGTACGTAACTACGCCGCCGGCAGCCTGGTCAAGCGCCTGGGCGTGGAAGAGGGCCTCAAGCTCAACCCTTACACGTTCGAGCTGTTCCTGAAGGACGACGCCAAGGGCGACCCGTTCATCAACGAATCCCACGTCGTGGCATTCGGCTGGGGCACCGCCGAGCAACTGGCACGCATGAAGGAGTTGTCCCTCAAGGTCAACGACGTGCTGAGCAAGCTGTTCGACGACGCAGGCCTGCTGCTGGTGGACTTCAAGCTGGAATTCGGCGTGTTCCACGACGGCTCCATCGTCCTCGGCGACGAATTCAGCCCGGACGGCTGCCGCCTGTGGGACAAGGACACCAAGAAGAAGATGGACAAGGACCGCTTCCGCCAAGGCCTCGGTGATGTGATCGAAGCCTACGAAGAAGTCGCCAAGCGCCTCGGCGTACCGCTTTAATCGACGCAAGCATCTGATAGCACGGAAAAAAATCTCGTTTGAGCTTTGCTTCCACGAAACAGGCTGTTATGATGCGCGCCGTTGGAGAGATGCCAGAGTGGCCGAATGGGACGGATTCGAAATCCGTTGTACCTTCACCGGTACCTAGGGTTCGAATCCCTATCTCTCCGCCATTACATAGAAAAAGCCCCGTAGCTGAATAAGCTACGGGGCTTTTTCGTTTCTGAGATTTGGAGGCAAGCTACTCGTTCCGAGCAGCAAGAAGGGCCGTAGCGTTGTTTCCAGCAGGCACAACCAACCGTATTCCGTCTTCAAGCATGCCTTACTGGCTTGATCAGGCTTTCTGCTGGAATTCCAAACATCTCATGCAGCTTCCAAATCATTGGCAAGGTCAGCGCTCGTTTTCCATTCAGCACTTCATAAATACGATTCTGGCGGCCAATGGCGGGAATAAGATCAGCCGCCGACAGGCCAGACTGTTCCATTCTGAAGCGAATGGCATCGATTGGGTTGGGCAGGTCCATGGGAAAGTGTTTGGCTTCATAGGCCTCGATCAGCGTGATCATTACGTCAGAGTAATCACCTTCCTGGGTGTACGCCCCTCAAGTCTTTATCCGCACGGCCGAAATACTCTCGTACGACATCGTATCCCCCAATAAGAGAGTCCCCCCTAATGTCCCTTCGCAGCCTGTCCATCGCCCGCCGTGCGGGTCTGGGTTTTGCCCTGATTGCTTTGCTCGTGGCCCTGCTGGGTTTTTTTGCACTGTCGAACATGGCAAGCATCCGCGCCAGCGCGGTGCAGGTGGAAAGCGGGCTGGTGCCGAAGATGCGGCTGGTGGCGGACATTCGCGAAATCATGCTGCGCATTCGTACGATCTCTTTGCGCATGGCCCTGGACCCGAACCCGGCGAGCATCCCGCAATACCGTAGCCAGATGGACACCCGCAGCCAGGACCTGAGCAAACGGCTGGCCGACCTCGATGCAGTGATCGACACCCCCGAAGTGCGCACGCTCTACGACCAGTTCCAGGTCTCGCTGCGCCAATACCAGCAAGGGCTGGCGCAGTCTTTCATCCTTGCCGACAAGCAGCAGGGCGCCGAACTCAACAAGCTGTTGCTGGTGGATATGAAAACCGTGGTCGATGGCTCCGGGGCCCAACTCAATGCCCTGGCCGACTACTACAACGCCCAGATCAACCAGCAAGGCCAGGCGGCCGAGTCGCAGTACAGCCGTTCGCGCACCATGGTGTTCGGCTTTGTGATCGTGGCCGGGTTGAGCACCGTGCTGCTGGCCTGGTTGCTCACGCGCAGCATTGTCGGCCCGCTCAGTCATGCCGTACGGGCTGCCGAGAACGTTGCCCAAGGTGACCTGACCCAAACGGTGGACGTGAGCGGCGACGACGAAGTGACGCGCCTGCTCGTGGCACTCAAGACCATGCAGGCCAACCTGCGCGGGACCTTGCAACTGATTCGCCAGTCGGCCGGGCAGATGGCGTCATCGGCCACCGACCTCAACGGCATCACCGACCAGAGCAGCCGCAGCCTGCAAAAGCAGACCGCTGAAATCGAGCAGGCCGCTACCGCTGTCAACGAGATGACCTCGGCGGCGGATGAGGTGGCGCGCAATGCGGTGTCCACCTCCGAGTCCACGCGTCTTTCCAATGAAACCGCGCGCGAAGGCCAGCACCGTGTGGGTGAAACGGTCAGCGCCATTCAAGCCCTGAGCACCAACATCGGCGAAACCTCGACCCTGGTGCAGAACCTCGCCGAGCAATCGCGGGATATCGGCAAGGTGCTCGATGTGATCCGCTCCATCGCCGAGCAGACCAACCTGCTGGCACTCAACGCTGCGATCGAGGCTGCGCGGGCCGGTGAGTCCGGGCGCGGCTTTGCGGTGGTGGCTGACGAAGTCCGTGCACTGGCCCACCGTACCCAGCAATCGACCCTGGAAATCGACCAGATGGTGACCGCCATGCGCACGGGGTCCAACGAGGCGTTGAGCTCGATGCAGTCGAGCACCCAGCGAGCCACCGACACCCTGGCCCTGGCTGAGGGGGCGGGGGGCGCATTAAGCCAGATCACCGATTCCATCGACCAGATCCACCAGCGCAACCTGGTCATCGCCAGCGCCGCCGAGGAGCAGGCCCAGGTGGCCAAGGAAGTCGATCGCAATATCGTCAATATTCGCGACCTGTCTGCGCAATCCTCTTCCGGCGCCGGGCAGATCAATGGATCGAGTCGAGAACTGGCGCAGCTGGCCGTTTCACTGAACGAAGCCGTCGCAAGGTTTCAGCTGTAGTGAAATGCGCGGGCTAGTTCAGTGTCGACTCGTCCACGATCTCGATATTGACGGCCTGCCAGTCGCCGCCCGGGCCCCTGACCAATTCGTAGGTGACCGTCTGCCCCTCGCGCAGCCGCCGTCCGCCCTGGGCGGTGGTGGCACTGAGAAAGAAAATGTCCCGTTCAGTGTAGGCGGCGGTCTTGCTGCTGATGGAGATTGCAGTCTGTGGAGTTTTCCTGGGCATGGCCGTTCTCCTTTCCAGTGCAATAGATGGCCCGTCGGGGCAGGTATGTCTGCGGGCATCAAGCGGGTCAGGACACGATTTGGACTTTATCGGCCTGCATGCCTTTCTGGCCCTGTACGGCTTCGAAGGTGACCTTCTGGCCCTCCTTCAGTGTTTTGAACCCGTTGCCCTCAATTGCCCTGAAGTGGACGAACAGGTCGGGGCCGCTCTCCGGCGTGATGAATCCGTAACCCTTTTCATCGTTGAACCACTTCACTGTGCCGTTCTGTCTGTCGCTCATTCTTGGTGTCCTCGAACCAGTGTGCCCCGCTGCAGATTCGTCGCGGTACCCATAAGCAAAGTCCCGAAGCCGCTGCTCGTCAACGCGCCACGGGACCAGCGGTACTGTCATTCCTGACAGGTTCGCCGCCTGTGCCGTTGCGCGATACTGCTTCGTTTTACCGTGGGTTTTCGCGCCGCGCGGGCATTCGGTTTTCGCCGCCTTCGGGCACCAGGCAGGTGCCTTGTGGCGTGGTGCGCCTGTCCCTTCTAACGCTCGCCTGCCGTCCCATCCAGCCCACGGCGGATCTTTTCCAGCAACTCATCGATGTGAAACGGCTTGGAAATCAGATCCATGCCTTCGCCGAGGAAGCTTTGCCGGTTCGCGGCATTTTCCGCGTAGCCGGTCATGAACAGGATCGGCAAGGTGTGGCGGATCTCGCGTGCTACGTCTGCCAGTTCGCGCCCGGTCATAAAGGGCAGGCCGACGTCGGTCAACAACAGGTTGATGCTCGGGTCGCTGCGCAGGCAGACCACCGCTTCGTCACCATTGGCGGCCAGGCTGCAACGGTAGCCGGCGTCGGCCAGGATTTCGGCGACAAAGCTGCGCACCGAAGGCATGTCTTCGACGACCAGCACATGTTCGCCCTGGCTCTGGCCGGGTGCGGCCAGAGGCTTGGTCACGATGCTGGCAGGCCCGCTGGCGGCGGGAAGCATGATGGTCACTTCGGTGCCCTGGCGGGTCACGCTGCGGATCTGTGCATCGCCGCCGGACTGGCGGGCAAACCCGTAGATGGTCGACAGGCCCAGCCCGGTACCCTGGCCCAGCGGTTTGGTGGTGAAAAAAGGATCGAAGACTTTGTCGATGACGCTGTGTTCGATGCCCACCCCGTTGTCCCGCACCGACAGGGCGATGTAGGCGCCGTTTTCCAGTTTCAGGTTGCCACTGGAGTAGGCTGGGTAAGTCGTCACCCAGACGGTGCCGCCCTTGGGCAGCGCGTCGCGGGCGTTGATCACCAGGTTCAGCACCGCACTTTCCAGCTGGATCGGATCGACCATCGCCACGGCAGGGTTGTTGGTCAGCTCCAGCTTCAGCGCGATATGTTCACCGATGGTGCGTACCAGCAGTTCCTCCAGGGAGCGGATATGCGCGTTGATGTCGATCGGCCGTGTGTCCAGCGGCTGCTGGCGGGCGAAGGCGAGCAGGCGGTTGGTCAGGCCGGCGGCGCTGAGGGCCGAGCTCAACGCTGCATCGGCATAGGCCATGACCTTGTCGGTGCGCTGGGTCTCGATGCGTTTCTTGATCAGCTCCAGGCTGGTGATGATCCCGGTCAGCAGGTTGTTGAAGTCATGGGCAATGCCGCCGGTGAGCTTGCCCAGGGCATCCATCTTCTGCGCCTGCAACAGTTGCGCCTCGGTACGTGCCAACTGGGTGGCGGCGTTGGCCAGCTCGGCCTGTTGGTGCCGCTCGCGGTGGCGGTGCTCGGTGACGTCTTCGACAAACACCAGGCTCAATTCGGCGCTGCGGTAGGGCGAAACCTGCCATTCGGTCTCGCGCAACTGACCGTCGACCTTCATGTGCAGGGTGCCCTTCCAGCGCTCGCCCGCAGCCAGGCGCTGGCACAGTTCCTGGAGCACGCCGAGCTGATCGGCGGCGAAGCACTCCAGCAGGGCGTCGGGGTTGAGGTTGTCGTGAATCAATTGGGCGAAGGCGTGGTTACATTCGTGGACCTTGAGCTGTGCATCCATGACCGCAATCGGTGCGCTGATATTGAAGAATATTTCGCGAAAGCGTGCTTCGCTCTCGCGCAGCGCATATTCGGTGTCGCGCACCCGCAGCAAGGTCCGCAGGGTCGCCAGCAGCACATCGGGGTCGATGGGGTGGATCAGGTAGGCATCCGCCCCGGCATCCAGGCCGGTGATGATGTCGCCGGTCTCGATGGAGGCGGCCGACACGTGCACCACCGGCAGCAAGGCCGTGAGCGGATCGGCGCGCAGCCCGCGTACGATGTCGAAGCCGCTCATGTCCGGCAGGTTGACGTCGAGGATCAGCCCGTCGATCTTTTGGCTGGCGATCAGGTCCAGCCCTTCCTGGCCGGTGCCGGCCTCGAGCACGCGGTAGTCATGGTTCTCCAGGCGCCGGCGCAGGGCATAGCGGGTCGCCGCGTTGTCGTCGACGATCAGCAGTTGGATGTCACGGTTCATCAACAGGCCCGCCAGGAATAGAGAGAGGAATGATCACGAAGAACATCGAGCCCACGCCTGGGGTACTTTCCACGCCGACGCGGCCGCCGAGCAACTCGGCAAAGCGTTTGCACAGCGACAGCCCCAGGCCGGTGCCGCGCAGGCGTTTTTGCAGCGGCGAATCGATCTGGGAAAAGTCTTCGAACAGGTTGCTGTGCAATTCGGCCGGAATGCCCAGGCCGGTGTCGTGCACGGCAAAGCGGATTTCCTGATCACCCACTCTCTGCGCCGAGACTCGCACTTCACCTTGCACCGTGAACTTCAGGGCGTTGGAGATGAAGTTGCGCAGGATCTGCGCGAGCTTCTTGTCATCGGTGTACAGCTTGGGCAAGCCGATCGGCTCTTCGAAGATCAAGTCCACCGACGTCGCATCGACGATCGGGCGGAACATCCCGCGCAACGCCGAGAACAGATCGAACATGTCGAACCAGGCCGGCGAGATCGTGATGCGCCCGGCCTCGATCTTGGCCAGGTCCAGCAGGTCGTCGACCATTTCGCGCAGTTCGCGTGCGGAGCTGCGGATAAACCCGACTTGTGTGTGCTGCTCGGGGCTCAGCGGACCGTCGAGTTCGTCGACCAGCAGGCTGGTGATGCTCAGGATCGAGCCCAGGGGCGTGCGGAATTCATGGCTCATGTACGACAGGAAGCGGCTTTTCAGGTCCGACGCCTGGCGCAGTTGGTCGGCCTGGGTATCCAGCTCGGCATAGAGTGCCAATACGCCCTGGTTGGTTTCGTCCAGTTCGGCGCGCAGTGCATCGGCTTCCAGGCGAAGCGTTCGCACTTGCTCCTCAAGCGAAACGGTGGTGTCAGCCATCGGTGGCCTCCAGGGCAATCACAAAGACGGTAACGTCATCCCGGCCGCGAGAGAAATCACGGTGCAGGACGGCGGCGATCAGGGCAGGGTGGCGATGGGAAAGCCCGGGATAGTCCGCCAGGTTCCAGCGTGACTGCAGGCCGTCGCTGTAGAGGATCAGCATCTGGCCACCCACTTGAGCGTAGTCGAAGGGCTGCGCCTTGCGAAACTGCACGCCGACGATCCCCGGATGGGACGCCAGCCCGCGGGACTTGCCGGGGCCGATCAGGCTGGCGCCGATATTGCCCACCCCGGTAAAGCGCAGGCTGTCTGCCGTGGCATCGTACTGCGCCACGGCCACGGCTGCGCCGCGGGTGCCGTTCATGCCGATATGCAGGTCGTTGAACAACTCGCTTGCGTCGAAGAAGGCGTCTTGGGCAAACACCGCTTCGCCGGCCTGCGCCGCGCGTTCGGCTTCGCAGCCATGGCCCAGACCGTCGGCTACCATCACGCTGAACCGGCCGGGTTCGATCACCAGGTGCCAGGCATCGCCACAGGCCGGGTCGTCGTGCAGGGAATGCTGGCTGACGCCGTAGCGGATATCTTTGGTGGCCGATGCCCGTGGATACAGGCGCGCCAGCATCGCCGTGCCGCGCTGATCGGCGTACACGTCGAACACCTGGGCCACACGAGCAATGGCGCCCATGCCGATGCCCTGGGTGCCGCCGGTGGAAAATCCGTCCACCAGGCAACTGTCCAGGTCAAAGCCCTGGCCACGGTCCACGGCGATCAGCTCCACGCCCTGGTTACCCGTAAGGCGCAGATGCAATTGGCCATGGGCGGCATGCTTGAGGATATTGCTGGCCAGTTCGGTAGCCACCAGTGCCACGCGGCCGGCATCGGTCTCGTCGAAGCCCGATTGTTCGGCCAACTGTTGCGCGGTGCGTCGGGCATGGCCGATCTGGCTGACATCCTCGATCAACAACACCTGGGTCAGGGCACTGGGAATATTCAGGCCCATCGGGTAATCGTCACGCGGGTGCCCTGGCCGGGTGCGGTGTCCAGTTCAAACTCGTCCACCAACCGCTTGGCGCCGGTCAGGCCCAGGCCCAGGCCGCCGCCGGAGGTCCAGCCGTCGGTCATCGCCAACTTGAGGTCGGGGATGCCCGGCCCTTCGTCGCGAAAGGTCAGGCGCAGGCCTGGGCGGTGGTCTTTTTCGACCACGGCCCAATCCATATGGCCGCCGCCGCCGTACACCACGGTGTTGCGCGCCAGCTCACTGACGGCGGTGACCAGTTTGGTCAGGTCGATCAGGCGCATGCCGCATTCCTGGGCCAGCTTGCGCACCAATTGTCGGGCCAGCACTACGTCCTGTTCGATGAGCACCGGGTGAGTGCCACTGCTGGCCTGGGTCATGAGTGGTCTACCCGGTCACGCAACAGTTGCATGCCACGCTCGACGTTCAACGCGGTCGCCACGCCCGGCAGGGTCATGCCCAGTTCCACCAGTGTGATCGCCACGGCCGGCTGCATGCCTACCAGCACGGTCTGGGCATCCATGATGCGCGAAAGGCCGGAAATGGTGCCGATCATGCGGCCGATAAACGAGTCGACCATGTCCAGCGCCGAAATGTCGATCAGCACGCCCCGGGCCGATGTGCGGCTGATGCGCTCGGACAGGTCGTCCTGCAGCGTCAGCGCGAGCTGGTCATGCATGTCGACCTGGATCGTCACGAGCAGGAATTCGCCCATCTGCAAAATAGGGATACGTTCCATGCTTAAACAGCCTTGCTGATGGTGACGCCCAGGCGTTTCAGGGCCAGCGCCAAGGCATCCGCCAGGTTGGCCTTGGTCACCACGCCTTGCAGGTCGAGGCCCAGGTGCACGATGGTCTGGGCGATCTGCGGACGCACGCCGCTGATGATGCAGTCGGCCCCCATGAGGCGGATGGCCGTAACGGTTTTCAACAGGTGCTGGGCTACCAGGGTGTCCACGGTGGGTACGCCGGTGATGTCGATGATGGCGATTTCCGAGCCGGTGTCGACGATGCGCTGCAGCAGCGACTCCATGACCACCTGGGTGCGTTGCGAATCCAGGGTGCCGATCATTGGCAGGGCCAGCACGCCGTCCCACAGCTTGACCACCGGGGTGGACAGTTCCAGCAATTCTTCCTGCTGGCGCTTGATCACCGACTCACGGGATTTCTGGAACGTACGGATGGTGTGCATGCCCAGCGCGTCAAGCAGCTCGGAGATTTCCCAGAGTTGTTCGGCCAGTTGCGTCGGTTGTTCGGCATATTCCCGTTGCAGCAGCGCGAACAGCGGGCCCTTGAGGGCAAAGATAAAGCTGGCGGTCTGTTGCGAGTCCTGGCCGACCAGGGCGCGGCTGTGGGAGAGCTTTTCCAGGAATACCCGGGTTTCTGCCCAGTTTTCATGGTTGACCGGCTGGGAACCGCCTTGCTGCAGCGCCGCGATCAGCAGGTTGAGGAAGTCGTTGGCCTGCTGCCGGGTGTCTTCGGCCTTGACGTTACGCGTGGCCCCCGAAGCTTCAAGGCTGGCAACCCATTCGGTCAGCAGGGTCGGGCGATGGGTGTGCAGTGCCTGGATGGTGTGAGCTTGCAGAGTTGCCACGGGAAACCTCCTTGAATGCCTTGTTGAGTGGCATGCAATTTATACTAAATTGAAGTGCTTTGAATTGTTTCGAAGGTTTTCGTTCATTTGCCTCAAGCCCTGTGGACCGGGCGCTTCGGGCGGGTGGAGGCGGGATGGGGGTCGATGCTGCCGTCGATCGCGATAGCGGCGTCGGAGCAGCCCATTTGGCTGAGTGTGCCGTGGGTGGAACCGCAGGTGAGGTGACCAAACGCCGCGGACGGAGCTGGCCGTCGGCGGCGCTGGAATTGGAGCAGTGTGGCGGAAGATACCGTTTCGGTCAGCGTGCCACCGAGTCCAGGCCGGTGGATTGCACCACCGGTTGTGCCTGGGGCGAAGCGAGGAACTGCAACAACGCCTTGGCCTGTGCAGGGTGTTCGGCATTGACCGGAATGCCCGCCGCAAAGCGCGTCACCGATTGCACGTCTTCCGGGATCTTGCCGACGTAAGTCACACCCGGCACCGGCAATAACTCCGCCACCTGCTGCAAGCCCACCTCGTAATCGCCCTTGGCGACCTGTTCGGCCACCGGGAGGCGTTCGATCATGGTGCCTTTGGCGGGCATGCCGAGCTTCTTGAACAGCTCTTTCTCGACATACACACCGCTGGCGCTGTCCGAATACGCCACGGACTTGGCCTTGCTCAGTACGGCCTTGAGTTCGGCATCGGTGCCGATCGCGGGTTTGGTCGCACCTGCCTTCACCACCAGGCCGATGCGCGAATCCGCCAGTTCCACGCGGGACGCCGGGTCGACCTTGCCTTGTTTGATCAAGTCATCCAGGGCATAGCCGACCATGATCACCACGTCGGCATGTTCGCCACGGGCCAGGCGGTTGGGAATCGCTTCCGGCGCCTTGCCCATGGACGGGCCGAGGACGGTATCGAGGGTGTCGCCGCTGTGCTGGGCGTATTGCGGGCCCAGCAGTTTATAGGCGGCGGTGAAGCCACCGGAGGTCATCACCTTGAGTTCCTCGGCCTGGGCCGTCAGCGCCAGGGCACCGAGGGCCAGGGCCGCCAGGGTCTTGAACAGAGACTTCATCACGCCGCCCCCTGCATCACCTGCCCGCGTGCATTGGCGCGACGATACAGCGCCAGGGTCGAACACAGCGCGCACAACGCAGCGAACATCATCCAATAGGCCGGCGAGGCCTTGTCTTCAGTGATGTGGATGAACCAGGTGGAGATCGCCGGGGTAAACCCACCGAAGATCGCGGTCGCCAGGCTGTAGGCCAGGGAGAAGCCCGCCACGCGCACTTCCACCGGCATGATTTCCGTGAGGGCGGGGATCATCGCGCCGTTGTACATGCCGTACAGGAACGAGAACCACAGCAGCGTCTCCAGCATATGGGCGAAGCTCGGTGCATTCACCACATAGGACAGCGCCGGATAAGCCGTGAGCACCGTCAGCGCGGTCATGGCGATCAGCACCGGCTTGCGGCCGAAGCGGTCGCTCAGGGTGCCGCCGATCGGCAGCCAGACAAAGTTCGACACCGCCACCAGCAAGGTCACCAGCAGCGCATCGGAGGTGCTCAGTTGCAGCACGGTCTTGCCGAAGGTCGGCGCGTACACGGTGATCAGGTAGAACGCGGTGGTGGTCATGGCCACCATCAGCATGCCGCCGATGACCACGGTCCAGTTTTTCACCAGTGTGGCCAGCACTTCGCGCATGGTCGGGCGATGCTTGCGGTTGGCGAATTCTTCGGTTTCCTGCAGGTTGCGACGCAACACAAAAATAAAGGGGATGATCACGCAACCGATGGCGAACGGAATGCGCCAGCCCCAATCGGCAACCACCGCCGGCTCCATCCACACGTTCAAGCCATAGCCCAGGGCGGCGGCGACCACGATGGAGATCTGTTGGCTGCCCGATTGCCAGCTGGTGTAGAACCCCTTGCGGCCTGGGGTGGCCATTTCAGACAGGTACACCGACACACCGCCCAGCTCCGCACCGGCCGAGAAGCCTTGCAGCAAGCGGCCCATCAGCACCAGCAACGGGGCCCACAGGCCAATGGTGTGATAGCCCGGCACCAGCACGATCAACAGCGTGCCGCTGGCCATGATCGACAAGGTCACGATCAACCCTTTGCGGCGACCGACGTCATCGATATAAGCGCCGAGGATGATTGCGCCCAGTGGGCGCATCAGGAAGCCTGCGCCGAACACGGCGAAGGTCATCATCAATGAGGCAAATTCATTGGCGGCAGGGAAGAACGCGGCAGCAATGTAGGTGGCGTAGAAGCCGAACAGAAAGAAGTCGAACTGTTCAAGGAAGTTGCCCGAAGTAACGCGGAATACCGCACCTACTTTCGAACGGGCAGAATCGGGCCGGGAAGGGCTAGTCATGGGTTTGTGTCTCCAGCGTTCTTTTTAAATGCTTGTTTCGCGTAAGACCGAGGATAGTGGCTGACACATTTAGAAATGAAAAGTGAAAAATATGGATTGATTAATGTCTGTTGGTTATGAATTTGCGCGCCTTTCAAAGATCCCGCTCTGTTCTATGCTGGAAGGTATGACCAATTCTTACGGAAGGGAGATGGCTATGGGCAATGAACCGAAGCGCCAAGATGAGCCGGAGCATGAGCAACCCCGGCGACATGAAGAGGAAAAACCCCAGACCTGGAAGCACCCGGACGACGGCACTGAGCTGTCCGAGCGGGATCAGGAGCGTCCGCTCAAGCCCTGATCAATGTTCGGCCGGAGCCAAAAAGCACCCTTGACGGGCCATGAACTGCCTCCACGAAGGGCTCTCCGTGGGGGCGGGTGTTACCTGGGTCGGGGTTTCGAATTGCGCCAGCGCGATGCCGGTATCGGCAATGTTGCGGATGTTCATCAAGGCAGTAGCGTCCAGTTCAAAGAGGGGCGTTATGAAACCAGCAACGAAACAGGAAAACCCGACGCCAGCACCAGGTACGCCACCACTGCCGCCAGGCACAGGCCGACAAACACCCGCAACAAGGTGCGGGCGGTGGGGCGGGTGACAAAGCGGATAAGCCAGAGGCAGAACCCGGCCACCAGAATGGCCAAGCCAAAAATGACCAGCACGGGAGTGTTCCTGCGACGTTCGAGCGCTGTTTATAGTCCCAAAGCCGCGTGATGAACAGTGTGCACATAGACGCGGCCGGTCCGGCTTTCTAAACTGCGGCTTGTCTTGGGCTAGGGGCAGGCGCCGATGAATCGCAATGAATTACGCAAGGCCGACATCAACCTGATGGTGGTCTTCGAAGCACTGATGCTCGAGCGCAATGTGACGCGAGTGGCCGAGAAGCTGTTTCTCGGCCAGCCGACCATCAGTTCGGCCCTCAACCGTCTGCGTACCTTGTTCAACGACCCGCTGTTTATTCGCGTCGGCCATCGCATGGAACCTACCGCGCGCGCCGAGGAAATCATCCAGCACCTGTCGCCCGCCCTGGACTCACTGTCGTCGGCCTTGAGCCTGACCCACGATTTCGACCCATCCATCAGCACCATGACCTTTCGCATCGGCCTGTCCGACGACGTCGAGTTCGGCCTGTTGCCACCGTTGCTGCGCGCCTTGCGCCAGGAAGCGCCGCAGGTGGTGTTCGTGGTGCAGCACGTGGACTATTGGCGGATTCCCGATCTGCTGGCGTCCGGCGATATTACCGTCGGCATCACCCAGACCCGTGGCCTGCCGGCGAATGCCAAGCGCAAGCTGCTGCGCCACATTCGTCCGCGACTGCTGCGCGCCGATGCCTCGGACACCCCGCTGACCCTCGATGAATATTGCTCGCGCCCCCATGTGCTGGTGTCCCACACCGCCAACGTGTCCGGGTTTGCCGATGAGTGGCTGGCGGAAATCGGCCGCAAGCGCCATGTGGTGTTATCGGTGCCGCAATACAGCGCATTGCCCGCGCTGCTGGCCGGGACCGACCTGATCGCCAGCCTGCCGGATTACACGGCCGAGGCCATGGCAGTGTCGGGCAACCTGTTCTGCGAGCCGTTTCCGTTCGAGACGCCGACCCTGGATTTGTCCATGGTCTGGCTCAGTCATGTGGACACCGACCCGGCTGAGCGCTGGGTGCGTTCGCGGCTGGAGGCGTTCATGAGCGATCGGGGCCAGACGAACAAGGCCTGAGGCTTTTATCCGTGCTATATCTACAGACTTTCCTACGAATGACTCGGAGTCATCCATGCCACACCTGCACTTGGAATACACCGCCAACCTGACAAACCTGGCCGTCGAGAAAACCCTGTTGAGGCTCAACAATGTGCTGATGGCGTCCGGGCAGTTCGGTTCCGAGTTCGATATCAAAAGCCGCGCCGTGAAGCTCGAGAGTTTTCAGGTGGGCACCTCCCTCAACCCACGCGGTTTCATCGCGGTGAAGCTGTCACTGCTCAGCGGGCGGTCGCCGCAGGTCAAGCAGCAATTGTCGCAAAGCCTGCTGGCAGCGTTGCAGGATCTGGGCGACTGGCCGACGGATCTGCAGGTTCAACTCAGTGTCCAGCTGGTCGACATGGATCGCGATTCCTACAGCAAAGTCGCCATCGGCTAACCCTCGCCACAGAAGTTAAAGTAATCCCTGATCCGCACACACCTTCACCACCTGTTCACGAAACCAGGTATTGGCACTGTCCTGTTCACTGCTTTCATTCCACTGCATATCCAGGGTGAACCCCGGCAACCCGTTGGGGGCCTCGCAGTGGCCGAACACCGTCGCCGGTGCCAGCAGTTTCTGCACGCGGCGCGGCAGGGTGACGATGAAGTCGGTGCCGGTGATCATCTTCAGCGCCGCGCTGTAGCTGTTGGCGCGGGCGATCACCTGGCGCTTGTGGGCCTGGCGCGCCAGCCAGCCGTCGATCATGTTGGTGTCGGAGGTCCATGGCGTGGGGAACACGTGGCGCCGCTCGACGAATGATTGCAGGCTGAACGCCGACTCGCGCGGTGCCGAGCGTTTATCGAAGACGCACACCAGATCGTCCTCCAGCAGCATTTGGGTCTTGAAGTCTTTATGGGCGCGGTGAAAGTGCGGTCCGAAGCAGATCACCAGGTCCAGGCGGCCCTCGCGCAGGTCGTCGGCGGGGATGTCGGCTTCCAGTTTCTGCACATTGACGATCACCGGCAGGTCGGCGCGGTCGAAATGCTTCAACAGGCGCGGCAGGATCAGTTGTTCGAAGTACTCCGGCGCGCAGACATTGAAGGTCACGGCCTTCTGGGTCGGGTCGAAGGCCTGGCCACCGGCGTGGCACAGGTTGATGCTTTCGAGGATCTTCTGCACATGGGCGTACATGGTAGTGGCCTTGTACGTAGGCCGCATGCCCGCCCGCGTGTTGATAAACAGCTCGTCTTCAAAACTGGTCCGCAGTTTCTTCAGGCTGTAGCTCACGGTGGACTGGCTGACGAACAGCGTTTCTGACACGTCGGTAACGCTGCTCTGGTCATAGACGGCGATAAACACCATCAAGTCCTGCATATCGAGTTTTCTGAGCAAGTTACTGTTTAACATCGGTTTCGTCCGTAAACCCCATGTACCGAAGTCAGTACAAGACAGCGCGAAAGCTTAACGGAACGGCCGTACCAATAGAAAGCTCTGTAGGGCGTTTCAATGTTTTGCGTGGGACAAATACTGTTTGCAACACGACGTCAGCGAATATGTTCTGCGTAATGCCTTGGGTTGAAGCGCGTGACGATCAGCAGCATCACCACGATCACTGCCGTCAGCGACCACCAGGCCCATTCGAAGCTGCCCAGTTGGTCGCGGATCATCCCGGCGATCAGCGGCGACAGGCCGGCAATCAGGTAGCCGATGCCCTGCACGAATGCGGTAAGGCCCCCCGCGCGACGCGGGTTGTCGAGGTGGTCGAGGGACAGGATCAGGCTCATCGGGAACAACCCGCCGATACCCAGGCCCAGCAGGCACGGCCACAGCAGACTGAGGTGTTGCGGGCTGAGGATCAGGCCGCAGAACCCCAGGATGATCAGCCCCAGCAACACGGCCACTACCCCGCGTTTATCCCGGCGGCGGTTGGCGATGGCCGGCGTTACCAGGCCGGACACCACTTCCATCGCGGTCAGGAAACCCAGCAACAAACCGGCATTCTGTTCGCTCCAGCCTTGCTCCACGTAGTACGGCGCCAGCCACGCCAGCACGCAGGTGTAGGACGCCGTACCGAGGCCGAAAAAGATCGCCAGCAACCAGGCGCGGCCGTTGCCGAAAAACGATTCCTGAGGGCCGGCGGCGGCTTGGGGCAACGGTGGCAACACCGAGCGCTGGGCGTACCAGAACACCAGGGCCAGCAGCGCCAGAAACCCCCAAATCGCCAGGCCGATGCGCCAGCTGCCGGTCTGCACCTGCACGAAGGGGGAGAACGCTGCCGCCAGCGCCGCGCCGCCCATGATGGCGGTGACATAGAGGCCCATGAACAGCGACACGTTGTCGCTGAACCGCGACTTGATCAGGGCCGGCATCAACGCCTGGATCATGGCGATACCCACACCGGCGGCAATGGCGCTGACGATCAATTCCAGGGCCGAATCCAGGAACAATCGCGACAACGTCGCCACGCCAATCACCAGCAGTGACAGCACAATGCTGCGGTGCTCGCCAACGCGCTTGGCCAGGCCCATGCCAAAGAACATCGCCAGGCCCATGGCCATGACCGGCAACATGGTCAGCAACGCCGCGCTGCTGAAACTCAACGGCACCTCGCCGCGAATCGACGACAACAACGGCCCCACGGCGGCCATCGACGGCCGCAGGTTAAGGGCGACCAGCACGACGCTGATCATCAGCCATACGGCGGTGGTGGGTTTTGCCTGAACGTTTTCCATGGGCCTGCCTTGAGTGAACAAGGGTGAATCAGGCCACGCAGGGGGGAGGGGGGCAAATGAGAAAGTCGCAGGGACTATCTAAAAATTGCGGTTAACTGAACCACCACTATCGGGGCAAGCCCCCTCCCACAGTTGTTCTGCGTCGTCAGATAGACCGGATCACATGCTTGATCTCCTGAAACGCCGCCAGCCCCCACGGGCCCAGCTCACGGCCGATACTGCTCTGCTTGTAACCACCCCACGCTGCCTGCGGGAAGATCACCTGCGGTGCGTTGATCCACACCAACCCGGCCTGCAAGGCATTCGCCACGCGCTCGGTGGTCTCGACGCTGCGGCTGACCACGCTGGCCACCAGGCCGAAATCGCTGTCGTTAGCCAGGGCAATGGCCTCTTCCTCAGTGGCAAAAGCTCGTACACACAGCACCGGGCCGAAGATTTCTTCGTTCCACAATGCACTGTCCAGCGGCACATCGGTAAACACCGTCGGGCGAATGAAGTAGCCCTTCGCCAGATTCGCTGGGCGTTCACCGCCACACACCAATCGCGCACCAGCCTCGACGCCCCGTTGGATATGCCCCAGCACCCGCTGATACTGCACGCGGTTGATCAGCGCGCCCATTTCCACGTCGTCGGCAAACGGGTCGGCGACGCGAATCCCTTCAGCCCGTGCCTGCAAGCGTTGCAGGAATTCATCCGCCAGGCTGTCGGCCACCAGCACGCGGCTGGTGGCGGAACACATTTGCCCGGCGTTGAAAAAGCCACCGCCACACGCCAGCTCCACCGCCAGGTCGAGGTCGGCATCCGCCAGTACCAGCAGCGAAGATTTACCACCCAATTCCAGGCTCACGCCCTTGATGGTTTCCGCTGCGCGTTGCATCACCTGCACGCCCACGGCGTTGCTGCCGGTGAAGGAAATCTTCGCCACGCGACGGTCTGCGGCCAACGGTGCGCCAACGGCCAAGCCGGTGCCGCAGACCAGGTTGAACACCCCCGCCGGGCAGCCCGCGTCAGCGATGATTTGCGCCAGATGCAACTCTGCCAACGGCGTGACTTCCGAGGGCTTGAGCACTACGCAGCAACCGGCGGCGAGGGCCGGGGCGAGTTTCCAGGCGGTGGTGACCATCGGGAAATTCCACGGCACGATCAACCCCACCACGCCGCACGGCTCACGGCGCAGGCGCGCGCTGAAGTCATCGCTGGGCAGCGCCACCGGGCGATCCTGGCCGGCGTCCATGTCGTCGGCGATACCGGCGTAGTACTCGAACGTGGCGATCACGTCGTCCACATCGATGCCGGCTTCAAACAGCGGCTTGCCGTTGTTGCTCGATTGCAGGTGCATCAACTGTTCGCGCTGCGCGCTGACGCCTTGGGCGATTTTGCGCAGCAGGCTGGCGCGATCACGGCCGCTACTTTTCGACCAGTCGATAAAGGCCGCGCTGGCTGCATCCACGGCCTGGGTCACTGCCTGCCCATCGCCGACGCTGATGCGCGCCAGAGTCGCCTCGGTGGCCGGGTTGATCACCTCCAGCACGTCATGGCCGGCACGCCATGCGCCGTCGATATACACACCGTTCACTACTGCGCTCATACCGCTGTCTCCTTCATCCATAGGTCCTGGTCGATCTCAATCAGCGTCGGCCCCGGGCGATCGGCGGCGGCGCGCAAGGCGTTGCGTAGCTGTGCAACGCTGTGAGCGCTGTCGGCAGCACTGCCGAGGGCCTTGGCCACCCCGATAAAGTCCGGGGTGTAGATGTCTACGCCGACCGGTTCGATGGCGCGGTTGAGCATGTATTTCTTGATCTCTTCATAACCCTGGTTATTCCACAGCAGCACGATGATCGGCGTGCGCGCTTCCACTGCGCTGGCCAGTTCCGGCAGGGTGAATTGCAGTCCGCCGTCACCGATCAAACACACCACCGGTTGCCCATCGCCACGGCCCAACCACGCGCCGATGGCGGCCGGCAGGGCGTAGCCCAAGGTGCCGTAGCCAGTGGAGGAATTGAACCAGCGGCGCGGGTGGTCGAGGTTCAGGGTCAGGTTGCCGCTGTACACCGGTTGGGTCGAGTCGCCCACCAGCACGGCGCCCGGCAGTGCTTCCAGCACCGTATTGAGGAACAGGGTTTGCGCGCGGGTGGCGGCGTCCCAGGTGGGGGCCAGTTCGGCCCACAACCGGGCGACGCGCTGAGCACCCCAGTCGGTGTGGCGAGGGGCCAGCGGCGTGCGGTTCAAGTCGGTCAGCAAGGCATCGGCGGCGATCTTTGCGTCGGCCACCAAGGCGAGGTGCGGCGGGTAGTTGCGCACGGTCTGGTCGGGGTCGATATCGATGCGCAGCAGCGCACCGGGTATCTCGAAGCCACCGGCGAAGGTCACGTCGTAGTCGGTCTCGGCCAGCTCGGTGCCGATGGCCAGCACCACATCGGCCTCGGCGACCAGCGCGCGGGTAGCGACCAGGGACTGAGTCGAGCCGATCAGCAGCGGATGCTCGGAAGGCAGCATGCCCTTCGCATTGATGGTCAGGGCCACCGGCGCGTCGAGGGCTTCGGCCAGGCGGGTCAATTCGGCGGCCGCCTCAATCGCGCCGCCACCGGCCAGGATCAGCGGGCGTTTGGCGGCGGCGAGCAACTGGCTCATCTGCTTGACCGCCGCCGGTGCCGCACCGGCACGGGCGATGCTGACCGGTTGACTGCCCAGCAGTGCATCGGCGTTTTCCACCAGCACATCCAACGGAATCTCGATATGCACCGGGCGCGGCCTGCCGGCCTGGAACAACGCAAACGCCCGCGCCAGCACGGCGGGCAATTCCGCTGCCGACATCAAGGTATGGGAGAACGCCGCCACGCCGGCCATCATCGCGCCCTGGTTCGGCAGCTCATGCAGCTTGCCGCGCCCACCACCCAATTGGCTGCGCGATTGCACGCTGGAAATCACCAGCATCGGGATCGAGTCGGCGTAGGCCTGGCCCATGGCGGTGGTGATATTGGTCATGCCCGGGCCGGTGATGATGAAACACACGCCCGGCTTGCCACGGGTGCGCGCGTAGCCGTCGGCCATAAAGCCGGCGCCCTGTTCGTGGCGCGGGGTGACGTGGCGGATGCTCGAGCGGGCCAGGCCGCGATACAGCTCCACGGTGTGCACGCCGGGGATACCAAACACCTGGTCCACGCCGTAGCGTTCCAGGAGGTTGACCAATACTTCGCCGCAGGTCGCCATAGGTGTCGCTCTTGTTATGGAATCGTGGCGGTATTGGACCGGTTGGCCCGTAGCGGCAACAATCGATAAAAAGTCATACTAGCCATGTCCTCACGTCATGGCTGCGCCCTTATGAAACGCCTTCCGCCCCTGCCCGCGCTGCATACCTTCTGGGTCACGGCCCAGTGCTGCAACTTCACCCGCGCCGCCGAGCAACTGCACATCACCCAAGGTGCGGTGAGCCGGCAGATCGCCGGGCTGGAGAGCCATTTGGGCTACGCCTTGTTCCAGCGCCAGGCACGGGGGTTGAGCCTGACCGAAGAAGGTCGCGAGTGGTCGCAACGGGTGCAGCAGGTGTTTGGCCTGCTCGGTGACGCGCTGGAACAGATCGGCAATCGCCGCCATACCCTGCAAATCAAGGCCTCCACCTGTGTGATGCGCTGGTTGTTGCCGCGCTTGATGCAGTGGCAAAAGGAACGCCCGGACGTGCCGGTGGAACTCACCACCACCGTGGCCTACAGCGTGGATTTTCGTCGCGAGCAATTCGACGCGGCGGTGATCTATGCGCCCATTGCCGAGCAATCGGCCGAGGCGCGGCATTTGTTCGATGAGCAACTCACCCCGGTCTGCGCACCGGCGCTGCTCGCTGGTTTGCACACCCCGGCGGACCTGCAGCAACAGGTGCTGCTGCACCCCACGCGAGACGAGCGCGATTGGGCGCGGTGGCTCAAGGCGGCGGATACGCGGTTGAGCAACTTGAGCCAGGGGCATCATTTCGAGACGTTGGACTTGGCGATGAACGTGGCCTCCCAGGGCTCCGGGGTGGCGATGGGCGACAGTGCGTTGATGGGCGAGGATCTCAAGGCGGGGCGCTTGGCGATGCCGTTTGAACTGCGGGTACCGACGGGGAAGGGGTACTACCTGGTGTATCCGCCGGGGACGGTGCCGTCGGCAGGGCTTGAAGCGCTGATGGATTGGTTGGTGAGCCAGGCGCAACAGTCGTAGGCGCTGAAGATCCAAATGTGGGAGGGGGCTTGCTCCCGATAGCGGTGTTTCAGTCAAAGAGGCTGCAACTGAACTACCGCTATCGGGAGCAAGCCCCCTCCCACATTTCTTGACCGCGTTGGGTCAGTAGCCGACGGTAAAGCGCTGTCGGGAATGTTTTGGCGTTTCTACTTCGTCGATTAGTGCAATCGCATAGTCGGAGAAGCTGATCCAGCTTCTTCCTTTCTCACTAATGAGCAAGTGGTCTTGCCCCAATCTGAAGTCGTCAGTGCGCACATCTTCAACAAACTCCGCAGAGGGCGAGAGAAAGGACCAATCCAACTCCTGTTCTTGACGCAGTTTGTCGAGAAACACGCTGCCAGCACTTGCTTCTGCACGATATTCCTCAGGGAATCCGGCGCTGTCGATGACGCGCTCTCCGGTCGGTAATAACAACGAGCCAGCGCCTCCCACTACCAACAGGCGCTTTACACCGGCTTTCTTCACCGGACCGATCACAGCCTCGGCTGGCACGGTTGCGAAGTGTGCGGCACTGATTACCACATCACTTCCACTGACAGCCTGTTGCAGTTCGTCAGCATTCAAGGCATCCGCTTTTTTGACGGTCACACCTGGCTTCACATCGATGGATTCGGTGTTACGCGCGATAGCCACCACGCTATGCCCACGACGCAGGGCTTCTTCCAGCAATTGGCTGCCGGCACGGCCGGTGGCCCCAATGATTGCGATCTTGCTCATGATGTTCTCCAGTACGGTCAGGGTTTAAAGCCATTCACCACTTCATTTCGCCCTTGGCGACTTTGGCGCTCAGTTCCAGCGAGCTTTCGTCGGCGAGGGTGGGGTAGCGCTTTTTCATGGCCGCGATCAGCGCGGCGGCGTCCTTGGCCTTGGCGGTTTCTACGTCGAATGCCTTGATGTAGTCGGCAGTAAAGGCCACGGATTGCGGCGATGGCGTGCCCAGATAGTGGCCCGGAATCACCGTGCGTGGCTTCAGCTGTTCGATGCGTTGCAGGGTCGCAAGCCAGTCTTTATGGGATTGCGCGCTTTGGGTGTCGGCCATCCACAGATGAATGTTTTGCGCGACCACCACGCCCCCGACCACGGCCTTGATCGACGGGATCCACACGAAGCTGCGGTCCGGCTGCGGGCCGTCCAGGCCGATCACCTCCAGTTGCTGCCCTTCAAGGGTCAGGCTGTGGCCTTGCAGCACCTGGGGCACGATGGTTTTGCCCGGTTTGTCGGCACCCATTTTCGGGCCCCAGAACTCAAGTTTGCCGGCCACGGTGGCGTTGATATGGTCGACCACCGGTTGCGGTGCCAGGACCTTGGCGTCAGGGAACGCGGCGGTCAGGGTGTCGAGGCCGAAGTAGTAGTCCGGGTCGCCGTGGCTGATGTAGATGGTGGTCAGGTGCTTGCCGCTGGCACGGATCTTCTGTACCAGTTGCTCGGCCTGGCCTTTGCCGAATTGGGCGTCGACCAGGATCGCGTCTTTGGCGCCGCTGACCAGCACCGAGCTGACCGGGAAGATGGCCGCCTCGCCTGGGTTGTAGACATCCAGGGTCAGGTCGGCCGCCGCTGCATGGCCGGCAAACGCCAAGACAGCGGTGAAGGTCAAGCGCTTGAGGGTTGAGAACATCGGGCAACTCCAGCAGTGGATTCAAAGAATGCACAGAGCTTAGTTGCACTAAACCGAACTAAAAATGCGATGCTGGGACATAGTTTGTTTCTGAAATCGGGCAAATCATGGATCGTCTTCAAGCAATGCGCGTGTTTGTCACGGTGGTGGACCTGGGCAGCCAGTCCGCCGCTGCCGATCATCTGGACCTGTCGCGCCCAGTAGTGTCGCGTTACCTGGCCGAGTTGGAAGACTGGGTCGGCGCGCGCCTGTTGCATCGCACCACGCGCAAACTCAGCCTCACGGCGGCCGGTGGCGAAACCCTGCCACGCTGTCGGCAACTCCTGGAGTTGTGCGGCGATATGCAGGCCGCCGTCAGTGAGCCCGATAATGCGCCCCGTGGCCTGTTGCGCCTGAGTGTCAGCACCTCGTTCGGCCAGGCGCAATTGGCCGAGGCTATCGCCGAGTACGTCAAGCGCTACCCCTTGGTGACGATTGACCTGCAAATGCTCGACCGCACGGTGAACCTGGTGGACGAGCGCATCGACCTGGCCATCCGCACCAGCAACGACCTGGACCCCAACCTGATCGCCCGGCGCCTGACGGTCTGTCGCTCCGTGGTGTGCGCAACCCCGGCCTACCTGTTGGAGCACCCGGCGCCGCAGAAAGTCGAGGACCTGGCCCGGCACAACTGCCTGACCCATTCGTACTTCGGCAAAAGCCTGTGGCATTTCGAGGAGCACGGCGAGCACGTCTCGGTGCCGGTGCACGGCACTATCACCGCTAACGAAGCGAGTACGTTGTTACGCGTGACGCTGGCCGGCGCGGGTGTGGCGATGCTGCCCAGCTACCAGGCCGGCGATCACATCCGCCGTGGTGACCTGGTACGTCTGCTACCCGAGGCCGAACCCCGGCAGATGAACATCTACGCGGTCTATGCGTCGCGCAAACACATGCCATCGGCGTTGCGCAGCCTGCTGGATTTCCTGGTGGTGAAGTTCCCCGAGGAGCCGGTCTGGGATAGGGGGCTCTAGGGCGACATAACCCTGTTGAATGTCGCCCAATAATGGCAACTCGCCCTGGTTGGCCTATGCTTTAAACAGCACCCTGTAGATCCGCTCAGAGGTCTGTGCCATGAGCATTAAAACCCGCAAATACCTGATGATTTTCTTCCTCTGCGCCCTGGCGACCGGCCTGTATGGCACCGCCGCCTACCGCGTGGAGCAGACCCGGATGCAGCCGACCTTTGCGATCAGCTGCCATCAGGACCAATGCGTTCCACACACCGGCAGTTTCAGTGCACTCAGATAGGCGGCTGTTCGGCCTTGAGTTGCTCGCGAAACGCCTTGGGTGAGAACCCGACCCGTCGGCGGAACAGCCGAGAGAAGTTGGTCGGGTCGGAAAAACCCAGTACTTCTGACATTTCATTGATGGTCATGCTGGTGTAGGTCAGCAGGCGCTTGGCTTCGAGTAATTGGCGGTCATGCATGATCTGCAAGGCAGGCTGCCCACCCAGTTCCCGACACGTCCCATTCAGGTGCGAGACCGAGATACCCAGTTTGTGGGCCAGATCCTCAATCTTCGGGTGTTCCCGATAGTGCTGTTCAACCAATTGCGTAAAGCGCCGGAAATACTCGCGGCCCCTTGGCGCACGCGGGTGGCGACGCTGGATGGCCTGGCGGCTGATCCACACCAGCAGCACACTGACCAGCGCATGCATCAGCATGTCCCGGGCCGGTTGGTTGTCGGCGTATTCGTCCTGCAGGCGGGCGAACTGGCTGTTGAGGTAATCACTGTCCTTGCCCGCCGGGTAGCTGCCCAGGGTCTGCAAACCGCCTGCCGTTGCGCCCAGCTGGGCTTGCAAGTGGCTGACCAGCGGTGCCGCCAGGGTGACCACATAGCCTTCCACATCTTCGGCAAAGCGAAACCCATGCACGCACAACGGCGGCAATACCTGCAGCGTGGCTTCTTTGAGGGTGGTGCGCTGGCCTTCGATTTCCAACTCGGCCTGGCCTTTGTGCACGTACAGCAGTTGGCACAGATCCGCGTGCCGGTGGGGCTGGATTTCCCACTGGTATTCCCGACTGCGCCGGGAAATGGTTTCGCAGTGCAACAAATCGGGGGTCGGCCATTGCTGGCTTTCTCCGTAAAGCTTGAAGACCGGAATCGCGGTGTTGGTCATGGTTTCAATCCGATACTCAGGACAGTGGTGCGGTAATCGCCCAAATTGGCAAAAAGCGCAGGTTTTGTCGCAGTTTTCACCTTCTTATAATGCGCACTCAAGTGAAAACTGTCAGCCACAAGATCAATGACAACTCTTTCACTCGATCCGTTCGGGTGGAACTTGCGGGCGATAAAAATAATGAAAACCCTGAAAACCCAAGTCGCCATTATCGGCGCCGGTCCCTCCGGACTCTTGCTCGGCCAGCTGTTGCACAACGCCGGTATCCAGACCCTGATCCTGGAGCGCCAGAGCGCCGACTACGTACAAGGCCGCATCCGCGCCGGGGTGCTGGAACAAGGCATGGTCAACCTGCTGCGCGAGGCGGGCGTGAGCCAGCGCATGGATGCCGAAGGCCTGGTGCATGATGGCTTCGAGCTGGCGCTGGACGGTCAACTGACCCACATCGACCTCAAGGCGCTGACCGGCGGCCAATCGGTGATGATCTACGGCCAGACCGAAGTCACCCGCGACCTCATGGCCGCCCGCGCCGCCGCTGGCGCCACCACCCTGTATGAAGCGCGCGACGTGCAGCCCCATGATCTTAAAAGTGATCGACCCTGGCTGACGTTCGACCATCAGGGCCAGGCGTTTCGCCTGGAGTGCGACTACATCGCCGGTTGTGATGGGTTCCACGGCGTGGCGCGCCAGTCGATCCCGGCTGAATCGCTAAAAGTGTTCGAGCGGGTCTACCCCTTCGGTTGGCTGGGCATCCTTGCCGACACCCCGCCGGTGCATGCGGAACTGGTGTACGCCAAGCACCCACGGGGCTTTGCGCTGTGCAGCATGCGTTCACCGACACGCAGCCGCTATTACCTGCAAGTGCCGGCCGAGGAGCCCGTGGATGAATGGTCGGACGAACGCTTCTGGGCGGAACTGAAAACCCGGCTGCCCAACGCTTTGGCTGAACAACTGGTCACCGGCCCCTCCATCGAAAAAAGCATCGCGCCCCTGCGCAGTTTTGTGGTGGAACCGATGCAGTACGGGCGCCTGTTCCTGCTCGGCGATGCGGCCCATATCGTGCCGCCCACCGGGGCCAAGGGCTTGAACCTGGCGGCCAGCGACGTGAGCACCTTGTTCCGGATTTTGCTCAAGGTGTATGGCGAGGGGCGCGTGGACTTGCTCGAACGTTATTCCGCCATCTGCCTGCGCCGGGTGTGGAAGGCCGAACGGTTTTCCTGGTGGATGACCTCGATGTTGCATCAATTCCCTGAGTCCGATGGATTCAGCCAGCGCATTGCCCAGAGCGAGCTGGAGTACTTCATCCACTCCGAAGCCGGCCGCCAGACCATCGCGGAAAATTACGTCGGACTTCCTTACGAGCCTATCGAATAGCCTGCTATCGTATCGAGCATTCCCGCGGGCCGCCTTTTCCCGCGGGCCTTGCTCGAAGGTTCTGCCGTGACTCAGCTCAATCAGCCCGCGCCACCGCTCCCCGCGGTGCGCAGTATTCTCGCCTCGTTGATGATGGCGATCTTCCTCGGTGCCCTGGACCAGACCATTGTCGCCGTGTCCATGCCCGCCATCTCCGCGCAATTCCACGACGTCAACCTGCTGGCCTGGGTCATCTCCGGTTATATGGTGGCGATGACGGTGGCGGTGCCGATCTACGGCAAGCTCGGCGACCTCTACGGGCGGCGGCCGATGATGCTGATCGGCATGGGCCTGTTCACCGTCGCTTCGTTGTTCTGCGGCATGGCCCAGAGCATGGAGCAACTGGTGCTGGCGCGGGTGCTGCAGGGCATCGGCGCCGGCGGGATGATCTCGGTGAGCCAGGCGATCATCGGCGACATCATCCCGCCCCGTGAGCGCGGGCGCTATCAGGGCTATTTCAGCAGCATGTACGCGGTGGCCAGTGTGGCCGGGCCGGTGCTGGGCGGCTACATGACCGAGTACTTATCCTGGCGTTGGGTGTTCCTGATCAACCTGCCGTTGGGCGCCGGTGCCTGGTACGTGGCCCATCGCACTCTGGTGGGGCTGCCGGCACCGCAACGCAAGCCGATCATCGATTACCTCGGCACGGTACTGATGATCATCGGCCTCACCGCCTTGCTGTTGGGCATCACCGAAATCGGCCAGGGCCATCATTGGCGTGACAGCCAGGTGCTGGGGCTGCTGGCCTGTGCCCTGGTGGCATTGACCCTGTTCGTCTGGCACGAGCGCCGCGCCCGCGAGCCCTTGCTGCCGATGCACCTGTTTGCCAACCGCAGTGCGGTGCTGTGCTGGTGCACGATTTTCTTCACCAGCTTCCAGGCGATTTCCCTGACGGTGCTGATGCCCTTGCGCTTTCAGACAGTAACCGGCGGCGGTGCCGACAGTGCCGCCTTGCATTTGCTGCCCCTGGCGATGGGCCTGCCCATCGGCGCCTATTGCGCCGGGCGCATGACCTCGGTGACCGGGCGCTATAAACCGATGATCCTCGGCGGCGCGCTGTTGAGCCCGCTGGCGATCCTGGGCATGGCCTACAGTGCGCCCCAGGATATGCTGCTGACCGGCGTATTCATGTTGTTGTGCGGGATCGCCGCCGGCATGCAGTTCCCCACCTCCCTGGTGGGGGCGCAGAACTCGGTGCAGCAACGGGACATCGGCGTTGCTACCAGCACCACCAACCTGTTCCGCTCCCTGGGCGGCGCGGTGGGGGTGGCGTGCATGTCGGCGTTGCTGCTGGCGCTGTTGCAGGACTCCAGCTTCGCCCACCTGGCCAGCGGTGCGCTGGTGCCCGAAGGCGGTTCCGGCAATGTGCTGCTTGACGGCCTGAACGCTGCGCCAGGCCCGGCGCAGGATGCCCTGCGCGGGGAGCTGGGGGTGACGTTCAGGCATTTGCTGTTGGTGAGTGCGGGGGTGTCGCTGCTGGGGTTGGCGGCGGCGATCGCGATGCCCAATCGCGTGCTGCGCGGGCGGGAAGACAAAACCCGCTGACTGACACAATAGAGACCTAATGTGGGAGGGGCTTACCCCCTCCCACATTTGAATGCATTCCAATTCAGATCAGGGGCTGTAGTAACCCACCGCAACCATGAAATGCCCGGCCTTGCGCACATACGCATGCTTGTTCTCGACCTTATCCGTCACCGGGTTCTTCCAACGGTACTTGTATTCCCCCTGGTCCTGCTCGGCCATCAGCTTGAGGATCGGCTCGCCCACCGGCTTGCCGTCGGGGTCCTTGATCTTGCTGAAGTCGGTGTTGATCAGGCGCAGGTTGGTGCCATGGGCCACGTAGCGCTGGGTGTTCAAGTCCACGACAAACACATAGAGGTCATCCTGCAGGAAACCGCCCTGCAATGAGTTGATGGCCTTGAGTGTGCCGGCTTCATCCTTCACCAACGCGTTCACCGCCTTGTTGCGCAGGGCCCGGGCCTGTTCCGGGGTGGCGCGCGGCAGGTAATAACCCACGGCCAGGATGCGCTCGCCGACGCGCTGGTAAAACACATGCTTGTGCTCGACCTTGCCGTCGTTCCAGTTCTGCCAGCGGTAGTCGGCCTGTTGGATACCCTGGCCTTCCGGCACCTTGAGCGCGTCCTTGAATGACTGGCGCAACTCTGGCCCGAGTACCTCGGACACATCCCGGCCGATCAAGGCGGAGGAGGGCCCGCCGCTGGCCAGCAGCACGCCCTGGGTGTCGACCACGAATACGTAGCGGTCATGGTCGACAAACTCGCCTTGGCGGCTGAACACGGCGAGCGCCTTGTCGCCGTTGCTCTGGTAGTAGGCCAGGGCTTTTTCCAGCAGGGCCTGGGCGGCCTGGGCGCCCTCGTCCTGAGTGGTCGCGGCGTGCACCTGGCTGAAACACAACAGCAGCAGCCAGGTTATGCGGAGCAGTCCCTTCATGTCCCGTCCCTCGTTCTTATTGATGTGAGCACAGCGTAGACGGCTCTGGCTCAGGGCGCCGCCAACCATTGGCTGACGATGCCGTCGTAGACGCCGGTGGCCACGCTCAGGTGCAACCACTGGTCGACATAGCTCTTCCACGCCACATCATCGCGGGGCAGCAGGAAGGCTTTTTCGCTGTACTGCATCTGCCGCTCCGGGTTGACCGCGCACAACCCGGGCTTTTGCTTCTGCTGGTAACGCGCTTCGCTGGCGTCGGTGATCATCACGTCGGCTTTGCCGGCCAGCAGTTCGTCGAAGATGGTCACGTTGTCGTGCAGGCGGATTTGCGCCTGGCCCAGGTGGGCGCGAGCGAAGATTTCGTTGGTGCCGCCCGCCGGTTCGATCACGCGCACCTGGGGCTGGTTGATCTGCTCCACGGTCTGGTAGCGCTTGACGTCGGCGCAACGCACCAGCGGGATCTTGCCGTCGACCCCGAGGGACTGGCTGAAGAAGGCTTTTTTCTGGCGTTCCAGGGACACCGAAATCCCGCCCACGGCGATGTCGCAGCGCTGGGCGAGGAAGTCCGGCATCAGGGTTTTCCAGGTGGTGGGCACCCATTGGATCCTGGCATTGAGGCTCTTGGCCAGGGACTCGGCCATGGCAATGTCGATGCCTTCATAGCCGCCATCGGCGCGCAACGAGGTGTAGGGCTTGTAGTCGCCGGTGGTGCAGACGCTGAGGGTGCCGCGCTCAAGCACCTGGTCAAGGCGCGAGGGGGCTGTGTCGGCCAGGGCGGAGGTGGCCAGGCTTGCCAGTACGCACAGGGTTATCGTTGTTTTCATGCGGTCGGGTCCTTGGGGCATGCTCGGGGGCGGTCATTATTTCCAGCAGCAAGGCCAGGTAGCAAGGGGCGTTGAATGTTTAGCCAAGTCGCAACCAAACTCCATCAACCCTGAATTTAAACACCTATGCGGGCGTGTGACGCTGGGCGCATCTCTATCATTGTGATCCACCCATGGGCGGCTCCCCCGACACTCACCCTGTGACACTGCCCTCCGAACTCGCCTTCTGGGCCCTGTTCCACTGCCGCCACGCGCGCCCGCCAGATTCCCTTCTCCTACGCTGATTTACCCCACGGATGACGCACCCTTGTGCGCGCCTGCCTGAAACAAACGTAAGAGAACCCCCATGAGTGTTTTTGCCAGCCTGCACGAAGCCCACGCCTTCCTTGAACAGCATCCGGACATCGAGATGTTCGAGCTGTTTATCCTCGACAACAACGGCGTGCCGCGCGGCAAGTTGCTGCACCGCGATGAATTGCTGGCGGTGTATGAAAGCGGCCGTCCGTTGCCCAGCACCATCCTCGGCCTGACCATCAATGGCGACGATGTGGAGAATTCCGGGCTGGTGTGGGAGGTGGGCGATATCGACTGCCGCGCCTACCCGATCAGCGGCAGTTTGCAGCGCATGCCATGGCGGCTGATCCCCACTGCCGCGGTGCAGGTCAGCATGCACCCCACTGAGGGCCTGCCTGCCACCGTGGCCGACCCCCGGCATTTGCTGGCCAAGGTGATCGAGGGCCTGAACGCCGACGGTTATTACCCGGTGATGGCGGCGGAACTGGAGTTCTACCTGCTCGACCAGAAGCCCGACAGCAATGGCCGCCCGCAACCGGCGCGGGACGTGGACGGCGGGCGCCCACGCGCAACCCAGGTCTACGGCCTGCGTGAGCTGGAGCAGATCGAACCGTTCCTCGCCGACCTTTACAGCGCCTGCAAACTGCAAGGCATTCCGGCGCGCACGGCAATCTCCGAATACGCCCCGGGCCAGGTGGAGATCACCCTGGAACACCGCGCCGACGCCCTGCAAGCCATGGACGAAGCGGTGCGCTACAAGCGCCTGGTCAAGGGCGTGGCTCACAAACACGGCATGGCCGCGTGCTTCATGGCCAAGCCGTTCGATGACCTGGCGGGCACCGGCATGCATATGCACGTCAGCCTGGCCGACGCCGAGGGCAACAACCTGTTCGCCAGTGAAGCCGCCGACGGCACGCCACTGCTGCGCCACGCAGTGGGGGGCATGCTCGGCACCTTGCTCGATTCACTGCTGATGTTCTGCCCCAACGCCAACTCCTATCGCCGTTTCCAAACCAACAGCTATGCGCCGCTGGCCGCCACCTGGGGCGTGGACAACCGCACCGTCAGCCTGCGGGTGCCGGGTGGTCCGGCCGATTCCCGGCATATCGAACACCGCATTTGCGGCGCCGATGCCAACCCTTACCTGGCGGCGGCCGCGATCCTGGCGGGCATCCACCGTGGCCTTCGCGAACAACTCGACCCCGGTGCCCCGGTGGAAGGCAACGGCTACGCTCAGGCCAAGGAATTGCTGCCCACCGATTGGCTCACCACCCTGCGCGCACTGGAGGCTTCAAGCTGGGCGCGGGAGGCGTTCGGCAGCGAGTTCCTGGGCGTGTACCTGGCGGTGAAACATGCTGAATACCGCCAGTTCATGGGCGAGGTGGGCGAGCAGGACTGGCGTTGGTATCTGCATCAGGCGTGATGGTTTTTACGCTGGTGAGGGCTTCGACCTTTTTTTCACGTTGCAAGGGTTAAGCTGCGAATCAAGGTCGTTCACTACCGTTTCAGTCACATGAGCCTGCGATGTCGCCACAACCTCCTTCTTCCATCGAGATCGAATACGCCGAACGCTGTGGCCTTGAGCACGCCAGGGTCTGCGGTGACACGCGCCCGCCCGGTCTGCGCCAGCGCCTGGCGTCATGGCGCGACGAGTGGTTGGTGCGCCAGGCGCTCAAGGTCGCTGGCGAGCCGGGGCTGATCCTGGACCTGGCCTGCGGCTCGGGGCGCTTCTGGCCGGTGTTGGCCGAGCACGTCAACCGCGTGATTCTGGCCTCGGACAATTCCCAGGACATGCTCGACCACGCCCGTAGCCACCATCCGCCGTCATTGCTCAAGCGCGTCAAAACCTTTCAGGGCTCGGCGTTTTCCATCGGTTTGTCGGCGAATGCGGTGGATTGCATTTTCTGCCTGGAGTTGTTTCGTCATGTGCCCAGCAGCGAAGGGCGCATGGCGTTGCTGCGCGAGTTTCACCGGGTCAGCCGCGACACGGTGATTGTCTCGGTACCCTCGCGTACCGCCGTGGAAGAGGAATTTCGCCAGGCCGGGTTCAAGGTCTTGAGTCAGCAGGAATTCATGCCCGGCTCCAGCCTGTGGCGGGCCTACGTTCTTCGTAAGAAAGGATAACTCCCACTTGTCGGACTATTCTTCCTCTCCTGTCTGAGTTTTCATGGTTGCCTGTGCACTGCGGATGCTCGCTAGCCCCGTTCGCGATATATACTGCGCGCCATTCTTCAAGGGAGAGCCGTGTGGCCATCGATATTCACTGGATCTGCGACAACGATAGCCTCGGCCAGCATTGCGCCGAATGGCAGCAGTTGCCATTCGTCGCCCTCGACACCGAATTCATGCGGGTCGACACCTTTTATCCCATTGCCGGGCTGATCCAGATCGGTGATGGCGTACGCGCTTACCTGATCGATCCCCTGACCATCGACAACTGGCAACCCCTGGCCGCGTTGCTGGAGAACCCGGCGGTGATCAAGGTGGTGCACGCCTGCAGCGAAGACCTTGAGGTGTTGCTGCGCCTGACCGGCAGCCTGCCGGTGCCGTTGTTCGATACCCAATTGGCCGCCGCCTACCTGAACCTCGGCTTCTCCATGGGCTACTCGCGCCTGGTGCAAGCCGTGCTCGATATCGAGTTGCCCAAGGGCGAGACCCGCTCGGACTGGCTGCAGCGGCCATTGTCCGAGACCCAGGTGAGCTACGCCGCCGAAGACGCCGTGCACCTGGCCGAGGTCTACATTCGCCTGCGCCCGCGCTTGTCGGATGATAAATACGCCTGGGTCCTGGAAGACGGCGCCGAACTGGTTGCCAACCTGCGCCGCGAAGTCGACCCGTACGAGGTCTACCGTGACGCCAAGCTGGCGTGGAAACTGTCCCGTGCCCAACTCGCTGTATTGCGTGAACTCTGCGCCTGGCGCGAGCAGCAAGCCCGCGCCCGTGACCTGCCGCGCAACCGCATCATTCGCGAACACTCGCTGTGGCCCCTGGCCAAATCCCAGCCGGACAACCTCGCCGCCCTGGGCAAGATCGAAGACATGCACCCGCGTACCGTGCGCCAGGATGGCCAGTTCCTGCTGGACCTGATCAAGCGTGCCGGCAGCGTGCCCATGGACCAATGGCCGCCGGCCGTGGCCGAACCGCTGCCGGTGGACGCCGCCACGCTGATCAAGCAACTGCGCGCCCTCGGCCAGACATTCGCCGAGCGCCTGGAAATGGCGCCGGAACTGATGCTGCGCAAGAAAACCCTCGAAGCCCTGGTTAAAAGTGGCTACCCCGATGGGCCTTACCAATTGCCAGACTCGCTGCGTGGCTGGCGCCGCGAGTTGATGGGCCAGGCGCTGCTCGACAGCCTGGCCACTGCCGGAGAACAGCCTTGAAACGTATTTGCTCCATCTATCGCAGCCTGAAAAAAGACGGCATGTACCTCTACGTGCTCAAAAGCGACGCCCTGGAGCGCGTGCCGGAGCCCTTGATGGCGGCGTTCGGCAAACCGCACCACGCCTTCGACATGGTGCTGACGCCGGAGCGCAAGTTGTCGCGCGAGGACATTGTGGTGGTGTTGGAAAACCTCGACAAGCAGGGCTATCACCTGCAAATGCCGCCGGCCGAGGACGAGTACATCGAGCACCTGCCCGAAGAGCTGCTGCGTCGCAACGACCCGATGTGATCGGGCAGTGCCTCGCCCGGGGCACAGGTTTCAATGGAATCGTATTAGTGGGCGGTGGCCGTAGGGAAGCGGGCGGCCGTCTGCACTGTTTTTGAAAGGTTTGAACCATGCGTGTTCTGATTGCTGAACAGGATCACCCGCTCTACGCCCAATTGCTCAATGACGCGGCGCCGGACCTGGAGGTGCTCACCAGCGGCGACTCGGCCGAACTGTCGCGCCTGGCCGCCGATTGCCCGGTATGGCTGGGCCAGCCGGACCTGTTGGCGACACTGTTGCGCCAGGGCCACCAGCCGCAGTGGCTGCAATCGACCTGGGCCGGTATTACGCCGCTGCTGGCCGAAGGCTTGCCCCGCGACTATCGCCTGACCCGCGCCGTCGGTATTTTTGGCCAGGTCATGGCCGAATTTGTCCTCACCTACATGCTGGGCCACGAGCGCGAAGTACTGGCGCGACTGGTCAGCCAGGTTGAGCGCAAGTGGGACAGCCGCACCGGCCAGAGCCTGGCGGGGCGCAAGGCGTTGATCGTGGGTACCGGCGACATCGGCCAGCGTGTCGCCGAGTTTCTCGTGCCGTTCGGCGTCAAGCTGTACGGCATCGCCAGCACTGCGCGGGAACAAGCGCCGTTTATCGAAGTGGCCGGGCTCGACCAACTGGGTCGGTTGGTGGGGGAGGTGGACTACGTGATCAACCTGCTGCCCAACACACCGAATACCCACGACCTGTACGACGCCGCGCTGTTCAAGCAGTTCAAGCCGACCGGTTTGTTCATCAACGTCGGGCGCGGTGTGGCGGTGGTGGATGCCGATCTGGTCGAGGCCCTGAAAGAAGGGCACCTGGCTGGCGCAGTTATCGACGTGTGCCGCCAGGAACCGTTGCCGCAGCGCCACCCGTTCTGGACCGCCTGGGGCCTGCTGTTGACCGGGCACAGCTCCGCGCCGACCTCGCCGCCGATGATGGTGGAGTTGTTCCTGGAAAACCTGCGCGCGTACAAGGCCAAGCAAGCCTTGCGCGGGGAAGTGGATTTCGAGCGCGGTTACTGAGGCCGCGCGGGGAGAAAATGTGGGAGGGGGCTTGCTCCCGATAGCAGAGTGTCAGTCACTGTATCTATTGACTGAACCACCGCTATCGGGTGCAAGCCCCCTCCCACATTTTGAGATTGCGTCAGTTTCAGAGGCTGAAATCACCTTCTGACACCAGCTCGCTCAGCGGCTTGCGCGGGCTTGGCGCTTCACGGCCCTGCAGGTACTCCGGCAAGGTCGACTTGTCGCCCAGCTTGCCCACTGCAACGGCGGCATGCAGCGCATACCCCTCCGGAATCTTCAGCTCCTTGCGCGTCAGCTCCTGATCGAAGCCGGCCATGCCGTGGGTGTGCCAGCCGCTGAGGCTGGCTTGCAGCGCCAGGTGGCCCCAGGCCGAGCCGGTGTCGAAGGTGTGCCAGAGTGCCGGGGTTTCTTCCGTGGCACCGGGGGCGATGAAGTCGGTTTTCGAGGCAATGATCACCAAGGCCGACGCATGCTGTGCCCAACCACGGTTGAATTCATTCAGCAGGCCCAGGAAGCGCTCCCAGTCCGGCGTATCACGGCGTGCGTAGAGAAAACGCCAAGGCTGCGAGTTGTAGGCCGACGGTGCCCAGCGTGCGGCTTCGAAGAAGCTCAGCAGGGTTTCCTGCGGGATGCTCTCGCCGGTAAAGGCACGGGGCGACCAGCGTTCGGTGAACTGGGTATGGATCGGGTAATCGGCAACGCGTGTCATGGGCAGCTCCTGATCGTCAATTCGGCGCTCAAAGCTACTGCGCCCCCGCTAGACTGACAAGTCTTGTCATACCGACAGTCGTAAGCGCTTGGCCCCAGGGGCCTTGGGCACTAGACTGGCGGCCTTTTCACCTACCGATACCGATGTAGAGCCATGGCCGCCAAAGTCGAACCTTTCTGGATACGCAAAACCCTTGAACACCTCGACCAGGAGGAGTGGGAGTCGTTGTGCGACGGTTGTGGCCTGTGCTGCCTGCAAAAGCTTGAGGATGAAGACGACAACAGCGTCTATTACACGCGCATCGCCTGCAAGCTGCTGGACCTGAAAACCTGCCAGTGCACCGACTACCCCAACCGCCGTGCCTCGGTACCCGACTGCATCCAGCTCACCCCAGGCCAGGCCGACCAGTTCAAATGGCTGCCGCCCACCTGCGGTTACCGCCTGGTCAGCGAGCGCAAGGACCTGCCGTTGTGGCACCACCTGGTCTGCGGCGACCGCGATGCCGTGCACCACGAACGCATTTCCCAGTCCGGGCGCATGCTCAGCGAAGGCAGCGTGCCCGAGGACGACTGGGAGGATTACCTGATCTTCCGCGCGGGCTGAGCAAGGAGTGTGTATGAGGGCGGGAACCAAGCTGGCGGCAAGCCTGGTGTTGCTGGCGTTGAGCATGCCTGCGTGGTGCGCGAAGAAAGTCGACCTGGATTATCACGTCAAGCTGCTGCCCCAGAGCGATCAGGCCGAGGTGCGGGTGAGCCTGTCTCAGGGCTCGGCGGTGCGCAGCCTGAACTTCGACCTGGGCCGCACTGGCGACTACAGCGACTTCAAGGCCGATGGCCAGTGGAGCGTCAATGACCACCGCGGCCTCTGGCAACCCAGCGCCAACAAGGCCAGCCTGACCTATCGGGTGCGCCTGAGCCACGCGCGCAAACCGGGTATTTACGAAGCGCGGATGACCCCGAGCTGGGCGCTGTTTCGCGGCGAAGACCTGGTGCCGCCCGCACGCCTCGACCAGCAGGACGGCGTCGAACTGGTCTCGCGCCTGGTGTTCGAACTGCCGGCCGGCTGGAAAAGCATCGAAACCGCCTGGCCGCGCATCGGCAAGAACAAGTTCCGCATCGACAACGTCTCGCGCCTGTTTGACCGGCCCACCGGCTGGATGCTCGCCGGCACCCTGGGCAGCCGCCGCGTGCGCCTGGGCGAGACCGAAGTGACCATCGCCTCGCCCAAGGGGCAAGCCATGCGGCGGATGGATGTGCTGACACTGCTGACCTTTGTCTGGCCGCAGGTGGAAGCGGCGTTCCCACGTCATCCGGCCAAGCTGCTGGTGGTGGGCGCCAGCGATCCGATGCGCCGTGGTGCGGTCTCGGCGCGCGACTCGATCTACCTCAACAGCCGCACACCGCTGGTCAGCGAGAACGGCAGCAGCCCGTTGATCCGTGAAGTGGTGCAGGCGATTGGCCGCTTCAACGACCACGACACCAGCGACTGGATCAGCGAGGGGCTGGCGGAGTACTACGCCATTGAACTGGTGCGCCGTGCCGGCGGGGTGACCGATGAGCGGTACCAGGCGATACAGGCGCGCTTGGCCAGGGATGGCAAGGACGTGACCAGCCTGCGCGGCGACCACGTCAGCGGCGCGACGGTGTCACGGGCGGTGGTGGTGTTGCAGGAGCTGGATCGCGAGATCCGCGTAAAGACTCACAACAAGCGCTCCCTGGATGATCTCGCGCAGGCGGTGATGCGCGCCAACAGCATCACCACCGCGGAGTTTGTGCAGTTGGCCGAGAGCATCATCGGCGAGTCGTCGGTGGTACTGGACAGCAAGCTGCTGCGCTGAGCCCTCGCCATACACAAAACAAAAGGTGGGAGGGGGCAAGCTCTAATGCCATGTAGGAGCGAGCTTGCTCGCTCCTACATGATGGCATTAGGACTTACCCCCTCCCACATTTGAATCTAACCAGTGGTTTTAACCGCCTTCTCAGCCGCCACTTCCGCCTTGGTCTTCAGGTTTTTCAGCTCTGCACCGGCACGTTCGATCTTCGTGCGCACGCTGTTCATTTCCTGGCGGCCCTGTTCCAGCTTGTCTTTAAGCGCGCTATGCCCGGTAAAGCCGCGCGCCAGGGCCACGCCGCCGATCGCCACCTGAATCAGGCCGAAAATCCCGCCACGGCGCAGGCCTTTGCCCACCATCATCACGCCACCGGCCACCGAGCCGATACGTTCCCAGCCGTGCACGTTCTGGGTGGGCTGATTCTGGAAGGGGGTGTGTTCGATGATAGGTCGCAAGGTTGTGCTGTCGCTCATGATCTGTCTCCAACAAGGTCAAGTGTATGCAGCTGACTGCGCGCAGGCGCCGGATGTTCCCAAAAGATCAGTACTTGGGGCCCGAACGGGTGTTGTTGCCCTTGGCCATGCGGTCGTAGAGCACCACGTTGACGGTGGCGGCCAGGTTCATGCAGCCGGTGGTGGGGATGTACACGACGTCTTCGCACCAGTCGCGGATGTCTTTATCCAGGGACCCGTCTTCAGGGCCGAAGATATACAGCGCGCGGTCGGGGTGCGTGTATTCGGGCAGCGGTCGGGCACCGTCCACCAGCTCCACGGCGACCGGGATGCACCCCAGGGGCAGGATCTTCTTCAGGTCATCGATGCCGATCAGCGGAATATCGTGGTGGACCTTCTTGGTGTCGGTGATGAAGTCCCGGGCGCGCTCGTAGCGCACGCCGGTGTAGAACACCGAGGCCACGCCGTAGCAGCCGGCGGCACGCATGACCGAGCCAACGTTTTCGGGGGATTTGGGGTTATACAGACCGATGCAGCTGTAGCGTTTATTGCCCACGGGGAAGGGTGCCTTGGAGAAAAGCGGCGATTATACGGCCTGAAGCTGGTGTATTGCTTGGGGTAACGCTATCGGGAGCAAGCCCCCTCCCACATTTGAAAGTGTTCGCAACTCGAAATGTGGGAGGGGGCTTGCTCCCGATGAGGCCAGGACAGGCAACGACACTCTTCAGTCGTCTTTCTTCATCAACCCCGCCAACGCCGCAAACGGGTTATGCGTGGCCTTGGCGATCGTCGGGCTGCTGGTGGAGCCTTCGCCGAAGTACTGCTGGTCGGTGTAGCGCGAATGTTCGTTGTCGTGGCAGTACAGGCACAGCAACTCCCAGTTCGAGCCATCCTGGGGATTGTCATCATGATTGTGGTTACGGTGGTGTACGGTAAGTTCGCTCAAGCGCTTGCCGGCGAACTCACGGGCGCAGCGGCCGCACACGTGGGGGTACATCTTCAGGGCTTTGTCGCGGTAGCCCATTTCCCGGTCGCGCTGGGCATCGGCAAGGATGCGGTCCAGCTTGGCGGTGTGGGAGGGCGGGTTGGTCGAGCTCATCATGGCTCCTGGCTGTTTGGTGGTCACGGATAGCGTTGATTCTAGCCGCTTGCGTCGCAAATGACCGCTGGGATCGATTTACTTTACTCATAAGGATCTGAAAAACATGCGTCTGCTTTCATGGACTGTTGCACTGCTACTGTGTGTCGTTACCCTCCAGGCCCAGGCGTTCTCGACGCCCAAGCCCGGGCAAGTGATCGAAGTTGCCCTTGAACAATTGCATCCGACCCAGGCGGTGGTGGGCTTCGACCAGATCTACTACAGCCTGGGCCTGTTCGCCGACAAACCCGCCAAGGTCTTCGATGAATACTGCGAAACCAACGGCCAGGGCGAGGCCGACAAGGTGCCCAGCAAGGCTGACCTGCACCAGCCCGACAGCTTCACCTGCAAGGACCCGGTGGGCACCCACCCCGAGGACATGAAAACCGTGGTGGTCGGCCCCGCCGGCCAACTGTACCTGACCGACGGTCACCACAGTTTCACCACCTTGTGGGAAGTGCCCGGCGGCGGCCCGCGCTTGAAGATGTGGGTCAAGGTCACCGACGACTTCAGCAACAGCCCGAACATGGCGAGCTTCTGGCAGCGCATGGAAGCGGCCCGCAAGGTCTGGCTCAAGGACAACCAGGGCCAGGCCCTGCCGCCGGAACAACTACCGGCGCACCTGGGCTTCAAGAACCTGCAGGACGACACCTTCCGCAGCCTGGTGTATTTCACCCGCAAGGCCGCCTATGGCAAGCCGGATGGCGGCGAGATCGCACCGGAGTTCCTGGAGTTCTATTGGGGTAACTGGCTGCGCACGCAGGTTGATCTGCGCCAGTACAACCTGAACAAGAAAGGCGGCTACAAGGACGCTATCGAAGCGGTCGCCAAGCGCATGGTCAGCCTGGCGCCGGGCTCACAGGTGGGTGACAGCGGTTTCACCGCCCATCAACTGGGCGGCATGACCCGGCTGGACCGCGATGAGCTGGAGAAGACCTTCGACAAAAAAGTGCCGTACGTGATCGACTACCGCAAATCCCACAACTGACAGGGATCAACATGTGGGAGGGGCGTCTTGGGAAGCGTGCTCAGCCCTTGAGCTTCTCCGCAATCCAGATGGTGTGCCGGGTGCCCTTGTTGCCATGGGCAAATACCTGCACTTCCTCCGCCTTGAAACCGGCCTTGCGCAGTTTGTCGCTGAACACTTTGTCGGCGCTGGCGGACCATACCGCCAGCACGCCCTTGGGCCGCAGGGCCTTGGCGCAGGCAGCCAGGCCACCGGCGGAATAGAGCCAGCTGTTGGCCTTCTGCGTCAGGCCTTCGGGGCCGTTGTCGACGTCGAGCATGATCGCGTCAAAGCCCTGGGGCTCGGCCTGCAGCACCTTGGCCACGTCTTCCATGCGGATCACCGTGCGCGGGTCCAGCAGTGGGCGGCCGGACTTTTCCCCCAGGGGCCCACGATTCCACTCCACGACACCGGGCACCAGTTCCGCCACCACCACTTCGGCGCTCTTGCCCAGGTGCTTGAGCGCCGACGCCAGGGTAAAGCCCATGCCCAACCCGCCGATCAATACCCGTGAGCCCGGGCGCCCCGCGACCTTGCGGCAAGGGATTTCCGCCAGCGCGTCTTCGGAACCGTGCATGCGCGTGTTCATCAACTGGCCGCCGTCACCGCCCTGAATCTTGATGACAAAGTCTTCACCGTATTCGAACAGGCACAAGGCACCGCCGTTGTCGGGGATCGGGGTGGTGTCCAGCAGAACGAAACGTTTCATGGAAATCTCATTGGGAAGGGCATTCTTGCGCGGTTGGGAGTAGCCTTACGACATTCCGGTCAGGCCATGGAGCCATCGATGAAGTGCAGCATTCTAACGGTCATTGTGTTGAGCGCGCTCGCATTGGGTGCGGCGCAGGCTCAGGAGTTGCAAACCGTACCGGTGGCGCCGGCACCTAGCCCCGGCGCACCGGGCACGCCAACGCCGACGCTGTATCCGCAGATCACCCCGCCGGCCGTGCCGAAGACGAACGGTTCACCGCCGTTGGTGCCCATCGTGTTGCCGACACCGCCGAAGGACCAGACGGTGCCCGGCCTGCAGCAGAACGACAGCAAGCCGAAGACGCCAGGCGGTTAAAACTGTTGGGAGAGTAATTGCCCATCGGCCATGCGCAGGCGCTTGGACAACGCGATGGCGATTGCGCGGATGATCTTCGCCGCCACACGCGGCGTTTCATTGAGCATCTTTTCCAGGGCGTCCTTGCCCAGGTTCAACAACACGCAGTCGCTGGCGGCCACGCAACTGGCGGAGCGCCGCTCGCCGTCAAGCACGGCCATCTCCCCAAAGGCCCGGCCGCTGCGCAGGGTGGCAATGGTCAGGCGCTGGCCGGTGTGGTTGGTTTTCTGCACCGCCACCTGGCCGCTGTGGATGATGCACATGAAGGTGCCGGCATCGCCCTCGAGGAAAATCGCCTCGCCCTCGGCAATGCTGCTGATGTTGAAGTAGCCGGCGGCGACGTAGAAGTCTTCCGGCAACAACGGGTCGAACAGGCCGCAGTCCATGAGCATGTCGCGGATTTCGGTATTCATTAAAGTCGGGAGTGCCATGGCTGCAATCTTGGTCCATCAATCAGGAGGCGGTCTGAATGTTCAGACACGACCGCCCCGCTAAGTTCCTTAAACCAGCCCCAGCGCCTTGAACACAAATGCATATTCGAGTGCTACGTCACGTAATCCCTGGTAGCGACCGCTCATCCCGCCATGGCCGGCACCCAGTTCGGTCTTGAGCAACAGCAGGTTGTCGTCCGTCTTGGTCGCGCGCAACTTGGCCACCCACTTGGCCGCTTCCCAGTACTGCACGCGGCTGTCGTTGTAGCCGGCGATCACCAGCGTGGCCGGGTAGGCCTGGGCGCTGACGTTTTCGTACGGCGCGTAGGCCTTGATGCGTTCATACACCGCAGGCTCTTCGGGGTTGCCCCACTCGTCGTACTCGGTGATGGTCAGCGGCAATTCCGGGTCGAGCATGGTGTTGAGCACGTCGACAAACGGCACTTCGGCAATCGCCGCCTGGAACAACTCCGGACGCTGGTTGAGCACCGCGCCGATCAACAGGCCGCCGGCACTGCCGCCGCTGATGACCAGTTGCCTGGAGGTGGTCAGGCCCTCGGCGATCAGGTGTTCGGCACACGCGATAAAGTCGCTGAAGGTGTTCTGCTTGTGTTCCTGCTTGCCATTGCGATACCAGGCTTCACCCAGTTCGCCACCGCCGCGCACATGCGCAATTGCGAAGGCCACGCCACGGTCCAGCAGGCTCAGGCGCGCATGGGAGAACCACGGGTCGAGGCTTGAGCCATAGGCGCCATAGCCATACAGGTACAACGGTGTCGGCTTGCCGAGCTGGTCGCGCTTGACCACCAGGCTGATCGGCACCTGGGTGCCATCGGCGGAGGTGGCCCACAGGCGCTGGCTGACGTAGTCATCGGCATTGAACACGCCGAGCACCGGGGTTTCCTTGAGCACCTGCTGGGCGCCGCTGGCCAGTTCCAGCTGGCGCACCTGGGCCGGGCGGTTCAGGGCTTCATAGCGCAGGCGGATCTTGTCGCTGACGAATTCCAGGCTGTTTTGCACGTAGAGGCTGTAGGCAGCGTCGGGCAGCTCCACGCGATAGGGCGACAAGCCCTGGGGATGCACTTCGATCACCGGCAGGCCGCCGATGCGCAGGCTCAGGGTCATGGCGCCGGTGTTCAGGCTGACGCCGTCGAGCATCACGTCATCGCTGTGGGGGATCAGGTTCTGCCACTCATCCTCGGTCGGCACGTCGCCAATGTCGGTCGCCACAAACAGGGCGTAGTTGATGCCATCACGGTTGCTGCGGATAAACCAGGTCCACGCGCCATTCAGTTGGCCGTGGTCGACATCGTATTCATGGTCCTCGACCCGTGGCGCCAGGCAGGTGAAGTCCAGGTGCGGCTGGTCGGCATCCAGCGCCCAGACCTCGCTGGTGGTCTTGCTGCCGAGCGAGAGCAGCAACTGGCGCTCGGAGCTGGAACGGTAGCAATGCAGGAAGAAGCGGCCGTCGGGCTCATGGAACACTTCTTGCGCCGCCGTGCCATCCAGGCGGTAGCGATACAGCTTGTGCGGGCGGTGGGTGTCGTCCAGCTCGCCGAAGAACAGGGTCAGGCTGTCATTGGCCCAGGTCATGCTGCCGTCGCAATCCTGGAACTCCAGTTCGCTGACTTTGCCCGTGGCCAATTCCTTCACGAACAGGGTGTAGATCTCTTCGCCACTGGTATCGAGGCTGTAGGCCAGGCGCTGGTGGTCGGGGCTGATGCTGAATGCGCCGAGGGAAAAGAAGCCGCCGTTGGCCAGCACGTTCGGGTCCAGCAACAGCTCTTCGCTGCTGTCGTCCACCTGGTTGCCGTCGCCGGCCGGGCGGCGGCAGCGGTAGTGGCGGGCGTATTCGTCACCGGCGGTGGTGCGCGTGTAATACAGGTACGGGCCCCAGGGGGAGGGCAGGGACAGGTCGGTTTCGAGGATGCGGCCCTTGATCTCCTCGAACAGGGTTTCGCGCAGGGCCTGCTGGTCGGCGAGCCGGGCTTCCTGGAAGGCATTTTCGGCCTTCAGGTAATCAAGGACCTCAACGCTGTCGCGCTCTTGCAGCCAGGCGTACGGGTCCTGGCCTGGGGCTTTACGGGCAATCGGGGCGGTCGATGAAGGCATGGAGCACTCTCTGTCTGGCGGAAGGTGGCAGGCATTGCAGCCGCGACACGCAAAAGCCGTTATCATAGCCGCCTGTTTGCCTACCTTGCCATGGACACCATGACCGAGAACGACTATCTGACCGCTTGGGGCCTTTACGCCTTCGCTGCCTTGGGCTGCCTGTTGGTGTGGTGGCGCATGACCCGCTGGATCTGGCGCTGGCTGCGCGAACCGCTGCAATTACTGATGGCCGTGCTGTTGTTGAGCCCGACCATCGTCGACCCGGTCAAGACTCAGTTCGCGCCGGCCGTGGCCATCACGGCCCTGGACCTGGTGCTCAAGGTCGGCAATAACGCCTGGCGGGCGATTTCCGATTTGTTCATGTACACCCTGATCGCCTTTGGTGTGTACCTCGTGTTTGTGCTGATCCGCTGGCCCATCGAGCGCGCCGCCAACGCCCGCCGTGAGCGCAAGGCCGCCACCGACGCTGCCTTGGCCGCCGAGCCTGTTGATGAAGACGACGAGCCGTTCCGTCGTCCTGCACCGGTGAGCGGTATGCGGGTCGAACCGCGCCTTTAACGTTGTCCGCCCTGCAGCGAGAGCCCTGGCATGTGTGAATTATTGGGCATGAGTGCCAACGTCCCCACCGATATCGTGTTCAGCTTTACCGGGCTGATGCAGCGCGGTGGGCGTACCGGCCCCCACCGCGACGGCTGGGGCATCGCCTTCTACGAAGGCCGTGGCCTGCGTCTGTTCCAGGACCCGGCCGCCAGCAGCGAGTCGGAAGTCGCCCTGCTGGTGCAGCGTTACCCCATCAAGAGTGAAGTGGTGATCGGCCATATCCGCCAGGCCAACGTCGGCAAGGTGAGCCTGGCCAACACCCACCCGTTCGTGCGCGAACTGTGGGGCCGCAACTGGTGTTTCGCCCACAACGGCCAACTGGCGGACTTCACCCCCCGCGCCACCTTCTACCGCCCGGTAGGCGATACCGACAGCGAAGCGGCCTTTTGCGACCTGCTCAACCGCGTGCGCGAAGCCTTCCCCGAGCCGGTGGACATCGAACAGATGCTGCCGGACCTGATCGCCGCCTGTGCCGAATATCGCAGCAAAGGCGTGTTCAACTGCCTGCTCAGTGATGGCGACTGGCTGTTTTGCTATTGCTCGACCAAATTGGCGCAGATCACCCGGCGTGCACCGTTTGGCCCGGCGCGCCTCAAAGATGTCGACGTGATCGTCGATTTTCAGGCCGAAACCACCCCCAACGATGTGGTGACGGTGATTGCTACCGAACCGTTGACCGACAACGAAAACTGGACCCGCTACGAACCGGGCCAATGGAGCCTGTGGCGACGCGGTGAATGCGTCAGCCAGGGCGTTACCGAGTAAGGATATCGACCATGTTGCTCAGTTATCTGCGGTTGGTGCTGTTTGCCATTGGCCTGTTGGTCGGCGTGCAAGTGCCGGGGTTTATCAACGACTACGCCAAGCGCGTCGAAGCCCACCTGATCGAGGCCCAGACCGGCCTGAGCGGGTTTGAAACCACCGCGCGGCAGTTCTTCAACGGTGACTTGAAGGCCTTGGTGGCGCATTACCGCGCCAGCGACGATCCGGTGTTCCAGAGCGACGCCAACAGCCTGGGCGCCATGCTTGACCGCCAGGTGGCATTGGACAAGCAATTCCAGGCCATGCAAGGCCCGTGGTACATCCGTGCCCTGCAAGTGGCGGTGGCCGCCGACCCGGATATCCGCCTGGAGACCTGGAACGGCTACAGCTACCAGATCCTGCTGACCCCCGAAGCCATGGGCTGGGGCCTGGGCGGGGCGATGCTGCTGTCGTTTGGCCTGGAGTGCCTGTTCCGGCTGATCGACTGGGTGGTGCTGGGTGGCAAGCGCTTGCGCCAGAGCCGGCCAATCGAAGAGCGGGACCTGAAAGGTCTCTAACCCACACCTCGGTCTAATGTGGGAGGGGGCTTGCCCTAATGCCAGTCAGTTAAGGAGGAACACTGTAACTGTGGTGAGCGGGCTTGCCCCGCGTTGGGCTGCGCAGCAGCCCCAAAACACAGCCCCGGACCTGCCTGGCATACTGCAGCGCTCTTATTGGGGCTGCTGCGCAGCCCAACGCGGGCGGTGCGACGATTCGACAAGCCCGCTCGCCACAGGTTACTGTTTGCCCGTTCTATCTCTTAACTGATCGGCATTATTTGTATCCGGTTTATTCAGTTGCTCAGCAGCATCCGCTCTTCGCCGACTTCCTCGGCATAGCGGCCAACCACCTTCTGACACAGCCCGACAATCTCCTCCACCAATTCCACCCCCACGCGCCACGACACCACCACTTGCAGGTTCGGCAGTTTTTGCGCCATCGGCAACATCACCAATTCGCCACGCGCCAGTTCTTCCCTGACCAACACCGGCGGCAGTGCACCAATCCCGAAGCCATCGCGCAACAACCGGGTAATCGCCGACACCGAGTTCACGCAGTTCATCCGTGGCGCGGCCACGCCGTTGGCCTGCATCAGGCTGATGACGTCCTGGTGCGGGTGGGAGTTTTTCGAGTAGGTGATGATGCGCTCCTGGGCCAGTTCGGCGAGGGAGGCGTAGTCGCGGTTGTAGATCGACTGGCTGGCGACGATCCAGGCCATGGGGTGGCTGGCCAGCTCCAGGCTGCGCACGGTTTCCAGGCGCAGCAGGTCGGTTTGCAGGATCAGGTCGAGAAAGCCTTTTTGCAGCTGATCGCTGAGGTTAAGCGCGGTATCGGCGACCAATTCGATTTCCACCAATGGAAAATGGTCCATCAGTTCCGCCACCAACGGGCTGAGCCAGGTGTGGATCACCGTGTCCATCGCACCGATGCGAATGCGCCCGACCTTGCTGCTGGTGGTTTCCAGGGACTGTTTCAGGCCCTGCATGGTCACCATCATCTGCTCGGCATAATCGAGCACCTTCAAGCCTTCCGGGGTCAGGCTCACGCCCCGGGAGTCACGCAGGAACAGCTTTACCCCCAGCTCGCTTTCCAGCACGGCGATGCGGCTGGAAATCGAGGCCTGGGTGGTGAACAGCTTCTCCGCGGTCAGGCGGAAGCTCTTGAGCTTGGCCACCCAGACGAAGGTTTCGAGGAACTTCAAATTCATGGGATCAACTTTTTCTTATGCATGGATCGGTTTTTATTAGTTGGACGCCGCACCGGGCAAACGCCAAAAATCAGGCTATTCCACGATAAGCGCCGTTGGGGTGTCAGGACAAGTTGCGAGTTCTGCGTAAAAAATCCCACACTACAAAAAAACAAAGCCTACAGGAGCAACCAGCGTGAGCCGTCTGCTATTGAATTGCGACATCGGCGAGAGCTTTGGCAACTGGACCATGGGTCTGGACGCCGAGGTCATGCCGTTCATCGATTGCGCCAACGTGGCCTGCGGCTTTCATGCCGGCGATCCGAGCATCATGCGCAAGACCGTCAGCATGGCCCTCAAGCACGGTGTACAGGTGGGCGCACACCCGGCGTACCAGGACCTGCAAGGCTTCGGCCGCCGCTCCATGACCTACACCCCCCAGGAAATCCAGGACCTGCTGCATTACCAGATCGGCGCCCTCGACGGCATCTGCCGTGCCCAGGGCGGGCGTGTCAGTTACGTCAAGCCCCATGGCGCGATGTACAACGACATGATGGCCAACCCGGCGCAGCTGCGTGCGGTGATCGAGGCCGTGGCCGCGTATGGCGACCTGCCGCTGATGCTGCTGGCGACCCGCGACAACAGCGCGGCCCAGGCATTGGGGGATGAGTACGGGGTGATCCTGTGGTTCGAGGCTTTCGCCGACCGTGCCTACGACGCCAACGGCCATCTGGTTTCCCGTCAATTGCCGGGGGCGGTGCACCATGATCCAGAGGTCATCGTCCAGCAGTCCTTGACCCTTTCCCGTGGCGAACCCCTGACCGCCAGCGATGGCAGCTCGTTGTTGTTGCGCGCCAATACCCTGTGCGTGCATGGCGACAATGCCAGTTCGGTCGCCGCCGTAAAGCGTATCCGCGAGGCATTGAAGCCAGCATGAAGCCGCGGATTGAAGTGGTGGCGATCGACTGCCTGATGGTGCGTCTGTTCGAGGTGATCGCCGAAGCCAATATGCCGTGGATGCTCGCCGCCACCCAGCGCCTGCGCAGCGGTTTTGGCGCGGCCCTGGTGGATCTGGTGCCGTCCTACACCACCTTGATGGTGCATTACGACCTCACGGCGTTGAGCCCGGCCCAGGCGCGGGAATTGATCGACCAGGCGCTGACCGACCTGCAACCCCAGGCCCAGGGCAGCGGCCAGTGCCATGTGCTGCCGGTGTGGTACGACCTGAGTGTCGGCCCTGAACTGACATTGCTGGCCCAGCGCAGTGGCGTGGCTGTCGACGACGTGATCCGCCGCCACAGCGCCCACGAATACCAGGTATTCGCCCTGGGCTTCGCCCCCGGTTTTGCCTTTATGGGGCTGGTGGATGAAATCCTCGCCACCCCGCGCCTGAGCACCCCACGCCAGCGCGTGGCGGCCGGCAGTGTCGGTATCGCCGAGCGACAGACCGCTGCCTATCCGGTGGTGTCCCCTGGTGGCTGGAACCTCATTGGCCGCACGCCGGCCAAGCTGTTTGACCGCGAGCGCGCTGGCTACAGCCTGATGCAGCCCGGTGACACGGTGCGCTTTGAGTCGGTCAGCCACGCTGAATTTATAAACCTGGGTGGCGATGACACGCCGTTGGAGGCGCAGGCATGAGCCGCTTGATCATCGAGGCCAGCACGCCGCTGTGCCTGCTGCAGGACGCCGGTCGTTTTGGCGTGCGCCACCTGGGCGTGACCCAGGGCGGCGCGCTGGATTGGGTGTCGATGTCCTGGGCCAACTGGCTGCTGGGCAATGCGCTGGACGCGCCGGTGGTGGAAATCACCCTCGGTGGCTTTACCGTGCAGGCCGAGGATTATTGCCTGTTGGCGCTGGCCGGGGCGGATCTGGGGGCGTATATCGATGAACGTGCGATCAGCCCCGGGCGCAGTTTTATCCTGCAAAAGGGCCAGCGCCTGCGCTTTACCCAGCCGTTCAGCGGCGCGCGGGCCTACCTGGCGGCCCCCGGCGGGTTTGATGCGCCGGATGTGCTGGGCAGCTGCGCCACGGTGGTACGTGAGGCGCTGGGCGGGCCGGACGGTTTCGGCAAGGCCTTGGCCGAAGGCGGGCGACTGGGCTACTCCGGTACCGGCGGCGGGATGAAAGTGCTGAGCGAACAGGCGTTGCCGGCCAAGGCGCCGCTGGAGGTGATCGTCGGCGCCCAAATTGGCCTGTTCAGCGGCCAGAGCCTGTTCGACGCCTTTAACACCGAGTGGACCCTGGACAGTCGCGCCGACCGCATGGGCATGCGCTTGCTGGGCACGCCGTTGCAGTACCAGGGACCGTCACTGATTTCCGAAGGGATTCCGTTGGGTGGCATCCAGGTGCCGCCGGATGGGCAGCCGATCGTGTTGCTCAATGATCGCCAGACCATCGGTGGCTATCCGCGCCTGGGCGCCTTGACGCCGTTGGCGCTGGCGCGGCTGGCGCAGTGTTTGCCGGGAGAAAAGCTGAGGTTGGTGCCGGTGGTGCAGGATATGGCGCATCGGCAGCATGTGGAGTATCTGCGCCGGTTTTCCCTGTAAAGAAAGCTCCTACGGGAGTGCCAGTGTTTGTCGTCTTCGCGGCTTTAGCGCAGTCATGAAAACCTGAATGGGTTCATCCACTATTCAGGCTTTTCCATGCGCTATTTGAAGATTTTTGCCCAAGATGTACTCGATAACGATGTTCCCGATGTGGTGTACCTGGAATTCTATGACGATTCCAGGACCCCCGCGCTTGTCCATCGAGCCACCGCCTTCGATATCACCGACGACGGCCAGTTCGACTGGATCATTGCGGACGATCTCAATCAGGACGGCATTGTCGACACCGTGGACCGAGAGATGGCCATCGAGTTTGCCCAGCTGTTTCTGGCGTTCGAATGGTTCAGCCTCGACGAACCCTTCGACAAGTACCTGAAGGTATTTGCCGGGGATTTTGATAACAACGGGATTCCCGACACGGTGCGCTTGCACTTTCATCAAGGGGAGGGGGTGCCCCGAGATGAAACCATTGTTTACTCGGCGGCGGTGTACAGCGACGGTAATGGTCGTGGCGCCTCTGTCTCGATCCACCAGGACGTCAACAATGATGGGAAGGTCGACCGTCAGGATTCGGAACTGGTCAAGCGGTTCGCCGCGCTCTTCCTCAAGTTTGCCTGGATCGACCGCGAGCACTGCTGAGTGAGGGACCTGAAGCCGATGTCTTCGGCTACAGGCCTGCCATCACTTGGACAGGAAGCGCATGCCTTCTTCCAACCCGCGCAACGTCAGCGGGTACATCTGATCCTCCACCAACTCCCGCACAATCCCCGTCGACGCGGTATAGCCCCAGGTATCCTTGGGATACGGGTTAATCCAGATCAGCTTCTTGTACTTGGCCATGAAGCGCTGCATCCACACATACCCCGGTTCCTCATTCCAATGCTCGACGCTGCCGCCGGCCTGGGTGATTTCATACGGCGCCATCGATGCGTCGCCGATAAAGATCACTTTGTAATCGGCACCGTACTTGTGCAGCAGGTCCTGGGTGGAGGTGCGCTCGGAGGTGCGGCGCTGGTTGTTCTTCCACACCGACTCGTACACGAAGTTGTGGAAGTAGAAGTACTCCAGGTGCTTGAACTCGGTCTTGCACGCCGAGAACAGTTCTTCGCAGATCTTCACGTGGGCGTCCATCGAGCCGCCGATATCGAACAGCAACAGCAGCTTGATGGTGTTGCGGCGTTCCGGGCGCATCTGGATATTCAACAGCCCCGCATCGCGGGCGGTGTGATCGATGGTGCCGTCGATGTCCAGCTCTTCGGCCGCACCCTGGCGGGCGAACTTGCGCAGGCGGCGCAGGGCGATCTTGATGTTGCGGGTGCCCAGTTCCACCTGGTCGTCGAGGTTCTTGTACTCGCGCTGGTCCCAGACCTTCACGGCCTTGCCCTGGCGCTTGCCGGCGTCGCCGACGCGAATGCCTTCGGGGTTGTAGCCGCCGGAGCCGAACGGGCTGGTACCGCCGGTGCCGATCCATTTATTGCCGCCGGCGTGGCGTTCCTTCTGTTCTTCCAGGCGTTTCTTGAATGCCTCGATCAGCTTGTCGAGGCCGCCGAGGGACTGGATCTGTGCGCGCTCTTCGTCGCTCAGCGAGCGTTCGAACTCCTTGCGCAGCCAGTCTTCGGGGATCAGCGCCTGCAGGTGGTCGTCGAGCTTTTCCAGGCCATTGAAGTAGGCGCTGAAGGCGCGGTCGAACTTGTCGAAATGCCGTTCGTCCTTGACCAGGATCGCCCGGGCCAAGTAGTAGAACTCGTCCATGTCGGCAAAGGTCACGCGCTGTTTCAGCGCGTTGATCAGGTCGAGCAGCTCGCGCACCGACACCGGGACCTTGGCTGCGCGCATTTCATTGAACAGGTTGAGCAACATTATCGATTACCGCGGCGGCTCATGAATGCCAGGCGTTCGAGCAACTGCACGTCTTGCTCGTTCTTGACCAAGGCACCGGCCAGGGGCGGGATGGCTTTGGTGGGGTCGCGCTCGCGCAGCACCGCTTCGCCGATATTGTCGGCCATCAGCAGCTTGAGCCAGTCGACCAGCTCGGAGGTGGACGGTTTTTTCTTCAGACCGGGGACTTTGCGCACGTCGAAAAACACATCCAGCGCCTCGCTGACCAGCTCCTTCTTGATGTCCGGGTAGTGCACGTCGACGATTTTTTGCAGGGTGGTGCGGTCGGGGAAGGCGATGTAGTGGAAGAAGCAGCGGCGCAGGAACGCGTCCGGCAGCTCTTTTTCGTTGTTGGAGGTAATGATGATGATCGGGCGCTTCCGGGCCTTGATGGTCTCGTCGATTTCGTAGACGTAGAACTCCATCTTGTCGAGTTCCTGCAGCAGGTCGTTGGGGAACTCGATGTCGGCCTTGTCGATTTCATCGATCAGCAGGATCACCCGCTCCTCGGACTCGAATGCTTCCCAGAGCTTGCCCTTCTTGAGGTAGTTGCGCACGTCGTGCACCTTGTCCACTCCCAGTTGCGAGTCGCGCAGGCGGCTGACCGCGTCGTACTCGTACAGGCCCTGGTGGGCCTTGGTGGTGGACTTGATGTGCCAGGTAATCAGCTTGGCGCCGAAGGACTCGGCCAGTTGTTCGGCGAGCATGGTCTTGCCGGTGCCGGGCTCACCCTTGACCAGCAGTGGGCGCTCCAGGGTGATGGCAGCGTTGACGGCCAGTTTCAGGTCATCGGTGGCAACGTAGGCCTGGGTGCCTTCGAACTTCATCGGTCATTCCTCGAATTCATCAATGCCCGGACTATACCGCGCGGCCCCGGCGACTGTGAACGCAGACGGGTTATTCAGTCTCTGAATGACCGGTCACGGCTCAATCCGCCGAAGGCTTGGGCTGTTCATAGCGCGCATTGAACGCCTGGATAAAACCATTACGCAAAATCGCCAAAAATGCGGAGAACGCGCTGACATTTTGCTGATGCACGCTGCCGCTGAGTTCCACGCGGGTGGCGAACTGGTTCTTTGCCTGGTTCTTCAATACGGTCTCGCTGGCGCCCACCACGGCCTCCCAGATCGAACGAAAGATGTTCTTGTCCTTGTTCTCCACGTCCTGCTGCCAGTCGAAGACTTCCACGTCGCGCAGCAGCGGCTTGATGTACCCGGTCAACTGGCCTTTTTCCGCCTGGGCTTCGATCACCACATCCCCGGTGCCGGCCTTGAAGTCGAACTTGCCATAGGCCGCGGCGAAGTCGTTCATGCGCTTGAGCTGCAAGTCCCTGGCGCGGAAGCGAAACTCGAAGTTCTCGAAATTGCTCAGCGGGTCGAAGGTGGCGGTGGCTTCCAGCGGGGCCTGGCCTTGCAGCAGGGCCTTGCCGTCGAAGCGCGCGTCGCGCCGGCCTTTGACGTCGACCACATTGGTCAGGTTGTAGAAGCTGGCGTTGACGCCGGTCGCGTCGATCTTCACCACGGGTTTGGAGCTGAAGTTGTGGAAGGCGATCTTGCCGTCTTCAATGCGCACTTCGTCGAGGGTGATGGGGGCCAGCTTACTCAACTGCTCGCGCCAGTCGGTACCCTTACCGGTCTGGGAGGCTTGCTTGTTGGCGCCGCCGTCGACGAAGTTAACCTCGGGCTTGATAAACAGCACTTTGGCCACCACCGCGTGGTCGTACCAGAGAGAGTGCCAGCTCACCGCCAGGTCGATCAGCGGCGCCTTGACGAACGGGACGGGCACCTTGCCGTCGACCTTGACGATCTCCAGGCCGTTGATCCGGTACGCACCCCGCCACAGCGCGAGGTCCACGTCGGTCACCTGGCCGCGGTAATCGCCCATGTCGGCGAGCTTGTCATTCAGGTAGTTACGCACCAGGTAGGGGAGCGCGATGCTCACGGCGACCAGGACCACCAGCAATCCGGCAATGGTCCATAGTGGCCAGCTGTAGCGACGTTTCATGGGGAGAGTCCTCTGTCCATACTGGTGCGGTGGACCCCAGCGGCAGGCGCAACGTTCCTTCGACTGGACGCTTTGCAGCACGAGGCATACCCTTGGAGCCTTTCTGAAAACCGCCTAATAGGACCCGCCATGAGCCGCATTTTTGCAGACAACGCGCACTCCATCGGTAACACGCCCCTGGTTCAGATCAACCGTATCGCACCGCGTGGCGTGACCATTCTGGCCAAGATCGAAGGGCGTAACCCAGGCTATTCGGTGAAGTGCCGCATTGGCGCAAACATGATCTGGGACGCCGAAAGTACCGGCAAACTCAAGCCGGGCATGACCATCGTTGAACCGACTTCCGGCAATACCGGTATCGGCCTGGCGTTTGTCGCCGCCGCCCGTGGCTACAAGTTGCTGCTGACCATGCCGGCGTCCATGAGTATCGAACGCCGCAAGGTGCTCAAGGCCCTCGGCGCCGAATTGGTCCTGACCGAGCCGGCCAAGGGCATGAAGGGCGCCATCGACAAGGCCGGCGAAATCGTTGCCAGTGACCCGGCCACCTACTTTATGCCGGCCCAGTTCGAAAACCCGGCCAACCCGGCCATCCACGAAAAAACCACCGGCCCGGAAATCTGGAACGACACCGATGGCGCCGTGGACGTGCTGGTGGCGGGCGTGGGCACCGGTGGCACCATCACCGGCGTGTCGCGCTACATTAAGAACACGGCGGGCAAGCCGATCCTGTCGGTGGCTGTCGAGCCGATGGTGTCGCCGGTGATCACCCAGGCCCTGGCCGGTGCCGAGATCAAGCCCAGCCCCCACAAGATCCAGGGGATTGGCGCCGGGTTCGTGCCGAAAAACCTCGACCTGTCGATGGTCGACCGCGTGGAACTGGTGACCGACGACGAATCCAAGGCCATGGCCCTGCGCCTGATGCAGGAAGAGGGCATCCTGTGCGGTATTTCCTGCGGTGCCGCCATGGCCGTGGCCGTGCGCCTGGCCGAGAAGCCGGAAATGCAGGGCAAGACCATTGTGGTGATCCTGCCGGACTCCGGTGAACGCTACCTGTCGAGCATGCTGTTCAGCGATTTGTTTACCGAGCAGGAAAACCAGGCTTGATTTATGTCAGCCGGTCAGCCTGGGCCTTCTGCATAATGGCCCAACTGTTTATCATGGCCGGCTGTCACGTCTGGCCTCCCGTCGCCGGGAGGCTGTTGGCCAGGCGCTTATTTCCAGGAGTTGCTGCATGACCTTTTCTTTGGCCGCCAAACTGTCGGTGTTGTTGCTGTTTATCGGCAGCACGCTGTACGTGCACCTGCGCGGCAAGGCCCGTTTGCCGATGTTGCGCCAGTTCGTCAACCATTCGGCGCTGTTCGCCCCCTATAACGCCTTGATGTACCTGTTTTCGGCGGTGCCGTCCAAGCCGTACCTGGACCGCAGCAAGTTCCCGGAACTGGACGTGCTCAAGGACAACTGGGAAGTGATCCGCGAAGAGGCCATGCACCTGTTCGACGAGGGTTACATCCGCGCCGCCGAAAAGAACAACGACGCCGGTTTCGGTTCGTTCTTCAAGAAGGGCTGGAAGCGTTTCTACCTCAAGTGGTACGACAAACCCCTGCCATCGGCCGAGGCGCTGTGCCCGAAAACCGTGGCGCTGGTGAGCAGCATCCCCAACGTCAAGGGCGCGATGTTCGCGCTGTTGCCGGGCGGCAGCCACCTCAACCCGCACCGTGACCCGTTTGCCGGTTCCCTGCGGTATCACCTGGGCTTGTCCACGCCGAACTCCGACGACTGCCGCATCTTCGTCGACGGCCAGGTATACGCCTGGCGCGACGGTGACGACGTGATGTTCGATGAAACCTACGTGCACTGGGTGAAGAACGAAACCGACAAGACCCGCGTGATTCTGTTCTGCGACATCGAGCGTCCGCTGAGCAACCGCCTGATGACCCGTATCAATCGTTGGGTCAGCAAGCAATTGGGCCGCGCCACCGCACCGCAGAACCTGGATGACGAGCGCGTCGGCGGCATCAACCAGGCGTACGCCTGGAGCAAGACCTTCAGCGACAAGTTCAGCGGTGTGGTCAAGCAGTGGAAGCGCAAGCATCCGAAGGCTTACCGCATTGCGCGGCCGGTGCTGGCGGTAGTGGTGTTGGTACTGCTGTGGAAGTGGTTGTTCGGCTGATCTGAAGCGTTAAACGCGGTCAAAATGTGGGAGGGGGCTTGCTCCCGATAGCGGTGGATCAGTCATAGATGTTTTGACTGACATACCGCCATCGGGGGCAAGCCCCCTCCCACATTTGATCTCCTGTGTTCTTAAGAGGCAATCAACTGCCGCAGCACATAGTGCAGAATCCCCCCCGACTTGAAGTATTCCACTTCATTCAAGGTATCGATCCGGCACAGCACCTCGACCTTCTCGCTGCTGCCGTCCTCGCGGGTAATCACCAGCGTCAGGTTCATCCGCGGTACGATCTCTACCTCGGTCAGGCCGAGGATATCGATCTTCTCCTTGCCCGTAAGCTTCAGCGCCTTGCGGTTCTGATCCAGCTTGAACTGCAGCGGCAGCACGCCCATGCCCACCAGGTTGGAACGGTGAATCCGCTCGAAACTCTCGGCGATCACCGCCTTGACCCCCAACAGGTTGGTGCCCTTGGCGGCCCAGTCGCGGCTGGAGCCGGTGCCGTATTCCTGGCCGGCGATCACCACCAGCGGTGTGCCCGAAGCCTGGTACTTCATGGCCGCATCGTAGATCGGCATTTTCTCGCCGGTGGGGATGTACAACGTATTGCCGCCTTCCTCGCCGCCAAGCATTTCATTACGGATGCGGATATTGGCGAAGGTGCCGCGCATCATCACTTCATGGTTGCCCCGGCGTGAGCCGTAGGAGTTGAAGTCACGCGGCTCCACGCCTTGCTCGCGCAGGTAGCGGCCGGCGGGGCTGTCGGTCTTGATGTTGCCGGCGGGGGAAATGTGGTCGGTGGTCACCGAGTCCCCCAGCAACGCTAGTACGTGGGCGCCCTTGACGTCTTTGATTACCGGCAGAGGCCCGGCGATGTCGTCGAAGAATGGCGGGTGCTGGATGTAGGTGGAGTCTTTCTGCCACACATAGGTCGCGGCCTGTGGCACCTCAATGGCTTGCCACTGTTCGTCACCGGCAAACACCTCGGCGTACTCCTTGTGGAACATTCCGGTGCTGACCTGCGCAACGGCGTCGGCGATCTCCTGGCTGCTCGGCCAGATGTCCTTCAAATACACCGGATTACCCTGTTGATCGTTACCCAGCGGTTCGCTGCTGATATCGATGCGTACGGTCCCCGCCAAGGCGTAAGCCACCACCAGCGGCGGCGAGGCCAGCCAGTTGGTTTTCACCAGGGGGTGCACGCGGCCTTCGAAGTTGCGGTTGCCGGACAGCACCGAGGCTACGGCGAGGTCGGCCTTCTGGATGGCTTTTTCAATCGGCTCGGGCAACGGCCCGGAGTTGCCGATGCAGGTGGTGCAGCCATAGCCCACGAGGTCGAAGCCAATTTTATCCAGATACTGGGTGAGGCCCGCGGCCTTGTAGTAGTCGGTGACCACTTTGGAACCGGGCGCCAGGGAGGTTTTCACCCAGGGTTTGCGCGTGAGGCCTTTCTCCACGGCTTTTTTCGCCACCAGCCCGGCGGCCATCATCACGCTGGGGTTGGACGTGTTGGTGCAGGAGGTGATGGCGGCGATCACCACGGCGCCGTTTTTCAGGCGATAGGTCTGGCCTTCGTATTCATAGTCGGTTTCGCCCACCAGGTCGGCGTTGCCCACGGCCACACCGCCGCCGCCTTCACTTTCCAGGCGGCCTTCTTCCTTGGTGGTGGGTTTGAACTGCAGGTCGAGGAAGTCACTGAACGCCTGGCCGACGTTGGGCAGGGACACGCGGTCCTGTGGGCGTTTCGGCCCGGCGAGGCTGGCTTCGACGCTGCCCATGTCGAGGGCCAGGCTGTCGGTGAACACCGGCTCCTGGCCAGCGTGGCGCCACAGGCCCTGGGCCTTGGTGTAGGCCTCGACCAGCTTCACGGTGGCAGCCGGGCGACCGGAGAGGCGCAGGTAGTCCAGCGTCACTTCATCCACCGGGAAAAAGCCGCAGGTGGCGCCGTATTCCGGGGCCATGTTGGCGATGGTCGCGCGGTCCGCCAGGGGCAGGTCGGCCAGGCCGTCGCCGTAGAACTCGACGAATTTACCCACCACGCCTTTCTTGCGCAGCATCTGGGTGACGGTCAGCACCAGGTCGGTGGCGGTGATGCCTTCTTTCAATTTGCCGGTGAGCTTGAAGCCGATCACTTCCGGGATCAGCATCGACACCGGTTGGCCGAGCATCGCCGCTTCCGCTTCGATCCCGCCCACGCCCCAGCCGAGCACGCCGAGGCCGTTGATCATGGTGGTGTGGGAATCGGTGCCCACCAGGGTGTCGGGGAACGCGTAGGTGCGGCCGTCCTCGTCCTTGGTCCACACGGTGCGGCCCAGGTATTCGAGGTTGACCTGGTGGCAGATGCCGGTGCCCGGCGGTACCACGCTGAAGTTGTCGAAGGCGCTCTGGCCCCAGCGCAGGAAGGCGTAGCGTTCGCCGTTGCGCTGCATTTCGATGTCGACGTTCTGCCCAAAGGCGTCGGCGTTGCCGAACTTGTCGACCATCACCGAGTGGTCGATCACCAGGTCCACCGGCGAGAGCGGGTTGATGCGCTGCGGGTCGCCGCCGGCCTTGGCCACGGCGGCGCGCATGGCGGCCAGGTCGACCACGGCGGGTACGCCGGTAAAGTCCTGCATCAACACGCGGGCGGGGCGGTACTGGATCTCACGGTCGGACTGGCGTTCTTTGAGCCAGGCGGCAATGGCCTTGAGGTCGGCGCCGGTGACGGTCTTGTTGTCCTCCCAACGCAGCAGGTTCTCCAGCAGCACCTTGAGGGACATCGGCAGCTTATCCAGGTCACCCAGGCGCTTGGCGGCCTCGGGCAGGCTGAAATAGTGGTAGGTCTTGTCGTCGATTTCTAAAGTTTTAAGGGTACTCAGGCTATCAAGGGATGACATTACATGACTCCTTATGGTCCGCACGGCTACGGACCTGACGGGACGAACAGAGCTTTCAAACTAGCGCTGTTTTCAGTAGCTGGCTAATTACTGGACTCTATGGACAGAACCAAGGTTCCGAACTCGGCTATCATGCGCGCGTTTTCATGACAGGCATTGCGATAGCGCAACGTCAGTTGAGTCACCAGGAGAGTCGATGAACACCCTTTTTATGCACTGCCGCCCGGGGTTTGAGGGCGAAGTCTGTTCCGAGATCGCGGAACACGCCGCGCGCCTGAATGTTTCCGGCTACGCCAAGGCCAAGACCGGCAGCGCCTGCGCCGAATTTGTCTGCACCGAAGAAGACGGCGCCCAGCGCCTGATGCACGGCCAGCGCTTTGCCGAGCTGATCTTCCCGCGGCAGTGGGCGCGCGGGGTGTTTATCGACCTGCCGGAAACCGACCGTATCAGCGTGATCCTCGCCCACCTGCGTGAATTTCCGGTGTGCGGCAGCCTGTGGCTGGAGATGGTCGACACCAACGACGGCAAGGAACTCTCGAACTTCTGCAGGAAATTCGAAGTGCACCTGCGCAAAGCCTTGTTGAACGCCGGCAAGCTGGTGGACGACCCGAGCAAGCCGCGCCTGCTGCTGACCTTCAAAAGCGGCCGCGAAGTGTTCATGGGCCTGGCCGAGTCGAATAACTCGGCGATGTGGCCGATGGGCATCCCGCGGTTGAAATTCCCCCGAGACGCGCCAAGCCGCTCAACCCTGAAACTGGAAGAGGCCTGGCACCACTTTATCCCCCGCGACCAGTGGGACGAGCGCCTGCATGGCGACATGACCGGCGTCGATCTGGGGGCGGCCCCTGGCGGCTGGACCTGGCAACTGGTCAACCGTGGCATGCTGGTGACCGCCATCGACAACGGCCCCATGGCCGAAAGCCTGATGGACACCGGCCTGGTGCAGCACCTGATGGCCGACGGCTTTACCTTCGTGCCCAAGCAGCCGGTGGACTGGATGGTCTGCGACATCGTCGAAAAGCCGGCGCGCAACGCGGCATTGCTGGAGACCTGGATCGGCGAAGGGCATTGCCGCGAGGCGGTGGTGAACCTGAAGTTGCCGATGAAGCAGCGTTACGCCGAGGTCAAGCGCCTGCTGGAGCGTATCGAAGACGGCTTCAAGGCGCGCGGCATTCGGGTGGAGATCGGCTGCAAACAGCTGTATCACGACCGTGAAGAAGTGACCTGCCACCTGCGTCGGCTGGTGGATGTGAAGAAAACCAAGGCCCGCTAAACTGAGCGCCGGTTTCAGGAGTAGACAATGAGCGATATTTTCGACACCGCCGTGGATGGCACCCTCGACGCAACGGGCCTCAACTGCCCTGAGCCGGTGATGATGCTGCACCAGCACATCCGCGACCTGCCGCCCGGCGGCTTGCTCAAGGTGATCGCGACCGACCCGTCGACGCGCCGCGATATCCCCAAGTTCTGCGTGTTCCTTGATCATGAACTGGTGGATCAACAGGAGCAGGCCGGTACCTATCTGTACTGGATCCGCAAAAAACTCGACTAACACCGGTCCCTGTAGGAGCGAGCTTGCTCGCGAAGGGCGTTAACGATGATGCGCGTATCCTGAAGGAACGCGGCGCTCTCGGGTTTTTCGCGAGCAAGCTCGCTCCTACAGGGGGACGCGTTGTGCTTATGCCTTGTTGGCGCGAATGCGCCGGCGTGCACTGCGCGCCAGGCGCACCAGCAGCATCCCCGCCGCACAGCTCAAGCCCACGATCAGCCCTTGCCACAAACCGCTCGGGCCGCTGGGTTCGCCCAGCCAGTTGCTCAGCCCCAGGGCGTACCCCACCGGCAGCCCCACGCCCCAATAGGCAAACAGGGTCAGCACCATGGTGACACGGGTGTCCTGGTAGCCCCGCAGGGCGCCGGCGGCGGTGACCTGGATCGAGTCACTGAACTGGAACAGCGCTGAAAACACGATCAGCGTCGAGGCCAGGTGGATGACAATCGGGTCCGGGGTGTAGATCGCCGCAATCTGCTCGCGAAACACCAGCATCAGGCTGCACGACAGGCAGGCGTACGCCAGCGCCGTGCCCATGCCGACCCCGGCGGCGAAGCGTGCTCCACGCGCCTCGCCACGCCCCAGGGCCTGGCCGACGCGCACGGTGACGGCCATGCTCAGGGAATAAGGGATCATAAACACCAGTGAGCTGACGTTCAGCGCGATCTGGTGCCCCGACACAACCGTGGCGCCCAGGCTGCCGAGCAGCAGGGCGATGACGGCAAAGATGCTCGATTCGGCAAAGATCGCGATGCCGATCGGCAGGCCAATCCCCAGTACGCGCTTGATCACCGACCACTGCGGCCAGTCGAAGCGCTTGAACAGTTCGCTGCTCTGGTAGGCGGCCCCCCAGCGGGTCCAGGCGGCCATGCCGAGCATCATCACCCACATCGCAATGGCCGTGGCCCAGCCGCAGCCCACGCCGCCCATGGCCGGCACGCCCAGGTGGCCGTAGATGAAGATGTAGTTCAGCGGAATATTCAGCGCCAACCCGCACAGGCCCATGGCCATGCTGGGCAGGGTGCGGCCCAGGCCATCACTGAAACAGCGCAGCACGTAATAGAGGGCGATGGCCGGCATCCCGGCGGCGATGCCATGCAGGTAGCCCATGGTGGGGGCGATAAGGTCCGGCTCGACCTTCATGGCATGCAGGATCGGCTCGGCGCAGAGCAACAGCAGCGCGCCGATGATGCCGACCACCACCGCCAGCCACAGTGACTGACGCACCAACGGCCCGATTTCGCCGTAGTGGCCCGCACCGTAGCGCTGGGCGACTTTCGGCGTGGTGGCCAGCAGCGTACCGGTCATCAGCAGGTACACCGGAATCCAGATCGAGTTGCCCAGGCCCACCGCCGCCAAGTCCTGGGGGCTGACGCGCCCGGCCATCACCGCATCGACGAAGCTCATGGCCGTGGTTGCCAGTTGGCCGATCATGATCGGCAGCGCGAGCGTCAGCAGGCCACCCACTTCCCGGCTGATGCGGGCGGGGCGGGTGAGGGGGGCAGTGGCAGTGTTCACGTACGCAAGTCCAGTCAAGAGGGTGCAAGGCCGCGGATTCTACGCCTTGACGTAACGGTCAGGAAAAAACCTGTGTTAGGGATTTGTAAGCGACCTGCCAGCCCCCTCCCACATTGAAGATCGCATCCCTGTACACTGCTGATCCGCCAAAGGAGCCTGCCATGCTGATTGTTGCCGACGAAAATATCCCGCTGCTCGATGAGTTCTTCCAAGGATTTGGCGAGATTCGCCGAGTGTCCGGTCGTTCCATCGACCGCGCCACCGTCGAACAGGCCGATGTGCTGCTGGTGCGCTCGGTGACCAACGTCAACCGCGCCCTGCTGGACGGCACGCAGGTGCGTTTTGTCGGCACCTGCACCATCGGCACCGACCACCTCGACCTCGATTACTTCAAGCAGGCCGGTATCCAGTGGTCCAGCGCCCCCGGCTGCAATGCGCGTGGCGTGGTGGACTATGTGCTGGGCAGCCTGCAAACCCTGGCCGAGATCGAAGGCGCCGACCTCAACCAGCGTACCTACGGCGTCGTCGGCGCCGGTGAAGTGGGCGGGCGACTGATCGAAGTGCTCAAGGGCCTGGGCTGGAACGTACTGGTCTGCGATCCGCCGCGGCAGATCGCCGAAGACGGCGATTACGTCAGCCTCGAGCAGATCCTCGAGCAATGCGATGTGATCAGCCTGCACACGCCGTTGACCAAATCCGGCAATGGTTCCACCTGGCACCTGTTTGATCGCGATCGCCTCAACCGCCTCAAGCCCGGCACCTGGCTGATCAACGCCAGCCGTGGCCCGGTGGTGGACAACGCCGCCCTGCGCGATGTGCTGCTGGCGCGTGAAGACCTGCAAGCGGTGCTGGACGTGTGGGAAGGCGAGCCCGAAGTGGACGTCGACCTGGCCGACCTGTGTGTGCTGGCCACCCCGCATATCGCCGGCTACAGCCTGGACGGCAAACAGCGCGGTACGGCGCAGATCTATCAGGCGTTCTGCGCGCACCTGGGCCATGAGCCCAGCATTCAGCTGGGCGACTTGTTGCCGCAACCGTGGCTGGCCGAAGTGCACTTGAACGCGTCGACCGACCCCGCCTGGGCGCTCGCGACCTTGTGCCGCAGCGTGTACGACCCGCGCCGTGATGATGCGGATTTCCGTCGCAGCCTGGTGGGCAGCGTCGAAGAACAACGCAAGGCGTTCGACGTGCTGCGCAAGCATTATCCGGAGCGTCGTGAGATTGATGGCTTGAAGGTGCGCATTGTGAATGGGGAGTCGCCGGCGTTGGCGCGCATCGTGTCCGCATTGGGCGCGACAACCGTCTAGGCACTGAATAAAAAACCCGGCCACCGGGGCCGGGTTTGAAAGAGCGTGGGCCCTTCAGCCTTGCTGGGCAGGCTTGACCAGTCGCTGTTCCAGCTCGCGGCACGCTTGCTGGATCATCTCTTCGGTAATCTGCACTTCGCGGCCCTGGGCGTCGATCACGGAGCAAGGCAAGTGCTGCGGTTGGCGGATCACTTCAATCTTGGCATCGCTGCTGTTTTGCAAGGTCATGGCCTGTCTCCTCATCAGGTTGTGTACCTACTGTATAACCCCCGAGTGACCGCGCTGTTACAACTCCTTACGAGATCACCGGTTCGAACACCCAGTCCACCAGAAACCGCTGTGGATTTCCAGCCGGGCGTTAGACCGATAGCCTCTAGGGGCCAGCATCGGCGGGCATAATTAACCTGACTCATTGTTATTCGCGCAAGTTCCCCCCATGTAAGCAGGCAGGTACCAACCCTTTCCGATCAGGTGATGCCCTCCATGCTCTCAGTCCGTCAACGCCGTGCAATTCGCCTGGCCAGTCGTTTCATCGCGCCCTACCGCTGGCAGGCCCTCGGTGCCCTGGTCGCGCTGATCGTCACCGCCGGCATCACCTTGTCCATGGGGCAGGGTATTCGCCTGCTGGTGGACCAGGGCTTCATGACCCAATCGCCGCACCTGCTCAACCAGTCCATCGGCCTGTTCATGGTGTTGGTGCTGGGCTTGGCCGTGGGCACGTTTGCGCGGTTTTACCTGGTGTCGTGGATCGGCGAGCGGGTGGTGGCGGACATTCGCCGGCAGGTCTTCAACCACCTGATCTACCTGCACCCAGGTTTCTACGAGAACAACCGCAGCTCGGAAATCCAATCGCGGTTGACCACCGACACCACCTTGCTGCAATCGGTGATCGGCTCGTCGTTGTCGCTGTTCCTGCGCAATGCCTTGATGGTGATCGGCGGCATCGTGCTGTTGTTCATCACCAACCCCAAGCTCACCAGCATCGTGGTGGTGGCGCTGCCGCTGGTGCTGGCGCCGATCCTGATCTTTGGCCGTCGTGTACGCAGCCTGTCGCGCCTGAGCCAGGACCGTATTGCCGATGTGGGCAGCTACGTGTCCGAGACCCTTGGCCAGATCAAGACCGTGCAAGCCTATAACCACCAGGTCCAGGACGAGCAACGCTTTGCCGTGACCGTGGAAGAGGCGTTCACCACCGCACGCAAACGCATCGCCCAGCGCGCCTGGTTGATCACCCTGGTGATCATGCTGGTGCTGGGTGCGGTGGGCGTGATGCTGTGGGTCGGAGGGATGGATGTGATCAGCGGGCGCATTTCCGGCGGCGAGCTGGCTGCGTTCGTGTTCTACAGCCTGATCGTCGGCAGCGCCGTCGGTACCCTGAGCGAAGTCCTCGGTGAACTGCAACGTGCCGCCGGTGCAGCGGAGCGCATTGGTGAGCTGTTGCAGTCGAGCAACGAGATCCAGGCGCCGGCCACGGGCAGCGTGCAGTTGCCCGAGCGCGTCAGCGGGCGCATGGAGCTGCAGGACCTGCGCTTTTCCTACCCTTCACGACCGGACAGCTACGCCATCGACGGTCTGAACCTGAGCATCAACCCCGGCGAAACCCTGGCACTGGTGGGGCCGTCCGGCGCGGGCAAGTCGACGATTTTCGACCTGCTGCTGCGCTTCTACGATCCCCAGCAAGGCCGCATCCTGATTGAAGGCCAGGCGCTGACCGATCTCGACCCCCTGGACCTGCGTCGCCACTTCGCCCTGGTGTCCCAGAACCCGGCGCTGTTCTTCGGCAGCGTCGAAGAGAACATCCGCTACGGCAACCCCACCGCTACCCGCGAGCAAGTCGAAGCCGCTGCCCGCATCGCCCATGCCCACGATTTCATCCTGCAAATGCCCGACGGCTACCAGACCCACCTCGGCGACGGCGGTATGGGCCTCTCCGGCGGCCAGCGCCAACGCCTGGCGATTGCCCGTGCGTTGCTGGTGGACGCGCCGATCCTGCTATTGGACGAAGCCACCAGCGCCCTGGATGCCCAGAGTGAACACCTGATCCAGCAAGCGTTGCCGCAATTGATGCAAGGGCGTACCACGCTGGTTATCGCCCATCGACTGGCGACGGTGAAGAACGCTGACCGTATCGCGGTGATGGATCAGGGCAGGCTGGTGGCGGTGGGCACGCATCAGCAGTTGATTGCGAGCAATCCGTTATATGCGCGATTGGCGGCGTTGCAGTTCAGTGATGGGGCTGAGGAGAGCACCGAACACTGAGTTTCGGTGCCGATAAAAAATGCCCGCATCTCTCAATGCGGGCATTTTCATTTCTGCTTTAAACCTTATTGATCATCAAAGTAGCGCTCATGCCAATCCACCAATGGCTGTGGCGAATTGAGCTTCTGCCCGTAGATCACCGAATAAGACAGCACGTTCTGCACATACTGACGGGTTTCGTCGAACGGGATGCTTTCCACCCAGACGTCGAAGCTCAGGTGGTCGGCGCCACGTAGCCACTGGCGCACGCGGCCGGGACCGGCGTTGTAGGCGGCGGAGGCGAGGACACGGTTGCCGTTGAACTGACTGTGCACCTGGCTCAGGTAAGCCGCGCCGAGCTGGATGTTTTTGTCCGGGTCCAGCACCTGGGCGGGTGAGGCCAAGGGGATGCTGAACTTGCGCGCGGTGTCCTTGGCGGTGCCGGGCATCAGTTGCATCAGGCCGCTGGCGCCGACGCCGGAGCGCGCGTCGTCCATGAATGCGCTTTCCTGGCGGGTAATGGCGAATACCCAGCTGGAATGCAGGCCACGGACCTTGGCTTCGCGCACCAGGGTGTCGCGGTGGGCCATCGGGAAGCGGATGTCCAGGTCATCCCAGTACTGGGCCTGGCTGATGGTGCGGATCGCCGGGAAGTACCACTTCATGTCGTAGGCCAGCTTGGCCTGGGCGACCATTTCGTCACGGTTGAAGTGGCGGCTGACGTGGTACCACTCGCGACGACCATCCACGATCTGGCCCCGGGCGTAGAACTCAAGGGCACGGCGCACGCCCGGGGTGTTACGCACTTTGTTGACCAGCGCCTGGCTCATCAGCAGCGGCTTGTTCTTCAACTGGTACGGCGCCTTGGAGCGATCGGCGGCCAGGAAGCCATAGAAGTCCCGTTCCTGCGCGAGATTCTTGTACAGCACCAGGGCTTGCGGGTTTTTCGGCTCGGCCAGTTCCAGGCTGCGGGCCTGCCAGTAGCGCCAGCGGTTGGTGGTGGCCAAATCCTGCGGGAGTTTGCGCGTCAGTTGGTAGGCATCTTCCCAGCGGGCTAGGCGCAACAGCAGGCGCAGGCGCCATTCGGACACCGTGTTGTCGCGCAACTCGGGGTCGTACTTGGTCATCACCTCAAGCGCCCGCGGGTCGAAGCGCTTGGCCAGGGTCAGGCCGATTTCACGGGCGATTGCCACTTTTTCGTCACGGGAGAAGTGCATGCTGCTGGCGTAACCGTCGAGCAGCGCCATGGCCTTGTCCGGATCCTGGCGTGCCAGGCGGCGCAGGCCCAGGCCGACGGCGTCAGACATCGCCTCGGTGGCCGGCAGGAAGCGCGACGGGTCGCCGAGCATGTCGGGCTTCTGTGCTACGTCCACCATCAGGCGGCCCTGGGCGCCCAGGGTCGGCAGGGTTTTTACCAGGCTGTTGGCCAGCGGGTAATTGCGTGCTTCGGCGGCGAGTTTGGCGCGGTCCCAGATTTTTTGTTCGGTGAGTTGGCCGTCCGCGGCCCACTGGCCGAAGGTGGCATCACAGGCGGCCGGCTGGGATTTGCCGGTCATCCAGAGTTTTTCGGTGGTTTTGTAGCCTTCAGCCTTCAAGTTGTGGGTCAGTTGGAACTGGCCGTGCAGGCAGTCCAGTTCGACGAAATTAAGCTTGGGGTCGTAGTACTTTTCAAAGGTCTGCCAGTCGCCACGCTCGGCCAACCAGCGCAACCAACGCAGTTTCATCCAGTTGGCCTGGGGCAGGTCGCCGTTTTTGGCGAGGAATTGTTCGATTTCCTCGTTGCTGGCGGTCTTCAACCGGGCGGTCAGTTCGTCGTAGGCCAGGTAGGGCGTCAGGGGGTAGTCGGCCAGGGCCTGGCTGTATTGCATGTAGGGGCCGGTATCGCCCTTGGCCAGGGCGCGTTTGGCTTCATCGTAATATTGACGTTGGGTGGTGAGGTCCACGGCCTGGGCGGATTGAACGGCGGTGGCGGAAAGAAGCAGACAAGATAAAAAGTTGAAAAGGCGACTGCGCATGAGACGTCCGTGCAGAGAAATCACGACTAGCACCGGCACCGCCGACACTGATTGCCCCTAGCTTAGCCTTTTGCCAGCGGCCGGCGAAAGCTTTGCCAGGTGGTTCGTTCAAGTTCTCCGGAAATGTCCTACAGAACGTGTCGGTAGCGAAAATGCTGGCCGCATCCCACCCTCAAGTCAGGTAGAATGCGCGCCCAGTTTTTGGAGAAGCGTATGACCCTGCTCAAATTCAGCGATGTGTCCCTTGCTTTCGGCGCTATGCCGTTGTTGGACAAGGTGTCCTGGCAGATCGCCCGTGGTGAGCGGGTGTGCATCATCGGCCGCAACGGCACCGGCAAGTCCAGCATGATGAAGCTGGTAAAGGGCGACCAGAAGCCCGATGACGGCTCTGTCTGGCGTGCCCCAGGCCTCAAGATTGGCGAATTGCCGCAGGAATTGCCGGTGGCCGACGGACGGACCGTGTTCGACGTGGTTGCCGAAGGCCTGGACGGTGTCGGTGAGTTGCTTGCGCAATACCATCACCTGGCCCAGAACTGCGTCACCGAAGCCGACCTGGACAAGCTGATGCACGTTCAGCAAGACCTCGAAGCCCGTGACGGCTGGCGCCTGCAGCAACTGGTCGACAGCACCCTGAGCCGCCTGCAGCTGCCGGCCGACAAGACCCTCGCCGAGTTGTCCGGCGGCTGGCGTCGTCGTGTGCTGCTGGCCCAGGCCCTGGTGTCCGAGCCGGACCTGCTGCTGCTCGACGAGCCAACCAACCACCTGGACATCGGCGCCATCGCCTGGCTGGAAGAAGCCCTCAAGGATTTCCAGGGCGCCGTGCTGTTCATCACGCATGACCGTTCCTTCCTGCAAAACCTCGCCACGCGGATCCTCGAGCTGGACCGTGGTGGCCTGATCGACTGGAACGGCGATTACGCCAGCTTCCTGGTGCACAAAGAGGCGACGCTGGCTGCCGAAGAAACCGCCAACGCCCTGTTCGACAAGAAACTGGCCCAGGAAGAAGTCTGGATCCGCCAGGGCATCAAGGCGCGCCGCACCCGTAACGAAGGCCGCGTGCGTGCCCTCAAGGCCCTGCGCGTTGAGCGCAGCGAACGTCGCGAGCGCACCGGCAAGGCCAATATCCAGCTGGATACCGCCGATAAGTCGGGCAAGCAGGTCATGGTGCTGGAGAACGTCAGCTTCCATCACCCGGATGGTCCGTTCCTGATCAAGGACTTCTCTATGGTCCTGCAGCGCGGCGACCGTATCGGCCTGTTGGGTGCCAACGGTACCGGCAAGACCACCTTGCTCAAACTGATGCTCAATGGTCTGCAACCGACCAGCGGCACGGTGGAAGAGGGCACGCGCATCGACGTGGCCTACTTCGACCAGTTGCGCCATCAGTTGGACCTGGAAAAGACTGTGATCGACAACGTCGCCGAAGGCCGCGACTTTATCGATATCGACGGCCAGAGCCGCCACGTACTCAGCTACCTGGGCGATTTCCTGTTCAGCCCGCAGCGTGCGCGTACGCCAGTGAAGGCCTTGTCCGGTGGCGAGCGTGCGCGCCTGCTGCTGGCCAAGCTGTTCAGCAAGCCGGCCAACCTGCTGGTGCTCGACGAACCGACCAACGACCTCGACGTGGAAACCCTCGAGCTGCTGGAAGAGGTCCTGCTGACCTTCAACGGCACTGTGCTGATGGTCAGCCACGACCGGGCATTCCTCGACAACGTGGTCACCAGCACCCTGGTCTTCGAAGGTGAAGGCAAGGTGCGCGAATACGTCGGTGGTTACCAGGACTGGCTGCGTCAGGGCGGCTCGCCGCGCCTGTTGGGCGTGACCGAGAGCAAGTCCGGCAAGGCCGACCTGGCCTCCGCTGTGGTGGCTCCGGTGGAAGCGGCTGCACCGGCCCAGGAAGCGGCGCCGGCGACCAAGAAGAAACTCAGCTACAAGCTGCAGCGTGAGCTGGAAGCCTTGCCGGGTGATATCGACGCCAAGGAACAGCAGATCGCCGCGGTAGAGGCGGAAATGGCTGACGCGGGTTTCTATCTGCGTCCGGCAGCGGAAACCGCCAAGGTCATCGCCTCTCTGGAGACGTTGAACCAGGAGCTGGAAGTGCTGGTCGAGCGTTGGGCCGAGCTGGATGCCTGAGTGATCTACGCGCAATAAAAAAGCCCGGCGCCCTAATTGGGCGCCGGGCTTTTTCATATGAAATGCGGTTCAAATGTGGCCTTAAGAGGTTTTTACCAGCCTGACGGCCAATACATCGCACGGCGCACCGTGCAGCACATCATTGGCAGTAGAACCCAGCAGCAACGCCAAACCATGACGGCCATGACTGCCGACCACGATCAGGTCGCAATGCTGCTCCTTGGCCAAGTGGTGGATTTCCTGGCGCGGTTGGCCGTAGGTGAGGTGGGAGTTTTCCTTGGTCACTTCGGGGTATTTGACGATCAGGCGGTCAAGGCGCTCCTTGGCCTGGTCGAACTGTTGTTGCTGCAGTTGGGAAAGGTCCATGGGCACGTCGCCGCCAAAGGCCATGGCCATGGGCTCGACGATATGCACCAGTGACAGTTTTGCGCCACTGGCAACGGCAAACGCTCGGGCGCGCTTGATCACTGGATCGCACTCTTCGGTCAGGTCTACGGCGACCAGAATATGTTCGTAGGACATGGGGCGTTCCTCCAGGGGACTGCAATAGATTCAGTATGGCTGCTTTCAAGCGGATAGGGTTGCGTCAGGTCAAATCCGCTCATCAGAAAAATCGGGAGTACACATATGACGGTCTGGATAGTGGTGTCAATCCTTGTCGTGGTTCTGAGCCCCCTGGCATGGCTGCGCCCATCGCGCCATCAGAGCGGGCGCATGGCCTTGCGCATGGAGGCGCGCCGCATCGGCCTGGCCATGCAACTGGCGCCCCAGGAGTGGCCGCACTGGCTCAAGCAAGAGCCGCCGAGCCCGTGTGCGCAGTACTGCCGACCCCGGCGCGGCAGTATGCCGGCCGTTTGGAGCTACTGGCAGCTGGAGCCGGGCGTGTGGGTCAATCAGTGGCGCGAAGAGTGTGTGGACGAGAAGTTGTTGCCGCATTTTGCAACGCTGCCGGCGAATGTCTACAAGGTCGAGGCGGACAAGCAAATGATCGCCCTTTACTGGGGCGAGAAGGGCGAGGCGAGCGACCTGCTGGCTATTGATACATTGCTCAAGGCCCTGGCCTGACACCTGTTGGTCAAACCCCAGGCAATAAAAAGCCCGAAAGCATCATCGGGCTGGAGTTGGCCAGGCAGGCCGGTAAATCCGGGTTTCCCGCGTCGGATGTTCATCCAGGCGCCTTACGGTTGTCGCTAGCCTAGCGGCATATCCCGTTCTGTACAGCGGTTTTCCCTATCTTTTTCATTATTGATTTCGTGAATAGTTGAATATTGACGAATCGCGGGCCTGGCCCCGGGGTTCTGAAATGACTGGAAAGTCGCGTTTTTCCTAGCCTTTCGAGCGATTGACAATTGCTCGGAATTGGATGAAGGTGGCGTACCCAAATCAAACGGGCGTATGAATTGAGCGTTTGTCTGTCAGACCGCTCATACAGAACCCCGACTATCGCATTGGCGGGTGTGCCTGGCGGATTGGCCTGAGCATTGACGAAATTATCAATGTCCAAGCATAGGCCAGCGTCCAATGTGTACTGTTCAGCTTCCATATCGTGGAGATCAGTTGATGATTTACGAAGGTAAAGCCATCACGGTTAAGGCTCTTGAAAGTGGCATCGTCGAACTGAAGTTCGACCTCAAGGGTGAGTCCGTCAACAAGTTCAACCGTCTAACCCTGAACGAACTGCGTCAGGCCGTAGACACCATCAAGGCTGATGCATCGATCAAAGGCGTGATCGTCTCCAGCGGCAAGGACGTGTTTATCGTCGGCGCTGACATCACCGAATTCGTCGACAACTTCAAGCTGCCCGATGCCGAGCTGGTGGCTGGCAACCTCGAAGCCAACAAGATTTTCAGCGATTTCGAAGACCTCAACGTACCCACCGTTGCCGCGATCAATGGCATCGCGCTGGGCGGCGGCCTGGAAATGTGCCTGGCGGCGGACTTCCGCGTCATGTCCGCCACTGCCAAGATCGGCCTGCCTGAAGTCAAGCTGGGCATCTACCCAGGCTTCGGCGGCACCGTGCGCCTGCCGCGCATCATTGGTGCCGACAACGCCATCGAGTGGATTGCCGCCGGCAAGGAAAACCGTGCCGAAGACGCACTGAAAGTCGGTGCCGTCGACGCCGTGGTGGCTCCGGACAAGCTGGCTGAAGCCGCGTTGAACCTGATCAAGGGCGCTATCAGCGGCGAATTTGACTACAAGGCCAAGCGTCAGCCGAAGCTGGAAAAACTCAAGCTCAACGCCATCGAACAAATGATGTCGTTCGAAACCGCCAAGGGCTTCGTGGCTGGCCAGGCCGGCCCGAACTACCCGGCACCGGTTGAAGCGATCAAGACCATCCAGAAGGCCGCGAACTTCGGTCGCGACAAAGCCCTGGAAGTGGAAGCAGCAGGCTTCGTCAAACTGGCCAAGACCTCGGCGGCCCAGAGCCTGATTGGCCTGTTCCTGAACGACCAGGAACTGAAGAAAAAGGCCAAGGCCTACGACGAAATCGCCAAAGACGTGAAACAGGCTGCCGTCCTCGGTGCCGGTATCATGGGTGGCGGTATCGCCTATCAGTCGGCGTCCAAAGGCACGCCGATCCTGATGAAGGACATCAACGAGCACGGGATCGAACAGGGCCTGGCCGAAGCCGCCAAGCTGCTGGTCGGCCGCGTTGATAAAGGTCGTATGACCGCGGCGAAGATGGCTGAGGTGCTTAACGGCATTCGTCCTACGCTGTCCTACGGCGATTTCGGCCATGTCGACCTGGTGGTCGAAGCGGTTGTCGAGAATCCGAAGGTCAAGCAGGCGGTACTGGCTGAAGTTGAAGGCCACGTCAAAGACGACACCATCCTGGCCTCGAATACCTCGACCATTTCCATTTCGCTGCTGGCCAAGGCCCTCAAGCGTCCGGAAAACTTCGTCGGCATGCACTTCTTCAACCCGGTGCACATGATGCCGCTGGTGGAAGTGATCCGTGGCGAGAAGTCCAGCGAGCTGGCGATTGCCACCACCGTTGCCTACGCCAAGAAAATGGGCAAGAACCCGATCGTGGTCAACGACTGCCCGGGCTTCCTGGTCAACCGCGTGCTGTTCCCGTACTTCGGCGGTTTCGCCAAGCTGGTGAGTGCCGGTGTGGACTTCGTGCGCATCGACAAGGTCATGGAAAAATTCGGCTGGCCTATGGGCCCGGCGTACCTGATGGACGTGGTCGGCATCGACACCGGCCACCACGGTCGTGATGTGATGGCTGAAGGCTTCCCGGACCGAATGAAAGACGACCGCCGCTCGGCGATCGACGCGCTCTACGAGGCCAAGCGCCTGGGCCAGAAGAACGGCAAGGGTTTCTACGCCTACGAGGCGGACAAGAAGGGCAAGCAGAAGAAAGTGGCCGACCCGTCGGTGCACGAAGTGCTGGCTCCGGTCATCTACGAACAGCGTGAGGTGTCGGATGAGGACATCATCAACTGGATGATGATCGCCCTGTGCCTGGAAACCGTGCGTTGCCTGGAAGACGGCATCGTTGAAACCGCCGCCGAGGCCGATATGGGCCTGGTGTACGGTATTGGTTTCCCTCCATTCCGTGGTGGTGCACTGCGTTACATCGACTCGATCGGTGTGGCCGAGTTCGTTGCCCTGGCTGATCAATACGCTGATCTGGGCCCGCTGTACCACCCGACCGCGAAGCTGCGTGAGATGGCCAAGAACGGCCAGCGCTTCTTCGGTTAAGTGCCCAGACGACTAGAGCGAGAATATTTATGAGCTTGAATCCAAGAGACGTCGTGATTGTCGACTTCGGTCGTACGCCGATGGGCCGCTCCAAGGGCGGCATGCACCGCAACACCCGCGCTGAAGACATGTCGGCGCACCTGATCAGCAAGCTGCTGGAACGTAACGTCAAGGTCGACCCGAACGAAGTCGAAGACGTGATCTGGGGCTGCGTCAACCAGACCCTGGAGCAGGGCTGGAACATCGCGCGCATGGCGTCGTTGATGACGCAGATCCCGCACACGGCAGCCGGCCAGACCGTCAGCCGCCTGTGTGGCTCGTCCATGAGTGCGCTGCACACCGCCGCCCAGGCGATCATGACCGGCAACGGTGATGTGTTCGTGGTTGGTGGCGTGGAGCACATGGGCCACGTCAGCATGATGCACGGCGTCGATCCCAACCCGCACATGTCGCTGTACGCGGCAAAAGCCTCGGGCATGATGGGCCTGACCGCGGAAATGCTCGGCAAGATGCACGGCATTACCCGTGAAGCCCAGGACGCGTTCGGCGTGCGTTCCCACCAGCTCGCCCACAAGGCGACCGTGGAAGGCAAGTTCAAGGATGAAATCATCCCGATGAACGGCTACGACGAGAACGGTTTCCTCAAGCTGTTCGACTACGACGAAACCATTCGTCCGGATACCACCCTGGAAAGCCTGGCGGCCCTCAAGCCTGCCTTCAATCCAAAGGGCGGCACCGTGACGGCGGGTACTTCGTCGCAAATCACCGACGGCGCCTCGTGCATGATCGTGATGTCGGCGCAGCGTGCCCAGGATCTCGGCATCCAGCCGCTGGCGGTGATTCGTTCGATGGCGGTGGCGGGTGTGGACCCGGCAATCATGGGCTATGGTCCAGTACCGGCGACACAAAAAGCCTTGAAGCGCGCGGGCCTGACCATCTCCGATATCGACTTCTTCGAGCTCAACGAAGCTTTCGCTGCACAGGCCCTGCCGGTGCTGAAAGATTTGAAAGTGCTCGACAAGATGAACGAGAAGGTTAACCTGCACGGCGGTGCGATTGCCCTGGGCCACCCATTCGGTTGCTCCGGTGCGCGTATTTCCGGCACTTTGCTTAACGTGATGAAGCAAAATGGCGGTAACCTTGGGGTTGCAACCATGTGCATTGGTCTCGGCCAAGGCATCTCCACCGTCTTCGAACGCGTCTAAGCGTTGAGTCGACGGAAGCCGGGGCCCAGTGCCCCGGTTTTTGTTTTTTGGAATTTTTAATATTTTTTTTCAACAAATTTTGTAAGGGGGCCAGAGCATGAAAGTCGAACCAGGGCTCTACCAACATTATAAAGGTCCGCAGTACCGCGTTTTCAGCGTGGCACGGCATTCCGAGACCGAAGAAGAAGTGGTGTTCTACCAAGCACTGTATGGCGATTACGGCTTTTGGGTACGCCCCTTGAGCATGTTCCTGGAGACCGTCGAAGTTGACGGCGAGCAGGTCCCGCGCTTTGCTTTGGTCCAGGTCGAACCCAGTCTTTTTTCAGGGCAATAACGGCAGGTCGCGCAGAATGCTGCGCTTGACCTCACCTTGTTGCCACTATATATAGCGTTGCCGCGTCAGGCGCCAACTGCCTTTCACTTCTCGAATTCAGGAATTTTCCGATCCATGGGCAAATCGCTGGTCATTGTGGAATCCCCGGCTAAGGCCAAGACCATCAACAAGTACTTGGGCAACGAGTACGTGGTGAAGTCGAGTATCGGCCATATCCGAGACCTGCCCACCAGCGGTTCGGCTAGCGCCAGCAAGGAGCCTGCCGCCAAGCGCGGCAAGGCGGCCGCGGGCGAAGGTCCGGTGCTCACGCCTAAAGAGAAAGCGCGCAAGCAGCTGGTCTCGCGCATGGGTGTGGACCCGGATCATGGCTGGAAGGCCAAGTACGAAATCCTTCCGGGCAAGGAAAAGGTCATCGAAGAGCTGCGCCGGCTCGCCAAGGATGCCGACACCATCTATCTCGCAACGGACTTGGACCGCGAAGGGGAAGCCATTGCCTGGCACCTGCGGGAAGCCATCGGCGGTGATGACAGCCGCTACAAGCGTGTGGTGTTCAACGAAATCACCAAGAAAGCCATCCAGGAAGCCTTCTCCAAGCCGGGCGAGCTGGACATCGATCGCGTCAACGCCCAGCAGGCCCGTCGTTTCCTCGACCGCGTCGTGGGCTACATGGTCTCGCCGCTGCTGTGGGCCAAGATCGCCCGTGGCCTGTCCGCCGGTCGTGTGCAATCGGTAGCGGTCAAGCTGGTGGTGGAGCGCGAACGTGAGATCCGTGCGTTCAACCCCGAGGAATACTGGGAAGTCCACGCCGATCTCGGCACCGCCAAGGGCGCCAACGTGCGCTTCGAAGTGGCCCGTGAGAAAGGCGAGGTGTTCAAGCCGCTGAACGAAGCCCAGGCCATGGCCGCGCTGGAAAAGCTCAAGGCCTCCAGCTACAGCATCGTCAAGCGTGAAGACAAACCGACCAGCAGCAAGCCGTCGGCGCCGTTCATCACCTCCACCCTGCAACAGGCCGCAAGTAACCGCCTGGGCTTCGGGGTGAAGAAAACCATGATGATGGCCCAGCGTCTGTACGAAGCCGGCTACATCACTTATATGCGTACCGACTCCACCAACCTGTCGCAAGACGCGGTGGCGATGGCGCGTACCTATATTGAAAGCGAATTCGGCAAGAAGTACCTGCCGGAGAAGCCGAACGTCTACAGCAGCAAAGAAGGCGCCCAGGAGGCGCACGAAGCGATTCGTCCTTCCGATGCCAACACCGAGCCAAGCAAGCTGAGTGGCATGGAACGCGACGCTGAGCGCCTCTACGAGCTGATCTGGCGCCAGTTCCTGGCTTGCCAGATGCTGCCGGCGCAATACCTGTCCACTACCGTCAGTGTCGGCGCCGGGGACTTCGAGCTGCGCGCCAAGGGCCGTATCCTCAAGTTCGACGGCTACACCCGGGTGATGCCGCAGATCGCCAAGCCTGGCGATGACGATGTGCTGCCGGACATGGCTCAGGGCGACACGTTGAAGCTGATCAAGCTCGACCCGTCCCAGCACTTCACCAAGCCGCCGGCGCGTTATTCGGAAGCCAGCCTGGTGAAAGAGATGGAGAAGCGCGGTATCGGTCGTCCGTCGACCTACGCGGCGATCATCTCCACCATCCAGGACCGTGGCTATGTCGCGCTGCACAACCGTCGTTTCTATTCGGAAAAGATGGGCGATATCGTTACCGAGCGCCTGTCCGAGAGCTTCTCCAACCTGATGGACTACGGCTTTACCGCCGGTATGGAAGAGAACCTCGATGACGTGGCCCAGGGCGAGCGCGACTGGAAAAACGTGCTCGACGAGTTCTACGGCGACTTCAAGAAAAAACTTGAAGTGGCCGAAAGCCCTGAGAGCGGCATGCGTGCCAACCAGCCGGTGATGACCGACATTCCGTGCCTGACCTGTGGCCGTCCGATGCAGATTCGTACCGCATCCACCGGCGTGTTCCTCGGTTGCTCGGGCTACAGCCTGCCGCCGAAAGAACGCTGCAAGGCCACCGTCAACCTGGTGCCGGGCGATGAAATCGCCGCCGACGACGAGGGTGAATCCGAATCGCTGGTACTGCGTGGCAAGCACCGCTGCCCGATCTGCAGCACAGCAATGGACGCTTACCTGCTGGACGAGAAGCACAAGCTGCACATCTGCGGTAACAACCCGGATTGCGACGGC